>CAMNOU010000001.1 GCA_946546945.1 uncultured Lachnospiraceae bacterium
AATCAAGGTTTTGTAACAATAAAACAGGTAGTAAAGTTGACACTACCTGAAAGAATCGGGAGGAATGAATATGATGAATAATAATTCAGGAAACCCCAAAAAGGAAAAAACATGACTGGGGAACAAAAGTGAAAAAGAGAACTCCGCTGATATGCTTGACCAGATCCTGAGCGGAGAAATGAAAGCCCCTGCTCCAGAGATGGTGAGAGAAGCAATTCGTGCCCAGTCAGAGAAAACAGAAGAGTTTACATTGGGGGAGGAGGCTTTGGAATTTCATGAAAATCTGGCATATAATATGGGAAAAAGATATACGATAGATGACTATTACAAACTGCCGGATGTGATGATCATATGTAACCGTGATAAGATTCATCCGAAAAGAATCGAAGGCGCTCCGGATTTCATCTGTGAGGTGGTTTCTCCGTCTACGGCATCAAATGATTACTTAAAAAAGGCTGCAAAATATAAGGTTGCTGGAGTCAGGGAGTACTGGATTATTGACCCGGCACAGAGGAAGCTTACCCTGTATGAATATCAGAAAGATGATATCCCACAGGTTCACAGTCTGCAGGGAAGCGTGGGCGTAAAGATATATCAGGATGAGCTGAAAATAGATTTGGATGAAGTGGCGGCGATTGTACAAAGGGGATTCTGAATAGATGAATTCCTCCTTTTTTTTTACAGTTCGCTCCTCCACAGAATAAATTTCCGGTCGATCCATTTGATGACGGCCACTCCGATGATGGCGATCAATGTGAGAATCAGGACGGTGGCGAATACGGCCGGGCCGTCCATCCTAGTGATCATCAGCTTGCTGTAATACCCCAGGCCTTCGGTCGCACCGAGCCATTCTGCGATTGCCGCGCCAATGACTGCCCAGGGAAAGGTGATCTTCAGAGATGTGAGAAAGTCAGGAAGAGCAGTGGGGACCTTCAGGCGCCAGAACAGATTCCATTTTCCGGCGCCGTAGGTCTGAAGAAGTTCCACGTTTTCCTTTCGGATCCGTCGGAACCCGTCAAAAGTATTGATGGTGATCGTAAAAAATGTGGACAGGACGATGGAAATCAGCCGTGCCTGGAGCGTATAGCCGAACCAAAGCACGAACAGAGGGGCGATACACATGATCGGGACCGTCTGGGTGACCACGAGGACTGGATAAAACATGGCCTCAAGTTTAGGAGAAATGTCCATCAGGACAGCAAGGGAAGTCCCGATGGCGATTGCGAGCAGAAAGCCTGTGATCACCGCAGTAAATGTCACCGGAAGGTGAGTGATGAATAATATTTTTTTCAGCTCCCACAGTCTTTTTATGACACTGAACGGTCCCGGCAGGATGTGCGGAGTATGTATGATTACCGCCAGCATCTGCCACAGTGCAAGAAGTATGAGTCCGGTGATGACCGGAAGCCTGTTTTTTTTCCATGAATGATCTCTTGCCTGCATTTCTTTACTCTCACATGATTACGTCTGTCTGTTTTTATTCCGCAGTGGTGAATTCACCCGCGTCTACGGAATTTTCCAATAATCCGTTTTCCAGCATCCATGCGATATCTGTGTTCCAGACATCTTTGCTCATGGACAGGAAGGGAACGCCCGATTCTTTCTCAATGTTCAGAAGAATGTCTAGGGATTCTGTTTCCATGGTGCGGTCCAGAGCGTAGTTCTCTGCGTCTTCATGGGCAAAGAGAACATCCAGGCCGGCTTCCGGATCATTCTTTACATCTTCAAAGCCCTTTTTGCAGGCATTTAAGAAGCCTTCATAGAGGGCGGGATCTGCCTCATAAGAGGATTTGTTTACGACGATGAGGATGTCATATTCTCTGGGAACGCCGTAGTCTTCCAGGCTCCAGTAGTCGATCTCATATCCGGCATTCCGAAGCTCCACGACTTCATTGTTGATCATTCCGCCGGCGACAGCATCTACTGTGCCGGTCGTGACAGCCGTTTCAATATCGAAGCCCACATCGATGAGTTCGAAATCATCTTCGGAAAGTCCGGCCTGTTTTGCGGTCGTCAGAAGCTTCTGCTTCAGTGCCTCTCCGCCGGAGTAGCCGATTTTCTTGCCGGCAAAATCAGCGGGGGAAGTGACCTGTTTGTCTTTTAATGCGATCATGCAGCTTAAGGTCTCCTGGGTAACGGCGCCGATCACTTCGACGTCCATGTCCTCATCGGCATAGCCGATGGCTGCATCATTCATGTAGTAGAGTCCGGCTTGTGCTTTCCCGGCAGCGGGGAAAGTAAGGCCGTCCGAATATCCTGCCGGAGCCGTGAGGGTGACATTCAGACCTTCCTCGGCAAAATATCCCTTTTCCTGTGCCACATACAGGAAGGAGTGGATGGCATTCGGGTACCAGTCCAGGATAATATTAAAATCCTGTAAGTCTTCTCCGGCTGTCTTCGCGGGCTCTTCGGTTTCGGCGGAGGAGCCGGCCTGGTTGTTGGCATTTCCGGAAGAATCTGCGGAAGGAGCGGATGCATTGCCGCATCCTGCCAGAATTCCTGTGGCCAGAAGGCCTGTTAAAAGCAATGATATGATTTTTTTCATTATTTTTCCTTTCCGACGGGAATATCGTTCCCGTCATTTCCATGTGATTATTTTTTTCTCAACAAATTTGATGATTCCAGTGATAACAAGCGCTGTTACGGAGATGATGACCAGCGGCGCGATCAGGCCGGCCGTATCGAGGCTCATCATGCGCTGACGGCTGTAATTTCCCAGTCCTCCCGGCGCGCCGAACCATTCCGCTACCGCTGCCGCAACGACCGCCCAGGGGAGGGAGGATTTCAGCGCCGTGAAGAAATAGGGCAGGGCGGTGGGGATTTTCAGTAATAAAAACTGTTGTACACCGGATGCTCCGTAGGTCTGCAAAAGTTCCATACTTTCCTTCGGAACGGATTGAAAACCGTCAAATACATTGACCGTAATGGAAAAGAAGGTCATCAGGATGACCATAATCACGCGCATTCTGACCGAATAGCCGAACCAAAGAATAAAAATGGGGGCCAGGCACATCGTCGGGATGGTCTGCGATATGGTAAGAATCGGGTAGACCGCCTTTTCCAGAGCCCTGCTCAGTGTCATCAGGATGGCAAAACCCAGGCCCAGTGCGATAGAGATCACACCACCCAGAAGGACCACCTGCATGGTCATGGGAAAATGTACGGTTATCAGCTCATGAAAGTTTTTGATCATATGACCGGCTACGCTGACCGGGGAAGGCAGGATATAGGACGCGCGGATCAGCATGGCCAGGAGCTGCCACAAAATCAGCAGGAACAGACCAAATGCAATTCCCGGCAGTTTGTTTTTTTTACTTGCTTTCATAAGTCGCATCATCCTTTTTTAAGGCCAGTTTCTGAATAAGATCTGCCTTTAAGTTCATGATATACGGATCGCTCAGCATTTGTCTTGTCCTCGGATAATCCGAAGGGACCCGGCAGATCTCAAGCGTATGAATCGGGTTTTCGGTGACGACATAAATTTTCTGCGAGAGAAACAGGGCTTCTTCTACATCATGTGTGATGAACAGAATGGTCTTTTTCAGGTTCAGCCATTGCTGCATGAGCCACTCCTGCAGGGAGATGCGCGTGATGTAATCCAGTGCCGAAAAGGGCTCATCCAGAAGCAGCAGGTCGGGCCCGGCACAGAGTGTACGGGCAAAGGCCGCGCGCTGCCGCATGCCGCCGGAGAGTTCCCTTGGATATTTTTTTGCATAGTCAGACAGACCTACCAGACCGAGCATTTTTTCGGCAGCAGATTTCTGTTCGGATTTTGCAATCTTTTGAACCTTCATGGGAAGACAGACATTCTGTTCCACTGTAAGCCAGGGAAGCAAAAGATCCTTCTGCGGCATGTAGGAGCTGTAATTGCGAAGCTCACGGATGTTTTTTCCGTTCAGCGTTATTTCTCCGCCCCGGATCTCTTCCAGCCCGTTCAGCAGACGGAAAATCGTGGATTTTCCGCATCCGCTGGGGCCGATGATCGAAACAAAGCTTTTGTCTTCTACCTGAAAAGACAGGTCTGATATAATGGGCGCTTCCGCCTGTGCATATTGAAAATCAACATGATGAAATTCGAGCATGATGAATTACTCCCTGATGGCAGATGACTTGATCTCAGTGGGGCCCCCCACTGAGATAAACGCTCCGCGAGGATGCGCAGGAATTCGGGTCATCGTCATTTGCCGTTGTATGCCATGTCCCAGAAACCGAGCTCAAAACGGCTGCTTTCCAGGAAAATTTCCCTGTATCTCTTTTTTTCCTTTTCTGTGGAATCTTTTGTAATGATATTGCACAGATCGCAGGATCTGTCGTAGACATTCTTATAACTCTCACCGCTGTATTCATCGATCCAGCCGCGGAAGTAATTGTTCTCAAGGGTTCCCTTTTCTGCTGCTTTCTGAAGACACCGGCAGCCGATGTGATAATAGCTTAAGGCGCAGGGAAGAACGCTCATGATTCCGTCTTCCATGGTTCCCTCGGATGCGGTGCGAAGCATGAAGTTGATGTAATCGCGGCATCCGGGAAGCTGCCTGCATCGAAGTGCTTCTTCTTCAGTGTAACCGAACTCCTTCAGATACTGAATGTGCATCATGTCTTCCTCGGAGTGGATCAGACTCATATCCACAAAGATCCGGCGCATGACAGGCACATCCTTTGCTTTGATAAAGGCGTGTGCGTACGCTTTCGCGTAATCGATCAGGTACAGAGTATCCTGAATCAAATAAAGGCAGAACTTCTCCCTGTCAAGAATACCGTCAATCATTTCTGTGATGAACGGATGGGTATAGTAGTCCTGCCAGATTTCCTGTGAGCAGGAAATCAGCTCTTCTGCAAATGTCATAGTACCTACCTCCAAAAATCTCAGGCTGCGGGAAGCCTTTGGTCAAGTCTCGCTCGCGAGACTTCCCGTTTTGTAAGGCGGCAGAGAGTGGTGCTCCCGGTCTGCCGCAGATGGAACAAAGAGTTTCGCTTGCGAAACTCTCGCGCGGTGCGCGGTCGGTTTAGCGACATAATTCCTTTTACGCGCACCTGCGCATCCTTAGCGGAGCGCATTTTTGTGTCATAGAAAATCGATATTTCCTATGACATAAAAAACGGAGATACCAGCGAAGGTATCTCCGATAATGATTGTCGTGAATCCCTACGTTGGCATTATCCAAATCAGGTATATCAGGTCGGGACTTGTCCATTCCCCTCTCAGCCGGTCTACCAGCTCCCTGTCGATAATGATTTTAACGCAATTTTCTATAGAATGCAATAGAAATATGAATAACTCGTATGTGTGAAAAAATATTTCAGATTATCTTGAAAGGCATTCCGGGTTGGTGTAAAATAAAAGGCAATTGAAAAGAGGGGAGCTGGCTGAAGCCGGCTGAGAGGAGACTGACTTGTCTCGACCCGTAACCTGATTTGGATAATGCCAACGTAGGGAAATCATTTGAAAGCGCAGGCATACCGGACAGGTATGCCTTTTCTATATCATATGTGAGAACAATCTCCCATATGATATATATGCTCCGCGAGGATTGAGCAGATGGGAGTACAATAGTTTATGATGAAGAGAGAAACGGTTTTTCAGACAGAGCGCTATGCCCGTCAGATGATCATGCCCGAAGTGGGACTTTCCGGCCAGCAGAAACTGCATGACGCGAAGGTGCTGATCGTCGGGGCCGGAGGACTCGGCAGCCCGGCCGCCATGTATCTTGCCGGTGCCGGCATCGGGACCATCGGCCTTGCGGACGCGGATGAGGTGAGCCTGACCAATCTGCACAGGCAGGTAATCCATGCGGAAAAAAATACAGGCATGAATAAAGCGGAATCCGCGAAGGAAGGGCTGGGGCGTCTGAACGGGGAAGTGAAAGTGGTGACGTATCCTTATTTTCTGACACCGGAGAATATTTCGGACATTATTGAGAAATATGATTTTGTGATCGATGCAGTGGACAACTTTGAAACGAAGTTTCTTATCAATGATGCCTGTGTGATTGCCAAAAAGCCTTTCTGCCATGCGGGAATTCTCCGGTTTCAGGGACAGGTGCTGACCTATGTGCCGGGCAAAGGACCGTGTTACCGGTGCATATTTGAGGAAATCCCGGAGCGCGGGAGTGTCCCGAACTGTTCGAAGGTTGGCGTCATGGGCCCTGCAGTCGGGGTGATCGGCTGCATACAGGCGCTGGAGGCGATCAAATATATTCTGGGTGCAGGAGAACTGCTGACAGGAAAAATGTTTGTGTTCGATGCTCTGACCATGAGCTGCCGGATCGCAAAATTTCCGAAAAGTTCAAAGACCTGCAGAGTGTGCGGTCCGGACCGGAATATTGTGAGTGTAAAAGCGAATACGGAAGAATACGCGAATCATAAAGAGTACGATGAAGAAAAGGAGGCGGAAGAATGATAAAAATCAATGGACAGCAGATTGATAAAGAAGAGCTTTCTTTGTATTCCTGGCTGAAAGAAAACGGATATCCCGCCGGCAGGATCGCCGTGGAATGCAATGAAGAGATTGTGCCGAAATCACAGTATGAATCCTTCATACTGCATTCGGGCGATGTCGTAGAGATCGTCAGCTTTGTCGGAGGAGGCTGAGGACAGCGGCCGGCTGTAAAAAACTTATATTAAACAGGAAAGGGAGAATACCACATGAAGAAAGATACATTTACGTTAGGGGGAAAAGAATTTACATCCCGGTTTATCCTCGGTTCCGGAAAATATTCCATGGAGCTGATCAAAGCGGCCGTGGAGAATGCCGGCGCCGAGATCATTACGCTGGCGGTACGCCGCACAAATACAAAGGAGACGGAGAACATTCTCGACTTTATTCCAAAGAATGTCACGCTGCTGCCGAATACTTCCGGTGCGAGAAATGCAAAGGAAGCGGTGCGGATCGCCCGCATGGCAAGAGAACTTGGCTGCGGTGATTTTGTGAAAATCGAGATCATGCGCGACAGCAAATATCTGCTGCCGGATAACGAAGAGACAGTGAAGGCGACACAGATCCTCGCGGATGAGGGGTTTGTTGTACTTCCTTACATGTATCCGGATCTGAATATTGCCAGAGACCTGCAGAATGCGGGAGCAGCGGCGGTCATGCCGCTGGCGTCTCCGATTGGTTCCAATAAGGGACTGGCAACAAAGGAGTTCATCCAGATCCTGATTGACGAGATCGACCTGCCGATCATCGTGGATGCCGGAATCGGCAAGCCGTCCCAGGCATGTGAGGCAATGGAGATGGGAGCCGCAGCCATCATGTCGAACACGGCAATCGCTACAGCCAGAGACATACCGGCCATGGCCGGCGCATTTAAGAGCGCCATCGAGGCGGGAAGAGCAGCTTATCTGGCGGGCCTCGGACGCGTGCTTGAGCGCGGGGCAAGTGCATCGGATCCTCTCACAGGATTCCTGAGAGATTAAGCCGGGCAGACTTTTATAAGGAGAAGAACAAATGGCACAAAATCAGTTTTTTATAGATTCTGAGAAGCTGGACGGGAAGGCTTTGGAGAAAAAACACAGAATTGAGCAGGATCCTTCTTTTCGCACCAATCATATGGAATACATGGAAGGTATGGAGCAGATTAAATCTGATGTCATGGACAAAGTGCTCGCACAGATGAATTCCTATGACTATGACCGTTATACAGCGACTGATGTGCGCCGTGCCCTTGCGGCGGAAACCTGTTCCGTGGAGGATTTCAAGGCGCTTCTGTCCCCGGCCGCGGAGCCTTTTCTGGAGCAGATTGCGCAGAAAGCCAAAATCGAGACGAGCAAGCATTTCGGGAACACGGTGTATATTTTTACCCCGCTTTATATAGCGAATTACTGTGAGAATTACTGCGTATACTGCGGATTTAACTGTTACAATGATATCAGCCGCAAGAAACTGAATGCAGAAGAGATCGAGCGCGAGATGAAGGTCATCGCGGACTCCGGCATTGAGGAGATCCTGATGCTGACCGGGGAAAGCCGCGCAATGAGCGATGTGAAGTACATCGGCGAGGCCTGCAAACTGGCACAGAAATATTTCAAAAACGTTGGACTGGAGATTTATCCGGTCAACACCGATGAGTACCGGTATCTGCATGAGTGCGGGGCGGACTATATCACCGTTTTCCAGGAGACTTATGATTCCGACAAGTACGAAACGCTGCATCTGATGGGGCACAAGCGTGTCTTCCCCTATCGTTTCGAGACGCAGGAGAGAGCTCTGCTGGGCGGCATGCGGGGAGTAGGCTTTTCGGCGCTTCTCGGACTCTCCGATTTCAGAAAAGATGCGCTGGCGACAGGGCTGCATGTGTATTACCTGCAGCGGAAATACCCGCATGCGGAATTTTCCCTTTCCTGTCCGAGACTGCGCCCGATCATCAACAATGACAAGATCAATCCGCTGGATGTGCATGAGCGGCAGCTGTGCCAGATCATCTGTGCATACCGGATTTTCCTGCCCTTTGCCGGCATCACCGTATCCTCCCGGGAGGAAAAACATTTCCGCGACGGCATCGTAAAAATTGCAGCGACCAAGGTGTCCGCCGGTGTTTCCACCGGAATCGGAGATCATGAGAGCAAATATACAGGAAAAGAAGAAGAAGACAGCGGAGACGAGCAGTTCGAGATTGCGGACGGAAGAAGTTTTACGCAGATGTACCGGGACATTGAGTCAGAGGGTCTGCAGCCGGTGCTGAACGATTATGTCTACATTTAAAAAAATCTGCATCACAAACCGTCATCTGGCGGAAGGTGATTTGGTAGAGCGGATGGCCCGGCTCGTGAAACAGGAAATCGATCTGTTCATTCTGCGGGAAAAAGACATGCCGGAATCAGAATACGAAAAACTTGCGGCCCGGATCATACCTGTCTGTGCGGCGGAAGGAAAAACACTGATGCTTCATACCTTCACAGGGGTGGCGAAACGTCTGGGACATCCGTTCATTCATCTGACAATGGCAGATTTCCGGAAACTTTCCGATGAAGAACTTCGCTGGTTTCAGGCTGTCGGAGTGTCTACCCATACGGTGGAAGAGGCCGTGGAGTGTGAAAAAAGGGGGGCATCCTATGTGACAGCCAGCCATATTTTCCCGACGGACTGCAAGCCCGGAATAAAACCGCGGGGGCTGGACTATCTGCGCGATGTATGCCGGGCAGTCAGCAGGACAGAAGTGTATGCCCTGGGAGGGATCTGTGAAGATAACCAGATGCTCTGTCTCGATGTGGGGGCAGATGGTGTGTGTATGATGTCGGGATACATGAGAGGAAAAGATGAGTAATATAAAGAAAGAAGACATGCTTCTGTATGCGGTGACAGACAGAAGCTGGCTGAACGGAGAAACTTTATATGAGCAGGTGGAGCAGGCGCTTATGGGCGGTGTGACACTGGTGCAGCTGCGGGAGAAAAACCTGGGTGAAGAGGAATTTCTGCAAGAAGCGGCTGCGATCCGGGATCTTTGCCGGAAATACGGTGTTCCGTTTATCATCAATGATAACGTTGAGATTGCTCTTCGCTGCGGCGCAGATGGCGTTCATGTGGGGCAGGAGGATATGGCGGCCGGTACCGTGCGTCAAAAACTCGGACCGGATAAAATCATTGGTGTTTCCGCTCACAATGTGGAAGAAGCACTGGAGGCTGAAAAAAACGGAGCAGATTATCTCGGGGCCGGCGCCGTATTCGGAAGCAGTACGAAAACCAACGCGAACACCCTGGATCACGCTGTCTTAAAAGAAATCTGCAGTGCGGTTGCTATTCCTGTTGTGGCAATCGGCGGTGTGAATGAAAAGAATATCTTACAGCTTGCCGGCACCGGAATTGACGGTGCCGCCGTTGTGAGTGCGATTTTTGCAAAGGAAGATAAGAAAGCTGCGGCAGAAACTCTGCGGGGGCTTGCAGAGCAGATCTGCCGGCAGCAGACAACATAGAGATCTTCGCTGCCGGAAACAGGATGGAAGGAGAAGAAGGTTATGAAAACAGCATTGACCATAGCGGGAAGTGATTCCAGCGGAGGCGCCGGAATTCAGGCGGATATTAAGACCATGATGGCAAACGGGGTCTATGCGATGAGCGCCATTACGGCTCTGACTGCGCAGAATACCATGGGAGTCGACGGGATTTTTGAAGTGACTCCGGAATTCTTAGGGAAACAGATGGACTGTGTCTTTACGGACATCCGGCCGGACGCGGTCAAAATCGGTATGGTCGCGTCTGCTGATCTGATCCGGATGATTGCCGGAAAGCTGAGAGAATACAAGGCGGACAACATCGTAGTGGATCCGGTCATGGTCGCGACCAGCGGCGCAAAACTGATCAGTGACGATGCAATCGCGGTTCTCAAAGAGGAACTGCTTCCGCTGGCCTGTGTGCTGACACCGAACATTCCTGAAGCAGAGGAATTATCCGGAATGCGTATTTCAACCACAGAGGATATGATCCGGGCGGCAGAGCAGATTGGAAAAACTTACGGCTGCGCAGTCCTTTTAAAAGGCGGACACATGATTAACGATGCCAATGATTATCTGTACGGGGAAGGAATCGGGCGCTGGTTTTTTGGAAAACGGATCGACAATCCGAATACTCATGGGACCGGATGCACCCTTTCAAGCGCGATTGCTTCCAATCTGTCGAAAGGATACGAACTGGAAGAGGCCGTAAAAAATGCAAAAGAGTATCTTTCCGGTGCACTTGCGGCGATGCTTGATCTGGGAAAAGGACGGGGCCCGATGAACCATGGGTTTATGATTGCGGAAAACAGCCCCCGGTTCCTGTGAGCGCATTATAATCTGCGGTCAGGTGCCGGAGCCTGAATAAAAGATTCTCTACCCATCAGGAGCATTTTCATGTATAATAAAGACAGCGGCCGGACAGAGAACGAATCGTCTGCCGGCTGCCCGGTAAAATAAGAATGCTTTAGATAAAGGAAGGGTAGAAATGTCTCTTAAACTGGAAGTTACGCAAAAGCAGACGACTTCGCAGCATATGATTCAGTCTATGGAGATCCTTCAGATGAATACACAGGAACTGGAGGAGTATATCGAGAATCTTGCGCTGGAAAATCCGCTGATCGAGCTGCCGGATATCGGGTCTTCCAAGACGGATATGCAGCAGGAAGACGCACAGCGCAAACTGGACTGGCTGGAGTCTACTGATTTACAGAATAGAGTTTACTATCAGCAGGAACGGGATGCCGATAATATGGAGCAGAACTGGCATGACAAGCGGGATCTTGAGGTAGAGCTGAAGGATTTTCTGATGTCTCAGCTTCTGATAGCGGACTATACTTCAAAGGAAAGGGAAATCATAGAGTTCCTGATCGAGTCTCTGGATTCGAGGGGATATCTGGTTGATGACATTTTTTCAATTGCAAAGATGTTTTCTGTGTCCGAAGAGGTGGTCTTAAAGCTTCTGAAGGATATCCAGAGTCTGGATCCGGCCGGAGTCGGAGCCAGAGATCTGCCGGAATGCCTGCTTCTGCAGCTGGAGAGAAAACCGGAGGCTTCCGAGGCGGCAAAGGCAATTGCGAAAGAGTATCTGGACGACCTTGCCAGAAATCATCTTCCGAATATCGCAAAGAAGCTTCAGATTTCCATCGATGAAGTGCTGGATGCCTGTGAGGAAATCCGTGCCCTGAACCCGAAGCCGGGCAATTCTTTCAGTGACCGCGAGCAGCTGCGCTATATCAGCCCGGATGCGATCGTTGTGAAGCTGGAAAACAGGTTTGAGATCCTGGTCAATGAGTACCAGTACCCGAACTTTACATTAAATACGTACTATATGGATCTGCTGAAGACGACAAAAGATGAAGAGACGAAAAAATATCTGCAGACCAAGGCAGCGCAGGCTGAGTGGGTCAAAAACTGTATCGCCGGGCGCACATCTACGCTTTCCCGTGTATTGCATGTACTGGTTGAAAAGCAGAATGATTTCTTCCTGTATGGTTCTGCCTATAAACATCCTCTGAAGCTGAGTGATATCGCACAGGAGCTGGACATCCATGAGTCGACGGTCAGCCGTACGCTCCGGGGCAAATATCTGCAGTGCTCATGGGGAGTATTTCCGCTGAATTATTTCCTGGCATCCGCGGCAGCAAAGGGACCGGCGAAAAAGCAGCCGGGCACAGCCGGCCGGCCAATGACCGGTGCGGAGGAAGAAAAGACGCCGGATCAGGTGAAGGCGCTGATTCAGAAGATTGTGGACGAAGAGGATAAAAAGAAGCCGTTGAGCGACCAGAAGATCTGTGAACAGCTGGAGGCGCTTGGCATACAGATTTCCCGCCGCACCGTCAACAAGTATCGCACCGAGATGGGGATACCGGATAAAAGCGGGCGGAAGAGCTGGGCAGAATAAGAAATACAAAAGAGTTCGAGTGTGTATTACGATTGCAGGAGGAGTATTATGAATTGTTTAGCACCGTCAATCCTTTCCGCTGATTTTTCAAAACTGGGAGAACAGCTGAAACAGCTGGATCAGGCAGGCGCGCAGTACGTGCATATCGATGTGATGGATGGGGCCTTTGTGCCGAGTATTTCTTTTGGAATGCCGGTCATCAAATCGATCCGGAAGTGCACAGAAAGAATTTTTGACGTACATCTGATGATTGATGATCCCATTCGGTATATTGATGATTTTGTGGATGCCGGAGCTGATCTGATCACAGTGCATGCCGAGGCATGCAGACATCTGGATCGTACGATCCGTGCCATAAAGAACAGAGGAGCGCTTGCCGCAGTATCACTGAATCCTTCCACCCCGCTTTCCGAACTTGAATACATCCTTCCGGAACTGGATATGGTTCTTCTGATGTGTGTAAATCCGGGATTTGGCGGGCAGAAATACATTCCATATATGACACAGAAGATCCGTGATCTGAAAAAAATGATCGATCAGAAGGGCTGCCGGACGGATATCGAAGTGGACGGCGGCGTTACCCTTGAGAATGTCGGTGAGATCCTCAGCGCAGGCGCCAATATCATAGTGGCGGGAAGCGCTGTCTTCAAGGGTGATATCGAAGAAAATGTTACAGCATTTTTAAATATTATGGGTGAGTAATTCAAGTATCGCTCGCGAGACTTGAATTATGAATGATCTTCCGGACACGGAGACCCGGATTTCCTATCGGTCAAGGTCATAAAAAATATCACCCAGAGTCATAGAGATATTGGGAAAACGGCGGAGTGTGATGAGTGTATCGGCATCATACTCCGTATTTTCAGGGTCATCATCCAGAATATAAGAAGCATGCAGCTCATATTCTTTGTCTGTCAGATAGTAGATTTCCAGAGATTTGCCGTTCGGCTCCACGATCCAAAATTCATCTGCCCCGATCAGGGCATATTTTTTCTTTTTTATATGGCGGTCCCTTTGTACAGAAGATGGGCTGATGGTTTCGACAACAAATTTCGGTATCCCATGGTAAGTTCCTGCTTTTATTTGACTTCGGTCACACACGATCATGATATCGGGGACAACCCATTCATCTTCGGAAATCTTAAGATCCAGATTCTCCATAAACACATTGCACAAACTTCCCCTTAACTGGTTATAGATACTGTTGTATATGTTCCCGTTTACAATGCCGTGACGGTAATTTGCAGATGGGGACATATCATAGATGATGCCATCCATTTTTTCGATTTTGCGGCGGCCGTCCAGACTTGGCATATCCTTATACCTCCATGCTGCGAAACTCTCATGAATCATTTCTTTTACCTCCTTAAAAATGTTTGCAGGAGAATCTGACCGTTCATCGGATTCCCTGCTTTTGTGAATGGATTAAAAAGCAAAGAGTCTTTGATGAAAAAAGAATAATTGACAGTCAGATCACAAACAAAAGCTTTCTGGAAGCTGTGTTTATATAAAAGAAACTTGCTTTTGCTAGAGCATAACATAAAAAGGAAGATACGTCAATATGGTTAAAACTATGTAATTACACAAATATAGTGTTCCTCATGAGTTAAAATAATATCAGATGGGAGATGACTCCCACTTCAAATGTGTAGAGCATTAAGTGGAAGCAACAATTTCGTATCAGTGGGAGTACAATCTCCCATCTGATATACGCTCCGCGAGGATGTGCAGGGATTCGGATTGGAATTATGTCCGCTAAAGCGGACCCGAATCCCGCACCAATACTCGCAGACGCGAGTATTGAATTACAAATGGTCTACCGGGGATTCATGCAGCGCATAGGGACGCATCTTCTCCAATATTCCTACCGCGCAAAGGCTGATCTGATTTAAGGCGTCCATGCGATCCGTATCCATCTCTTTGACCATGCGCTGAAACTCTTTAAATTCATAGGTGAGACGGTGGACTTTTTCGGTAAAGTCCATCGTTTTTATTAATTTTCCTGATTGATCAAGAAGGTCAAACGAGGAAATCTTATTCATTGGCATCCGGATCTGGATGCACCCGGCTGTCCCCTGGATGGTGGAGTTTGTCGGAGCCTGGCAGTCCTTTGCTGCAATGGCGGCCGCCTGAAAGCCCGGGTAGTGCAGGATGAGTATTCCGCTGGTGTCAACGCCGCGTTCCATGTTCGGGAAATATTCCGCATTTTCCGGAGCGCCGAACAGGCCCAGGATGGCGTGAATATTATAGATGTTCAGGTCCATCAGTGCGCCGCCGCCCTGTGCCGGGTCAAAGGCTGGCGCGATCACTCCCTGTTTGAATTTGTCATAGCGTGAGGAATACTGGCAGAACTGAAAGTTTACCAGTTTGATATCGCCAAGATCCCGGATACATTCTTTCATCGCCTGATAGGCGGGAGCGAAGTGCAGGCTCATGGCTTCCACCAAAATCAGGCGGCGCGCTCCGGCGGTTGAAATCAGATCCCTCAGCTGTGAAGACACCAATGTTGCAGGCTTTTCAAGAAGGACATGTTTGCCGGCCTGAAGAGCCTTCTTTGCATAGGCGTAATGCAGGTGATTCGGAAGAGCTGTATATACCGCGTCAATATCTGTGTTCAGAAGTTCTTCATAGTCAAGATAATAACTGTCCAGCTGCCAGGTTCTGCAGAGTTTTTCTGCCCGGTCCCGGGAACGTTCCGTTCCCAGAAGATATATTTTTTCAAAATTCAGGGAAGCCATCATGGGAAGAATCTCCTGGACGATCTTTCCGGTTCCCAGTATACCCAGTTTCATTTAATGCTCTCCTTTTGATTGATGGAATGGAAAAACCAGCTTCGGGATGTCAGGTTTCGAAACAGTACACACAGAAATGATATGTCCGCTTTCGAGCTGATACTGTGAGAAACAAAAGCCGGGTTCGGAACAGATGATTTTCATCGGATCGCAGGACAGATCAAAGGTAAAAGAGAAGCTGCTAAGCGGCATGGTCAGTCCGGCCCCGTTTTGTTTGATATAGCTTTCCTTCAGAGTCCAGAAGCGTAAGAACCATTCCACGCGCAGTTCCTCTGTCTTTGCCATGTCATCAAAAAAAGCGCGCTCCTCATCCGTAAACAGCCGGCGGAAAACACTCTCAGGGCATCGGCGTGTTTTTTCCGCGTCGACTCCGATGGGGTCTTTATCGAGAGCACAGACGACAAGCCCGTCACAGTTGCTGATATTAAAGTGGATATCCGGATATTCGTCAAGGAAGGGCTTGCCAAGTTTTTCGGTCTGGATATGATCACTGATCTCGTCTGCGGGTATGGAGATCTGAAACAGATCCTGTAACCCGTAAGAGAGAAGTTCGAGCCCGATCCGGTGCTCCATCCGATGCTGATCACCGGGTGCGCCGGCTTTTGCGGTATCGTAGTACTTCAAATATAAGGTGGCCATCTTTTCTATTTCCTATTCTAAATCCAGCCCGGAAAAATCGATTTCCAGGTCATCATAAATTCCTGCCGGAACCGTATCCCGGAAGGTATGTTCTTCCATTGTGTTTGTCTCGAAATGATATACCAGAATGCGGTCCATGCTCTGGTCAACGATCCAGTACTCCCGGACTCCGGCTGTCCGATATTTGAACAGCTTCAGCATGTAATCCAGGTTTTTGCTGGAAGAGGATACAATTTCGATGACCCAGTCTGGCGCACCTTTACATCCTTTTTTTTGTCGGCTTCGATGGATCACATATGACACACAGATCCGGTTCTACATAGGTGGTTTCATCATTGGTCAGAAAAACGGAAAATGGAGCCGCGTAAACTTCACATTTCCCTCCTTTGGCATCAATGTAATTCGCAATGATCTGATGAAGCTTCCAGCTGATCTTCTGATGCGATCTGTTGGGAGGGGCCATCAGGTACATGTGTCCGTCAATGAGTTCCGCCCGCTTGCCATCCGGCAGACGATAGATGTCGTCGATGGTATAGGATATATTCTCTTCTGAACGCGGCATGGCATACCTCCGGGTTTTCTTTGCTGTGTTTTGCATGTTCTTTTTACCTCCTTCGCATTTGTAACGCAGGAGAATCTGATTTTCCAGTCAGGATTCTTCTGCTTCTTTGATGAATCAAAAGCAAGAATCTTTGGAAAATACAGAAATCAGAAAATCAGATATGTAAAAGAATCGTTGCTTTCCTTAAAAAGTATAACACAGGGGAAGAAAATCCGTCAAACTTCCCGGTTGACAAAACGAATACAGGATGGTAAAAACAGAAAAAAAGGGTGATTTTATGGAAGATTATGACAGAAGAGACAGGGTCCGGATAGAAATTCTGGATCAAAAAATACAGCAAGGACTCGGAGGTGGGAGGCTGCGGCATGCACGGTTATGTACAGGCGATTGATGCAAAATCCTCCTATATCCGCCAGTTTTATTAGAGAAGGCTTGAGCTGGGAAAACATCTGGCAGAGCCGGATTTTATCTCCATCTATATTTATGCCTATGATGCGGTCTGGACAGGAGAAGGATTTTTAAGCAGAAGAGCCTCCGATCCGCTGTTCGTAAAGCATGCGCTGGCGAATCTCAGGGAAGACATACGTGCG
Organism: uncultured Lachnospiraceae bacterium; assembly: GCA_946546945.1. GTDB lineage: Bacteria > Bacillota > Clostridia > Lachnospirales > Lachnospiraceae > Eubacterium_I. The sequence goes on from CAMNOU010000001.1 coordinate 16,912, forward strand.
GCCGGCATGTCAGACAAAAAGGTCTATGTGACAGAGTGGAACCTGACCGTATCGGACCGGAATTATATCAATGACAGCTGCTTTAAAGGGGCCTATATTGTAAAAAATTATATTAACAGCTATAGGGACACCGACATGATGGCTTATTTTCACGGAAGTGACCGTATTGCTGAATATTTTGATACCGATTACATGCTCTATGGAGGAAGCGGACTGATCACCCGGGACGGAATTTTTAAACCGGCGGCTTTTGCCTTTGAATTTCTGAACCGTCTGTACCGGTATTATATTTCCGGCAAAGATTCGTATATCGCAACGACGGATGGAAGAGGGAATTACGGGATTGTCTGCCATAACTGTAAGGCGCTCAATTACAATTATTATTAGCTTCTCATTCCCGATTCCGATGGCGATGGTTCCGGATGCGATCAACTACCAGGAGGACCGGACGGGAATCCGCTCCGATGGAATCTCATATGCGACGGTATCTCTGTCCACCAAGATTAGAAATGCCATCGGCGTTGCAGTCGCTCTGATGATCATGGGCGCAATGGGATATGTCGGCACCGCACAGGAGCAGACGGCACAGGCCATGACCGGCATCAACATTGTGGTCAACCTGATCTTCGGAATCCTGTACCTTTGCTGCCTGATCCCGCTGTTCCTCTATCCGCTGAATGAGAAGAAGATGGATGAAGTACTGGCAAGTCTGGAGCAAAAGAGACAGGCTGCGGAACAGTAAAAGGCGAAATATTGAAAAGAAAACCGAAGAAAAATCTGGTATCATAATAGAAGATTAACTTGAACTTAAAGAAAAGGAAAGGGGATTACGATATGGGATTCGCAATGCGGATGAACCTGAACGGGGAAATCGTGAAAAAAGATTCTTTTAGAAACATTTACATTAACGGAGACAGGAACGGGTTTGAATTTGACGTGCAGCTCGGATATTACAGAGGACATTATCTCTCTGATATTGATTCGCTGGAAGTATATCTGGACGGAGAAAAGATGCCGCAGGAGGCGGTAACGTTTGAACTGAATGGAAAAGAGATGCCGGTTTACAAGCTCTCCTGGGCAGTAACCGAGTTCTGGAGCCAGGTGGTGCCGGCAAAGATCCGTGTGATCAGAAAGGGCGGCGTCGCTGACGGAGAGCATGAACTGGATTTTCGCCTGATGATGCGTGTACCTTATATGGAGATCGGACCGGATCACACCTTCATGCCTTTGGACAGCGGTGAAAAAGTAACAGTGAACGTGGCAGAGTAAAGGAGAGAACGAAAATGGGAAATGTAAAACTTGGCGCAACACTGTTCTGCTATGGTACAGAGTATGCGAGATATCAGTATGATTTTGAAGAATGTGTAAAACAGGCTGCACTGGCAGGAGCGACCGGATATGAAATCGTGGGAACACAGATGATCCCTTCCTATCCGAACGTAAGTGATGAGTTCCTGGGGATGGTGGAAGATCTGAAAAAGAAATATGGAATCGGACCGGTCGGATATGGTGCAAACAACGACAAGGGCATGCGCCCGGACCGCAACCTGACCGATGACGAGATGCTGGCGGACGCAATTATCGACTTAAAGGCGGCAAATAAGCTCGGCTGCAAGGTCATGCGCGTACAGTATATGATGTCGCCGGAAGCGTTCCGCCGTCTGGCTCCCTATGCGGAACTGTTTGACGTGCGCTGCGGTATTGAGATCCATAACCCTGAGACACCCGGATCACCAACGATGCAGGCATATTTAAAGGTCATTAAAGAGACCGGATCCAAATATCTGGGATTCGTTCCGGACTTTGGCTTCCTTTCCGTGGCACCGAATAAGCCGCACTGGATGAAGGCACTCAAGGCCGGTGTAAAAGAAGAGCATCTGGAGATGGCGGCGCAGATGAGAAGAGACGGTGTACCGCAGGAGGAAGCTGCAAAGGAACTGATGGAAGCAGGCGCAAATCCCGCCATCATGGCAACCCTGGCCGGCATGTACGGATTTGTACAGTTCCATGACAGAAAAGATCTGCCGGCTCTGATGCAGGAGTTTAAGGATATTATCCCCTACAGTTTTGAGATGCACGGCAAGTTCCATTATCTCAGCGAAGACTGTGTGGAGCCGAGTATTCCGTACGAAGACATCCTGCCGGTATTGAGAGACTCCGGATTCGACGGATATCTGATCTGTGAGTATGAGGATGAGCTCTACTGCGGCGGATACGAGTACACACGCAGACAGCTTGCGATGGAGAAGCGGATCCTCGGTCTGTAACAGATGGGAATAGAAAAGCTGTTGTATGAAACCGCGTTTCGTACAACAGCTTTTTTTGTTCTGAAAAAACAATTTCTCCGGTTCCTTCTTCGCGGGCTATCGGCTATAATAAAACAAAGGGGGAAAAGAATGAATCGGGATATGGAATTTGAGATTACCAGAGATATGACAGAGGGGCAGCATTTTCATTCGGAGCTGGAAGTCCTGTTTGTGATCGAGGGGGAAGTGTCTGTTCACATGAAAGAGACAGTTTTTCATCTTAAGAATGAAGATGTGATCGTGTTTAACTCCGGGATCCTTCATGAAGTGAAAAACGATCATCAGGCGATCGTGTGCACGGTGAAATATGATTATGCTCTGATTGCGGAGATTCTGAAAAATCAAAACAGTATTTTTGTCTGCAACAGTTTGATTGACAATGAGAGAGATTACGGGAAGGTCAGAGATGTTTTTCACAGGCTGATTTACCAGTATATCCGCCAGTCGGACAGAAATATCTGTCTTCCCCGAAGCCTGATGTATCTTCTCCTGGATTCGCTCATTGAGGATTTCAGAATGCCGGATGCTGCGGAGGCGATGAAGGAAGCGGAGGACGATGTGCGGCTGCAGCAGATCCTGCAGTATGTCAGCGGTCATTTCCGTACCGGCATCAGTTTAAAGGAACTGGCGGATTCGCTGTTTGTATCTGCATCGACACTGTCACGTTTTTTCAAAAGACAGACGGGCATTTATTTTGCAGATTATGTGAATCAGATGAAATGCAGGTATGCCGCTCATGATCTGGTGTTTACAAAAAACAATATTACAAAAGTGGCGGTGGATGCAGGGTTTTCCAATCCTTCGGTGTTCAATAAAGTATTTCGGGAAATCTATGAAATGACGCCGGGCGAGTATCGCGGCCTGTGGCAGAAAGAACAAAAAAAGGAGAGCGGGGATCAGAAACTTGCAGAAAAACTGCGTCTGGAACTGCGTGAGCGGGAACCGGAGCTGAACCCCTCTCTGCGCAGAGGGAATGAAATAGCGGTGTCCGCCGATGCCGGACAGGCAGTTCCCTGTCAGAAGTTCTGGAACCGGGTAATCAATATGGGATCTGTGTATAGTCTGACGCTGGCAAATGTGCAGTACCATACGGTCTACCTGGCGGAACACCTGGGAATTTCACATGTCAGACTGTGGAGCGTGTTTTCACAGAAGCTGATGATTACGGATGGTATTCATATCAGCAATTATAATTATGATATTCTGGACAGTGTTCTGGATTTTCTGGTGACGCATCATATCCATCCCTTTTTTGATTTCGGCAGACGGCCGGATGCGGTGCTGAAATCGGAAAACCAGCCGGTTTTTTATGGTGTGGAGTGTGTGGAGTTTCAAACGCAGAGAGCGTGGGAGGCGATGTTTGAGGATTTTGTACGGCATGTGGTAAAACGGTATGGCAGGGAAGAGGTGAACCAGTGGATCTTTGAGATATCTTTTGATTTGATGCATGAATCCTCCAGCCGCTATTATGAGGGTGAGAATTACAGTGCCGCAGATGTCTTTCTTCACGCATACCGGACGGTCAAAAGTTATTGCCCGAAGGCCCTGGTTGGAGGACCGGGGGCGATTATTGACTGCCGGCCGGACTTTATGCTGGAGTTTGGAAGGCAGGTAAAAAAGCGGGGAACGGTTCCGGATTTTGTATCCTTTTTGCTTTTTCCGTATCACTCACAGCTGGAGAATGACCGGTTCGTGAATTACCGGGTGACGAAAGAAAGCTATGAGCCGGACAGTGTGAAGGACATGCACAGTCTGATGGAAAAAGCGGGGCTGGAAGAGTGCCCGCTGTATGTAACGGAATGGAATCTTACCCTCTCCAACCGGAACTATCTCAACGACAGCTGTTTTCGAGGCGCCTATGTGGTAAAAAAGATATCGGAGCTCTGGGGGCAGACGGATCTTCTCGGCATATGGACGGGCTCTGACTGGCTGAGCAGTTACTATGATACCAACAGTATTGCAAATGGAGGAAACGGGCTTCTGACGAAGGACAGCATCCGAAAACCTGCGTATTTTGCCCTTCGCTTCCTGAACGATCTGGGGGAAGAGCTGATTGAAAAGGGAGATCATTACATCATAACAAAGAAAGGACAGAATTATTCGATCCTCTGCTACAATTTCAAGTGGTACAGTGTGCGGTATTTCATGAATGAAGAGGGGATGGATGCCCCGGACAGGATGGAAGATATCTTTGAGAACCGGGATCCGGTGGAGCTGAAGGTGACCCTTCAGAATATGCCGGAGAACATGCGATATGTCATTAAGAGCCGGACCGTAAACGAAGAGTGCGGGAGCCTCCTGAATGAATGGCAGAAGTTCCAGTATGATCACCGGTTGACCAGCCAGGACGTAAAATATATCCGTCAAAGCTGTTTTCCCCGCATGCGGATGGAGCGGCAGACGGTGAAACAGGGGAAACTGACAGTACAGAAAACTCTTTTGCCGCATGAGATTACCATTATTCATATCAATGAGGATGATTTGTGATAAAAAGCTTTAGCAGAGAGTTATCATCTATGCACAACAGCGCAACAAATGATATATGTTTGTTGCGCTTCTTTTTTTCGTCAAATAATCTTGCAAAAAAAATGAATCAGGATGGAATCTAAGAAAAGCCGGAGAGGGAAACGGCAGGTATAGTATAGACAGTAAAAGATGAAAGGGAGTTAAAGGAATGGAAAAGAAAAAGTTAGCTTCAAGAGCAGCTGTCATATGCTACAGCTTCGGTGATCTCGCGTCCCAGTTCGTGTGGACATTTGTGGGATCCTATCTGACATTGTTCTATTCGGATGTTGTTGGTCTTGCTCCGGCCGTTATTTCTGCAATTATGCTGATTTCGCGAATCTGGGATGCTGTCAATGACCCGATGATGGGCGCGATCTGCGAGCGCACAAGGTCAAGATGGGGACGTTTCCGCCCCTGGATCGCGTTCGGGTGTCCGTTTCTGGTCATTCTGAGTGTACTGACCTTTACGAATCCGTTCGGAGGCGGAAGTAAAGCGGGGATCATGTGGGCTGCAATCACCTATATTGCCGCAAGCATGCTGTATACACTGGTTAATATTCCGTATTCTTCTCTGTCCGGCGTCATGACCGAAGACGCACAGCAGAGAAATCAGATCAACACTTCCAGAAATATTGGTATGAATCTGGGAATGGTGATCGTGAATGCCTGCTCCGCAGGTCTGGCGCTGAAATTCTCCGGCGCGGGCGCGGAAGTGGCGACCGGTCACGGTTACATGATGACCGCTGTCGTATACGGTATCATCGCCATCCCGCTGTTCCTGATCGTGTTCTTTACGTCAAGAGAACACGTAAAACCGATGGAGGGCTCGCAGGCGAAGTTTTCCATCAAAGACACCATCGGAAACCTTGTAAAAAATAAATATCTCATGATCGTTACGCTGATCATGCTGATTCAGATGACGGCCTTTATGGGAAGAATCGCGGTGACCGCATTCTATGTCATCTATTGCCTCGGTTCCTTCCAGATGATCGCCGTGATCATGACGATTCCTTCCGTGTGCTCGATCATCGGCTCCTTCTTTGTACCGTTTTTTGCAAAGAAATTCGGTAAGAGAAATGTGTTGATGTTCTCCATGATCATCCAGGCAGTCGGACTGCTCATCATGTTCCTGGCACCGTTTGACAACATGAAGATGGTCATTGCCGGTGATGTAGTCTTCGGACTGTTCAATGTGGGATTCCCGATGACGCTGTCAATGGTGGCCGACTCCGTCGATTATATGGAGTTAAAGACCGGTGTGAGAACAGACGGAACAGCTTATGCCACCTACGGACTTGCTACCAAGATCGGAAATGCCATCGGAGCTTCGGTCGGCGTGATGCTGTTATCCGCGTTCGGTTATGTCGCAAACCAGCAGCAGACTCCGCAGGCCATGACGGGCATCAATGCGGTCGTCAACCTGATTCCGGCAATCCTCTTTGTGATCGCTGCCATCTGCTGTCTGCTGTGGAAGCTCTCCGACAAGGATGCAGATGATATCCGCGCACAGATCAAAGCAAAACAGTCATAAACAAATAATATAAGGAGAAAAAAGAAAATATGTCACAGATCAAAACATGTGTGAGCCTTTACAGCTTGCAGAATGAGTATTTAGTTAAGAACATGACGCTGGCGGATATTATGCATTTCGTCAAAGAGCATCATGCGGAGGGCATTGAAATTCTGCCGGACCAGATGCTGAAGGGAGCTCCGGATGTATCGGATGAAACGGTTGCGGAGTGGAAGGCTCTTCTGGATGAGACCGGGCTGGATCCGGTGTGCGCAGATGTATTCCTGAACACCAACCTGTACAAGAACAGAACGCTTACCAGAAAAGAAAGCATCGCCCTGCTGATCAGAGAAATCAAACAGGCACACAGACTGGGCATCCATCTGATCCGTCTGGTATCCATGGTACCGTACTGGGTATGTGAGCCTCTGCTTCCTTACTGTGAGAAATATGATGTGGCCATCGCCCTTGAGGTGCATGCCGGCATGGCCTTTGATATTCCGGAAACAAAAGCCTTTATCGAAGAGATGAAGCGTCTGAATTCCCCGTACGTCGGACTGGTCATCGACACAGGTATCTTCTGCCGCAGATTCCCGAGAAGAGTGCGCGCTTATGAGACTTTGAACGGGACAAGCCCGGAGGTATTTGACTATATCGACACACTCTTTGAAAGAGGAACAGATCTGCATGCAGTCCTTGTGGAAAACAATTACCAGTATCCGCCTGAGCTTGCGGCAGCATGCAAGTCAGAGCACGACAAGATGTTTGTGCCGCTTTGTGACGGATATGAAAACTACCAATTCGAGGCTCTGGATGACCTGCTTCCCTACATTAAGCACTTCCACCTGAAGATGTTCGAAATGACCGAAGAGGGACCGGAGTACTCCATGGATTACAAAGCACTTCTGCAGTATCTTCATGATCATGACTGGAGCGGCTATGTATCAACGGAGTATGAAGGAAACCGATTCACACTGCCGGGCGATCCGTTCGTGGAGAAAGAACAGGTGGCTGCAAATCAGGCATATGTTCAGGCCTGCTTAAAGGAAATTCAGGGATAGGAGGAGAAAAAATGTTTGATAATAATGTATTTCTTGAAAATACCTGCAGAAATTTTGAGGAAAACGGTGAGATTGCCGGGTTTGAGCTGCAGACCAATATCACCTATTACCGCGGGATTCCGATGTCCATGATTGAATATGTACACGTGGCGGCAGACGGCACACAGGAGCCGGATGAGAATATCCGGATTTCCATCGACCAGGAGGACTGGTTCACTTTAAAAGAGGCGGAGACTGTGGTCGATTACAAATGGGAATACGGCGATCCGCTCTATATCAGAGTCATGAAGGCCGGCGGACTCTCAAAAGGTGAGCATAAGGTGAAGCTGACCGTTGCAACCAGAACCGCATACATCCCGGTTCCGCTTGAAGGAATCAAAGAGCGTACAGTCATCATTGACTGATCTCAGTCATTGGGTTATCATAGAAGACTGACGGCAGGCGATCAGCGTCTGCCGTTTTATGGAGGAATGTAAATGGAGAAGAAAAAAGTACTGGGCCTTTCTTTTGGAAGAAAGATGGCCAATACAGATGTGATGATTAAAACGGCTTTGATGGAGTGTGAAAAAGCCGGATGCGAAGTGAAATTCATCCGTGTAGATGATCTGGATATCAAGCCTTGCACCGGCTGTATCTCCTGTGTTGTCGGTATGACTGCGGGATTCGGCAAGGGCGGCTGCCCGATTAAAGACGATTTTCACATTCTGGATGAAGCTTTGATGGAGTGTGATGCGGTAATCGCAGGTTCACCGACCTACGTGCTGAGCCCGACCGGCCGGTTCAAAACCGTATGCGACCGGATCGGACCTTCCCACGACATCACCTTTCGAAAGGCAGCTTATGAGGAAGGACTGGCAGCAGGCAAGAGTGCCGATCAGCTTCCGGATCCGAGGAGTTTCAAGAAACGGGTAGCTGCCCTCATTTCCGTTGGAGGGGCCATGACTGAGAACTGGCTAGATTTCATGCTTCCGGTGATGTATGAGTTCACCATGTCTATGGGCATTGATGTGATCGATATGAATCAGTATTACGGTGCCATGGCGCATGAGCATGTTCTTGGAAATGAAGAGCAGATGGAACGCATGAAAGAGGTCGGCAAAAACATCGTGGAAGCCCTGCAGGCTGAGACGGAAGAAGAGCGCACAAAGTGGCGCGGCAAAAAGAAAGGCGTCTGTCCGGTATGTCACTGCAATATGCTGACAATCCCGGAGGATGGCAGCACAACAGTAGAATGCCCTGTCTGCGGAATCTACGGAGAACTCGTCATCAAAGACGGGAAAATCACCGTGGAATTCTCCGAAAAGCAGCAGAAACGTTCCCGCCTTCGCTGGGACGGCAAGCTGGAGCATTCGACAGAAATCAAGACAAAAGCCGTCGGACCGGGCCAGATTCCAAACCTGAAGGAACTGAAAAAACCGTATATCGGGTATGCAGAGTAAAACCTTCCGCCAGATGGGAGTCATCTCCCATCTGATATCAAATCCTTACAGTAACAATAGTTTTAGTTGAAAAATAAGAAAAATAGAATTGCACCTGCTTAAAAAGTATGCTATTATGAGGTTCATAAAAGCATACTTTTCTTTTGATCTATGAATTCAATATTCTGATTTTTTCTGTGAAAATTCATGCTTTTAGATTCAAAGAAAAACAAAAAAGCAGGGGTTTTTACCGGGAACTGGCAGAAGTACTCCTGCAAATACACGAAAGGAGGAAAGATGTCAGGGAAAACTGGCAGAATATTGTGGCACTCAGGTTTCCGGGACGGCATAAAGGTCACGTTCCGCAAAGTAAGGAACCGGCTTTCCGTCATCCCGGAGCATCAATTGAGCAAAGAGGCGATACGGATGGAAATATCAGATGGGAGTATAATCTCCCATCTGATATTTCCATCCGCGAGGATGTGCAGGGATTCGGATATGAATGATGTCCGCTGAAGCGGACCCGAATCCCGCACCAAGTCTCGCTGGAGCGAGACTTGAATGATAAAAAAGACCCTGAGCAGGATATTCCGGACATACAATGAATGTAATAGAATACAAAAGCCCGGACGATAATCTGAGCATCGATGACTTTTTCAAGACTCTTGCATACGCCTGTCTTTATAAAGGGCTTGGGAAGTCGGTGAATCAGATTCCCGGTGATGAGATCACGGTCTCGATCTTCCGGTACCGATATCCGCAGAAACTGTTTTTGGAGCTGGAAAAACTTGGAGCAAAGATCGAGAAAATGGACAGCGGTATTTTACCTCAGTGTGAGAAGACCCCCACTTCTGAAGTGTCGTATTATGACAAACTCGTCTCAGTGGGGGTCCAATCTCCCACTGAGATAAACGCTCCGCGAGGATGCGCAGGAATTCGGTTTGGAAGATGTCAGCTGACGCTGACCCGAATTCCGCGCCAAGTCTCGCAAGCGAGACTTGTATATGTGAGAGGAATCATTTATTTCCCGACGCAGGTCATAGTCATGAAGGATCTGAAGGGCAAGGAATATGCTGCGCTTCGAATACTGACCAGGAACGCAAAAAAAGAGGACATCCGTGAATTTATCCGTCAGGCGCGGAAGTTCAAAGAACCCGGAGACCGGAACAACGCGGATACGGTCTTTCAGGTCAGCGCAACCGCAAATATGCAGCTGTATGAGGAAATAAGGAAGGAGGACTCTATGTGTGAAGCATTACGTTATTTGATGAGAGATGAGATAGCAGCAGAAAGAGAAGCTGCAGAAAAGGCTGCAGAGAAGGCATTACAGGCAGAGAAGGAAGCCGCAGATAAAGCCTTAAAGGCAGAGAGGGAAGCTGCAGAGAAGGCACTGCAGGCAGAGAGAGAAGCTGCAGAAAAGGCTGCAGAGAGGGCACTGCAGGCGGAGAGAGAAGCCGTAGAGAAGGCGCGGGAAGCGTCTGTATGTACCAGCATCCGGAATATCATGAAGACATTGAAGTTAACGGCAGAACAGGCTATGGATGCTCTTCTGATTCCGGCAGAGGAACGTGTAAAGTATATTTCCAGGCTATAGGGAAGGGCTTGTCAAGTAAAGTGTGTAAGTTTTTTTATTATTTAAGGTGGCCGAGCAAGATCGGCCACCTTCTGCTTTACTAAGATACTTTCCGTTTAAGTGCGTTTTCCTTATGTGCTTACTCTATGGAATCTACCCAATATCCATGTATATTGTCAAGTGCTTCCTGATAAGCCTTGTAGTATAATACGGTTCTTGTGATGGCAGATGTGCTGATTGCCATCGCAATAATAACGATACAGATGACTAGTGTCCGCAAAAGTTTTGTGCGCTTTATGCGTGTAATAATATCCTCCGTATCCATGATAGAATAATATTCTCTGACAACATCTTCAGGCCTGTCAAAATTTTCATATAGATTTTCCGGGGATTCTACCTGATTGTCTTCGCAATAATCTTTCACCTGAACAGCCATTTTATTGAGATAATCTTTTTCCGGTTTGTCCATCAACGGGAATAGCATTTTGATCTGTTCTGTGTATTGTTGGTAAACGGGTTTCATCTTAAAGCTCCTCCTCTACACCTGACAGTTTCTTAAGCACAAGATTAGTTCCTTTCATGGTATTCCTATATGTTTCGTATAGCTCATTTAAATATTGCTTCCCTTTTTCCTCCAGATGATAATAAACTCTTGTCCTCTTTTTTCCCGCTTGCCGAGTATATTCGCTGATATATCCATTGCTACCTAATTTATAAATGGCGGTATAGACAGTATTGTTTGATAAGTTTAAGAATCCATCTGATAATAGGTTTATTTGTTTTGCAATGTCATATACATGAGCATCTTCTTTTTGTAAAACGGACAGAATCAGCAAGTCTGTATTTCCCGTAATAAATATATTTTTGACTGCCATAATGTGCAACCTTAAATTGGAAAGAATGAGTGGTTTTGATAAACATAATAATACAATATTTGAGAGAGGATATTGGTTTATAATAAAAATAATTGTTTGTCAATAGTTGATAGTAAAAAATATAGTTGACAAAAATATTTGCATATAGTAATTTATTATAAGAAAGAATATTTTTTTAGTTGTTGATAATTAGACTATGTTAGTGAACTCATGGTTAGAAAACATTGTTCCTGATAAGAAAACAGGCTTAAACACAAGCCTTCGGCCAGGGATACATGAATTATACACAGGAGGTGAATCCGTTGTTTCGTTTCTATCTATATAGCGATATATAACATGTGTTTGATTCTAATACAGAAGGCAATATTTGGAGAACATCAATATTAGACAAAATAAAAAGAGAATGAAGCTACATACAGTGGGATTTTATGATATAAGATTCTATTATGTGCAGCATGGATGATTTCACGCTTAGAAATGATGAAAAATATAAACACCTTACTATGTAAAGTTATAAGGAGAACAGCTATGAAAAAACGAATGATTTCAATTATTTTTTCAGCAACACTGGTATTAAGTTCTGTACTAGCAGTTAACGCCGCAACATCTGCTAGTGTTACTTTAAAAAAGAATCAATATTCTGCAACGTCACCTGTTGTAGGAGATTCTGCAAGTGTATCGGTATATGCTAGCAATAAAAACACTTCAGCTCATAATGTAAAGGCTTCTACTTATGCAGCGGCTGCAGGTTCTCAGTTTTATCAAGCAGATGCTGTAACAATGGGCCCGGGAACAACGATGCGAACAAAGGTAGTTAAGGGTCCATCGTCATCATCATCCTATTATCTTTATCTGAATCCCACCGCTGCTTTTAAAAACTGTGAAGCAAATGGAACAATAAGATGTAAATAGTAATTGAGATGCCACATTTATATTGAATGATGATGTGTTGATTTAGTAAAGTAACACGTCCTTTTCCATAGATATATTTTTTAATATTATAAAATTATGATAAACCAATAAAATCAATACGGAGGACTGCCATGAGATTACTGTATTATGAGCTGAAGGATAAAGCAGACAGAAAATACATCTTTCCTGTATATCTGCTGATGCTCATCATACTGGTTGTTTATCATGCGCGTCAGTATCATTCGGAGCCGGCCGTTTATCTTCAGAGTTTTCAGGGGATGCAAAAGTCGGCTCTTTTTCTCCTTGTGTGCATGACTTTTCTTGCCTATGAAATTTTCTGCGATTTCCAGAAACGGGAGTGGCGCGAGATTTTACGTTTCAAATCAAATGGAATATTAAAAACTGTTCTGGTAAAAAATGTTCTTCTTGTTTTACTTGTTGTTATTGCATTTTTGAGTATTCTGTTCATAGAATACCTGAAGCTGATGCGGGGAAATATGGGCAATGATTTTCCGTTTTGGGATAATATGCGGCGGGTCCTGGTGCTCAATGATCTGGTGCTTCCGCTCGTCGGAACGATGATCGGGGAGACAGCGGCCCTGGTATCCCGGAAAAGATGGAGTGGGTATATCGGGATTCTGGTCATTCTCCTTTTGGTAAGCGGGTTGTTTGAACGAATGAATACGGCTCTTTATATGACGGTCGGTATCAATCTCGACCTGGTTTTTCGTTTCTTCCAGTTTGAGCAGCCAAACAGCCGCTGGGTAGTGGACGACCTATATCTTGTTCCCGCTGAGGATTATCGGTTTTTCCTGTTTGGAACCTGGATTGCCGGCTGCCTCGGAATCATTTCCTTTGTGTCTTTAAAGAAAAAATCAATTCAGGTTTCCGTGTTCTCCGCTTTTGCACTGTTAAGTGTCTTTTGGGGGATCCGGACTGCACATCCCGGAAATATTGTTAACTATAATATGAATGTCGGATCCGCTGCAGCGAAACAGACAGAATTTGAGAATGATTTGCCGGAAGAAGAAAGAAAAGCAGACTTTACAGTCGAAAAATACAGCATGGATCTGCAGATTGAGGATGAATTGGAAGCGGATGTTGTGATGGAGCTGGGAACACAGAATCTGCATAAATGGCGCTTCACCCTGTACCGCGGGTATCAGATTACGGAAATTACCGATGAAAATGAAAACAGTCTTACTTATGACCGGGAGAATGATTATATAACCGTTTATTCGTCAGAGAAGATCAGGGAAATACATATGCGATATCACGGTTATCAACAGTCCTTTTACAGTAATCGTTTCGGAGTGATGCTTCCGGGGTATTTCCCCTATTATCCCCAGCCGGGATTCCGGAAGGTGTTCCGGAATGAAACCGTTCAGACTTACCTGTATTACGGATTCAATACAGAAACAGAATCTTTGCAGGAAGCAGACTATGAAGTGAGAGTCAGCTGCAATGGAGGTGCGGTTTCGAACCTGGAAAAGAAAAATAATGTTTTTTTTGGGAAAACAGCTGCCCCTACAATTATGGGAGGCTTTGTCTCAGAAGATTTCCGGGAGGATGGCCATTATATTTTCCCGGAAATGGTTGATTTGTCCGAAGTTTCCATGAAGATTCTTAAAAGAGATCTGCGGAAATACTGTGAGGTACTGGGATTGGATCCGGCTCCCTTCGACAGCCTGAAGCACGTGATAACGGTTCCCTCTTCAGTATATATCGGGAACTCCTGGGGAAAGCATGTGATCGTCGGGGACTGCCTGTTCCTTGGGACGGATGATGTTGGCGATGCAGATTTGAATGGACTGTCACAGGAAATCGTAAAACAATATATGAATGTGGTTGGTGAAAGGGATGTTTTATTAAATGTGCTGTTTTCCTATTTGGGTGATGACATGTATTTACGCGACTTGAAGCCCATGGATAAGGAACAGTTTTTCTCCGTCGTGTATGATGAAAATGATGTGAGTTCGGAGGATTATTGGGAAATGATTAGCGAGATGGTTCCGGACAGGATGTTTCTGACTTTAATGAGTGAGTATGAAAGCAGAGAGGAGTATGTGGTCCAAAGAACAGTACAGTATCTGATGGAGCCGGATTCCTCAGAAAATTCAGCTGAGTTCATGCAAAATTTATATAATGAGCTGGAGGAGCAAAATGGACTTAAGAGTGAATGATGTATCTGTTTCTTTCAGGAAAAAGAAGGTCCTGAGCAATATCTGCTTTTCTGTAAGCCCCGGCATTTATGGCATCGTGGGGGAAAACGGAGCGGGAAAGACAACCTTATTCCGTTCAATTCTGGGGCTGCAGACATATTCCGGAACGATTGAAAAAAATGGTATTTTTCATGTGGGATATGTTCCACAGAAGTTTGACAGTCTGCCGGGACTGAGCCTGGAAGATACCCTGCAGTATTTTGGGTGTTTACAGGGAATTCCCAAAAATGAGAGAAAAAGCATGGCGGAAGCCTTGCTGGAAAAGGTAAATCTGTCAGAGGAAAAAAACAAAAAGGTTCGTGAATTATCAGGAGGCATGCTTCGCAGACTGGGGATTGCGCAGGCACTGATCGGGGATCCTCAGCTATTGATCATGGATGAGCCCACTGTGGGATTGGATCCGGCGGAGCGGATCCGGTTCCGGAACATACTGAAAAAAATCCGGGAAGAGAGAATTATTTTAATTTCTTCGCATGAGATAAAAGAACTGGAGCATTTCTGCGACCTGTTTATCTTCTTGCATCAGGGCAGGATTGCTGCAATGGATTCGGCAAAGCACCTGCAGGAACACTTCGGTATCTCGGATATGGAAGAAATTTATTTTAATGTAATAGGAGGCATGCTTCATGGAGAGGGAGAGGCTCCTGCAGCTTCGGATCTGGGGATGGCAGACAAAAAATCATAAAAAGATTTATATGGGGATGGCAATTCTCTGCCTGGTTGTGCTGCCTGGCATCGGATTTTTATTTTCCCTGAAAACCCTGCCGGATGACTGCCGGATCGTCTATGGATATTTTTTTTACATTGTGCAGACTCTTGTTTTCGGTATTGGATGTATACCGGTTTTGATGACCATGCATATGATCTGCCACATGGAAGTTGGTGACTGTATTGTTCTGTCGCCGGAATGGAATCAGAGGAAACAGTGCTTGATCAGTTTTGCTTTTTCAGCAGTTTTATTTTTTATACTGATGACAGGACTGGCGGCCGAATTCAGGAAAGGGGTTTCGGCTGCATCCGTTTTTAAGGATGCGGCAAGTCTGATTGTGGTGCTGTGGGTCTTGGTTTCTGTCTGCATGGCACTGTCTTTTTTCTTCCGAAATGTCTATCTTGCACTTATTCTTGTCGAATTGTATGGAGTGCTGTTCTGCAATATGGCGGTTCACCCGAACGCGGTCTGGAATCTTTTTTCTATAACAGGGGAACAGGGGATTCTGTGGATCATACGGGTTGTCCTGTATCTGGCATTTGGCTTTCTGATCCAGGAAATCTTGACGAATGCATCAGATAAGCGTATCCTGTAAAACCAGAGAAAGGATAATCATCAAGTACGTCACCGGCGTACTTGATTTGTGAGTTTTAACAGGGAAAAAGATGGAACAGAATGAACAAAAAAGAAACGGATATCTGGAATGTGAGAAGCGCTGGGTCTATATCCTTCTGATTATGTCGGCGGGGTATCTGGGCGCTTTTACGTATAATCTGCGCGGCGGTGTTTTCTGTAATGCCCAGACGGGGAACCTGCTTTTGATGGCGATTGCCCTCGGCAAGACCAACTGGATGCAGGCAATTTATTATCTGATTCCGCTGTGTGCATACATCGCGGGGGCCGTGATATCGGAATGGCTGCCGGAAAAGGTTAACCGGCTGCATATGCTCAGATGGGATACAATACTGATTTCGGTGGAAATCGCCGCAATCTTTCTCCTCGGCCTTTTGCCCGAGAGCGCTCCTTTCCAGATCGCGCAGGTAACGATCAATTTTATATGTTCCATGCAGTATAACACATTTCGCCAGGCACAGCACGTTCCCATGGCGACAACGTTCTGCACGAATCATGTGCGCCAGATCGGAATTCATCTTGTAAAGTGGCGGTCAGACAGGACGGACACTGCAAGCCGGAACCGGATATTCATCCATGTGTCCATGCTGGCAGCCTTTGTTGCCGGGGGCATCGCCTCCACCGCCATTGGGAAAGTATTGTATGGAAAATCCGTCTGGGGAGCCTGCGTGCTGCTGGGAATCATCCTGATCGCCCTGATTCATGCGGATCTGACGACAGAGAAGAATCAGATGGACCGGAAACCGGCAGGGCATTAAAATGGAAAGAGGCCGTTTATGTACAGATATATGAATCTTGAGGTGACAAGAAGTTATGGCAGCGGCTGGCAGTTTCATCCGGAACTGGAGGTTTTGTTTGTCATAGAGGGGGATGTCTGCGTGAAGATGAATGACGCAGAGTATTTTCTTCAGCGTGAGGATGTCATTGCGATTAACTGCGGAGTCCCGCATGAGGTCACGCACGAACAGGATGCGATTCTTTGTATTGCAAAATATGATTATGAGCTTCTGGTTGATGTGCTGGAAAACAGAGAAGGAATTTTTCTGTGCAGCAGCGCTTCTGATGGCAGAGGGGATTACCGGAAAGTCCGGGAGGATTTTCATGAGCTGATTTATCAGTATATCCGCCGTCAGAATAAGACGGTCTGTCTGCAGAACAGCCTGATGTTCCGGCTTCTGGATCATTTGATCGGGGAGTTTCTGGTATCCGATACCATTACGGCGGCGAAGGAAAATGAGGATGACAGAAGACTTCGGAATATTTATCAGTATGTCAGTGAAAATTACAGATCGGGAATCAGCCTGACACAGCTGGCAGAATCACTGTTTGTATCGGCTTCGACTCTTTCCCGTTTTTTCAAAAAGCAGACGGGCATGTATTTTGTGGATTATGTCAATCAGATGAAGTGCCGGTATGCGGCCCGGAACCTGCTGTATACAAAGATGAATATTACAAAACTGGCCGTCGACTGCGGGTTTTCCAATCCTTCTGCACTCAATAAGGTGTTCCGCGAAGTATACGGGATGACGCCTACGGAATACAGGAATTTAAAACGCGGTACAGACGAGAGGAAGGAGATGGATGCAAAGCTGCGGCTGGAGCTGAAACAGAAGGAAAAAGATCTGAATCCCTCTTTTCAGAAACCGTATTCGTCGCACATCAGTGTGGATGTGACGCAGACCGAACCATATGAAAAATGCTGGGGGCGCGCCATTAACATGGGCTCGGTATACAGCCTGACGCTGGCGAATGTGCAAGCCCATGCACTCTATCTGACGGAACATCTGGGATTCACGCACCTGAGACTCTGGAGTGTGTTCTCACAGAAACTGATGATCACGGACGGTGTGCAGATCGGCAATTATAATTATGATATCCTGGACAGTGTGCTGGATTTCCTGACAGAACATCACATTCGTCCGTTCCTGGATTTCGGGATACGCCCGGATTCTGTGCTCAAGGCAGAGAACCAGCCGGTTTTCTACGGGACAGAATCTGTTGAGTTTCAGTCGAAGAGAGCTTGGGAGGCAATGTTCGAAGATTTCATCGGGCATGTGGTCAGACGTTACGGAAAAGAGGAAGTGGAAAACTGGATTTTTGAGATTTCTTTTTATGAAATTCATAAAACCTCCGGGCATTATTATCAGGGAGAAGACTATGATTCCATGGAAGTCTTTGCGCATGCGTTTCATACGGTCAAACGTGTCTGTCCGAATGCGAAAGTCGGCGGACCGGGTGCCATAGCCAACTGGAACCGGGACTATTTCCGGGATTTTGGAGAACAAATGCAGCACAGGGGTATCCGCCCGGATTTCGTTTCGTTTCTTCTGTACCCCTATACGACCAGGATGGAGGATGGACAGGTCACACACGATCGCTCGCCCGAGAGGATGTATGAACCGGAAATGGTAAAAGAAATGCGCCGACTCATGAAACAAAGCGGCCTGGACAAAAGTCTTCTTTTTATCACGGAGTGGAATCATACCCTTTCAAGCCGGGATTATCTGAATGACAGCTGTTTTCGGGGCGCTTATATCGTAAAGAAAATCACGGAGATGTGGAAGCAGGCCGATCTGCTCTGCCTTCGAAGCGGCTCGGACTGGATCAGCAATTATTATGATACGAAAAGCATTGCGAATGGGGCAGACGGGCTGCTGACAAAGGACAGCATACGAAAGCCGGCTTATTTTGCGCTTCGGTTCCTGAATGAACTGGGGGATGAGCTGATTGCAAAAGGAGATCATTATATCATCACAAAAGAGAGGCAGAACTACTATATTCTGTGTTTCAACTTTAAATGGTACGGGCTTCCCTTTTTTGTCAATGAGGAGCGTGGGTATTCACCGGAAGCCCCGGAATCATTTTTTGAAGATAAGGCGGCTTTTGATCTGGAAATTATCCTGCAGTCAATGCCGGAAAATGTGCCGTATGTGATCAAGAGCAGGACGGTCAATGGGCAAAACGGAAGTCTCCTGGATGAATGGAAGAAGTTTCAATATGATAAGCGTCTGACGAAACAGGATATCAAATATATCAGAGAGAACTGTTTTGCACGGATGATGATGGAAAGGCAGATTGTCAAACAGGGAAAGCTCTCTGTCAGAAGAACATTGATGCCGCATGAAATCACTTTCATACAGATTTATGAAGATGAACTTTAACAGGAAGCTGCGCAACGTTTTACATAAAATGTTGCGCGGTTTCTTTTTTTAAATATTTTTTGCAATAAACAGAAACCCACATGAAATATCGGAAAAGTGCCGATCCCAAAAATCAGGTATTGTTTATCTCATCAAGAAGAAATGAGGAGATGAAGTTATGGAAAACAAAAAGCTTGCTTCGAAAGCGGCAGTCATCTGTTACAGTTTCGGAGATATCGCGTCCCAGTTTGTGTGGACGTTCATGGGATCTTATCTGACCGTCTTTTACTCGGATGTGGTTGGGCTTGCACCGGTCGTGATCTCTACGATCATGCTTCTTGCAAGAATATGGGATGCAATCAACGATCCGATGATGGGAGCCATTTGTGAAAGGTCAAGATCAAAGTGGGGGCGTTTCCGTCCCTGGATCGCATTTGGATGTCCGATTCTGGCTATCGTGAGTGTCCTGACATTTACGAATCCGTTTGGGGGCAGCAGTACGGCCGGAATCATGTGGGCGGCAATCACATACGTTGCGTCCGGGATGCTGTTCACTCTGGTGAACATCCCGTATTCCTCTCTGGCCGGAGTCATGACAGAGGATGCCCAGCAGAGAAACAAAATCAATACGTCCAGAAATATCGGAATGAATCTTGGTATGATTATTGTAAATGCGCTGTCAGCCGGTCTGGCGCTGCGCTTTTCCGGGCCCGGTGTCGAGGTGGCAAACGGACATGGCTACATGATGACAGCGATTATCTATGGAGTCATCTCCATCCCGATGTTTCTGATTGTATTTTTTACAGCGAGAGAGCATGTAAAACCGGTCGCAGGAGAGCGTGCCCGTTTTTCTGTAAAAGAGACCGTTGGGAACCTGGTAAAGAATAAATATTTAATGATCATAACACTGGTCATGCTGGTTACGATGACAGCGTTTATGGGCAGAATCGCGGTTGCGCCGTTCTATGTTATTTACTGCCTCGGATCCTTTCAGATGATTGCAGTAATCATGACCATACCATCGGTCTGCTCAATCATTGGTTCCCTGTTTGTCCCGTTTTTTGCCAGAAAATTCGGCAAGCGGAACGTCCTGGCAGTCTCAGCGGTGATTCAGGCAGTCGGACTGATGATCATGTTCCTTGCGCCGTTTGACAATCTGAAGATGGTGATTGTCGGAGATGTCATCTTCGGACTGTTCAATGTCGGATTTCCGATGTCGCTTTCCATGGTGGCAGATTCTGTTGACTATATGGAGCTGAAGTCCGGCATCAGAACAGACGGAACAGCTTATGCGACTTATGGACTGGCCACAAAGGTCGGAAATGCGATCGGAGGATCGGTAGGAGTGCTGCTTCTGTCCGCGTTTGGCTATGTGGCAAATCAGCAGCAGTCACCGCAGACGATGACCGGCATCAACGTGGTGGTCAACTTGATTCCGGCAATTCTGTTTGTTGTCGCAGCTCTTTGCTGTCTGCTCTGGAAGATGTCCGATCAGGATGCCGATGAGATTCGCGCGAAGCTGAGAGCAAAAAGAGAAGGTAAGGAAACAGCATAGATCAGACTGGAAGCGGAGAGGATTGTATGGAGAAAAAGAAAGTACTCGGACTGTCATTCGGCAGAAAAATGTCGAATACAGAAGTAATGATAAAGACAGCCCTGATGGAATGCGAAAAGGCCGGATGTGAAGTAAAATTCATCCGGGTGGATGATATGGATATCAAACCGTGTACAGGATGCGTATCCTGCGTGGTCGGAATGGTGGCGGGATTCGGGAAAGGAGGCTGCCCGATTAAGGACGAATTTTACATCCTGGATGAGGCATTGATGGAATGCGATGCTCTGATCGCCGGTTCGCCTACGTATGTTTTGAGTCCGACCGGCCGCTTCAAGACGGTTTGTGACCGCATCGGGCCGTCCCATGATATCACATTTCGCAGGGCGGCTTATGATGAGGGCGTGGCTGCGGGCAAGCCCAAAGATCAGCTCCCGGACCCCAGAAGCTTCAAAAAGCGTGTGGGCGCACTGATTTCCGTGGGCGGCGCGATGACAGAGAACTGGCTTGATTTCATGCTGCCGGTCATGTATGAAATTACAATGTCCATGGGGATTGATGTGATTGACATGAACCAGTATTTCGGCGCGATGGCTTATGAACATGTGCTGGGAAATGAAGCGCAGATGAACCGGATGAAAGAAATCGGGCAGAATATTGCGGCGGCTCTGAATGCGCAGACCGAAGAAGAACGAACCCGGTGGCGGGGCAAAAAAGAAGGCGTCTGTCCGGTTTGCCACTGCAATATGCTGACGATTCCGGAGAACGGGGATACGACGGTGGAGTGTCCGGTCTGCGGGATCTATGGGGAACTGACTCTGAAGGATGGAAAGATTCATGTGGAGTTTTCTGAAAAGCAGCAGAACCGTTCCCGCCTGCGCTGGGACGGGAAACTGGAACATTCGACCGAGATCAAGACGCAGGCAGTCGGACCGGGGCAGATTCCGGATCTGAAGGAGCGGAAAGCGCCATACATCGGATATGCAGAAGAAAAAAGATAATGAGAACAGGCAAATCATAAAATAATAACTAAATTCTATTCATTTTAATCTAAAATATTAAAAAAACCGTGAAAAGATTAATTTTTTACGGTTTTTTTATTCAAAATGATTGGTTATATGGTGGAAAAATACATGGGAAAACTGGTAAAGTAGATACAATAGATGGCATCTATGCCTATGTGAAAAGGAAGAAGGAGGTAGCAGCATGGCTGGCAGACAGATTTATAATCCGGATGGATTCAAAAACACGCAGACGGACGGGACGATTACCGGGTATGAGTTTCAGTTCAAGGCACAGTATTACAGGGGGTTTACTTTGTCGATCCTGCGTGACATTCAGGTAAACATGGACGGGGAAGATGTCCCGCGTGAGGATGTGCGCATTACTGTGAACGGAAGTACATTTACTCTGGAAGAGGCCCGCACCGTGATCGATCCGGAACTGCGCTGGGAGTTCGGAGAGTTCGCGACGATTTCCGTAGTCAAAGAAGGCGGACTGAAACCCGGAAAACATCATATTTGCGCGAAGCAGATCATCGCACCTTCCTACATGCCGTTTGTGACTGAGGCAGTATGTGAAGCGGATTTTGAAATTTAATGGAAGTATGAAGGAGGGACTATTATGAGCCACAATATAAAGAGAAGTGTTTCCCTGTACAGTTATCAGGATGAGTATTATGATGGAAAACTGGATCTGGAAGGATGCCTGCGCGAGACGGCGAAGGCCGGAGCGACGGGTGTGGAGCTTCTGGCAGAGCAGATGATCAAGAAGTTCCCGCTGCCGATCGAGACACAGGAATTCCGTGATCAGTGGTTTTTCTGGCTTCACAAATACGGCCTGGAGCCGTCCTGTTATGACGCCTTTTTAGAGAATCATATTTATGACAACCGTACCTTAACGTTAAAAGAACAGATCAACATGATGTGCCGTGATATCCGTCTGGCATCTCTGCTCGGATTCAAGAATCTCCGGACACTGGTATCCACCCCGATGGATGTCATTGAGGGAAGTCTTGACTATGCTGCGAAGATGGATGTGAAGATCGGAATCGAGGTTCACGCACCATTTTCTCTGAACTCCGGATGGGCGGACGGATATATGGAGATGATCTTACGGACCGGAACCCGTCACTTCGGCTTCATTCCGGATATGGGTATCTTCTGCAGAAACATCCCGGATGTGCTTCGCGACAAGGCCAGAAGAATGGGCGCGAAAGAGGAGTGCATCAAGATCGTGGATGATGCTTACGCACAGAGAATCGAGAAGGGATTTGTCAAGATCAAATATGATCTGGATCTCGGCAAGGCAAATATGGAATACCGTATGGCGAACGGCATGAAGGAAATGATGGAAGCGGTTGAGAAAGCCGGAGGCGGTCCTGCCGACATGATGTATGCCGGATCATCCTTTACATATTCCTGGTCCGAGCCGCAGGATATCATTGACAATATTAAATACATTTATCATACACATGCCAAATTCTACAATGTCAGCGAAGACTATGTGGAGACGGCGGTAGCGATTCCTGAGGTGATTGAGGCTTATAAGAAGGCCGGTTACCAGGGCTTCTTAAGTTCCGAATATGAAGGCGGAGAACATCTGCGTTATCACGGGCCGGTGGACAGCATTGAGCAGGTACGCCGTCATCAGGAAGCAATGAGAAGAGCGATCGAAGGTTAAGAAACATAAAAAATGATGGAGGGTAAGAAGTTGAAAGTATTAGGTATTTCTATGGGCCGCAAAAATGAACGCAGTGATATCTACTGCAAGCAGGCTCTGATGGGTGTGGAAGCTGCGGCAAAAGCATCCGGAAAAGACATCGAGGTAGAATTTATCAACACGGTAACCATGAATATCGGACAGTGCCGCGGCTGCGGGGCCTGCAGCAAGGCTCCGGACGGAATCATTAAGTGTATCATTCCGGATGACTACCTTACGCTGGAAGAGAAGGTGCTGGATGCGGACGGAATCATCATTGCCGCTCCGGTTTACTCGGTCGGCATCGTTGGCCAGCTGAAGAACTTCCTGGATCGTTTTGGCGCAGCACATGACCGCGCGTCTATGCTTGAGGAGCAGAAGGCCCGTGAAAAAGAAGGGCGCCCGCTTTTGGATGCGCGTTACTTCAAAGACCGCTACTGCAGTTATGTAGCTGTCGGCGGAGCGTGGACAGAAGACTGGACAAGCTTTGGTCTTCCGATGATGCATCTGTTCAGCTGTTCACAGGCGATGAAGGTCGTTGGACAGATCAATGCCAATGATCAGGGCCGCAAGACAAGTCCTTTCCTGGATCCGCCTATGATGGAAGATGTATTTAAGATGGGAGAGAACCTTGCGAACAATCTGGGCGTTCCCTATGATGAGACAACCTGGTTCGGCAAAGAAGGTACCTGCCCGGTCTGCCATCTGGATTTCCTGATGGTAAACGGCACGAACAAGGTGACCTGTCCGGTCTGCGGTATCCACGGACTGGTGGAGATCGATGGTGAGAAGATGAAAGTGACCTTCCCCGAAGAGCAGATCAAGCGTGCCCGCAACACCATCCCCGGATTGTATGAGCATCACAATGAGATCGCGGAGATGATGCGGATCTGCATTCCGCTGCTTCAGGAGAAAAAAGAGTTCCTGGATGAAAAGAAAAAAGAGTATATGGCTTACAAACCGAAGTGGTCATAAAATAAGCCGATAAAAAGGGGCTTCCGTGATCCGGAGGCCCTTTAATAATTAAAGTTTGTTTTGGGTGGAAGAATGAAACGATACAATTTCGGGCGGAAGCACTGGACCATCATTATCATATGCTTTTTCTTATTCCTGCTGACCAATGCCTGTACATCGGACGGTGAGAACGTCATCCTGCCAAAGCTGGCAGCCTTTCACGGCTGGGATTACTCCCGGATGCTGGTGCTGGCGACTGCTGCGGGATGCTTAAGCATATTCGGATCCCTGATCATCGGAAGGATCTGCGAAAAAAAGGGCGCGAAGTTTACCATTATACTGGGACTTTTCTTAAGCGCGGGGTTTGTGTTCCTGTATGGAGCGGCGCCGACGATGTGGGCTTACGCAATCGGGCTGTTCGGCGCGATCTGCGCGGGACAGGGAATCTCCTATTTCGGCGCAAATGCGCTGATCGCAAATTGGTTTCCCTTAAAAAAAGGCCTTGCCATGGGAATCGTTTCGGTCGGCCCGCCGGTATCCACAATCATCATGGTCTCCGTGCTCACCTTTCTGATCAATTCCTTTGGACTGATCCCGGGCGTGCTGACCATCAGCGCGGTCCTGATCGTCATGGCTGTCATCTGCGGCATTTTCATCTGCGATACGCCGGAAATGTGCGGGGAGACACCGGACAACATGCCGAAGGAAGAACTGGAACAATTTGCGGTGCAGGAAGAGCAGACACAGAGTCTGAAGCTGGCTGATCTGGTGAAAATCAGGGAATTCTGGTTTATCATCATCATCATCGGCGTGTGCAGTCTTTCCCAGACCGGAGTTATGGCGCAGTTTATTGTGCGGTATACGGACAGCGGATTTGCGGAGAACACGGCCATCCTGATGATGTCGGTGTGTGCGGCGGTCGGGATATTCGGGAGCGTTCTCGTCGGCTATGTGGAAAACCGGCTCGGAACGAAGAAAGCATATGCGGTGTTTGCGGTGGTCTTCGCCGCGGCACTCATTCTGAATTTTACCAACATCCGGGCGCTGATGGTTGTATCGATCCCGATGTTCGGGTGCGTGATCACACTGCTGCAGATTTTTCTCCCATCCTTCGAAATTACAGTGTTTGGAAGAAAGAATTTCAAAGCGGCAAATGGGATTATCTTTCCCATTGTCAGTATGGCAGGGCAGCTGACCTTTCTGCTGATCTCGGTATGCTTACGGGTATTTGGCCAGGTGCGGTATGCCTATCCGGTTTTCGCGGCGCTCCTGCTGGTCACCCTGATTTTTAATGCCGGGATGCCAAAGGAAGAGCAGCGTTAAGGCCGGACTGATTGTTTTTCCGGCATGGATTATACAAAAATAAACAGTATCATAATTGTGAAAAAGGAGGTCTGAACATGAGTATACTGGACCAGATTTATGAAAAGGCCAGACAGAATCCTCAGAGGGTAGCGTTCCCGGAAGCATTGAATGAAAAAATGATGCAGGCTGCCTATGAGACAGGGAAGGATCAATATATTATCCCTGTTCTGGTCGGCGATGCGGATGAAATCAGAAAAGCCGCATCGGAGCGGGGGTATGATCCGGATGTATTCGAGATCGTTGACATCAATGAAGAGACCTATAAGAAGGAACTGATCGACCGCTACGTGGCAATCCCGACGACTCTGTTAAAAGAGAAACCGCTGAACCGCCGTATGCAGAATCCGCTGTTTTATGCGATGGTCATGCAGGCTGTCGGCGATGCGGATGTAACCTTTGCGGGCATTGACAACACGACGGGAGACGTGCTTCTGGCAGGACAGACCATCATCGGTCTGAAGCCGGGCATCAGCACCATCTCCAGTATCGGACTCTGCGACATCCCGGGATATGAAGGAAGCGAAGGATCCCTTCTGGCGGTCGGAGACAGTGCGGTATGCACGAACCCGAACCCGGAGCAGCTGGCGAGCATCGCGATTTCCGCTTGTGATACGGTATCGACTCTTCTGAAATGGGAGCCGAGATGCGCCATGATCAGTTATTCGACACTGGGAAGCGGCGAGGGAGAGCTGATCGACAAGGTAAAAGAAGCTTTGAAAATTGCCAATGAGCTCCGTCCGGATCTCGATATCGACGGCGAGTTCCAGCTGGATGCGGCGATCAAGCCGGAAGTAGCTGCAAAGAAGGTAAACCGTGAGAGCAAAGTGGCGGGAAAGGCAAATGTGCTGATCTGGCCGGATCTGAACGTTGGAAACACAGCCGTGAAGCTGATCCAGACCTTTGGACATGCAGATGCTTACGGGCCCATGCTTCAGGGATTCAACAAAGTGGTCTGTGACTGCTCCAGAGGGGCGCCTGTTTCAGAGATTAAGGGGAACATAGTGATTTCTGCCGTTCGCGCGGCAGCAGAGAAAGAGTAGGAACCGATATGAAAAAATATAGAGTATTTGCGATCAATCCGGGCTCAACGTCTACCAAGATTGCCCTGATTGAAAACGAAGAAGTCCTGTTCTCTAAAAACGTTTCCCATGAGGCTTCAAAGCTGGCGGAATTTCAGGAGATTTCCGATCAGATGCCTTACCGGAAAGAAACGATCCTCGGCCTTTTGAAGGAGAGCGGAGTTTCCCTCGACGGGATCGATGCCTGCGTCGGACGCGGCGGCGGACTGCTCGCCATGGAAGGCGGCACCTACGAGATCGATGATCTGCTTTTGGACCATGCGGTAAGAGGCGCGAACGGGGTGCGGCATCCGGCTCAGTTAGGGCCCCAGCTGGCAAAAGAATTTGCAAAAGAGTATGGCTGCCCGGCCTTTGTTGTGAATCCGCCGGATGTTGATGAACTGCAGGACCTGGCGAGACTGACGGGAATCAAGGGCGTCAACCGCATCATCCACCTGCATGCGCTGAATCTGAAGGAGACGGCAATCCGCCATGCGGCATCGCAGGGCAAAAAATACGAAGAGCAGAATTATATCGTCTGCCATATCGGCGGCGGCATTTCCGTATCGGCGCACAGAAGAGGAAAGATGGTCGACGGATATGATATCGTGGGCGGTGAGGGGCCTATGGCGCCCACCAGAAGCGGCTCCGTATCGGTTGCCGATCTGCTTGCCTATGCCAAAGACAGGGATCTTTCGGAAGTCAAAAAAGTCTGCACAAAGACCGGCGGACTGGTCAGCCATCTGGGAACGTCGGATGCGCTCGAAGTCAGCAACCGGGCTGCGGCGGGAGATCCCTATGCGAAAATGGTGTGGGACACCATGATTTATCAGATCTGCAAATGTATCGGATCGATGGCAGCGGTCCTTCACGGAGACGTTCAGGGGATTCTGCTTGGCGGCGGCATGGTGTACAATGACAATCTGGTCGCACAGATCAGGGAAGCATGTGAGTGGATTTCTCCGGTTTATCCGTATCCGGGTGAATTTGAGATGGAAGCCATGGCTTCCGGGGCGATCCGCGTGCTGACCGGCGAAGAGAAGGTAAAGAAATATACCGGAAAACTGGTCTGGGACGGATTTGATTTTGAGAAGTAGTTATTACAGAAATGTTATAACGGACGAGCGAATCTGTATTAGAAATTGATAAGAGATAAAGCTATAATAAAGCTATCAAAGAAATGGGGATAACCCGGAAAAACTATCAGACGGAGGTTTTTATTATGTCAAGAGAAGAAGTATTAAAGAACATGATCGAGTTTGCGGCAATGGCTTTCAAGAAGGATGCTTCTGCCATCACAGAGAACACCGATATCGCAGAGGAGCTGGGCGTTACCTCTATGCAGCGTGTAGCGATGAGCGCTTCCATCGAGAATGAGTATGATGTCATGATCCCTGTTGCAAAATTCGGAAACTTCAAGACCATCGGCGATCTTGTTGATTACGTGATGGACGAGATGTAAGACAGCCAGAGTAAAAGGAGAATGACATGGTACACAACGTAAAACTTGGAAAAAACATGAGAGGTGTTTCCATCGTCGGAATCGGTGCGACCCCGTTCTTCAGCGCGGTTGAGCCCGGTTCCCCCTATGCCGGCCTGACACACGGGGAGCTGTTTGGCTATGCGGCTCTGGATGCCATGAAAGATGCCGGTGTTGAGCCGAGGGATGTACAGTATTTCTTCCATGGAGCTGCCAACCCGGGTATTCTGGAAAAATGTATTACACCAAACCTTCAGGTAGCAGACTGGTTCGGTATGAGAGGAAAGGGATCTCTCTCCCATTCCGAGGGATGCTGTACCGGTTATATCGCGCTGGAGGAAGCTGTTTTTGCAGTAGCCAGCGGAGCGTATGATATCGTACTGACGGGTTCCTGTGACATGGGAACCGGCATGCCGGACGGCAATACTCCCGCACACATGAGAGTGCCGCTGACATCAGAAGTGCTCTTCCCGGATCTGGATTCCATTTTTGACCGTGCCTACGGCAGATACTTAGGCGGCGGCCCGGGCATGAACCATGATGACTGGATCAACTATTACGCAAAAGAGAATGGCCTGACTGCGGATCAGGTGGATGACGTACTGAACCATCAGGCTTATCATTTCCGCCGCGCCGGAGCTCTCTGCCCGCGCGCAATTCGCCGCAAGACCTTTGATGAACTTGCTGCGGAGGCCGGTTATGATGATGTATGGGAATACATGAAATCCCCTTACAACCCGAAGATGTCCCAGTACTTAAGAACATCCAGCGATTCCTGCGTAGCCGACGGCGCTGCGGCATGCATCGTTGTCCCGACTGAGATTGCGCATCAGTTCAACGCGAAACCGGTCGAGGTGCTCGGCACAGGCGCATCCGTACTGGATGCGATCGTTCCTCATCTGGAAAAGAAAGCGACTGCTGAGGCAGCCCGTCAGGTCTATGAACTGACCGGACTGACCCCGGACGATATCGATCTTTTGTTTGTCAATGACTTTATCGGCTCTTCCGCATTCCTTGTGGCTGAGGAAGTGGGCTATCTTCCGAAGGGAGAGGGCTGGAAATACGCATTAGACGGCAGACTTGCCTACGACGGAGACAAACCGATGAACACCAACGGAGGAAGGACCTCCTATGGCCACGCATTCGGAGCTTCCGGAATGGCGGATGTCTTTGAAGCAGTTACACAGATGCGCGGCGAAGCCGGAGAGCGTCAGGTAAAGAAATTACCGAAACGCACGTTCTTAAGAGGATTCGGCGGAGCACAGAATGTCCGTGCGATGATTCTGGAATCGAAGTTTTAAGGAGGCATAAGACATGAGTACACAGACGATCAGTACAATCGATTTCTGGAACAGAGAGCATATTGTTGAGAAGTTCTGGAACGGTTTAAAAGATGGCGTAATCTACGCCAGAAAATGTACAGAGTGCGGCGCCATCGAATTCCCGCCGCATCTGGCATGCAATACCTGCGGTTACCACGAGACAGAGTGGACGACCCTGAAAGGGACCGGCGTATTAAAGAGCTTTGTATTTACCGGCATCCTCAATGCGCGAATGGAACTGGAAGACAGAAACTTAAAATATGTCTGCGGTGAAGTACAGTTCGACGAAGGCCCTTCCATCAATGCCATCATTCTCGGAATCAACAAGAGAAAAGGCAGAGAAATCGAGAACAAGCTTCCGGTGAGAGTAAAGCCGGTGTTCTACGATATGGGAAGATATACGACATTATTCTTTGAACTGGATGAAGAGTAATCCGTAATATATGTGAATCGAAACAGCAGATTTGATGACGAATCATAAAAAGGATGGCGGCGAGCTATCCTTTTTGTTATAATGACCAGTAAAAGGGGTGATATCGTATGGGCATGTATCTGAATCCGGGGAATCATGGATTTGAAGAGATCCTGAACAATAAATATGTAGATAAAACAGGGATGATCCGATACATCAATCGGACGATCAGTACGACACAGAAGCTGACTTGCATAAGCCGGCCGAGGAGATTCGGGAAATCTCTTGCCGCGCAGATGTTATGCGCATATTATGACGCCTCCTGTGATTCCCATGCGCTCTTTGATCATCTGGAGATCAGCAGAACAGATGACTATGAAAAACATCTGAATCAATATAATGTGATCTATCTTGATATTTCAGGTTTCATCTCAAATGTATTCAGGAGCGGAAAAAATCTTTGTGATGTTCCTGACATGATACTGCAGGCGATTCAGTCGGAACTGAAGGCGGACTGTGAACAGCTGCAGCCGGAAGCATCCCTGTCGGAAAACCTGATTGCATACGTGAAAAGAACCGGGAAAAAATTTGTTTTTATTATAGATGAGTGGGATGCGATCATCCGGGAAGCAAAAAATGATCCGATTTCACAAAAAAGGTATTTCAGTTTCCTGCGGGAGCTGTTTAAAAATGGTAATTTTACACCTCAGGTCGTTGCGGCTGCGTATATGACGGGGATTTTACCGATAAAAAAAGACGGATCGCAGTCTGCGATTTCAGATTTTCAGGAATATACGATTCTGGACCCGGTATTTTTTGCAGAATTTACAGGTTTCACGGAAGCGGAAGTGTATGACCTGTGCATTTCTTTTGGCATGGATTTTTCAGAGGCAAAAGCCTGGTATGACGGATATTCTTTTGAACGTGCGGGTTCTATCTATAATCCTTATTCGGTCATGACAGCGATGCAGAGAGGAAGGTATCAGTCCTATTGGCAGAAAACATCTGCTTCAGAAGCGCTCATGACTTACATCAATATGAATTTTGAAGGACTGCAGGAGGACATTCTGCGTTTGATCGCCGGTGAGGAACTGGAAGTGTATACGGGTGGTTTTGAGAATGATTTTGAAACATTCAAGAGCAGAGACGATGTGCTGACACTTTTGATTCACCTGGGCTATCTGGCTTATGACCAGACGGAAGGTCTTGTCCGGATTCCGAATGAAGAAATCCGCAGTGAGTTAAAAAAATTGATTCAGAATGAGCAGGGGACAAAATTAGCCGGATTGATACAGGCCTCCCGGCAATTACTTCAGGACACATTATCCGGCGATGATTGTGGAGCTGAAATGGAACAAGACGGCTGCAGCTGCATTGGAGCAGATCCGGGACCGTAAGTACCCGGAACTGCTGCTGGATTACTAAGGCGATATCGTTCTGGCAGGCATCAGCTACGATGAGATTACGAAAAAGCACGAGTGCCGTATTGAACGGCTAAAAAAACAGACATGACAGGAGAGGGTGAATGATATGAATGTACTCCAGAATCTGATTGAATTATATAATAGTCTTCCGCTCGACAGTACCTACCGTATTGTAATCAAGGGGATTCTGGAAAATCTGGATAAAATGCAGAATGTCACCATCTATGATGTGGCAGAGATGACGAATTCCTCGCGCACCACCGTCTGGAGGGCGATACAGAAGATGGGATATGAAAATTTTACGGAATTTCGTCACGCCCTGCAAAGCGCAGTCAAAGACTATACTTATTATAACCGGATGATTCCAAGGAAACACTGTAAGGATTCAGAGAGCATTCTGAAAAAAACAAAGGACAGCATGAGAGAAGTCAGCCGGCTTCTGGACGAGATTTGCACAGAAGAATTTCTGAATGATCTGACGGGAGAAATCCATGAGGCAGAAAGGATTCATTTCTTCCTCCCCTTTCAGCTTCCGCAGATTGCTTCCTTTCAGCAGAACCTTGCCATGTCCGGCAAAGATACTGCGTACTTTTCGCTCCTTCCGGATCTTTTAGAAGACGCAAAGACGCTTGACGAAAAAAGCATAGTGATTCTGTCTACGATCGAGCATGCGGAAACATTGAGCATAAGACCTGTCATGGAGGAACTGGGAAAACGGAAAGCGACCATCTGGCTTTTGGGAGACTCCGGATCCCGCTACAGTGATTACGCAGGCAGGATACTGACAGACGAAAGCCTGTCTCCGGCAGGCAGCATGTTTCTGTATCAGGCACTGTTTCTGGCACTAAGTGAGCATTACAGAGCTCTGTATATTGACTAATTTCATAGATTTCAGATTACATTTCTGGCGCTGCATTCTGCGGCGCCTTTTCTGCGTCATAAACCGGAGAGACAATCCCCGGGATTTTGGGTCCTAGCCTAGGAAATCCTTGAAAAGAACCCAGAAGAGAAGACGCGGCCGGGTCCTGAAAGAGAAAAGCAAGTGAAAAGACCCAAAGCGGAGAGGAAGCACCTGGGATTTTGGGCCCTTGCGTGGGAAATCCTTGAAAAGAACCCAGAGTGTGAGACGCGGCCGGGTCCTGAAAGAGAAAAGCAAGTGAAAAAAACCCAAACCGGAGAGACAGGAGGCATTTGGTTTCAATTTTGAAACCAAATGCCCCCTGTAAGGAATATTAGCAACCAGAAAGGAACCGGAGTGCCTGATGCCGCACGCATCCCGTCTGTGATTCTTTTACAATAGGATCATCTCAGTGGGGGGGTCAATCTCCCACTGAGATAAACGCTCCGCGAGGATGCGCAGGAATTCGGTTTGGAAGATGTCAGCTGGCGCTGACCCGAATTCCGCGCCAAGTCTCGCAAGCGAGACTTGAAAAGATAAAGAAAAGCAAGACGAAAGGGGTAGCAATCATGAATTACAGCATGTGTGCGGACATTATGTTTGTAGGAGTTGGCGAGCACGGACCGGTGTGGCCGGATACGGACGGCATCATCGCGGCGATGGAGCTTGCGAAGAAAAACGGAATTAATGGAATTGAATTCTTTGACTGGGAGAACCGTGATATTGAGAAGATTGCAGCAAAGAGTAAAGAGCTGGGCATAGGAATCCAGGCGTTCTGCTCTAAGGGAGGAGAGTTTCTCGGCAATCCTGCAAAGATGGATGCCATGGTCAGTGGGTTTGAACAGAGCATCGAAGCAGCAAAGGTTCTGGATTGTAAGAATCTGATCTTCAACGGCAACGCATATGCGCAGGACATCTCCAGAGAAGAAGTTCATGCGGCAATGGTGGAAGGTCTCAAAAAGGTTGCTCCGCTCGCGGAGGCAAATGATGTCATTGTTCTGGTAGAGCCGGTGTCCGGCGGATATTTTACGGATTCGGCGGAGGCTTTTGGAATTATCGAAGAGGTCGGCAGTAAAAACGTGGTTCTGCTCTACGATATTTTCCATTATCAGATCATGGAAGGAAATATCTGCAATACCATTAAAGAACATCTGCCGCTGATCGGTCATATTCACGGAGCCGGCGCACCGATGCGCTGTGAGCTGACTGTCGGCGAACTGAATTATACCTATATTCTGAACTTTCTGAGGGAAATCGGATATGACAAATGTTTTGGCCTGGAGTTCTTTACCTTTGAAAACAGAGAAGAGAAAGTAGCGGCATCCTGCGGCATACTTCCAAGATAAAAAAAATAAAGCACAATCAGATTTAATAAACAACCGAAAAAAAAGAATCAAAAAGTTGAAAGGAGAATAATAATGGCAAAATTAAGAGTTGGAGTAATCGGTATTGGTGAGATCGGAACGACAAAGCATCTGACACAGCTGGTGCGTCACGCAGATGAGGTGGAGGTGACAGCGCTGTGCGATATCATTCCGGAGCGCTGTGAGAAGGCAAACGAGCAGTTTGGATTGAACGCAAAAATCTATACAGATTACAAAGAAATCTGCGAGGATGAGAACGTGGATGTGATCCATGTGTGTACCCCCAATCCGTTGCACTGTGAGATGACACTGAAGGCATTTGAGTGCGGAAAACATGTTTACTGCGAGAAACCGCTTGCCTGCACATGGGCAGATGCGCAGAAGATGCTGGAGGCGTACAAGGCAGCCGGAAAGAAGATGACCAGCGGTACACAGTGGAGATATAACACGGCTCCGATGGCAATGAAGAAAATGTACGAAAACGGGGAACTCGGAGATGTATTTTATATCCGTTCCAGCCAGCTTCGTCCCCGCCGTCTGCCGGCTTATGGTGTTTATACCAGCAAAGAATTAAACGGCGGCGGTGTGCTGATGGATGGCGGCCCTCACTCAATCGATCTTCCGATGTGGCTGACCAACAACTTTGATGTTGCGACCGTTCGTGGTGTGACTTTCGACAAGATGAAAGACTATCCGGAAGGGAATGATCTTGGTCCCTGGGAT
Source organism: uncultured Lachnospiraceae bacterium (assembly GCA_946546945.1). GTDB lineage: Bacteria > Bacillota > Clostridia > Lachnospirales > Lachnospiraceae > Eubacterium_I. The sequence goes on from CAMNOU010000001.1 coordinate 51,028, forward strand.
CCGGACAACTTCGATGTGGAAGATACCGCTATGGCGATGATCACCATGAAGAACGGTGCCATGTTCTACGTTGAGACAGCATGGGTTTCCAATATGCAGCAGGAAGCGCCGGGAATCATCGCTTCCATCTCCGGAACCAAGGCAGGCGTTGATATGGTCGGCCCCGGTTTTGAGACGGCAGTCCGTGTGACAAAGATGGTTGACGGCAAACTCACCACAGAGACCATCATTCCGGAAGAAAAATATGATATGTGGGCCTATGACATGGACAAATGGGTAGAGGCAATCCTGGAGGATAAAGATCCGGCGACGCTTCCGGAGGAGGGTGCGATTGTTACCCGTGTCATCGAGGCCATCTACGAGTCCCAGGCTACCGGAAAGACGATTGTATTTGATTAAGAATACTTATAAAAAACAACGAAAGGATGGAGTGGAAAAGATGAAGATGAAAAAGATTGCTGTGCTCGGTATCGCCGGCATGATGGCAGCATCTCTTCTGACTGCATGCGGTTCCGGTGCAACTACAGAGGAAGGCGGCAACGCAGCTGGCACTGACGGGTCTGCGGCACAGACAGAAACTGCTTCAACAGACACCAGATTTGATGAACTGCAGACCATCGAAGGATATGGAATGTCCTTCTACGGTGATGCCGGTTGGGCGGAAGTGCAGGATGCTATTAATGAGATCACAGAGGAAGCCATCAATGTCCGGATCAATTATCATCCGATGGATGTGGCCAGCTATATGGAGCAGATCGGTCTGATGCTCTCCGGCGGCGAGTCATTTGATCTGGTGATGTGCACGGCTATTCCGGTTGTATCTTTCAGCACCATGCAGTCTCAGAGTGAGCTGATGGATATCACAGACTATCTGGATGAATATGCCCCGGAACTGGTGCAGACGGTTGGAAAATACATGGAGGCAACAACCGTAGAGGATAAGGTTTATGCCGTTCCGAACTTCAAAATGGATAACAGCAAGTATTATATTTTTATGAGAAAAGACGTGCTGGATTATCTGGAACTGACCGAGAAGGCCCGCAGCTGTGACAGCTGGACAGAGGTGGAAGAAATTCTGTATGCTGTAAAGGATGCTCAGGAGACACTTCCGGAAGAACTCCGCACAAACGCGATCATCAGTAACTCGGATGCCCAGGGATGCGTGATCTGTGACTGCGCATGGGATTCCGCACCGGAAAACTTTGCGGACGGCCATGGAATGGATATCCTGGCAAATGCTTCCAAACTGGTCTATATCGATGAGAGTGATAATCAGGTAAAGAACTGGTTCGCGACGGAAGATTATAAGACGATTGTGGAAAGAGCGCAGAAATGGCATCAGGATGGACTGGTGTACAAAGATGCGGCCACCAGTGATGAAACAGGCGATACCCTGATGGCTAACGGCATCACATTCTCCTACATGTGTGCGGCAGAGATGGGGGCTGAGGTTGCAAAGACAAACACAACCGGCCACGAGGTCGTTGCGGTAGAGTACGGCGCAATCCCGGTACAGACATACAACGTAAACTGCTGGGCATGGGCGGTGCCGAGTACATCTGAAAATCCGGAGGCGGCTGTGGCTTTTCTGAACCAGATGTATACCAATCCGGACATCGAGAATCTGTTTGTTTATGGTCTGGAAGGACGTGATTATGAGCTGAATGAGAATGGAGAGGCAGTTCGCAAAGACGATGCAGCATATCGCTGTGAGGACTTCCTGTTCGGCAATCAGTTCAACGCTTATCCGCCGGCAGGTATGGGCTCTGATTTCCGTGAGCTGAGCCTGAAGGACTTTGAGGAAGCAGAGATGTCCCCTTACTATGGTATGACCGTGAACACAGACCCGATTGCAAATGAGCTGACAGCTGTAAATAATGTTCTCGTGAAATACGAGCGTGGTCTGGAGAGCGGAACCACAGATATTTCAAGCCTGGACAGCATGCTGAGTGAGCTGGATGGCGCAGGATTACAGACCGTCATCGATTATTACCAGCAGTGTCTGGATGAGTGGCTGGCAGAACAATAGGATAAATACCCCCTTAAAAATAAGTCGAAACGATAATCAACTCCTGATTGCATGTGATAGAATATTTAAGAATGTGAAAACACCAGGGAAGCCGTCCAAAAGGCACCCTGGTGTTTTTGTCTTATATTTGAAATTTTTTCTGATCTTTTGTAACATATAGAAAAGATCTTTTTTGAGGAGGATCGTTATGTCTGAACAATTGAATCTTCTGCTCTGTGCGGATAATGTTCGTAGAGAGCACAGACATCAGGACGTAGAATTGATCTATGTTCTGCAGGGAAACCTGATGATTTTTATAGACCGGCAGGGTTTTGCGGCATCTGCAGGAGATATTCTGGTCATTAATTCTGATTGCCTGCATTCGTGGAAGAGTCACAGCCAGGTGCTGATTTTTCAGATAAAGATAGATTATTTTTACCTGAAAAAGATCTTTCCGAATGAATCGGTCGTTTTTTGCTGCAACAGTGTACAGGAACCGGACAGCGATTACGGAAGAATCACATACCTGCTTGATAAAATGATAGAGAGCTGCAGTCTGAAAGACAGGACACTTTATCTTCGCAGCATCTATTTTGCGCTGTGGCAGAGCATAACAGACAAGTATCGGATTAGAGCAAAGCAGAAAGAGCGGGATGAACGTATTCTGGGCATTCTGGAAGATATCCATACAAATTATCAGCAAACCATCCCGCTTTCCGTCATGGCCGGCCGGTGGTATATGTCAGAATCATCCTTTTCTCGTTTTTTCAAAAAGCATACGGGAAGTCATTATAGTGAATATTTGAGGAATGTCCGTCTGGAGCATGTCTGCGATGCATTGCTGCATACGAGGCTGACGATTACGGAAATAGCCGGCCGATGCGGATTTGCAAATGAATCGGTGCTGAACAAAAATTTTCGGAAACGCTTTCAGATGTCGCCGAAAGAATACCGGGTGAACCACGCCCCGGATGCCGAATCTCCGGATAGCCGGCCGATGGAAAAACAACTGGACAAATTTCTGGAAGAAACGCTCAATAAGAGCAGGGGAGCAGTTCAGGAGGCGGGCAGGGACAGGATCGTATACATGGATGATAAACAACTCCGGCAGGATGTAGAACTTTTGTGCATGAACGCCGGACTGGCTTCCGACCTTCTGACGGGCAAGATGCAGGAGCATGTGCGGATCATTACGGAAAACCTTGGCGTGAAATATCTGCGGGTCGTGAATCTGTTCGATGAGAGGATGAGCGTATGGTCCGGGAGGGATCCGTCGAAGCCGAATTTTGAGTTGATTGACCATGTTCTGGATTTCATCCTGGGATTGGGAACTATCCCCATTCTGGAATTGCCTGAAAATCCCAGAAAGATGATATATCGGATCGGCAACGATGCGGCGGGAGTGCAAAAAAGCTGCATCTATGATCTGCAGCAGTGGCTTTTTTTGCTGGATGCATTTTTGCGTCATCTGGTCGGACGATATACGCTGCGGGTTGTGGAAACCTGGCGAATCGAGCTTCGGGATGATCCGGAACAGGAAGTGTTCGGCAGTATCCCGTATCTGTTGTTTTATGAACAATCATACAGGATCATCCGCAGATACTTACCGGATAGTTCTATTGGTGCCTGCGGACTGAATCCGGACATGCTTCCGGAACGCCTGAAACAGTATCTCGTTTACTGGAAACAGAATGAGAATCGGCCGCAGTATCTGACTATGATTACTTATCCCTACCGAGTCAGGCAGGAAATGGGCAAATATGAACTTCTAAATATTGAGTCGGATACGGATTTTGTAAAAAAGGCGGTAGACAGATACAGAGTGTTTTTGCTGGATAACGAATACCCGGAGACCCCAATATGGGTGACGGAATGGAATACCTCTTTGTCGGAACGTAACATTTATAATGACAGCTGCGCAAAGGCATGTCATATGCTGATGCAGATGGCTTCCCTGGCGGGAGATGAAACAGTGATGAGCTATAGTAATCTCAGCGATTACAGATCCATGTTTTTTGAGGCGGAGCTTCCGCTGAAAGGGGCGACCGGGATGCTTTCGAAAGACGGACTGTATAAACCGGCTTATTATGCCATGGAATTCTGGATGATGCAGGGGAAGTATCTGCTGGGATATGGTGAGAATTATGTGGTCACGGCAGAAGAGGATGGCAGTATCTGTATTCTTGCCTTTCATCCGCAGACGTTCAATTACAGTTATTATATGAAACCAGAAGATGAGTGGACAGTAAAGGACCTGCCCTATCTGTTTGATGACACAAAGGAACGCAGGCTGTCATTTCTGATCAGAAATATGAAAAACGGGAGGAAAAAAATCCGAAGATACCGCGTGAGGGCGGAGGAGGGATCGGTCTTGTCTGAGTGGGCAAAGCTGGGGTATGAAAAAAACCTCTTTTCGAAAGAGATTTCCTATCTTCAGAATTTGTGTACGCCGAGGCTTGAGATAGAGCGGCTGGAGGTATCTCAGGAAGAGGGAAGGATCGAGTTCTCAGTGGAACCGAATGAAATGACGCTGATTACGATAACAGAATAACAGGTTTATAAAAGAAATGTGCAAGAAAAGACTGAAAAACAGTGTTATCTTGCGCATTTCCTTGTCTGGAAGAGATAATCACAAAGGTGGAATGGGATTATGAAAGAGAATTTATTTTTTCATGCACATACTTCTGATACACTCAGATTATAAAAGCAATAGATGGAAGGAGGCATGTGAATGACACAGATCAGGACGGAATATGGTCTGGTGCAGGGATGTGAAGAGGATGGATACACGGTATATAAAGGGATTCCGTACGCAAAACCTCCTTGCGGAGATCTCCGATGGCGAAAGCCGCAGGAAGTGGATCCCTGGGATGGCGTTTTTCATGCAGATACATTTGGAAACATGTGTGTGCAGGAGCTGCCAAAAGCAGATAATCCGATCACAGGAAGATTCTTAAAGGAATTTTACAGCAATCCGGATTTTGCCCCGGGGATGAGTGAGGACTGCCTGTATCTGAATATCTGGACTCCGAACGATGCGGCAGGAAAGAAACTGCCGGTCGCATTCTGGATTCACGGAGGCGGGTTCGGAGGTGGATACGGAAGTGAACTGGAGTTTGACGGAGAAGCTTTCTGCAAAAAAAATGTGATTCTGGTAACTATTAATTATCGTCTGAATGTCTTTGGCTTTCTGGCACACCCGTGGTTGAGTGCGGAAAGTGAAAACGGAGTTTCCGGAAATTATGGATGTCTGGATCAGATCGCGGCGCTGAAGTGGGTGTATCGTAACATTGAAGCATTCGGGGGAGATCCGGAAAATATCACCATCTTCGGACAGTCGGCCGGAAGCATGAGTACACAGGTACTGATCTCCAGTGAACTGACAGAAGACATTCCGGCAAAGGCAATCATGCAAAGCGGGATGACCTGTGAGGCAGATTTTCTGTATACACCTACACTGAAAGAAGAGGAAGAAGTTGGCTGCCGTATTGTTGAGATTGCCGGGGCAAACAGCCTGGAAGAGCTCAGAAAACTCCCGGCTGAAGTGCTTTTCGCGGCGAAGAGTGCGTTTGATGCGGAATCATGGAAGCTGGGAAAGGGATTGATGGTTGTGCCAAATGCTGACGGCTATCTGCTCAAAGAAACGGTCAGAGAAATATGGCGGCACGGGAAAATGAAGCAGATTCCATACATGATCGGCAGTGTCACAGATGATCTTGGAGCGGTACCGAAAGATGTGAAAGCGGATCGGCCGGGGATTTTGCAGGAAGAAGCCATCCGTTTCAGCCTGAAGGCAGAAGAAACATATGGCATGCCGGCGTATCTGTATTTCTTTTCCCGCCGGCTTCCCGGAGACGACTGGGGAGCATTTCACTGTGCGGAAATCTGGTACATGATGGGGACATTAAAGCGGTGCTGGCGTCCGATGACAGAACAGGATGAACAGCTGAGTGATCAGATGGTCACTTACTGGACAAATTTCATGAAATACGGAAATCCGGAAACAGCTGAGACCGAAGAATGGAAGCCGTATTCAAAAGCGGAGCATTTCGTAAAACAATTTCTCTAAAGAGAAGGAAGGAAAGGAGCAGAAAATGAAAGCAACAAAAATAATTGCCATGCTGCTGACCGGGGCATTGGGATGCAGTTTATTTGCCGGATGCGGGGCAGCCACAGAGAGTGAGGAGCAGACACAGAATATTGCCAGTGCTGCAGAAGAGACAGCGCAAGAGAGTACCTTTGAGGGATTCGATACGTTACAGACCATAGATATGTATGGTATGTCCTTTTTCGGTGACGATGGCCTGACCGAAGTAATGGATGAAATCAACGCAATTTCCGAGGAACAGATCAATGTGCATGTAAATTATAACCCTCTGGATATCGCTTCCTATATGCAGCAGGTCGGTCTGATGTTATCCGGCGGAGAAGCGTATGATCTGACATTGGTAACATCCATTCCGGTCGTATCGTTTTCAACCATGACAGCGCAGAACGAGCTGATGGATATCACGGATTATATTGACGAGTATGCGCCTCAGCTGAAAGAGAAACTGGGTTTTTATATGGATGCAACTACGTTGAACGATTCTGTTTACGCAGTTCCGTGTTACCGTCAGTATAATTCTTCACTCTATATTTTCATGAGAGAAGATATTCTGGATGAACTGGGGCTCACCGAGCAGGCAAGAGCGATTCAGAGCTGGTCCGACTATGAAGCAATTATGATGGCAGTAAAAGAGGCGCAGGATAACGGACAGCTTCCGGAAGAAATGAAAGTAAACGCCATGATCTGCAACGCGGATTCACAGGGAACAGTCATTAATTCCGGCTATTGTAATACCGGGGCGGAACAGCTGGCAGACACACATGGATATGATGGACTGGGCGACAACAACAAGATCATCTATGTGGATGAAAACGGAAAAGTCGGAAACTACTTTGAGACAGAAGATTACAGAGCATCGGTAGAACGTGTGAACAGATGGTACAACGAAGGTCTGGTATATAAGGATGCGGCAACTTCCGCGGATGGATCCGATGCGCTGATGATGTCCGGTACGACCTTTTCCTTTGTCGGACAGGCGGAATATGGAGCAGAGGCGGTCAAAGAAATGCAGTGTCAGAAACCGCTCGTAGCTGTTAAGGTGTGCGATATCCCGGTTCAGACGGCGAACGGCAACAGCTGGGGCTGGGCGGTGCCGACCACTTCTCAGAAACCGGAGGCGGCAGTGGCATTCCTGAATCTGATGTACAATAACCCCGAAGTGGAAAACCTTTTCGTCTATGGTATCGAAGGCCGTGATTATGAGGTGAATGAAGAAGGAGAAGCTGTCATTCTGGAGGATCATAAGTATCAGTGCAGTGATTTCTTCTTCGGTGATCAATTCCTGGCATATCCGAGTGAGGGGAATGGAGGAAGCTTCCGAGAGGATTCTCTGGCAGATCTGAAAGCGGCAGAGGTATCTCCCTATTACGGATGTGTGGTCAATACGGACAGTGTTGCAAACGAACTGACAGCATTGCTGGCTGTATTAAAGAAATATGAGCCGGGATTAGAGAGCGGAAGTGCGGATCCGGCAACAATCGATGCGATGAATGCGGAATTAAAAGACAGCGGGCTTCAGGCAGTACTGGATACTTATCAGGAACAGCTGGATGCATGGCTCGCACAGCAGTAATTATTGATACCCTTCTATAAGTGTTAAAAAGTTCTCCCCAAGAAATGATAAGAATGTTGATTTTCGGAGCTGCTGCACACGGTGCGGCAGCTCCTTTTTTGATTCCTTAAAAAGAACCCAAAGACAGGATTCCCAATCGTATAAAAGATGTGTTATGATGAATAAAATAAAGAGGAGTACAGAGAAGGAGGAAGCATGATGAGAGAGACCTTGCATGACTTAAAGAACAGACGCAGTGTGAAGGAGTACAAAAAAGATCAGATTAAAGACGAAGAGCTTCAGGAAATACTGGAAGCCGGCATGAATGCACCCTCGGGCGGCAACCGGCAGTCTGCGATTTTTATTGTTGTTCAGAAGAAAGAGTGGATCGATAAACTCTGCCGTCTCAACGCACAGATTGCGGGAGCGCCGGAGGGCTTCGACGTATTTTACGGGGCGCCGACCGTGATTGTGGTGGCAGCTTCCACTTCGACTCCGGATGCGATCAAAGACGGATCCTTATGTATCGGGAATATGCTGAATGCGGCCTATGCGATGGGGCTTGGCGGAAGATGGATCAACCGTGCGGACGGCATGCTGGAAGATGAACTCGGAAAAGAACTTCTGAAGGAAGCGGGATACGAAGGAGAATACATTGGGGTGGGCAATGTGATCCTCGGATACCCGGCCGGGGATTATCCGGCGCCGATTGAGCACAAGAAGGATTATTACCGGATTATCCGGTAGGAACACAGAAACGAGGTCAGGAAGCTCTAGTCGCTGCGCTTCAGCGCATTCAGATAATCCCTGACATACGGATTCTGGCATTTCTCGGGATCCCAGAGAGCATAATAATCCGTAAACAGAGGCAGAGGAATCGTGCGGTAGTCTGAAGAACTGACATCCGTATGCCATCCGGTACAGATGGTGAAGCATTCATTGGAACGCAGAAACAGGGATACGGAGTCGACACTGTCCAGATAGATCACTTCCTTTGGGCCTCTCCCAAACAGCTTTTGCGCGGTCTGATTCAACAGATCGCGCATTTTTTGCGGGAGCATTTTGGGAAGGAAAAGGGTGGTGTCGGCGATGGCGTTCAGCTGCACATTCTGCGGATCCGCAAAGGCCCGGTGTTTTTTGGATGCTACGATATAATATGGAACGGATGTCTGTGTCATCCGGATCGACTCATACTGTTTGCCTAAAGGGCGCAGTTCTTTTGCACAGATCAGGATTTCTCCGCGGTTCAGAACTTTTTCAAAATCTTCACACTCTATAAAATTTGCAAAGTGTTTAAAAGAAGGATGTTCAGCCATGAATGTTGTCGTGGAAGAAATGAAGGAATCCGGAAATGTAGTTCCACGCATCAGGTTGACCAGAACCAGAGATTCTTCCATATGCAGCTGTACGGTGTGCAGTGTCTGCTGATAGATGTCCTCGCATTGTTTCAGTCCATTGTAGAAAATTTCCCCGATCTCGGTCAGCTGGATCTGCCTCCGGACAGACCGGTCGACCAGCGAGCCGCCGATTTCCTGTTCCAGAGACGCGATGTGTCTGCTGACGGCCGGCTGAGAGATATACATGGAGGCGGCTGTTTTTGTGTAGCTTAAGGTTTCCGCAAGTTTCAAAAAGCATGTAATGTCCTGAATGGTCATAAGAGAACTCCTTATTATTACACTATCGTTATAAGTAAATCATAAGCAGGGGAAAAGGAAAAGTCAATTGTATTTCAGGGGCATATCACGTATAATGGAAAAAAAGTTCCGTCAAAGGAGGATTCGGATGAAGGAGTTGGCGCTGCATGCGAGGCAGAAAAGGCTGTTATCGATTTTGAATATCAGTCACGGTATTGAGACCGGCAAGGCTCTGGCGGAGAAAGTAGGTGCATCGGAACGCACGGTACGCAGTGATATCCGCGAGATCAATGAGCAGCTGAAACCTTATGATATCCGGATCGTGCCCCTGCATGGAAAGGGATATACCCTGTCGATTCCGGACCGGGCACTGTTCCTGAAACTTCTGTCGAAACAGGAAACGTACCTGACGCGGGAAGACCGGCTTCGGGCACTGATGTTTTATCTGCTTCGTGAAAATGAGTGGGCGCAGCTGGGGCATCTGGAGGATGAAATGTATATCAGCCGGACGACGCTGGAAGGAGATTTGAAGGCGATCCGTAAGCGGATCAGCTCCCGGCATCCGTATCTGAAGATGCAAAGACAGGGCAGTGCCGTGAAACTGGAGGCAGATGAAAAGAAGCGCAGAGATCTGCTGATCCGTCTTTATGCGGAAAACTGGGATTATGATTCCCGGGATGGAATCGTGCTGAAGGAAGATGAATTCGGGAAGGAAATCCTGGAGGAAATCCGTGCTGTTGTCAAAAAATATCTGCAGGGCTATGCATTCAATCTGGATGATTTCAGCCTGATTTACCTGACCCTTGCCATTGCCGTCATGTATTACCGCATTCAGGATGGAAATGCGCTGTCCTGTGAAGCGGAAGAAAGCCGGAAGGATCAGGCAGGGGACGCGGCCCGGGATATTCTGAATGAACTGGGCGAACTCTGGAAACTGACGTTTGAAGAGGGTGAGTATTGCTGGTTTTCGGATATCCTCAGGAAAATTCAGGTGTTAAATAATCATACTTATAATAAAAACCAGATTCTGGAATGCACGGATGTGCAGTGCCATCAGATCGTCAATCAGGTGTTGAAAAGCATTGAAGATGATTACGGGATGGATTTTACCTCCGACGACAGATTGTTCGTGGATATGGTCATTCATGTACAGGCGCTTTTTTGCGGAATCGTGGCCGTTCAGATGCAGAACCACATGCTGGGGGATGAATTGCGCAAGAGATATCCGTTTCTGGGAGAGATCGCGCATGGAATGCGGCTGCAGCTGGCCAGACTGTGCGGTATGGATCTGGACAGCGGAGAGGAGGATTATCTTCTGCCGTTTTTGATTTCCGCTCAGAGGACCAGTTACAGGCGGAAACGGGGAAAGGGTATCCGCGCGGTTGTGATCAGCCACCTGAATGCCAGCCTGACGCATTATCTGATTGAGCAGCTTTTGCGCCGTTACGGGAAAGTGCTGGATCTGAACGGACCGCTCCCTGTCTATGCCCGCGAATATTCAGAGGGACTGGATCCGCAGCTTTTGATTACGACTGTTCGCCTGCAGGACTTTAAAAACATTTTTCAGGTTCCGGTGGTCACGGTATCGGCTCTTCTGGAGGAGAGTGACTGCAATAGGATTGATGAACAGCTGACACTGATCAGGAACCGGCTGCTCTATCCGGGACTTCCGGTCAATGCGGAGCATTATTTTAAAGAATCGCAAATGTACGGTCTCGATAACGGAGAAAGCATGCAGACGGCTGTCCGCCGGATTCAGCAGCGGATGTATGAAGACATGGATGAAATCGATGCCCGGCTGCTGGATCTGAACAGGGATTATTATTCTATCCGCAGAAACGGACTGGTATTTTTCTGCCAGACGGACGAGCGTGTGGACGAATCCCGCGCGGCGCTGGTCTATCTGAAGAACCGGATTTACTGGAACTATACGCGCAATGTTGAATATGTATTTTATCTGGTCCTGACGCCAAAGGAACGGCGCTATCTGGGATGGTTCTATTATCTGGCGGATGTTTTTGCGGAACATCCTGACAGGCTGAGGGAGAATATTGAGAAAAAGAAACTGAATCCGATTGAGTTGTGATGAGAAAGGAAGATAACATTTATGGCAGTAGATAAATATGATATCGCCGTGGAGGCCGGCAAAAAGGATGTGCAGAACCGTGCGGCAAAAGGGGAGCCGACAGAACTGCCTGTCTTGGATCACATCCTTGCAGATGTAGAAATCAGCGGAGAGTTTCCGCTGGGCCTGATCGATATCCCGCTGGAGCTGATTGCAGGGACGAAGACCGACGGGCGTGCCAATGCCTTCGCGCCGAACTTTATGCCGCTTTTGGGCAAAGGCTCCGAGTTCGCGATGAAGTGGAGTTCGCTCTGCGAGGCGCATCTGAGGGAGGGGATCCATGATCCGATCAAGGCCTATGAATACATGAACCGGTATTATGTACTGGAAGGGAATAAGCGCGTCAGCGTAATGAAGTATTTTGGCGCTGAGAGCATCACCGGGTATGTCACCCGTATCGTACCCGTAAGGGAAGATACGAAGGAGAGCCGCCTTTATTATGAATTTCTGGATTTTTACCAGGATACGAACATCAATTACCTTATTTTTACCGAAGAAGGCAGTTACGCAAAGCTGAGCCGGATTCTGGGACACGCGAAACATACCCGGTGGAGCCTGGAAGAGCGGTACGAATTCCATTCCTGTTATAACCGGTTTTCTGAAAGTTATGAAGAACTGGGAGGAAAAGACCTGCCGCTCACGACCGGCGATGCCATGCTTGCCTATATTGAATTATTCGGCTATGAGGACATGAAAGATGCCGGGCCGGAAGAGATCCGCACAAATTTGCAGAAAATGTGGGATGATATGACCGGCTCTTATATCGATCCGGTGCATGCGGTACAGTATGAACCGGCTCCAGGACAGAAGAAACGGATTCTTTCCCGGATCCTTTCCGCGAAAGACGGCAAAATCACAAAAGTGGCTTTTGTGTATGGAGAGACTGCCGAAACCTCTGCGTGGTCCTATGCGCATGAACTTGGCCGGCTGTATCTGCAGGATGTTTTCGGCGAAAGTATACAGACCTCCGTGTATGATGGAATCAAGCGCTTCGAAGATGTGGAAGACGTCATTGAACGGGCGGTCGCAGATGGGAATGAGATGATTTTTACGACGAAGCCGGAATTTTTGCCGGCAAGCCTGAAGGCGGCAGTCAATCATCCGGACGTGAAGATCTTGAATTGCTCCCTGAATGCATCGCACAACAGCGTGCGGCCTTATTTTGGCAGAATGTTCGAGGCAAAATTCCTGTCCGGAGCGCTGGCGGGCATCATGACGGATACGGACAAAATCGGATATATCACAAATTGTCCCATTCATGGGATGACGGCGGAAATCAACGCATTTGCGCGCGGGGTCAAGATGGTAAACCCGAAAGCAAAGGTATATCTGGAGTGGACCGCGGCCTTGAAAAATCAGGGAGTGGATCTGCTGGAACACTTCCTTTCCCTTGGGGCGACCTACATTTCCGCTCAGGACATCGCAGACCCCAGGTCAACCTCCAGACAGTACGGCCTGTTCCGGGTCAATGGGGAGAAACCGGTGAACCTGGCGCTGCCGGTGTGGAACTGGGGAAAATACTATGAACTCATCATCCGAAGCGTCCAGAATGGCTCCTGGAATGCCGTGAAACAGGATGAGGAGGATGCCATCGTCAGCTACTGGTGGGGAATGTCCTCCGGGGTAATCGATCTGATTCTCTCCGAGGGGGTCTCCTCCGAGGCACGTCTCCTGATCCAGTCTCTGCGCAATTCCATGCAGACTTACGAAATCATGCCGTTTGACGGAGTGCTGATGTCGCAGAACGGTATCGTTCCATCGGAGCATGCGCACAAACTGACAGCAAAAGAAATCGTTCAAATGGACTGGCTGGCAGACAACGTCATCGGGGAAATCCCCAAATTGTCCGAGCTGATTCCGGAAGTGCGGCCCCTGGTCTACGAAGACGGGGTATACAAACAAGAATAGCCGCGTACGATTGCCGGCGCTGCTACAGCAGATCCACTGTTTTCTTGAATTTTGCGAGATCCTGATCGAGATGCTGATACATCTCGACATAGTAAGGGTAGAGTGCGTCGTAGGCTTTTTCCCACTCGGGAACGGGCTCGATGATTTCCTTTACTTTGATGAGATCCTGAATGGTTCTGGTCAGGTCGGGGAAGACGCCGACGGCGTTTCCGGCAATCAGGACGTCGCCGAAGGGGACATCGCCGGATTTCTCATCCAGGATATAGACGGGTATGTGGAGCATGGATGCCTTGATCTGGTTCCAGGTGCGGCTTTTGGAACCGCCGCCGGTGATGCGGAGTGAGTTTGCCTGTCCTCCGTCTTCTTTCATGCAGCTCATCACATGGCGTACTGCGAATGCGGTGCCCTCGAAGATGGAGCGGATAAAATGCCCGCGCCTGGTCGCGAGTGTCATCCCGATGAACATTCCCCGCGCGTGTGAATTCCAAAGGGGAGCTCTTTCTCCCGCGACGAGATAAGGGAAGAACAACAGTCCTTCGGAACCCGGCTTTACATCCAGGGCAATCTGATTGATATAATCATATACATTGATGCCGAGCTTGTCTGCCTCGTTTTTTTCGTATTGGCCAATGGTGTCGAGATACCATTTGATGGAGGCTCCGGACGAACCGATCGGGCCGTCAAAGATATAAGGCATCGTCCGGATGGCGCAGGGCCTGGTGACGATGGGCGCGTCCGGGCGGCTCATGCCGGCAGCGCTGACAAAAAGCAGAGAAGTGGTTCCGGAGGATTCTCCGGCATCTCCAATCTGGCTCATGCCGGTGGCATACATGGAAGCCATGGCATCACTCGCTCCGGCCACGACAGGGATGCCGCTGATCAGACCAGTCTCGACTGCTGCTTCCGGCGTTACTCTGCCGATGATAGCGTCAACCGCCTTCGGCTGCGGGAGAATTGCGTTGAGATCGACACCGATGACATCGGCAATTTCTTCTGACCATTTCAGGGTGCTGATGTCCAGGCACTGGGTGCGGCCCGCGCAGTCCAGGTCAATCTCCATGGCGCCGGTCAGCTTATAGTTCAGATATCCGTTTGCCTGCAGGATGCGCCAGGTTTTTGCAAACAATTCCGGTTCATTTCTTTTGAACCACAGAAGCTTGTTCGGCAGAAAGGCTACGCTTGGCTGCCCGCCGATAATGGATACATAGTGATCAAAGCCCAGAGCATTGCTGATTTCTTCTACCTCGGCCGCCGATCTGGAATCCTGATAGATGATGGCATTGCGAAGGACGCTGCCGTCTTTCGCCAGCGGCAGAAGGGAGATGACCTGTGAACTGATGCTGATGCCGCGGATGCGGTTCACCACTTCGGCTCCGGCCGCGCCGGTCATTTTCTTTAAGATGGCGACTGCATTGTCCCACCATTCCCGCGGATCCTGTTCGATCCTGTTCGGACCGGGAAAAATCAGATGGTTTGGTCTGGATGCGGTGGCGATGACATTTCCGGCGTCATCCATGATGTTTCCTTTGATATTGGTCGTGCCCAGATCAATGCCGAGCAGATAATTTTCTCTTAATTCCATAAGATCCTCCCCCGATTTTTTTAGATTTGCAGTTCCCGAATATTCATTGTTTATAAACGATGCGCAATCTTAACTACATAATAATGTAGCAAAAACAGGACAGAATCGCAATTGCCGCTTTGCCGTTACCTAACGGCAATTTGAGGTTTGCCGGTGAAGACAAAATTCCGTATACTTAGAATCAGAAAATGTACAGAGGAAGGGAGAGAATGGTTATGGCAAAAATGATGGCGGCAGTCATGCATGGGCCCAGCGATATCAGATATGAGGAGGTAGAAAAACCAGCATGCCCGAAGGATGGGATCATCCTGAAGATTATGGCGGTCGGACTGTGCGGATCGGACATCCGTAATCTTACCTCAGATTCCAGAAAAGGAAATTATCCTTTTATCTACGGACACGAGATTGTCGGCGTAGTCGATGAGATTGGGGAGGAAGAGACAAAATATCAGGTCGGCGACCGGTTATATCTGTTTCCGGGCACCTATTGCATGGAGTGTGACAGCTGCATCAGCGGTCATTCGGAGAACTGTGAGAATGAGCATGTGGCAAAGCTTGCCGGAACGGGCGGATTCGCTCAGTATATTGCAGTCGGAGGAGAGAAGATCAAATACGGCGGAATCTACCGCATTCCGGACGGTATCAAATACGAAGCCGCATCTCTTGGAGAACCCCTTACTTCTGTGTACGCGTGCGAAGATAACATCGAAGTGGGCTACAATGATGTTATTGTCATCATCGGAGCCGGTCCGATCGGCTGCTTTATGACAAAGCTTGCGAAACTGAGAGGCGCAAAGACCGTTATCATGATCGATATCAACCAGCTCCGCCTGGATCAGGTAAGACCCTTCGGCGCTGATTACGTAATCAACAGCAAAGAGGAAGATCCGGTAGAGGCTGTAAAACGGATTACGAACGGAAAGGGAGCGGACAAGGTGATTTCCGCAAATCCCTCTACGGCAACACAGCAGCCTGCCCTGGAGATGGTCAGAAAAGGCGGCCTGGTCGTTTTCTTCGGCGGCGTTCCCAAGGGAGCCATGACAGAGCTGGATACAAACCTGATTCATTACAACAACATCTGGATCAAAGGACATTTCGGAGCATCCTACATTCAGTCGAAGAAAGCTTTTGAGCTGGCCATTTCTCCGGAATTCAACGCATCGGATTTCATCAGCTACAGACTTCCGCTGGAAGACATCAACAAAGGAATCGAACTGACCCGAAAAGATGCGATCAAGGTAGTGCTTTTCCCGAACGGCATGAATCCGGACGGGGAAGAATAAGACAGAAACGTAAGAGAAGGAATCATTGAAGGAGGTATCTATTATGGCGGGCAAATATCCGGGAAAAGAGCTTTATCCTCATCTTTTTTCTCCGATCCGGATCGGAAATATCCGGCTGAAGAACCGTATCATTGCGGCGCCGACCAGTCCGAGCATGATGACCACGGAAGGTCATTTTACACCGGAGATGGCTGCGTACCTGGAAGAAAAAGCATTAGGAGGCGCAGCGGTCGTTACGTACGGTGAGGCAATTCCTCATTCGGCGACCGGAAAGTCTCATAATAAGCAGCTGCAGCTGGATAAGTTCGGTGTGCGGCAGGGACTGGCGGAATCTACCAGAAGGATTCACAATGCAGGTGGGCTGGCGAATATCCAGCTGTCTCATGGCGGCATGTACGGAGGTCTTGCCTCAGTCGGCGGTGATGTCGGCACCTGCGAGGTGGCGTACGGACCGAGCGATATGACCATGCCGGCAGGTGAAGTGAAGGAGATGCCCAAAGAGCTGATCTATGAGATCATCGAATCCTATAAAAAGGCAGCGGTACTCTGTAAAGATGTGGGTTATGATATGGTGCAGGTTCACGCGGCGCACGGATGGCTGTTCAATCAGTTCCTCTCCCCGCTCTTTAATAAGCGTACGGATGAATTCGGAGGTTCTCTGGAAAACCGTGCCAGATTTCTCATGATGACACTGGATGCGGTCCGTGAAGGGGTCGGCCCGAGGTTTCCGATCGAACTGCGGATGAACGGGGACGATTTCCAGGAGGGAGGATTAAGCCTTCCGGATTATGTGGAAGTTGCAAAACTGGTAGAAGATAAAGTAGACATGTTCAATATCTCCTGCGGGAACCATGAAGATCCGGCAATGTTCTGCAGGACACATCCCAACTCTTTCTTCCCGAGAGGAGTGAATGTATATCTCTCTGCAGAAATTAAGAAACACGTGAAAAAACCGGTTGCCTGTGTGGGATCCCTGAATGATCCGGCACAGATGGAGGAAATCATTGCTTCCGGGCAGGCGGATATGGTAGAGATCGGGCGCGCGCTCGTAGCCGATCCGTATCTCCCGAAAAAAGCACTGTGCGGACGGGCCGATGACATTTCACCGTGTCTCAGATGCTATGAGTGCTTTGGGGCGACCGGACAGCTGGAAATGATTAAATGTTCCGTAAATCCGACTCAGGGGCAGCAGCTGCAGGCGAAAGAACCGCTGGCACCGGCTGCGGAAGTGAAGAAAGTACTGGTCGCAGGCGGCGGCCCGGCGGGCATGCAGGCGGCGATCACAGCGGCAAAACGGGGACATGATGTGACTCTGGTGGAAAAAGCAGAGAAGCTGGGAGGAAACCTTTATCCGGCCGGATCCGCGTTCTTTAAGAAGGACATCCTGCTTTTGTGTGAAGTGCTGAAGCGCAGAGTGGATGAAGCCGGTGTGAAGGTCGTATTGAATACAGAAGTCACCCCGGAATATGTGAGAGAGTTTGCTCCGGACACTTTGTTTGTGGCCATCGGTTCCAGTGAGTTAAAGCCGCCGATCAAAGGCATTGACGGGGACAACGTGGTGATGGCGATTGAAGCAGAACTGCATCCGGAAAAGCTTGGAAAGAGAGTCGCTGTGATGGGCGGCGGCCTGGTTGGAGCAGAAGCGGCATGTTCCTTTGCCCATGAGGGAAAAGAGGTTTCCATTATCGAGATGAAGGATGATGTGGCGCTGGAGGTCAATTCCTTCTACAGAGGAGGCCTGATGCCGCATGTACATGAGAGCGCAAAGCTTTATGTCAAAACAAAAGTAAAAGAAATCACACCGGACGGCGTGCTGGTGGAGAACGCTGACGGAGAATTTCTGGTTGAGGCGGATACGGTTGTCTGTGCGCTGGGATTTCGGGCGCCGTATGATGCGGTAGACGCGCTCTGCAATGAAGCGGATGATGCCCGTATTATCGGCGACTGCAAAAATGTGGCTATGATCTATCAGGCGATGGATGCCGGATACTGGGCAGCAAGGGCTCTTTAGGAATAAAAAGCAAGGAGGTAGAAATCATCATGGCATATGAATTCTTTGTTCATACCGATCTGGTCTTCGGGAAGGACGCGGTCAAGGCTCTGCCGGGATTGCTTGAAAAAGATCAGGTAAAAAATGTACTGTTCATCTACGGCGGCAGTGCAAAAAAGGCCGGAACGGCAGACCAGGTCCTGGAACAGATCAATAAGGTAGAAGGTGTCAGGGTAACCATTTTTGACGAGGTGGAACCGAACCCTTCCAATACATTCATTGAAAAGATTTATAACACCGCAAAGGAAAATGACGTACAGGGCTTTGTTGCTCTGGGCGGCGGTTCCTGTATCGATGCGGCAAAGGCAGCGGATGTGCTGATGACAAACCCCGGTCCGATCGGACAGTACGGGGGGATCGGGATGGTAAAGAATCCCATTCTTCCGCTGATCGCAATACCGACAACGGCCGGAACATCCAGTGAAATCACCAATGTGACGGCGCTGACAGACACGGAAGCAGTCTGCAAGTATGTCGTGATTGATAACAAGATCGTGCCGACCCATGTGATCTGCGATCCGGAATATACAAGGACCATGCCGAAAAGTGTCACAGCGGCAACCGGCATGGATGCGATCACACATGCGGTGGAAAGCTATATATCCAATATGGCGACGCCGCTGACCCGTTACAATTCCCTTCAGGGGCTGAAGATCTTTTATGAGAATCTCCCGAAGGCAGTTGAGAACGGCGATGATATGGAAGCGCGTGAGAACATGATGCTCGGATGCATCATCACAGGGTTCGGATTCTCGAATGCGAACCTGGGACTGGTTCACGGAATCGCGCATACCTTAAGCGCCCATTTCCATCTGGCTCACGGCATGGCCAATGCGGTTGTACTGCCTTATGTCATGGCCTACAATGCGCCGACCTGTCCGGATGAGATGATCGAGCTGGCAAAGGCGATCGGTCTGCCGATGACAGGAGAAAAGGAAAAAGATATGTACGCGCTGTCCGATGCGCTGCTTGCGATGACAAAGAAGCTGGGCATCAAAACACTTTCCGAGCAGGGCATAAAAGAAGAGGACTTCGCTATGCTGGCAGATGATGTGTTAAAAGAGCCGGTACTGAACTTCAATCCGCGCCAGGGCGTGACAAAGGAAGATGTTATCGAACTGCTGAAAAAAGCTTACTAAGGAATCTCTGATCAACATCAGGGATGCTCCTGAAATAAAATAATAAGAAAACATAGTAGAAGAAAGGAAAATAGGATTATGCTGTATGAAGAGACAAGAAAAGTAGTATTAGAGGCAATTTTAGAGGCTGTTGAGCAGGGATTGATCAACGGAACATCCGGAAATATCGCAATGCGCACACCGGAGAACCCGAACATCGTAGCGATCACACCGAGCGGTATCTCCTATACGGGCATGACACCCGGTGATATTGCAATCGTTGAGATGAAAGAAGACGGTACGAATGAATGGATCGACGGACCGTACAAACCCTCTTCTGAGGTTCCGATGCATACTGCTGTTATGCGTGCAAGACCGGATGTAAATGCAACCGTCCATACCCACAGCATGTATGCGACGATCTGTGCAATGGGCGAGAATCCGGAATTAAAACCGATCACCCCTCCGCAGTGTGAATTCACACCGGTAGGCATCGTAAGCTTTACTATGCCGGGCTCCAATGATGTTGCTGACAAGGTAGTAGAAGCGATTGGCGAAAAAGGCCGTGTATGCCTCATCAAGAATCATGGAATGTTCTCCGTAGGAAAGAACATGAAGGGCGCTATGCATGCAACCGTTTATACAGAGGAAATGGCGCAGACAACCGTAATCGCAAAGACACTCGGCAACTATGAGCCGATGCCGGAGGAAGCGGTTCTGAAGATGCAGGCTTTGATTGCAGCTGATCAGGCAGTATAATCCCTGTACGCCTGATGCGTACTTGAACTGAGTGATGATTGAGAAGGAGAAAACCTATTATGAAGAAAAAACTGGCATTATGTACTCCGATTCCGGAGAAGGAGATGGAGTTAATCAATGAGTACTGCGATGTGACGATCTGCGGAGAGTTAAAACACGGCAAGGGAAATGTCACAGAAGAGATGACAAAGGAAGAGTGCATGGGTCACGAGATCGTTGTTCTCGGTGATGAGTATGCAGGTACAGATACCATCAACGCATGGGTAGAATCCGGAATGAAGTTCATCGGCGTTGCCAAGGGAACACCGGTCACGGTTGACCATGACGCAATCAAAAAAGCAGGTCTTCAGCTTTGCTATACACCGGGAAGAAATGCGGTGGCGGTTGCGGAATTCTGCATCGGTCTGATGATTGCTTCCACCAGAAATCTTGCTTTGAGCTGCACCGGCCTTCAGAAGGGAGAACATCTCGGCGCTCCGGTCGAGGACATCTATGATGTTCCGGATGTCAAGAATGTAACATGGGGACCGCTCGATGAGAATCATCCGTACACAGATTACGGCATTGGCTTTGAGTTATACGGCAAAAAGCTTGGTATCGCAGGCTACGGCGCGATCGGACGTGAAGTAGCAAAGCGCGCGATGGCATTCGGCATGGAGATTCTGGCTTATGATCCGTACCTGGCAGCAGACAAGATCGAAGCGACAGGAGCGAAGGCAGTGGATCTGGACACCATGCTCTCACAGAGTGATATCGTCAGCATCCATCTTCCGGTGCTTCCTTCCACAAGAGGCATTGTAAACAAAGACTGGTTCTCTAAAATGAAGCCGACAGCGTATGTTGTCAATACGGCGAGAGCGGCAGTGATCGATCAGAAAGATTTTGTGGAAGCGCTGCAGAACAAGGTCATCGGGGGAGCGGCAGTCGATGTATACTGGCAGGAGCCGGTTCCGGCAAACCATCCTCTTCTCAGCATGAGGAATGTGACCTGCACACCGCATTACGCAGGACTGACACAGGATGTGGACGGATGGTCCGGGCGTCTGATCGCGGAGGATGTTACCGCATACTTAAAGGGAGAGCCCTTCAAGCATGTGTGGAATCCGAAAAATTAGGATTGCGGCACGTACATTTTCAGGGAGACTGTATCCGGTACAGCCTCCCTGTCAGCATGGAGGCAGCAAATGGAAAAAATACAGGTATTGCTGGTGACCGGACTGGTCACCGCGGAGCATCAGTTCCGGGTAACGAATGAAAAACTGAGAACCCTTCTGGAGTCTACAGGCAGGTTTCACGTGACGATCACAGAAGCATTTCAGGGAATTTCGGAAGAGTTCCTAAAGCCCTTTGATGTGATTCTGCTGAATTATGATGGCAAGACATGGCCCACCGATCATGCGGTTCGGCTGGGCGAAACCAGCGAAGAGAGTATCTGCCGGTTTGTTAGAGAAGGCGGAGGAATCGTTTTTTACCACTCCACAATCTGGCTGGATGAAGACTGGCCGGACGAATGGCGCAGGCTCATGGGCGGATGGTGCACGATGAAAGACGGGCGCCGCGCACCGGCGGATGACCTGATTGTGAAGACGGTCGATCCGGAGCATCCGATCGCAAAGGATGTCAAAAAAGAGTGGATGACAGTGATCGAGGATCTTTTCACACCGGTGCATTTTCATCCGGAGAGTGACGTGCATGTGATCGAGGCGGTGCGGGATGATATCAGCTATTATCAGGAACTGTTCGACCGGGGACTTTTCCCTCCGAAACATCATCCGGTCCATATTCCGGGAGGAAAGTTGGAGAATATGCCCGGTGTGAATCAGGATACGCCGGTCATGTGGACGAACCGGTATGGCGATGGCCGGGCCTTTGTGACCACCATCGGCCACGGACCGGGGACATGGGAGAGATTCAGTTTTGTTACGTTGTTCGTGCGGGGCGTTGAGTGGGCTGCGACCGGGCAGGTGACGCTGGATGCTCCTGACCGGAGCGGGGAAAACCGGCTGAAGCAGTGGCCTTATTATTAAGCATGCTGTAAAACAACAAAGAGTGAAGGAGCGACAGGGTTTTGAACGAGAATTTTGATAATGATGACCGCAGGCGTTTAGAGGAAAAAAGGAAAAAGCGCATGGCGCGCGAAGAGAAAAAGGAACAGAAAAGAGAAAAAAGCAGCCCGCGCAGAGAGAAAAATCTCATCGGCCTGATTGGTTTTATCGTCGCCTGCAATGCTTTCTGGATCAGCTTTACCGGATGGTACATCTGGCTGGATGTGATCGCGCTGGTGATGTGTGTGATCGGACTGCTGCCGAACCGTCCTCAGAATATCAAAAAATACCTCGCGCTGTTCGGTGCAGCCATCGCGGTGATCGCCATGTTTAATGCAGTGCGCGTTTCCAATCAGTGGGTGGTCGATGATTCGGGGACTTCCGGAAGTTCTGCTTATTCGGTGGAACAGACAGTGGAAGAATAAATGTCATGTGTTTTTCGCAATATATTCAGTAAAATATTAAAACATTTTAAAAATCATTAAGATTCCGTTTTTGAAACTCAAAAAAAGAGAGTTCCGGAAAATGGAATCGGGTTAAAAATCAGGTATATGAAAATCACAGGATATTATATAATCTGTGATATGTAGGAATTATTCATAAAGGAGGCCAGTGAAATGAGAGAGATGGATACACAGATTTGCGTCATTGCGGCAGGACCGTCCGGATTGGCGGCAGCATGCCAGGCGGCGGAGGACGGCGCGAAGGTGATCGTTGTTGAAAAGGCAGCCAGTGTAGGCGGTGCTGCCAATATGGGAATGGGCCCGCTGGGAATCGGAACCAAATATCAGCAGAAACAGATGATAGAGATTTCTGTTGAAAAAGCATTTAATATGTTTATGGAATATACCCATTATAACGTAGATGCCAGAATGGTAAAAAGGTACTTTGCGCAGTCGGCGGAGACCATTGAATGGCTTGAGGATATGGGAGTGGAATTCGAGGGAGCGTTCCCCTATTTCCCGAAGGCAGAGGCTACCTGGCATATTGTAAAGACAGGAAAAGAGATCGGACCGCGTGCCGCTTCCGTGATGAATAACGCCATGTACAATCATGCGCAGGAACTTGGTGTAGAAGTCCTTTTAGAGACGCCGGCCAAAAAGATCATCCTTGAAGATGGAGAAGTGACAGGAGTCCTGGCTGTGGACAAGGACGGAAAAGAGATCCGGATCAACTGCGACGCTGCAATCATCTGCACCGGCGGAGCAGGCGCGAACCCCGAGATGATCAAACAGGAGACCGGGTATATTTTCGGACAGGATATGTTCAACTTCGCGATCCCGGGCCTGATGGGAGATGGCCTGAAGATGGCATGGGAAGCAGGTGCGGCCAAGACACCGGTCCGTATTGAGCATGCTGCAGGAATCGAGATGGCCGACAATCTTCCGGCAAGTATCAGCAATGTGTTCTATCAGCCGAACCTTCTTGTAAACGCGCACGGACTGCGTTTCATGAATGAGGAGCAGATGCAGAATACAACATTCCTTTCCAATGCGGTATCCCATCAGAAGGACCGCCGCGGATACATCATCATCGATTCTTCTATTCTGCGCTACTACCGCAAAAACGGGGTGGATGTGGTGAGCCTTGTGCGTATTGATCCTTCGGTAGGAAGTGACTTTGATGAGGGCTTCCGGATTATCGAGGAAGAGGGACGTACCGCATTTGCAAAAGCAGACACCATTGAGGAACTGGCTGAGAAGATGGGCATCGATGTAGATAATCTGCTTGACACGGTGGATGACTATAACGATTTCTGTGATACCTATGATGAAGAGTTCTTCAAAGACAGAAAGTATATGCGCCCGATTGAAAAAGCACCGTTCTACTGTGCAACGATCGTACCGGGCGGATACGGAACTGTCGGTGGTATCCGGATCAATGAAAACTGTGAAGTTCTGGACAATGATTTTGAACCGATTCCGGGACTTTATTCTGCAGGCGCTGATTCGAACAACCTCTATGATGACAGCTATATGTTCCTTCTTCCCGGAAATTCCATGGGCTATTGTGTGAATTCCGGACGTATTGCGGGCATGGAAGCAGCCGCATATGTGGAAGATTTCGAAGAAGACTAAAAAAATACGGCCCGGGGGTTTTTGAAATAACCCCCGGACTTTTTTTATTCAAATTGTTTTTCCAGATTGATCAGAATCACTGCATGGGGCTCCATCTCCAGAGTAAAGGAAAGTGTCCCGGAGGTATTGGTCAGATAGCTGATCTCCAGCCGGGGATTGGCTTCTTTTCTATAATAGTCGATTTCTTCTGCCTGCATATTCATGATCAGAAATTCCAGTTCCGAGGGAGACGTTTTCCCGTGATTTAAGATGTGAATAAACTTATCCAGAATGCTGCCGTAGGAGCGGTTCAGGACATAGAGCATGCATTTGTATCTTCCCGTCGGAAGATCGTGCATATGAATCCGGGTCTGCTTCACATCCGCGTCTTCGAATACTTCATAAGTGTTGCCAATGGGAAGCGGTTGATTATAGGTAAAGCAGAAATTGTAATTGTAGTGGGTATAACAGCAGGTAAGGACCTGATATTTGTTTCGTCCGTTGGTAGCTGCGATATAACCGGGACCGGCCGTGACCAGTCTGTTTTTTAATCTGGAAAGAAGCTCGTAGGCGAAATAACCGGCATTCGGAATGCCATGCTGCTCCAAAAGACCCATGCCGGTGGCATACCGGAGCGGATCGGTTACGATGTCAAACGATATGTCCGCGAAATACCAGTAGGCGATGCAGCTGGTCTTCCGGAACAGTGCCAGTGACTGACGGCAGATAAAAGCAGCCTGAAAGGCAGAGGCGGCTATATAGTTCAATCCGTATATTCCGGAATTAAACTCTGTAACATAAAGCGGAACATCCTCCGGCGCAGAAGCCGTGAGGATTTTTTTATACTGGTCAAAAATGTTAGACGGGAAGTCCGGATCTGTCGACAGTGATAAAAAGGTATTCCGCGGGGTCTGCCCGTGGTTATGTACATATTCTCCCGGAGCATAGCAGTAGATATAAATGGAAAAGAAATCAGGTACGATCTGCCGTTTTTTCATTTCCTGTATCAGAGCTTCAAACTGCTGCATATTGGATGCGGTATTGAAGCCCGGACCTCCTACAGCACAGTCCGGCAGATATTTTTTGACCACATGCCGGATCGCACTGAATTTATCCCAGTATTCCTGCGGAGTTTCCAGATATTTCAGATCCTCATCGTGTTTTGCCCAGATTTCAAACCGCCATTTCGATACTTCACTTTCTCCGTAACGATAGATATAATGTTTGAACAGTGCTTCCAGCGCATGCAGAACTTCGGGAAGCGGTTTTTCAGGCGCAAACAGTTCTTCCGGGCTGCGGAATGCCTCCGGAGTCAGGCTTGTCTTTGGCGGTTTATAGCATACATCAATAAAAGGAATCAGATGTGCGCTTCTGAAAAAATCAAAAATCATGTCCAGATTGGCAAAGTTGTAATCCTCTGTGTCCGGAAGATATTCCATGATGTTATAATCAAAAATATTTTCAAAACGGACATACCGGAAATGCAGTTTTTTCTGCGCGCTCAGAAGAGCATCGTGCAGGGATACCGACAGAGCGTTGGAGAGAACGCCGATGTTGATCGTATCCAGCCATGAGGGATAATATTCTTCGCTGTCGCGGAAGGATATATGGAGCGGCTCCGACTGGCCGGAACCCGGTTTTTCCGTATTTTCGGAAAAGAAGTGTCCGGTTTCTGCTGACTTGGGACTCTGTGCATGTTCCTTGCGGTAAGAAGTGGGGGAGACCTCGTATACCTCCCGGAAAAGTTTGTTGAAGGCCGAAGCATTCGAAAAGCCGTTGTTAAAAGCAATCTCCGCGATGGAATGGCCGGTATTGATCAATTCGTCAAATGCGTGCTGCAGCCGGACTTTGTTCAGGTATTTGTTGAAGGTGATGCCCATGTACTGTCCCATGAATTTGGAAAGATACTGCGGGGACAGGAACATTTCATCCGCAAGATCCTGAAGGAAGACCGGGAGGTGGTAGTGCTGATCGATGTACTGGCGGATGCTCTCGATTCTTTTTTCAACGTAGCGGAGATTCTCGCCGGGCGTCTCGTGATCGACCGGAACGAGAAATGCGGGAAACAGGACGTCCAGAAGCTGATACAGTTTGGAAATGAACGCGAACTGACGGTTCTCATCTGTATACAGGATGCCAAGCTGCTCCAGCGTATGGCGAAGCGCAGTGAAATCATCCTTTTTCCCGAGGGATGAATTGCATTCCAGCTGCATGCCGGAAGGGATATAATTATCCAGAAAGGTTTTCCGGCATCGGAATAAGAAGGCCTGGTTCCGGGAGAGGAACTGGAACGTATATTCTTTTTGGGGGTGCAGCAAAATGATGTCGTCCTGAGCGAGCACATATTTGCTGCTGCCATCCAGAATGTGAAAAGCTCCGTATTGGACAAGCAAAAAGGTATAGTCCTCGTGGGAACAGGTCTGGGTCGTATTGACAGAAAACAATTTCGCCTCAAAGGGTTCGGCAACTCTGCTGGTAATATACATAGAGATCCTCCTTTAATCGGGTGTCCTTTCAAGCGTAATAAAACAGATTTCATTTCGGCTGACCGTTTCATCTATCTGAACAGATCCGGCGGCTGTCTGGGATGTGATGGTCATGGCAGGGACGCAGATCTGTTTCAGATGATTAAGCTCAAAGTCATTCAGGTTGAGCGAATGGTCCAGTTTTCTCCATTCATGGAAAATAGAACCATGATCCGCGTTTTCAAGGTGATGCGCTATTTTGTAAGTGCCGGGCCGAAGTCCGTTCAGGCGCAGAGTAAGAAAAAGCGGTTTGGTATCCTCCAGTGCCGTCTCCGGATATTTTTCGATATCATAGAAGGACGGGTGATGACAGAAATTGGAAAGAAAATGGGCATAGTTATAAATCAGAATCTGATATCTGTCATTGCCGGAAGCCGTTATGATACACTGACTGTCCTGGTAGATCAGACGGTCTCCGAGCATGGAAAGGAAACCAAATGCGTGAAAGCCGGGTTTCTTGATCCCCAGACGGCTGATGATTCCGTTCCCTCCGAAGAGAAATGCGTTGTTCCCCGGGTATTCATTTGCATAGTCCGTGGTCAGAAAATAACCCATGGCATCCACTTTGTCCCAGTTGTCCAGGCTCTGCTTCAGAATAAACATGGCCTGATACATGGAATCATTGAAGGTGTTGTCAGGAGCGATATAGGTGCTGTATTCGGTAATGTACAAAGGAAGTTCGCCCATATGATTCTTCCGGCAGATCTCACGAAGTTTCGCAACTCTGTTCCGGAAAAAATCAGGATCATCCTCCAGTTCCACCTGTGTCCGGCGGCTGCCCGTCAGGATCTGCGGAGTCTTAAAGGAATAGATATAGACGGATATAAAATCCGGATACAGCTGCGCGGCATGCAGGTGACTCAGGACCCGGTCAAAATGTTCGGAAGGAGTAAAACTGTTGTATCCGGGAGCACCTGTCTGCGCATCCGGAACGATGCTTTTGACAATGCTGTACAGAGTTTGAAAGCGCTTCACATATTCCTCCGGACGTTCTACTTCACTCAGATCAATGCTGCTGTAACGCATCCAGAGTTCAAATTTCCACGTAGAAACCTCTTCATAGCCGTAATGATTGACACAGGATTTCAGCAGCTCAAAGACAAGTTCGCCGAAAATCTGATCCAGTGTATCCGGATTCCCGAGCGTCAGTTTCCCGTCCGGAAGATAGATGTCCGGTGATTTGTCTCCCAGGTCGAACAGCGGCTTCAGGCCAAGGCTGAGGATGAAGTCGATCACTTCAAATACCCGGGACAAATTAAAGGAATGCTTTCTTCCCTTTTGGAAGTAAGTGGAGATCAGAGACAAAATATTGGTCACTCTGCCATACCGGAAGTGAAGCTGACTCTGAAGCATCGTCAGATGTTCGCGGAAGGTAGGCATTTCAAAGTTCCGGGCGGTTCCGAGATTGATCAGCTCCTGCCATGTCGCGTGTAAAGAGGAGGTGTCCCTGACAAAGCAGACAATGTCTCTGTGCTGCGGATTCCGGATCACGGCGGGAGAACTGCCTGCATCGGTATGGATGCTGTTGCTTAGATAATCGCGGATCACGGCAGGGTTAGTAAACGGATTGATGGATTTAAAGTTATCCGAAAAACCGCTCCTGTAATGCGTTCTGTATTGTTCCGGCGTGGTCAGGAACTTTTTCTGAAAGGCTTTCTGAAAGGAAGCCTGATTGGAAAAACCACACAGAAAACCAATCTGATCTCCCGGCAGATCTCTGTATTTCAGATAATTACATGCAGAATTGAGCCGGAGCTGATTCAGGTAGGTATTAAAGGTTTCCCCGGTCTGTTTTTTGATGAAATTCGACAGATACTGCGGCGTATAACTCATGTAATCGGCGGCATCCTGCAGTGTGATCTGAGACATGTGGTTGGCCTTCAGCCAGGCTTTCAGCTGTGTCAGCTTCATCTTCTGCTTATCCGTATTCTTCCCGGCGGAAGCCTCCGCATGCGGTTGAACCAGACAGTTCGCTTTTAACAGATGGAACACCTGATAGATCTGATGAAGGATCAGAAAGCGGTTTGTCTCCTGATCAGCCGTGTGGGCCATGGACAGTCTGACGAGTGCCGAAAAAATATCTTCATTATAAGAAGCGGGCGTCAGTACAGAATTGCAGGAAAGTTTTTCAAAATCCTCTGCAAACTGATCGGTAAAAAAAATATAATCAAAAAAAACAGTGAGGCACAGAGCTTTTTTGTCACTGCTCATCTGACAGTGCCCGGGATCTTTCATAAGAAGGAAGTCGCCGCTTTTCATGGTGCCGTAGAATTCGCGGAAATGGACCCGGGCATCGCCCTGAAGGATGCATAAAAAAGAGATGCCTTCATTATGAAAGGATTTGTCATAGTCTATATTGAACAAAAAAGAGGAGGACAAGGCCTCTTTTGTGGTAACAATGTCCATCTGAATGGAATCCTTTCTTATTCACTGGTAAGAATGAATGGTTTTATACAGGAAGTCTATCATAAAAATCTTAACTTGTCAGCCTTAAAATTAAGATAAAAAGGGTGAAAAGAAAAAAACGACGGAAAAGAATCAAAAAGTAAAGTCAAATTGACGAAACAGAGTATAAAAAATAAAGATAATCCGGGAGGTTTTTTTTATAATGAAAGCACATTCTTATAATATTCTTATAATGAGGAGGAGAAAAACATGAAATTGAGAAAACTTGCTTCAATTCTTCTTGTTGGCGCGATGGCATCTGCTTTACTGGCAGGCTGCGGCAGCGCTGCGACTGAGGAAGAAGCTGCACCGGGCGGCAATGCCGGTACAAGTGCAGAGGCGGAGACAGAAGAGGCGGAAGCGTTTACAGGCTTTGATGAGACTGAGAATATTGAGATGTACGGCCTGAGCTTCTATGGAGACAATGGTCTGACTGAGGTTATGGATGCAGTCAATGCAATTACAGAAGAACAGATCAATGTACATGTAAACTTCACACCGATGGATGTTGCTACCTATATGGAGCAGATCGGACTTATGCTTTCCGGCGGAGAGTCCTTCGATCTGGTTATGGCAACAGCAATCCCGGTTGTTTCCTTCGGTACCATGCAGTCCCAGAATCAGCTGATGGACATCACAGAGTATATGGATGAGTATGCACCTGAACTTCTGGAAAAAATGGAAGAGTATATGCCGGCTACCACAGTAGATGGCAAGATTTATGGTGTTCCCTGCTACCGTATTTACAACTCCAGCTACTATGTGATCATGAGAAAGGACGTTCTTGATCAGCTGAATCTTACCGAGCAGGCACAGGCAATTGCAAGCTGGTCTGATTTCAAGGCGATTCTTGAGCAGGTAAGAGATGCGCAGGATTCTCTTCCGGAAGAAATGAGAACCAACGCAATGATCTCCAACCAGGATGCACAGGGTACTGTATTTACAGGTCAGTATTCTGACATCGCTGCAGATGCATTTGCAGATGACTTTGGTTTTGAGACACTTTCCGATACAAACAAGATCATCTATGTTGATGAAGAAGGAAAAGTTCAGAACTACTTTGCAACAGACGATTACAGAGCAACCGTTGAGCGTGCACATGAGTGGCATGAGGCAGGCCTGATCTACAAGGATGCGGCTACATCCGACGAGACAGGTGATACCCTGATGAGAAACGGCATCACATTCTCTTATGTAGTAACTTCCGAAATCGGTGTTGAGCAGGCAAAAGCTGCTGCAACAGGCCGTGAGATCATTGCAGTTCCGATCCATGAGATCCCGGTACAGACTTCCGTAGGTAACCAGTGGGCATGGTGTGTTCCGACTACATCCGAGCATCCGGAAGCAGCTGTTGCATTCCTGAACCTGTGGTACAACAGCCCTGAACTTGAGAACCTGTTCGTATTCGGTATCGAAGGCAGAGACTATGAGCTGAATGATGCAGGCGAGGCAGTTCTCAAAGAGGATCATCAGTGGCAGTGGGATGACTTCTTCTCAGGCGATCAGTTCCTTGCATATCCGAAGGAAGGTTCCGGGGCTGATTTCCGTGAAGTATCCAAGGCAAGCCTGGATGAAGCAACCATCTCTCCGTACTATGGATGCACTGTAAACACAGACCCGATCGCAAACGAGCTGACTGCTCTTTCCAACGTATTAAAGAAATACGAGGCAGGTCTTGAAAGCGGTACAACAGATCCTTCCGGCATCGACCAGATGCTTTCCGAGCTTGAGAGCTCCGGTATGCAGACTGTTCTGGATTACTATCAGGAGCAGCTGGATGCATGGCTTGCAGAGCAGTAAGAGAGACATCAGACATTTAGATGAGAAGATATGAATGACAGTATCCGGCCGGACAGTGATCCGGCCGGATAGTATCAAGCGAAACTTGAATTTAGGGAGACTAGAGTTTTGAGACTTATGTAGGGGATTTTCTGTAAGGAGATTATTATGAATAACAAAAATATGTCGAAACTGGCATCTCTGAAGATTAAAATCATACCCCTGGCGCTGGCTGTAATCACACTGATCACATTGGTAATGCCGTATGCGACATATAAGTATCGTTCCCATACCTATGCAGTGAAAGGAATCGGCCTTCTGACAAAGGCGACGATCTGCGGCGGCAAGATTACCATTCCGGTATCTCCTTTCCCTGTAGTGATGGTGGTGGCAGCGGTGCTTATCATTCTCATGGCGGTCTTCGCTGTGAAAAAACCTGCACTGAGCCTGGAAGTACTGACGATCGCGTCGGTAGCCGGCGTGATGTCGACATTCAAGATGGCGACAGGCATGTCAAAGGTGATTCCGGACGCGAAGAGCGTAGGGTCCTCCACCGGTGCTTTGGTGGCACTGATCCTGTTTATCCTGATTTTAATCATAGGACTGTGGGAATTAAAAGAGTATAAGATACTGGGCGCACTGGATTTCATGTGCATTCCGGGTATGTTATACCTGCTGATCAACAACTACATACCGATGTTCGGTATTTACATTGCATTTAAGAAAGTCGATTATTCAAAAGGTCTGTGGAACAGTGACTGGGTCGGAATGACGAACTTCAAATATCTGTTCGCTTCCTCAGATGCTTTTATCATAACAAGAAATACATTACTTTACAATGTGGCTTTCATTGTACTCGGACTGCTCACCGGAATCATCGCAGGTATCTGTCTGGCTGAACTGTTCAGCAAAGTGGCGCAGAAGTTTTATCAGACAACGATCCTTCTGCCGCAGCTGATTTCCATGGTCATCGTATCCTATATCGTTTACGGTTTCCTGAGCAACGAAAGCGGTCTTCTGACCAAAGCCATGGGAGGTACGATCAACTTCTATGCTACGCCCAAGGTATGGCCGTTCATCCTGATTCTGGTCTATATCTGGAAACAGCTGGGCTACAACGCGATTGTATTCCTGTCCTCGATCGTTGGTATTGACAAGAGCATGTACGAGGCTGCCCGTGTAGACGGCGCAACCAAGATGCAGCAGATCATGAGAGTGACGATCCCGCAGCTGAAGCCGACGATCATCACCCTGTTCATCCTGCAGGTCGGCCGAATCTTCTATTCCGATTTCGGTCTGTTCTATCAGGTTCCGCTGGATGCCGGCGCGCTCTACAACGTGACCAATACCGTAGATACTTATGTATACCGCGCATTGCTGGTAAATAATAATATTTCTACCGCATCAGCGGCAAGTACCTATCAGGCAATCGTAGGTTTCGCAATTGTGTTTGCTGTAAACATGATCATCCGGAAGGTTGACCGGGAGAACGCAATGTTCTAGGAAAGGGGGATTGACATTATGGCTAAAAAAAGTGTAAAAGAAGCAAATAAAAATATTGATGTTGATTCCGGCGTAAGAGGTGCCAGTGATAAGCGGTTCCAGATTGTGCTTCATGTCATCCTGATCATCATGACTGCAGCAGCAATCCTGCCGTTTGTGCTCCTGGTTGCTTCATCACTTACGGATGACGCAACACTGATGAAATTCGGTTACAATTTCTGGCCGAGGAAGTTCTCCGGCTATGCATACAGCTACCTGTTCCACTCCAACGGAAGAAGCGTGTTCCATGCGTATGGAATTACGATCATCATTACGATCGTCGGTACGATTCTTTCCCTGCTGGCAGGCCCCATGCTTGGCTATGCTTTGTCCAGAAGAGATTACAGCCGCGGAAGAGTACTCACATTCCTTGTGTTCTTTACCTCGCTGTTTAACGGCGGTCTGGTTCCTTCCTACATCATGTGGACACAGACCTTCCACGTGAAGAATACGATTTTTGCGCTGATTTTCCCGACGCTTCTGTTCAACAGTTTTTACATTATTCTGTATAAGAATAACTTTGCGACGAATATCCATCCCGCCCTCATTGAGGCGGCCAAGATCGACGGTGCCGGCGAGTGGTACATCTACTTCAAGATCATATTGCCGCTGTCGCTTCCGATTCTGGCTACGGTAGGGCTTCTGGTTGCATTGGGATACTGGAATGACTGGCAGAACGGTCTGTACTTTATCTCGGATAAAAACCTGTACTCGCTGCAGCAGCTGTTGAAGAGTATCATTGATAATATCAAGGCGATGGCATCTGTCAGCACGGGATCCGTTGCGGACGCGGTTGCGAAGCTGCCGAGTAACTCGATCCGTATGGCGATGGCTGTTGTCGGCGTTATTCCGATCATGGCGCTGTATCCTTTCTTCCAGAAGGCATTCGTTGCAGGTATCTCACTTGGCGGCGTAAAGGAATAAAGAGGGGATTGCTATGACAAACAAAGAAGTTGTCCGGGCCATGTATGATGAGTTTTTCAACGCGCATGATATATCGGCGGCAGAGAAATATGTAAAAGAGGATTATATCCAGCATAATCCCGGCGTCGGGCAGGGAAGAGCTGCCCTGATGGAAGGGTTTGCAAAGAAATTTGAGATGGAGCCCACGTTTCACCTTGAGATCAAGATGATGATCGAAGAAGATGATAAAGTGGCAGTCTATCTGAAAAATGTGGATCCCGAGGGAAACACGAAAGCCAGAGTGGTAGATATCTATCGTCTGGAAGATGGTAAGTTAGCAGAGCACTGGGATGTCCTGATGCCTGTATAATTAAGAAATGGAGGATTACGAAAATGAAAAACGGAAAAGTTCAGATCGGTATTGTAGGATGCGGCGGAATCGCGAATCAGAAACATATGCCGGCAATGAAGGCAAACGCTGACCTTTGTGATATTATTGCATTCTGCGATATCATTGAAGAGCGCGCAATCAAAGCAAAAGAAGATTTCGGCACACCGGATGCAAAAGTATATACGGACTATAAAGAGCTGGTTAAGAATCCGGATATCGATGTTGTACATGTACTGACACCGAACGTTGCTCACTGCCCGATCACCGTTGCTGCATTTGAGGCCGGCAAGCATGTACTGAGCGAGAAGCCGATGGCTCACAATACTGCAGATGCACAGAAGATGATCGATGCATGGAAGAAGTCCGGAAAGAAGTTCACGATCGGATATCAGAACCGTTTCCGTGAAGAAGTTATGAACCTCCATGCAGCATGCGAGAAAGGGGAACTCGGTGAGATCTATTACGGAAAAGCACACGCAGTTCGCCGCAGAGCAGTTCCTACCTGGGGCGTATTCCCGAACAAGGCTCTTCAGGGCGGCGGTCCCCTGATCGACATCGGAACACATGCGCTGGATATCACCTTATGGTGCATGAACAATTACAAGCCGGTTAGCGTTACAGGTTCTGTATATTACAAATTAGGCCATATGCCGGAAGCAGTAGAAGGAAACCTGTTCGGACCATGGGATCCGGAAACTTATGAGGTAGAGGATTCCGCAATGGGATTCATCAAGATGGAAAACGGAGCTACCATTGCTCTGGAAGCATCCTGGGCACTGAACATGCTTGATTCCAGAGAAGCATCCACCACACTTTGCGGAACACTGGCAGGCGCAGAGGTTCGTTCCGGCATGAGCTACAGCAAGAACGAGCTGATCTACAACCGCGGCCGCAACGGACAGCTGATGCAGGAGACCATTTCTCCGGTAGGTCAGGTCGCATACTTCGGCGGCGGCGGAAGCGCAGAAGGCGTTGCTGAGAACAGACAGTGGATGGAAGCAATCATCAACGATACTGAGCCGTTGGTAAAACCTGAGCAGGCATTTGTTGTTACACAGATTCTTGAGGCAATCTATGAGTCTGACAAACAGGGTAAAGAAATTTACTTAAATAAATAATAATGTCGCTGAAGGGCTGCTTAAGATTCTTATCCGGCAGCCCTTTTATGTATATGATTCAGAAAGAAGGAGAAAAAAATGAAATTAGGATTTGTCAGCGCTATTTTGGATCAGAGCAGCTTTGAAGAGATGATGGATATTGCCGGCGAGCTTCAGTTCGAGTGCGTGGAAGTTGCATGCTGGCCGCAGGGAAAGGCAGAAAGAAGATATGCAGGAGTCAGCCATATTGATGCTGAGCGTGTGAATACAGATGATGCTTACGCAAAGCATATCCTGGATTATGCGGCGCAGAAGGGCGTGGAGATCTCTTCTCTTGCATACTATCCGAATACTCTGGATCCGGATCCGGAGAAACGCAGTACGGCAGTGGAGCACTTAAAAGAGCTGATCAAAGCGAGTGCGAAGCTTGGCGTGAATATGGTCACGACCTTTATCGGACGCGACCAGTCAAAGACAGTGGAGGAGAACCTGGAAATCGTGAAGGAAGTATGGCCTCCGATCATTGCCCTGGCAGAAGAACAGGGTGTGAAGGTGGCAATTGAGAACTGCCCGATGCTGTTCGGAACGGATCAGTGGCCGGGAGGACAGAACCTGATGACGACTCCCGCGAACTGGAGAAAGGTATTTGAAATCCTTCCGAGTGACAATTTCGGCATCAATTATGATCCGTCTCATTTTGTATGGCAGATGATCGATTACATTAAGCCGATCTACGAGTTCAGGGACAAGATCTTCCATGTACACTATAAGGATATCAAGATCTATCCGGACAAACTTCAGGAAGTGGGCATCATGGGGTATCCGCTTGACTTTATGTCTCCGAAGCTTCCCGGATATGGAGATGTAGACTGGGGCAAATATGTATCTGCCTTGACAGATATCGGCTATGACGGCTATACTTGTATCGAAGTTGAGGATAAATTCTTTGAGGGAAGCCAGAAGAAGGTACTGGATTCTCTGAAACTCTCCAGAAATTATATGAGAAATTTTGTCATCTAAATAAAAAATGTTCAGAGCCTGAAATACGGCTCTGAACAATTTTGACCGGAATGTTGGAGGAATCATATGTTTGATCAGTATCTGATAGAAAAAGACAGTCTTCAGAATGTGGTGGAAGACGGAAAAGTGACCGGTTTTAAGTTTGGCGTACGCATAGCGGATTACCGGGGCTGTTTTTTATCGCTGCATAACGGATATTACATTACCTGCGACGGAGTGGAATACCCGAAGGAACTGCAGAGATTTGAAATCAACGGGAAAGCACCGCGTGATTTTGAAGAGATAAAGACTTGTGTCTGGGAACACTGGGACTATGACGATACCGGATATGTGTATGTGACCAAAGAAGGCGGGCTTACTCCGGGAAAACATACGATCGGTCTGCAGCAGTCCATTCTGGCACAGTACGGCTACATGCCCTGGGATGAAGAATGGGTAAAGAACCCGCCGGTTCCGGGAAGGGGCGCTTCCGGGAAGACGGATGTAGTCTGCATGTTCGAGATGGAATTACAGGAATAGGAGGGCGGAAAGATGGCAATCAAAAGAGGCGTATCATTATACAGTTATCAGCAGGAGCAGTTTTTCCGCAGGATGACCTGGAAGGACCAGATCAGGGAAGTGCATGACAATCTGCATACTGACGGCATCGAGATTATCGATGAGGCGGTGATCCGCAGATATCCGTTCCCCTCCGATGAATTTATTTTTGACTGGAACAGCTATATGGCGCGTTACAACATGAATGCAGTGACGATGGATATTTATCTGGATGTGCATCAGTTCCGCGATCATGTCATGAATCACGCGGAGGCCGCTGAACGGCTGAAAAATGATATTAAGATCGCTTCCAGAATGGGCTTTAAGAATGTGCGCTGCCTGTGCCTGGTGCCCACAGATGTGATCGAGATGGCTCTGCCGACAGCGGAAAAATACGATGTGCGCATTGGGAAGGAAATCCATGCGCCGCTTCCGATCAAACCAGGTCTGACGCACAAAAACATTGACCCGGTGATGGATCCCAGAATGGTAGATCAGATGATTGAGATGATTGAACGCACCGGCACAAAACATGCCGGACTGGTGCCGGATTTCGGTATTTTCCAGCATTCGCCTACAGATCTGGCCATTGCTTACTATAAGCGTGTGATGAATCCGGATATGATCGACTTTATCCTGGAAAAGGCACAGGAAGGACTTATGGCGGGCGATATCGCTCCCCTGCTGGATGAGAAGTTCCCGGGGCACAAGATGAATTTCATGACGCTTGGAAGTCTTGTATTAAAGGAATCCAGCGCGAAGCCGGAAGATATTAAGGATATTATTCCTTATATCGTCAGCATTCACGGCAAGTTCTATCATATGACCGAGATTGAAGGAAGGCCCGGGCAGTATGAGGATAAAGCCATCGACTATGAAACACCGATCCGGTATCTGAAGGAGTGCGGATTTGACGGATATATTGATTCTGAGTTTGAGGGACAGCGCTACTGTCAGGATGGCGGCGTGGATCAGATGATCGATGAGGTAGAACAGGTGCGTCGGCATCATGAAATGCTTACCCGTCTGATCGGAGAATAATGAGGTAGTGACATGGGTTTTCTGAGCTTCAACAGCCCGTTTGTTCAGGGATTATATAAAATTGCGAATATGATTCTGGTGAGTCTGATGTGGATCCTTTTTTGTATTCCGGTATTTACGGCAGGCGCATCGACGACTGCGCTGTATTATACCGTGCAGAAAAATATCAAAAACAACAGAGGCGATTCCTGGAGCTGTTTCTGGCAGAGCTTTAAGGCAAATTTCAAACAATCTGTGCTGATCACACTCATTTTTATTGTGATCGCAGCCATTCTGCTGACGGATATCTCCATTTTGAATACGCTGACGGAAATGGGGAAGACAGCCGGTTACGCACGTATTTTCTTTTATGTAGTCCTCGGGGTAGTGTGTGTATACGCGTTTTGGGTCTTCGCCTATATCGCGCGTTTCAAAAGTACCATCAAAGACACCCTGAAAAATGCAATGGCTCTTGCGGTCATGCATTTCCCGGTCACCATTGT
This sequence comes from uncultured Lachnospiraceae bacterium, assembly GCA_946546945.1. Classification (GTDB taxonomy): domain Bacteria; phylum Bacillota; class Clostridia; order Lachnospirales; family Lachnospiraceae; genus Eubacterium_I. The sequence continues at coordinate 89,019 of CAMNOU010000001.1, forward strand.
GGTCGCTGCGATCGGTGCATTTTCCATCTTCCTGATCTGGCTTGTCCACGTGGCGGTTGTGATCATGCCCGCGGCAAGCGTCGTGATGATGAGTATCTTTACAGAGAAGGTCTTCCGGCTGTACATGACAGAATCCGATAAACGCGATGAGGATGAGCGCAACATGGAATGGCACGATGACTATGAAGATGCGCCGGGAAAATTTGACAGAAATGGCGGGAAGAAGAGCTTGTGGAAAAGAAAAAGATAACAGAGGGCATGACCGGCAGGCAGAAAGCCGCCTGGTTCTGGTATTATTACAAATGGTTTGTGATCCTGGCTGTCGGACTGGGGCTGTTCGCCGTGTGGGGCGCAGTTTCGGTACACAGAGAATATAATAAAGAGTATATTGCAAACGTACAGTTCGTAAATTGCGAGACCTATACGGTGGATCAGAGCGATTATTTCGACCGGTTTCTGAATGAATACGGATATGAGGAAGATACATTGATCGGTGTGGATTCCACGGTAGAAGTGAATCTGGACGGAGGGGGGCAGTCTTCTGCCTCCGGTCTTCAGGTTCTCGCGGCCATGTTCCTGACCGGAGAGATGGATCTTTTTATATCCGATGAGCCTCTGTTTGCTCTGGAGTGCGAAAAGAATGCGTTCGCTGATTTAAGGACCGTGCTCACAGAAAGCCAGCTGGAGACGTATGCGTCTTCCCTTTATTATGCCGAAAATCCGGAAACCGGAGAACAGGTTCCGTGCGGCCTGTATCTGGCAGACACCGCGGTGTGCCGGACAGAACAATTCTACCGTGCGGAGGATTCCCCGGTGATTGGGGTCGCGAGCCAGTCACAGGCAGCGGAAGAGGATGTTGTCCGGCTGCTGGAATACTTCATGAAATAAAAAGCAGGAAAAGAGGGTTCCCTGGAAGATGAAACAGAAAAAGAAATTAACGATTGTACTTGTTATTGTGATCGCAGCCGTCATTGCGGCAATCGCTGCGGTGGTGCTGATCAGGAAAAATACACATGCACCGGCCCCTGAACAGACGGCGGCTGACCTGATCCGGGATACAGCTGATCTGGCTGTCGCGGAGGCTTATTGCTGTGATCTGACCGTGTACGGCGACGACAACACAAAGCTTTGGGTATGCTTTGACGAAGAAAAGCAGGAATTCGTCAACCGCGTCGGGGATGAGCCCGCGCTGCAGGGAGTTTATACACTGAATGGAAATGAGATCATTACCACTGCTTCCGATGAAGATGGGAATGAACTGGCTTCCATCAGATATATCCTGGATGACAGGTACCTGCTGATCGAAGATGGCATGTACTCCGGGGATATCCCTGAGGGAGAAACGTTCGATGCTTCCGCAGAGAAAACGGACAGTTCGGGAATGCTGATTCGCTATACCTTTCAAAAGGACGGCACCTATACCTGTCTGGAGGTCCCCGCAGGAAAGTCGGAAAAAGAAGGAACCGTTATGGAGGGAACCTATAAAAAGAATGGAAATCTGATCGAGAGGACCCTGAGCGGCAACGAAATGATTCCGTTTTATGTATATGCCGGTCATCTGTTCCCGTCCTATTACGTGGAGACAGAGGCACCGGAATTCGATGAAAAATAAAGATAGAAAAAACGAGAGTGGGAGGAGAATTGTTATGAAAAAATATGCCTTTGGAGTTGATATCGGAGGAACGACCGTAAAAATGGGCTTTTTCTCTGTTTCCGGAGAACTCCTGGACAAATGGGAGATCAAGACCGATACATCAGATGCCGGAAAAAACATTCTTCCGGACATCGCAGCCTCCATCAAAGACAAACTGGAGGCAGACCATATCGCGGCTGAAGAAGTCAGCGGGATCGGAATGGGCATACCGGGACCTGTCGATGACGAGGGCAATGTGCTGAAATGTGTCAATCTGGGATGGGGTGTATTTAATGTGGAGAAGGAGATGACAGATCTGACCGGAATCCCTGCAAAAGCCGGCAATGACGCGAATGTTGCCGCTCTCGGAGAGATGTACCAGGGAGGCGGAAAAGGTTATTCCAATGTCGTTATGGTCACGCTGGGAACCGGCGTGGGCGGAGGCATCATCCTGAACGGAAAGATCCTGTCCGGAACCCACGGAGCAGCCGGCGAGATTGGACATTTCCCGGTCAATGACGAGGAAACAGAGTGTTGCGGATGCGGCAAGAAAGGCTGTCTGGAGCAGTATGCCTCTGCGAACGGAATCGCGAGAGTCGCAAGACAGAGACTGGCAGCGACCGAAGACGAGACCGTTCTTCGCAGCCTGGAGACGGTTACATCGAAGGATATCTTTGATGCTGCCAAGGAAGGAGATGCATTTTCCCTGCAGCTGGTGGATGATCTGGGCCGCATGATCGGAAAGGCATGCGCCAATATCGCAATCGTAGTGGATCCGGAGATCTTTGTCATTGGCGGCGGTGTATCAAAGGCAGGAGCAATCCTGACCGATGTCATTGAGAAATATTATAAAGAATATGCTTTTCATGCATCCCGTGAAACCAGGATCAGCCTGGCTACGCTTGGTAATGATGCAGGCATCTTCGGCGGAGTGAAGATGGTACTCTGATGCCGTAAGCGGTGCCCTTTGCCGAAGCAGAACTGCAAAAGCAAAAATATACGCAAAAATAATGCGCTTCACAAATCTGTGAGGCGCATTATTTTGTTCCCGATTCAACAATCCTTCTTCGTCATGAGTCCAAACTCGCGACGGATCAGGACGGCCCCCAGAAGGAAACTGATTACGTCCGCGGCCGCCTGTGTCCAGAGGATTCCTTCATATCCCCACAGTCTTGCGAACAGGAAGAATACGATCAGGAAGACATACCCCTGCCGGCTTGTAGAAAGAACCAGTCCCTGAAGCGCCTTCCCGAGCGAAAGGAAGATGATCATGATGAAGATGCTCATGGACATGAAGACAATCGTAATACACAAAAGCCGGATCATATGTGCGCCTGTCGTGATGATCATCGGGTCTTTTAAAAACAGGGACATCAGCTGCGGTGCAGCAAGAAGAACAGCAGTGGTGACAATTCCGGACAGAATCAAAAGGAATACAAATATCTGACGGATCAGTTTCATCATGCGCTCACGTTTGCCTGCGCCATAGAAATAACCGATGATTGGCTGAGATCCAAAGATGAAGCCTACCAGAACCAGAACCGCAATGCTGTTTACTTTGAGTGCAATGCCCATGGCAGCGATTTTATCATTTCCATAAGGAAGGAGATGGTGGTTCAGAACCATCTGACAGATGCTCTGGGTAATATTTGCGATTCCGTTTGAAATGCCGAGTGCCAGGCACTCCCATGCCCATTTGCCCGGCAGACGCATCATGCGCGGATCCAGGGAATAGTGCTGTGTTTTTTTCAGGATGATCAGAATATAGTAAACATCAGTAAATACATAGCCAATGACCGATGCGATCGCGGCACCGGCTGCACCCAGTCCAAGGAGTGAGATGAAAATCGGATCCAGGATAATATTGATGACGACTCCGAGAATCGACCCGATCATGGACTCCTTTGCCAGACCTTCCGCCCGAAGCTGATTGGAAGGGATAAAGGATACCACGATGAGAGGGGCACCGATGGAAAGCCAGGTGTAGTAGGGGATGGCATGCGAAAGGGTATCGGCATCCGCACCCATGGCCAGAAGGAGCGGATGACGGAAAAGCAGCAGCACAACGGCAGCTGCGGCACCCGCAAGGAGTGCCGTGTAGAAAGAAAACGATGTCACCCGCCGGACTCCTTTGTAATTCTGCATGCCTAAAAGACGTGAGATCAGGGAACTGCCCCCCTGGGCAAAAATATTTCCAAGTGCCATCAACAGCGTAAAGACTGGTGCGCAGATGGATACGCCGGCGACCAGCAGTGTGTTCTGCGTGGCGGAAATGAACCAGGTGTCAGCTATATTGTAGATGATGCTCACGACAAGGCTTAAGACCAGGGGCAGAGATAATTCGATATATACTTTGAAGCTGTCTTCTCTTTCAAAAACATTTGTCATTGCCAGGATTCACTTTCTGTATTTACTCTTTTTTTCCGGGATAATCAATATGGTACTGTTTGATCTTCCGCGATATGGTGGACGCATTGATGTTCAGCTTTTTTCCCGCTTCCCTTAAGCTGCCGGAACTTTGCAGGGTCCGCTCCAGAAGCTGCTTTTCAAACTGCGCGACGGCATTATTGAAATCCTGATCGGAGGCCAGCTGGCTCTGCTCCGCAGAAATATTTAAGAGGCTTGTGATGATACTGTCATCGACATGCCCGATGCCGGCGCTGCAAAGGACCAGATACTCAATGATGTTTTCCAGCTCCCGGATATTGCCCGGCCAGTGGTATTGCCGCATAAATCCGTACTGCCGCTCAGTCAGCGAAAAAGTGCTGTCATATTTTTTCGTAAAGACATCGATAAAGTGCCTGCAGAGCGCTTCTATATCAGCGCTTCTCTCTCTTAAGGGAGGCACCTGGATCGGGATCACGTTCAGCCGGTAGTACAGATCCTGGCGGAAGGTTCCGTTCTCGATCTTTGCCTTCAGATCCGAGTTGGTGAGGGCCAGAAAACGGATATCCAGTTTGATGGTATGAGAACCTCCGATTCTGGTGATTTCCTGCTGCTGAATGGCCCGAAGAAGTTTGACCTGCAGATCCATCGGCATGTCGCCAATCTCATCGAGCATCAGCGTACCGTGATTTGCCATCTCGAACAGGCCGGTCTTTCCTTTGGCACTGGCGCCGGAGAAGGCCCCTTTTTCATAGCCGAAGAGTTCAGATTCCAGCAGGTTGGGAGGAATGGCGGCGCAGTTGATCTTGATGAATGGTTTTTTACTGCGCTTGCTGAGTTTGTAGATCTCATCTGCGATGACTTCTTTTCCGCAGCCGGATTCTCCGGTGATCAGCACGGTCGCATCGGACGGGGCGATATGGCTGATCAGAGTCCAGATGTTTGAAAGGGTCGTGTCTTTACCGATCAGATCAGAAGACAAGTGCTCATTGGCAGATTTTTCTATGTTTTTTTCATTCGCATTCTGCAGTTCCTGAAGGAAGGTGTCAAAATCATTCCGCAGAGATTTCAAAGTGACGATCGGCCGGCTGCAGGCAACAACCTGATGCAGATTCCCTTCGCTGTCAAAAATCGGCGTTCCCGACACATACCCCATCAGCGGCTCCCCCGAAGCGTAGGTGGTGGAGAGACGGAAAGCGGATTTGTGTGTCTTTAAGACATCCGGAACCGCGCCTCCTGTAAATATTTTGTCAGAGCCGATCAGATCATAGACATTATGGTCAAGAACCTGGTCTGCGCGGATGCCGGTATTGCGTGTATAAGCCGGGTTGACATAGATGACGCTGCCGGTATTGTCGGTAATAAAGATGCTGTCATCCAGGGTATCAATAATCTCCTTGAAATCAATCCCGCTCCGGAAAAAATAATCCAGATCACGGTCGATTTTTTCAAGTTCCTCACATAAGGTATCGTCCGATATTTTTGAAATAACATCCCGGAGTTTTTTTCGGATTTCACTAATGGTCTGATATTGATTCATATGAACCTCCTCTTATTAAGAGTTCCTGATTTTCAGTATAACAAGCAGAGCGGAATTTGTAAATCTATGTTGAAAAAGGCTTTTTTCGGAATTGTAAATCCGGCATGAAATTTGTATACTTATCTTTAAGGAGACTGACATCAGGTACGTCTCGGACGTACTTGCCGGTTTTGAAATAAACTTAAAATGATGAGGTGTAAAATGCAGAAGGATATAACGAACAAGATTATCGGTAAAAATAATGCAGAAAACGTTCATGAGGAATCCGGTTACCCTCAAACACATCTGCATGAGCATGAACACGGGCATGACCACACGCACCCGCATGAGCACGGGCACGATCACATTCACCCGAATGCCAAAGCAGTTTCTAACCGTCTGGCCAAAGCCATCGGACATCTGGAAGCGGTCAAGCGAATGGTGGACAGGGGCGAGGACTGTTCTGAAATTCTGGTACAGCTTGCGGCGGTGCGTTCCGCGATCAACAATGCAGGAAAAGTCATCCTAATGGATCACCTGAATCATTGCATGGTGGATGCAGTTGAAGATGGAGACCTGGAGAAGCTGAAAGAGTTCAGCGAAGCCATCAAGATCTTTATAAAATAATCCAGTTTGATTTCCAATCTGCAACAGAAATACGCTCCCATGTTGCAGAAATGAAACACAAAATATGTAAAGAGACAAAAAAAGCCCGAAAAACGGGTGTTTTCCGGGAATGAAAAACTGGCACAGGAATTGCGCTATACTATTGTGACAATAAAGAAACCTGCAGAATATAGAAAAATATGAAAAGGAGAAAAACATGAGATTCGAAAACACAATGGAATGGCACAAAGCCTATGATTCAAGTATTTTTGACATGTTCAAGGGAAAAACCTTCGAACTTCTGGATCTTTCGAACCCGTTCGGAAGAGGAAATCCGCTCTGGCCTTCAAATGGAGATTTCCACATTGACAGAGTGCAGCACATGCCGATGCACTACCGTTTGCTGCAGACCTTCAATGATTTTCATATGCATAATTCCACACATGCGGACTCTCCGTCCCATGTCATCCCGGAAAGCCCCTATACACATGAGCTTCCTCTTGAGAACTATCTGGGCGAGGCTGTATGTCTGGACATCCCGAAGGGGAAATGGGAACTAATCACGGTGGAAGATATTGAAAACGCCGCAAAGAAAGTGGAAGGCGGCATCAAAGAGGGAGACTGGGTTCTTCTGAACACCGGTACACACAGACGCTGGGGCGAGAATGATGATTACTTCGGATACAGCCCGGGACTTTCCATCGAGGGAGCAAACTGGTTTGTAGAGCATCATGTAAAGGGTGTTGGCTTTGACATGCAGGCAATCGACCATATCCTCTACACTTATGCGGCTGAGCATGGCCCCGGACCTTATGTTCCCAGAATTGTGGAAGAGTATGAGAAAGAGTTTGGACATCCGGCAAAAGAGGATTTCCCGGAGTGGGAGCCCTGTCATGACATTCTCTTAAGAAACAACGTCATGGGTATCGAGAACCTGGGCGGAGATCTGGATAAGGTTACCAATCAGAGATTCCTGTTCTGTGCATTCCCGCTTCGCTGGTACATGGGAGACGGCACAATCGTGCGTGCCGTTGCGATCGTACCTTCTGACCGTATTGACAGAAGCGTTCCGGACAAAGAATATCCGTATGGAGTATTTTAAAGTATTTAAAAAAGAAAAAAAGTGTTCTCTTCTTACTCACTTTTTAACAGGAGCGGCGCCGGCATGACCGGCGCCACTGTTTGAAAAAGAGCGGAAAGGAAATAGGAAATGAGTGTGAAAAAAAACATTGCCGTTCTCGGCGCCGGCAAAATGGGCCTGGGCATCGCCCAGCTGTTTGCCGTGAAGGGGCATACGGTAAAAGTGATCTATGTATATGATGACAAGAAGCGCTATAATGCAGCGGAAGTGATCCGCGGCAATCTGTCTGTGCTGGTGGAGGAAGAGGTCCTGACACAGAAGGATGCGGACGAGGCGCTCGAAAGAATCAGTTTCGTTGATACGATTGAGGAAACGGCTGACTTTGCAGATATCGTGTTCGAGGGGATTATTGAAAATCTGGAGATCAAACAGGATTATTTCGCAAAGATGGATGCAATCTTCCCGGAATCTACGATCCTGGCGACCAATACATCGGCAATCAGTGTTACGGAAATCGCTGAGAAATCCGTACATAAAGAGAGAATCATCGGAACCCATTACTGGAATCCGGCTTATCTGATCCCGCTGGTAGAAGTGGTGAGAACCAAATACGTATCCGAAGAGACGGTAAAAGCAACGTATGAGCTGCTGGAAGAAGCCGGTAAAAAACCGGTTATTGTCAAAAAAGATGTTCCGGGATTCCTGGCCAACCGTATGCAGCACGCTCTCTTCCGGGAGGCATTGTCCATTGTAGAGAATGATATTGCAAGCCCGGAGGATGTAGACAAGGCAATCAAATATGGATTTGGCATGCGTCTTGGCATCTGTCCGCCGATTGAAGTGATGGATATGGGCGGGCTTGATCTGACCTATGCGATTCATGAATACTTATTCCCGCACATCGAAAACTCAACCAAACCGTCAAGGCTTCTCACAGAGAATATTGAGAAGGGAAATCTCGGATTCAAGAGCGGAAAAGGTATTTTCGAGTGGCCCAAAGAGGCGGTAGAGAAAGCGAACAAAGATCTGATCGATGGTCTGATCAAAGTGGCGAAAGCTCTGGACAGATTATAGGGAGGATAAGACAGAAATGAGAAATGTAGTTATTGCAGCAGGATGCAGAACCCCGATCGGAACAATCGGCGGTCAGTTCAAGACCCTCGTGCCGTCTGAACTGTCTATCCCGGTCATGCAGAATCTGGTAAAGCGCGCAGGGATTGATCCTGCCATCATCGAAGATGTCATCTGGGGATGCAACTACCAGAGAACTTATAAAGAAAATAATCTGGCCCGCGTGGCAGCCGTAAAAGCAGGACTGCCCGTGACGGTTCCGGGCATTACGATTCACAGAAACTGTACCTCATCCATGTCGGCAATCCAGTTTGGATTTTATCAGATCAAAGCCGGCGAGGCAGACTGTATCATGGCCGGCGGCGCAGACAGCATGAGTACGGCTCCGCACATGGTATTCAATGCCAGATACGGACAGAAATACGGCCATATGGAACTTCGTGATTCCATGTGGGATTCTCTGACGAACCTCGGCGTAGGTCCTGCCATGGGCATTACGGCAGAGAATGTTGCAGAAAAATACGATGTTACAAGAGAGCAGATGGATGCGTATGCTCTGCGCTCTCAGCAAAGAGCTGTCGCAGCGATGGATGCCGGTAAGTTCGAAGAAGAAATCATCCCGATCACGGTCTCATCCAGAAAAGGCGACAAGGTCTATACCACAGATGAATACCCGAAACGCGATGCCACGCTGGAGGGACTGCAGAAGTTAAAACCTGCCTTTAAAGAGGACGGAAAAGTAACGGCCGGCAATGCTTCCGGTATGAACGACGCTGCTTCCGGCGTGATCCTGATGGAAGAGGAGAAGGCGAAAGAACTGGGCTGCCCGATCCTGGCACGCATCCTGAGTGTGGCAACCACAGGAGTGGAACCGGAGCTGATGGGGATCGGTCCGATCAGTGCGACAAGAAAGGCGCTTGACAAGGCGGGACTTTCCATTGACGATATTGATCTGTTCGAGATCAACGAGGCATTTGCTTCTCAGTGCCTGGCGTGTCAGAAGGAGCTTGGCATACCGGACGGGAAACTGAATGTCAACGGAGGAGGAATCTCACTCGGCCATCCGGTGGGTGCAACGGGTTCCAGAATCGTGATCTCTCTCATGTATGAGATGAGACGCCGCGGCAGCCGTTATGGTGTTGCGACACTCTGTGCCGGCGGCGGCATGGGGACGGCGGTATTAATTGAGACCTGTTAACTGTTTTACATGAAAAGTTACGAGACCTGTTCAAGCAAAATTTTGTAGGAGGATAGTGGAATGGCGAAAAAATCATTAGTGGCACTTGCAAAAAGTCCTGACATCCAGGCAAACGTGACCAGAGTATTTGATCTGATGGGCGGAGTAGAGCATGTCATCAGAAAAGGCTCTACAGTTGTTCTGAAACCGAATGCGGGTCATGCGGAGCCCCCTGAGACATCTGTCTGCACCAATCCGGAAGTGGTTCGTGCGGTCATCCGCGAGGTGAAGAAAGCAAACCCGAAGAAGATTATTGTTGCCGAGGCAGCAGCAATCGGATGTGACACCATGGAATGCTTTAAAGTCAGCGGAATCGCTGCAGTTGCTGAGGAAGAAGGAGTTGAACTCAGAGACATCAAGCGGGATAAGGATCTGGTGAGAGTCGCAGTGCGTGACTACCGTTCCAATATTGATTTTGTCATGCTTCCCGAATTTCTGATCGGCGCGGATCATCTGATCAATCTTCCGATCCTGAAGGCGCACGCGAGCATGGTGTTCTCAGGCGCTTTAAAGAACATCAAAGGGGTTGTCCAGGATAAGGTTCATATGCAGATGCATCAGCAGAATCTGACCATGGCTATGATGGATGTATGGTCTGCCTGCCGCGCGGATATCAATATCATGGATGCAATGCGCGCAGCCAGCGGATACAGCCCGCATATGCCGGTACCGATCGAGACAAACATGATTCTCGGTTCCAAAGATCCGGTAGCGATCGACCGTGTTGCATGTGAAGTCACCGGTATCGATACTTCTGCCGTAGATTACTTTAAGGTGGCAGAAGAAACCGGCCTGGGTAATTATTCCATGGACATGATCGATGTAGTCGGTGATTCTATTGAGGACTGTTATAAGAAGATGTGGATTCCGTACATTGGCGATATGAGCACACGCTGGCCGGAATACGATGTGAGATGTGAGGGCGCATGCTCCAGCTGCCAGGCTCTTCTCGCCATCAACATGGAAGAACTGAAAGCAGTTGATGAGTATGAGAAAAATAAAGGCATGACCATTGTCATCGGCGGAAAGAATGAGATTCCGAAAGATATTCCGGACGAAAAGATCGTGCTTCACGGCAACTGTACGAAGAAATACCTGAAAGATCATCCGAATGCTTACTGGATTCTCGGATGTCCTCCGAATGAGCCGGCTCTGTATCTGACCGTTCAGAGAAAAGAAGTCATCAACGGTATGGGAGATCAGGAAGAAGAGATCATTCGCCCCTGCATGGCAAGAGACGCCAAGGTATGGCATGACTATGTATTTGAGGCAGCGGAGCAGTATTACAGGGATCATCCGGATCACAAAAAATCGTAAAAATGAATGGAATAAGAATAATCCGACGATAAAGGATGGTCGTCGGATTATTCTGATAAGATGGGAAGGGAATTAATCTATGAACGGGTATGTATATGTGGAAATGGACGAGCGTCTGCGCGAACTTCTGAATATAATTTTTGACGATGATTTTATGAAAGAAAATACGAACTTTGAAAATTTTGAAGGCTTTCAGTATTCCAGCGCGGTCATCTGCAACTGGAATGCGGAGCATATGGTCTATGCACAGCTTTTAATGGACAATTTTGTGAAGGAAAGCACACGATTTGGCACCTGGGATGAGATGGTGATCACGGCAACAGACCGGAAATTCAAGGCAGAAGCCTGAGAGGATAATATTTTATAAAGAATATTGCTCTTTTTGCCCAACCTTTGCTGAAGCAAATGGAAAAGGTAAAAATGTGATCAGGTTTTTGTTATTTATTGAAAAGAAAATAAAAATCGCATGATTTATAATATACAAATAAACACCGCTGGTACGCAAAGAAAGGAGACTTTAGATGGTAGTTTTAGGTATTTCATTTGGACGAAAGAACGGAAACTCGGATATTCTTGTTAAAGAAGCATTATACGGCGCGCGAGAAGCCGCGCCGGAAGCAGAAATAAAATTCATCAACACATGCAATATGAACATCGGCAGATGCAGGGGATGCGGTGCCTGTTCGACGATGCTCGAAAGAGGAAAGGACAATGACTGTGTTTTCAAAGATGACTTCCAGGCACTGGAAGAAGAGGTCAGAAAAGCGGATTGCCTGATCGTTGGCGCCCCGGTCTATGTGCTGCAGCCGGTCGGCCAGTTCAAGGACTTTGTGGACCGTTTCTCCTGCCGCCATGATTACTCGGCAATCACATGGGTGCTGGATAAACGCAGAACAGGAGAGATGCCGGGAGATCCGGATGCGTTCCCGATGGAGCGTCTGAAAAAACGTACGGTATCTTATATCTCCATCGGCGGCGCTTCCACAGAAAACTGGACCTCCATGGGAACGGCCAGCCTGCATCTCTTCGGATTTCCTCCGATGATGAAGGTGATGGGAAATTATAACGCGAACAGCATGGGAACGATCGGGAATCCTTATATTGACGATCAGCTCATTGAAAATATGCATGAGATGGGCAAACGTACGGTGCTCGGTTATGCCGATGACTCCGTCAAATTCTTTGAGCCGGCCAACAAACCGAAAGGAGTCTGCCCGGTCTGCCATCAGAGCCTGATCACCGTGCTTCCGGGAACCACAAAAGTGGAATGTCCGATCTGCGGAATCGAGGGAGAACTCTCTATCGAGGACGGAGCTGTCAAAGTGGAATTTTCCGAGGCACAGCAGAACCGTGCGCGCGGTACTTTTGCGGGACTCCGTGAGCATACAACAGAGATCCAGGGATTCGGTTCCATCTGCGGCCCGAAGATCATGGCAAACAAAGAGAAACTGGATAAGCTGATGGCTGAGCGGATCAAAGGTTTTGAAGATCAGATTAACCGCAAATAATTAAAATAAAACCTGTTCTCCGGACGAAAAATAGATTATAATAAAAGTACTATTATGAAAAGGTAACAGGAGGTACAAAATGGCAAAGTTCAAGTTTGGAATCATTGGATTTGGTTTTATGGGGCATGAGCATGCGAATATGCTTGCGAATTTCCCGGATGATATCGAACTGGTCGCTGTCGCAGACACAAATCCGGATCAGCTGACAGATGCGCCGGAGGGGGTTCATACCTATGCATCCGCAGATGATCTGATCGCGAATGAGACATTGGATACGGTGATCATTGCTACGCCGAACCCGTCCCACATTGAGATGGTGAAAAAGACAGCGGCAGCAAAGATCAATACGATCTGCGAAAAGCCGGCTGCAATGTCTGTAGCTGAGTTTGATGAGATGGTGAAAGTGACAAAAGAAGCAGGAATCCTTTTCACGATCCATCATCAGAGAAGATGGGATTATGACTATCGCATCATGAAGGAAGTTTATGACAAACACATGGTCGGCGATGTCTATGTGATCAAATCTCAGCTGTACGGCGTAAACGGAAATATGCATGACTGGCATATTTATCCGGAGATGGGAGGAGGCATGCTCTATGACTGGGGCGTACATCTCATCGACCAGATGCTGAATATGGTAGATTCCGAAGTGGACTCTGTATTTGCTGACGTGAGAAACGTCATTAATAAAGAGGTTGATGACTACTTCAAGATTCTTTTTGAGTTCAAGAACGGTGTTCTGGCAGAGATTGAGCTGGGAACCTATTATCTGACCCCGAAGCGCGCATGGTTCATGGGCGGCAACGGCGGAAGCGCAATTATCGACGGATTTGCGGGAGAGGGGACCATTGTACATACGACCCGTCTTCTGGAGAACGTTCCAGGCAAGATCACGATGACAGCAGCAGGTCCGACCAGAAGCTTTGGACCGCCAGCACCGGGAGTTCTGTATGAAGAACCGCTTCCGGAAGTGCATGTATCACACAAGAACTACTGGGAGCATTATCTGAAAGCGCTGCGCGGTGAGGAAGAACTTATGATCCAGCCGCAGCAGGTTCGCCGGGTATTGAGCATCATGGATGCGATCCGTGAGTCCGGAAAGACGCACGAAGCGATTCGTTTTGAACATTAAAACAAGGACGACGGCAGGGCAGTTTGCTTTGCCGTCTTTTTTAGGAGAGGCATGAAAACAGTTGCAATCATAGATGAATTTGAGAGAGTAGATGAGGCAAAAAGGGAGCAGATCCGGCAGATCCGGGATCTTACCGGGGCAGATTATGTGGCGGCAGTGATGAGCGGAAACTACCTGCAGCGCGGTGTCCCGGCAGAAGAATCCAAGCACATCCGCGCGCAAAAGGCGGTCGAAGCCGGTGTGGATGCGGTCTTTGAGCGGCCTGTTTTTACCGTTCTGTCAGGTCTGGATACCTATGTGCCCAGCGGGATCGCCCTGCTGGAGAAGTTAAACGGGATTGATGAACTCTGTATTCCTTCCGGAATCGATGAGCCGGATCTGGTAAACAGACTGACGCTCTATCTGTTCGCGGAAGGAAAAGAGTATCAGGATCAAATACGCAGGCTGCGCGGGAAGGGACTGGATTACTATGAAGCGCAGGCGGCAGTTCTGGAAGGGGAATTTTCCGGATCGTATCCGGAAATCGGACAGGAAATGAGAAAACCTGTCAATTACGCTGCCTTTGAATGCCTGAAATCACTGAAAAGGATGTACAGCAGTATAAAACCGGCGCTGCTCCCGGAAGACTTCTTTGACAATCGGGTCACCGGAAGTGCGCAGGACGGGGATATGCTGCAGAAGATTTTTCCGTTCATAAAGTATGAGATGCTTCTGATCAGTGAGAAGATGACACAGATCTACGGGGGCAGCACTGTGCTGGCAAAACAGCTGCTTGCTCATATTGAGCAATATGATGATTGCGGGCAGTTTGTACAGGCAGTGGGCACGCAGGAACATTCGCAGGAGAATATTCACCGCTTCCTGCTGTGCATGCTTCTTGGAATCGGAAAATCTGATATTGCCATGAGCCGCATGTATGATTCCGCTCCTTATGCGAGACTGCTTGCCTCCTCTGCCGGAAGCAGCGCGTTTCTCGCCGATTTAAAAGCCGGGAGCAGGATTCCGGTCATCACGGATATCAAAAAGGAATATGCGTCTTTGGATGCTACCTGCAGATCCCTGCTGGATATCGATATCAGGGCATCAAAAATTTATAAAGCCTTCAAAACTTCGTCGCGCGGATTCCCGTGACTTCAGTCGTGGGAGGAAGCGCTTATCAACAATCCTTCTTCGTCATGAGTCCAAACTCGCGACGAAGTTTGAAGCCTCCGGCGGATCGCAGGCGCGCAAGAGGAAAGCGCGCCGCGGCAAGTACGCCCGAGGCGTACTTGATCGGATGCCGGCAATCAATATAGAAGAAGGTGATTCTGGTGCAAAAAGACAGGACACAACACATCATTCAAAATCCAATCATTCCGGGATTTTATCCGGATCCGTCCATCTGCAGAGCAGAGGACGATTTTTATCTCGTTTGTTCCAGCTTTGAGCTGTATCCGGGTATTCCGGTTTTTCACAGCAAAGATCTGGCGCACTGGGAACAGATTGCCTGTGCAATGACAATGGACAATGGTTTTCATGTGAAGGCAGATATGGGAAACGGCGGAATCATGGCACCCACGATTCGTTACAGGGACGGACTGTTTTATATTATCTGCTGTAATTTCGCGGACAGGGGGACGTTCTATGTGACAGCCGAAGACCCTGCGGGGCCCTGGTCAGAGCCAAACTGGATCGAAGATATTCCGGATCTCGACTGTTCGCTTTTTTTTGACAGGGACGGGAAAACATGGATCGTTTATCCGGGGAACGATGAGAACGAGGATAATCACCGGGCCATTTTCCTTTCGGAATATGATCTGGATCATAAGAGAGTCTGCAGTGAACCAAAAAAAATCTGGAACAGTGCCTTGCGGAAAGCATGGGCGCCGGAAGCACCTCACATATATTATATTGGGGAGTACTACTATCTGATGATCGCGGAGGGGGGAACGGAGCATTTCCACTCCGTCATGATTGCGCGAAGCAGCAGTGTGGATGGCTGGTATGAGGGCTATCCGGGAAATCCGGTCATGACGCACCGCCATCTGGGATATCACTATCCGATTGATAATGCAGGCCATGCGGATCTTGTCGATACACCGGACGGGAATTGGTACGCGGTCCTGCTGGCATCCCGTATCATAGAAGGCCAGTACCGGAATCTGGGAAGAGAAACCTATCTCTGCCCGGTGGAATGGGAACGCGGATGGCCGGTCTTCAGCCCGGGAACGGGGAAAATCGAATGGGAATACCCGGCAGATCCGGCGCTTCCGTGGACGGAGTACGACCCGGAGCCGGAAAGGGAGGATTTTGATGAGGATCATCTCGCTTTCTGCTGGAACTTCTGGGGAACGCCCTATCAGGATTTCTGGAAAATAGAAGACGGATGCCTGAAACTGAAATGTCTGGCACGCCCTTTTGTCAGAAAGCTTACCGGATTTCATCCCGGACAGCCCGATATGAGCCGGGATGATGGTATCAGTTTTCTGGGCAGGAGACAAAGGGAAATCGATTTTACGGCAACCCTGAAAATGACGTTTAACCCGCAAAACAGGGAAGCAGCCGGGTTCGTCATCATGCAGGCTGTCAACCACCAGTTCCGTCTGGAAAAGATCAGAAATGAAGGCGGCTGCGTGCTGCGGCTGGTACAGGTGACGACGAAACAGAAGGGCCTGCCTTTTCTGCCGGGATACGAGGCTGACACAACGCAGATTATACTGGAGCAGAAACCGCTGAACGGATCGGAGGCTGAGACAGCACAGGAGCGGGGGACGGATTCCGGTCTCGTGCTGCGGCTGGAAGCAAAGGGGCAGAACTATAATTTTTATTACGGGACGGATGAGGAGCATCTGGAACCTTTCTTCCTTCATGCGGATGCGAAGGTCATCAATCCGGAGGAAGTTGGCGGCATGACAGGAACCGTGATGGGGATGTTTGCGACCGCGAACGGAGAAGAAAGCGAAAACGCGGCATTCTTTGACTGGTTTGAAATAAAACAGTAAAACGGGGGGACAGAAGATGAAGGTATTGATTATTTATTACACGCAGTCCGGCAACACACAGATGGTCGCAAAGCAGATTGCCAGAGGCGTCAGGAGTACCGGCGCCGAAGTGACGCTGATGCGCCTGAAAAATGTGAACTATGAAATGATGGATGAGTATGACCTGATTGGCTTCGGATCACCGGTATGGAAGGCAGACACGCCAAACATGCATGGGTTCATTGACAAAATGCCGGATCAGAAAGGAAAGCACTGCTTTGCCTTTAATACCCATGGGACTTTGCCGCATCTGTATTTCCCGATTGTGATTCCGAATCTGAAAAGTCACGGGCTTGTGCCCATCGGATATAAGGGGTGGTACGGGGACGTCAATATGCCCGGCATGCCGAAACCGTATTATACGGCCGGCCATCCGGATGAGATCGATCTGGCAGAGGCAGAAGCGTTCGGGCGGGAGATGGCGGAAAACAGTCCGAAGATCGCCGCCGGGGATACTTCTTTGATCTATCCGGATCCGGAGTTGAACGACAAGGTGCTGGAGCAGGCAATGATCTGTTCCAACATGCTGCTCTGTCCGACCAATCCGCAGGGAGCATTTTATCGCAACCCTGAAAAATGTCAGTATCCGAAGTGTCATGTCTGTATGGACAACTGCATGATGGGCTATATCGACCTGTCTCAGGACCCGCCGCGCTTTGGCAACCGCGGTTTTCAGTGTGATGACTGCCACGAATGCTCGTACTGTTTCATGATCTGCCCGTTCGGTGCAGTAGAAAACAGCAATCCGGAACAGTTTGAACAGGAGAGGGGCAGACGGCATCTGAACTTCGAAGTGATGCTGGACCGGGACGAGGCAGAGGGAACCTTCCGCCGCCTGATACCGGTCGAAGAGGTGGGATTTGATACCCCGTATGTCTTCTGGCATCCCGAGAGACCCTACCTGAAAGTACCGAAAGAAGATCATGAGATATAAGACCCGGGCGCATGCATTTGCTGCATGCGCCTGTTTTTGGTATACTGTTAAGATAACAAAGAAAGGAATACAGGTCTATGAGAGAAAGAAAGGTACAAAACCCTTACCTTACACCGGTCAATCTGATCTTTGTCCTGATCAATGCGGCAGTATATTTCATACTGGAGATCATCGGTGATACAAATGATGCCTATTTTATGTATCTGCATGGCGCAATGTACCCGGATGCGGTGCTTCACGGTGAGTATTACCGTCTCCTGACATCAGCCTTCATTCATTTTGGACTGAACCATCTGATAAACAATATGATTCTTCTGATTGCGCTCGGCAGTTATCTCGAGCGTGCATTCGGAAAAATCAAATATACCATTCTTTTTCTGGCATGTGCCGTGGGAAGCAGCCTGGTTTCCATGGGACATATGATCCACACCGGAACCTATGCCGTCTCCGGCGGAGCATCCGGCGTCGTATTCGGTGTGATCGGAGCATTGCTTTTTCTCGTTCTGAAATACAAAGGACGGTTTGAAAATCTCACACTGGGACGTTTCGTGCTGATGATGGCATTGTCTTTATATTATGGATTTTCCACCGTCGGAGTGGACAATGCAGCCCATGTGGGCGGTCTGATTATTGGATTTGTTCTCGGGGCACTGTTCGGAAGCCGGCGCATCAGGAAATGAAAAAACTGGATGGATGAGACATCTAAATTGCAGAGGAGACAAGAATGCAGAAGAATGAAATTTTAAAAATCTACGGAACGGACTATAAGGAAATGACCAGGCAGATCTTATCCGGGGCGGATCTGGCGTCGCAGATTCCGTCGGCCGATGCCCTGATCGGTATCAAGCCGAATCTGGTGACCCCGTCCCCGGCAGATTACGGGGCGACGACCCATCCGGAAATCATCGCAGGTCTGATCGAATATCTGAAAGAACACGGCTTTCACCGAATGGTGGTGCTGGAGGGTTCCTGGGTGGGGGATCGAACACAGGAAGCCTTCGAATATTGCGGTTATAACACTCTGGCAGAGCAGTATGGTGTGGAATTGTGGGATCTGCAGAAGGATTCTTCCCACAGTAAAAACTGTGCTGGAATGAAATTGAATATCTGTGACCGTGCGGAGAATATCGATTTTCTGATCAACGTTCCGGTTTTAAAGGGGCACTGCCAGACGAAGATTACCTGTGCGCTGAAAAACATGAAAGGTCTGCTTCCGAATTCGGAAAAGAGACGCTTCCACAGCATGGGTCTGCATAAGCCGATCGCACATCTTTGCGCGGCGATCCGTCAGGATTTTATCCTGATCGATCATATCTGCGGTGATCTGGATTTTGAGGAGGGAGGCAATCCCGTGGTCAGAAACTGCATCATGGCGGCGCGGGATCCCGTTCTTGTGGATGCTATGGTCTGCCGGATGCTGCAGTATGACATAGAAGAAGTTCCCTATGTACAGATGGCAGAAGCACTCGGAGTGGGGAGTGCGGATCTGTCTGACGCCGTAATCCGCACCATTGGCAGCGCGGACGGCTCCGGGCAGTCGGAGGAGGAACTGCCTGCTGCAAGAAAAGTCCTGGATGTACAGTATCATGTCAATGAGGTCGATTCCTGCAGTGCCTGCTATGGGAATCTGGTTCCGGCACTGAATCGTCTGAAAGAAGAGGGACTTCTGGACCGTCTGGAAGATCCCATCTCAATCGGGCAGGGCTTTCGGGGGAAAACAGGAAAGCTGGGAGTAGGTCTTTGTACAGAAGATTTTGAATTCTGCGTGCGGGGATGCCCGCCGGAGAGTGAAAAAATATATGAGGAGTTGAAAAAATATATCTATGAAAACAGCTGAAATTTTTATTGATAAGAATTTTAAAATTGCAGATACGGACAAACGGCTTTTCGGCTCATTTATTGAGCATCTCGGACGTGCGGTCTATGGAGGGATCTGGCAGCCGGAAAATCCGCTGTCTGATGAGAACGGCTTTCGCCGTGATGTGCTGGAACTGATCCGCGAGATTCATGTGCCGCTTGTGCGCTATCCCGGCGGCAATTTTGTCTCGGGATATCACTGGGAGGATGGCGTCGGCCCGAAGGACAGGCGTCCGTCAAAGATTGAACTTGCCTGGAATGTCATTGAGAGCAATCAGTTTGGTCTAAATGAGTTTATGGCCTGGTGCAAAGAGGCGCAGACCGAGCCGATGATGGCCATCAACCTGGGCACCCGCGGGATTGAGGATGCCAAAAACATCATGGAATACTGCAACATCGGCAAGGGGACTTATTACAGTGATCTCCGGCGCAGCCACGGAATCAAAGATCCTTACAACATAAAACTGTGGTGTCTGGGAAATGAGATGGATGGGCCCTGGCAGATGGGACATAAAACAGCAGATGAGTATGGCCGGATCGCGCAGGAAGCCGGACGCATCATGCGCATGATCGATCCGGACATTGAACTGGTTGCCTGCGGAAGTTCTTCACTTGACATGCCGACCTTCGGCTCCTGGGAGGAGACAGTGCTGGAGCACTGTTATGACCAGGCCGATTATATCTCCCTGCATACCTATTACGGAAATCCTGAGGACAACACGCCGGATTTTCTGGCGAGCAGCGTGGCCATGGATGATTTCATCAGATCGGTCATTTCCATCTGTGACTGTGTAAAGGCGAAGAAAAGAAGTAAAAAGACAATCAACCTGTCTTTTGATGAGTGGAACGTATGGTATCACTCAAAAGAACAGGATGAAAAGCTGCAGCGCTGGGTACAGGCACCGCATCAGCTGGAAGATATCTATAATCATGAAGACGCCCTGCTGGTCGGAAGCATGCTGATCACCCTGCTTAAGCATGCTGACCGAGTCAAAATCGCCTGCCTTGCACAGCTTGTAAATGTCATCGCTCCGATCATGACATCCGATACCGGAGCGTGGAGGCAGACCACATTTTATCCCTATATGCATGCAAGCGTCTTCGGCCGCGCCTCTGTACTGCAGACAAACGTGAACGTGCTGACATATGAAAGCATCTATGGAGATGCCCCTTATCTTGATGCCGTGGCAGTGGAGGATGAAGAGAAGGAAACACTGACACTCTTTGCGGTCAGCAAAGATTTGTCCGAACCAATGGAAGTCACCTGCGATCTGCGTCAGTACGAAGGCTATGAGATAGTGGAACACATAGAACTTGTGAACAATGACCTCAAGGCAGTCAACACACAGAAAAATCCGGAAAACGTTATACCGGGGCACAGCAGCAAAAGCAGAATCGAAGACGGGAAACTGATCACCGTGCTGCAGCCGAAGAGCTGGAATGTCATCCGGCTCAGCCATCGAAGGGGATTACTGTAGGAAGTGAGAGTTCAAGAATTGTACAGTAACAAAAAGAATGAGTGTATTATCCGACAACTCAGCCGGAATCTGTTGGTTGATTTCCATGGATGCAAAAGTTACAATAGATGTATTATTCAGAAATAAGAAGGAGGAATATCGATATGCCAATTAAAATACCGGATTCGCTGCCGGCTACCGCAATACTTGAAAGTGAGAATATCTTTGTCATGACGGAGTATCGCGCGATGCATCAGGATATTCGTCCTTTAAATGTGCTGATCCTGAATCTCATGCCGACAAAGGAAGTGACGGAAACCCAGCTTTTGAGAAAACTTTCCAACACTCCGCTTCAGATTAAAGTTGAGTTCCTGCAGACGGCAAGTTATCAGTCACAGCATGCGAGTGCAGAACATATGAAGTCGTTTTACACAACATTTGAGAAGGTGAAGAATCGCTGGTTCGATGGCATGATCATCACAGGAGCACCGCTTGCCTTTGTCGACTATGAGGACGTGGACTACTGGCAGGAACTGTGCGCGATTATGGAGTGGAGCAAGACTCATGTACATTCCACCATGCATATCTGCTGGGGAGCTCTGGCTGGGCTGTATTACCACTATGGAATCCCGAAGATCGAGTACGCAGAAAAACTTTCCGGCGTTTATCCGAACCGGGTTTTAAAGAAAAGCTCACCGTTGTTCCGTGGCTTCGATGACATCTTCATGGCACCCCATTCAAGAGAAGTAGGTATCACTGCTGAGGATGTGGCAAAGGTTCCGGAACTGGAACTGATTGCTGACTCCGATGCAGGCGGCCCTACCATCCTGAAAACCACTGACTCGAAACACTTCTTTGCACTTTGCCATCTGGAGTATGACTGGGATACTCTGAAACTGGAGTACGAACGTGACCTGGAGAAAGGGATCCATCCGCATGTTCCGGTGAACTATTTCCCGGATGATGATCCTGCACAGCGCCCAATCGTGCGTTGGAGAAGTGCCGGACAGTTGTTGTTCTCGAACTGGCTGAATTATTACGTCTACCAGACGACACCGTATGATATCGGGAATAAGTTTGAAAAGCAGTAGGGACTGAAAGCAAATCTCTTCAGGACTGATAACCTTTTGGTTATCACACATCCTGTAAAGATATTTCACAAACAGCAAAGCCTCCCATATAATCAAAATATAGACATATTGCGCGCAAATAGTTCATTATTTTGATTGTATGGGAGGTTTTTGTTTATGAAGAAGATATCCATTGGCCTCAAAGGCTGGATGATGTGCATCTATGGGCTGTTGGCGGTTTTTGCCAGTACGGCCTTCAAGGATTCTATGAATGTTGCAGTCATGGACTTTGGCGAGCTGTACGGCTGGGACCGGACGTATATGCTTTCCCTTCAGTCCTTTGGAGCAATAACGTTTGCGGCACTTTCTTTCCTGCTTGGTCTGCTGATTGCCAAAGGACGTATCAAAATCCGCCCGCTGATTCTGTTTTCGGGCATTCTTTATGCGGTGACCATCGGACTCTGGGGCATTGTCAGCAATCTGACTCTGTTCACGTTCTTTTATTGCCTGATGACCGTCGGATACAGCGTATGGATGTATCAGGCAAACAGTACGCTTTTCGCGAACTGGTACCCGCGAAAAGTCGGTTATGTAATGGGGATTGTCACCATCGGATTTGCAGCCGGGTCGGCGTTTGGTTCCGTTCTTTATTCTATCCTGCGAGAAGCCGTGGGATTCCGGATGACCTATATTATTTATGGGATTCTGGTATTGGCAATAACATTTTGGGGATTCTTCGGATTCACCGAATATCCGGAGGAATGCGGGAGATTTCCGGACAACGATAAGAACTTCAGCCGGGAGAAGGCAGCAGCTGAGCTGGCAGAACTCAAGGCGGAAGAGGCGACCAGCCCGTGGCAGATCGGCCGTGTTCTGAAATGCCCGCAGATGTGGTGTATTGGTGTATCGATTGGAGTGCTGGTCCTGGTGGCAAGTGGTTCCATGGGACAAATGGTCGTGCGTTTCATGATGGGAGGAATTCCACTTGAGAGTGCCGTCAAACTCATGATGATTGTGGGACTGGCAAACGGCATAGGAAGTTATCTCTTCGGACTTCTTGACAGCATGACAAATGTCAGTGTTGCCATCAAAACCTGCCTCACCTTCATGGTTGCTGCCTGTCTGCTTTTCTCCGTCAACTCCTATGTGACCATGGTGATCGGAGCATGCATGATCGGGGTTTCCCTGGGCGCTGCCTCCAACTTCTCACCCTCCATTGTCATGGAGCACTGGGATCGCAGGAGCTTTAACAAAGTCTATTCCACGACAGTTGTGATTCAGCAGGGGATTGGCGCCTTCGGGGCAGTTACGGTGGCCAATTTGGCAGCAAGCGCCAGCTACTCCTTTGCCTTCCGGATTCTGGCAGTTGCCTGTGTGGGTGCTCTGATCTGGTTCTTTACTCTGAAAAAAGGCTTTGCGAAAAAGTACGAAGAAAAATTTGCGGCGGAAGATGCCGCTTAATCAACGGTGAAACCATACAAATTCCCTTCCGGCTTGGAAGATTGAAGAATCCTGATCAGTTCGGAAATATAAGTATTCAGGAATTGATGTTTCTTCCATACCAGATAGAAATTTGTTGTCAGGGGAAGCTCAAGTGCCCCGATTTCAGCGGAATGAAAGCTTTCGTTGAAGGCGGTTCCAAGCGTGAAACCGCGGTTTCCCTTCAGGTATAGCCGAACAGATTCATAATTGCGCAGCCCTACTTTTTCCGGGTCAAAGCCGAGGAGGGGAAAAAGAATCCGGTCGCACCTGGCACGGTAGTCCTTCGTAAAACCCTCAGAATAGAAGAAGGCACTGTCTCTGAAATCGTCAAAACAGGGGACGTGGCCGTCCCGGAAGGCCGGATGTTTTGCGGAGGCAATCAGGTAAAGCGGGACATTCTGATAAATCATGACATGAGAATAATCACCCTCCGGGAGTTCTGTTTCGCTGCAGTAGACCAGCTGGTCATGGTTCAGGGAGGAGAGAATCTCCTTTTGCTGGATGGACTGCGTAAACATTTCTGTCGGGCGGATGCGCTCCTGGAAAAGATCCATCGCGTGAAAAAGTTCATCCGGAAGGGTATTGCCCTCAATAAAATTCAGATCCAGCCTCTGCAAAAGAGTCAGATGCCGGATCTGTTTTTTTGCTGATTCCAGATCCTGGGTGCAGCGCATGACGCATTCATAAAGAATTTTTCCGGCCGGAGTCAGCGTAAGATTCTTTGTGCTGCTCTTGTCAAATAAGGAAGTACCCAGCTCCACTTCGAGCGCTTTGATATGTTTGCTGACGCCTGGCTGTGAAATGAAAAGTTTCTCGGCAGCCCTCGTATAATTCAGTTCCTGAGCAACGGTGATAAAACATTGAAGTCCCGGAAAAGTCATTCGTCTATTCCTCCTGAAAATTGCCCGGCTTAATATGGTTGATATGATGATTCATTCTAGCATAGGTTCCGGATTCAGACAAGAAAAACGAAGCTGTCCGCCTCAGTAAAGATATTTCATGCCATATCGCACCATCTCGTCCTTTGCGATTTCAAATTTCGTCTCGTTTGTCGGAATATAGTTCGGGATATAGGCACCGCCGGCCGCATTTGCATCGATGGCCCTGCGTACTTCGGCCCGGATCATTTCCTCTGTCGTATCCGGCGCATCAATCATCTGGTTATCCAGACCGCCGATGAGGCAGATGGCATTGCCGATTTCTGCCTTGAGAGCCGGAATATCATTGCACACGTTTAGCGGACTCAGGGCATCTACTCCGATTTCTGCCAGGTCTTTTACGATGGGCATGACATAGCCGCAGGAATGATGCTCGTAGATCATCCCCAGACTGTGAATGTGATCCGTGAAGCGTTTTTCGAGAGGTTTGAAAAATTCTCTCCACATTTCCGGATCGATCTGCATGTTGCTCTGCATGCCCCAGTCATCCTGCATCTGGATGATATCCGGATGTGCTGTTTCATACAGTTTGTCAATACAGGCAATCTTGTAGTCTGCCACAGCATTCAGAAAATCATGAATTTCATCCGGCGTTTCATAAAAAGAACACAGAGAATTCTCGAAACCGGCCAGGTAGTGCATCCGTTCAAAAGGGCCGGAGAGTATCAGGCCGTAGATCACTTTGTCGGAGCGATCCTCTGGAATCATGGACTTGGTGATCTCCCAGGGGAGTGTGCTGACATCCGGAATCCGGATGTGCTCCTGCCAATCCTCAAAATCTTCGATCAGCTCACCTCCGGGGACAGGCGTAGGGCCATTAAATCCGGGATTTCCTCCTGAAAAATGCCATTTGACGCCCCAGGCATCCATACCCTCACCGGGCGCCCCGATATAGTTTTCACCAATGACCAGCGTGCCGGCCATGACCGCTTCTGAACAGGGGACAAAATCCTGATGCTGCCTTCTGTAGGCGGCGAGTACACATTCTTTCATTGTCTGCATAGCTGCATTCTCCTTTCGATTTCATCTCAGTGTGAGAGTCTCCCGCTTCTTAAGTGGCGGGTAATGACTAGCTCGGCTCAGAGGAACCGCACTCTGTGAATCCTGGCGCCGTCTTCCCGCTGCACCCCTCTGGCATATTCGATTTCGGGATACCCGAAGCCCATCAGGACGCCGATATAGTGATCTTCCGGAATCTCAAGGATGCCTTCCAGTTCCGGGATATGGTGCATGATGTGATGCGGAAAGCCGAGATAAACGGTGCCGAGTCCGTGAGCGTTTGCGAGCAGTTCAAAATATGCCAGAGCCATACTTGTATCGATGGCGCAGGTGTTGAATTTGCGGGGCATATGGGGGATGAACAGGTGCGGTGCGCTGCAGAAGAACATATCGCCGTTCATGGCCTGCTCTTCGCGGCTTTCCATAATGCGCAGGCTCTCTTCATCCCAGGAGTAGGGATACTCTTTGCGCTCTTTCATTTTCTGATAACCGGACCGGATGCGCCCGAGGAGCTGCCGGACATCTTCGATTCTGTCAATGACGGTGTATTCGACCGCCTGTTTATTTCCGCCTGACGGCATATTGGAGAGAATGTGAAGGAGATGACGGGTCAGCTCCGGATCTACATTTTCCTGCCGGAAATGTCTGCAGGAGCGGCGGTTTGCCACGAGTGCGTCCAGGTCGTCAGCAATCTGACGGCCGGGAGGAAGCAGACTGTCCTCCGGATGTTTTCCAAGCACACGGATCGCGCCGGCCGGACAGACAGCGAGACAGTGCTGGCATTTCCAGCATCCGTACCAGTTCAGTTCCGAAACAGGTTTCGAGAAACATTTTCCGTTTTCATCAAGATCAAGAAGCATGGCCGGACATACTTTTTTGCAGAGTCCGCATCCGATGCATTTGGATGTGTCCGCTTCAAACAGATTTTTATTTTCCATAAGAGATGTTTCCTTTACAAAAGATTTTGTTATTGCTTTCAGGGATATGATAGCATAAAATAACAGTTGGAGCACATTTTGTTCCAAAACAGGAAACTTAAATTCAGGATGAAATAAAAGATGGAGTTTTTAAAAGAAGTAGTATTTGTTCTGGCAGAGCGCAGGGGATGGTTCCTGACGCTTTTGCTGCAGCATCTGGGACTGGCTGCGGTCGCGATTATTCTGGTCACGGCCATTGGCCTTTTCCTTGGGATATGGATAGCAGAAAGAGGAAAAATCGCGCCGGTCGTGCTGACCATTGCGAATGTATTCTATACAATACCCGCTATCTCCCTTCTGGGCATCCTGATTCCGTTTACCGGAATCGGAAACCGGACGGCACTGATCGCATTGACGCTGTATGGCCTGATGCCGATGATCCGGAATACCTATACAGGGATCCGCGGAGTAAGCAAAGATGTCATCCTCGCTGCGGCCGGAATGGGCAGCACAAGGATGCAGATTCTGTTCCGGATTAAAATACCGCTGGCAATGAGCGTCATTATAGCGGGACTTCGAAACGTTGTGGTCATGACCTTTTCCGTGACCGCGATTGCGGCTTTTATCGGGGCAGGCGGCCTGGGCGTCGCGATTTACAGAGGAATCACCATTTACAATCCGGCACTGACATTTGCCGGCAGCGCGCTGATCGCAGTGCTGGCCCTTGTCTGTGACCTGATTTTGGGAAACATAGAAAAAAGACTGAAGAAAAAGGAGACGTTTTAGAAATGAAAAAGAAAATGCAGAAAATTCTGCCGCTTGCCGTTGCGGGAGCGATGATATTGGGAATTGCAGGATGCGGGTCTTCCGCAAAGCAGCCTGCATCCGGTCAGGGGACAGCAGACAGTGCAGCTGCAGAAACGGCTGCCGCATCGGATTCCGGACAGGATGCGATTCAGATTGCGACCAAACCCATGACCGAACAGTTTATTCTGTCTGAGATGCTGAAGCTGGTGATTGAGAAAGAGACCGGTTATCCGGTGGAGATAACCAAGGGAATCGGAGGCGGTACCAACAATATCATGCCTGCGATGGAAAAGGGAGAGTTTGATCTGTATCCGGAATATACCTCGAGCGGCTATGTCATGGTGCTGAAACATGATGCGAGTCAGGCGACAGATGAGGAGATTCAGGAGACATTAGATCGGGAATATGCGGAAAAATATGACATGAGCTGGGTGGGATCCTATGGATTTAACAACACCTATGCCGTAGCGGTAAGTACGCAGGCCGCAGAGCAGTACCATTTAAAGACCACCTCGGATCTGGCGCCTGTTTCCGGCGAACTCATTTTCGGAGGAAACGGAGACTATATCGAGCGCGCGGACGGATTCCATCTGGTCTGCGATACCTATGGGCTGGAGTTTAAGGATGTGAAGGATGTTGATATCGGACTGAAATATGAAGCATTGTTTCATGGGGATATCGATGTGACGAATGGATTTACAACAGACGCTCAGTTGTCTGATGACCGGGTGACGGTTCTGGAGGATGACAAGCATCTGCAGGTCAATTACTTCTGCTCTACAGTCGTTCGCAATGAAGCGCTGGAAGAATACCCGGGCCTTGAGGAGGCGATTCACAAGCTTGATAACTGTCTGAGTGATCAGGAAATGGCTGCTTTAAACGCAAAAGTGGAAATTGACGGAGAGGATGAGGCAGATGTGGCGCAGGCTTATCTGACCGAAAAGGGAATCTTATGATCCGTATGGAACATATCCGGTACAGCTATGGGGAGACCCCTGTGCTGGATGATTTTGAACTGCATGTGAAAAAAGGAGAATTCCTGACCGTGATCGGGCGCTCCGGCTGCGGCAAGACGACCATGCTGCGGCTGATCAACGGACTTCTGATGCCGCAGCAGGGGAAGGTCTTTGTGAACGGCAGGGATATTTCAGAGACGGATCTGATTGCTCTTCGGAGAGGAATCGGCTATGTGATCCAGAACCGCGGCCTTTTTCCGCATATGACGGTTGAGAAAAATATTACCTATGTGCCTGTGATCAGCGGGCACAGGGACCGGAAGAAAAACCATGAGCTGGCACTGCGGCTTTTGAAAACCGTGGGGCTGGAAGAGGAAATGTATGACCGTTATCCGTCGGAACTCTCCGGCGGGCAGCAGCAGAGAGTCGGGCTTGCGCGGGCGCTGGCCTGCAGTCCGCAGATCATGCTGATGGATGAACCCTTCGGGGCGCTGGATGAGATCACGCGTCAGACGATGCAGGATGAGATTTCAGGGCTTCAGAAGGAAATGGGGCTGACGATTGTATTTATCACGCACGACATCCGTGAGGCGATGAAGCTGGGAGACCGTGTTCTGGTCATGGACGGCGGCAAAACGGTGCAGCTGGCATCGCCCCGGGAGATCCGGGAGAACCCGGCCAATGATTTCGTGCGCAGCCTGACGGGAGCACAGGCAATCTGAGCCTGGTAAAGCCGGTAAAGCGCTGTGACAGCCCGAAGAGAACAAAGACCCCTTGAAATTTGCTGAAATAATGGACATCTATGAGAAAACAAATACTGACACTTCATACAATCTCACATGCGTTCACAGATATGGCCTGTGCAGCCCTGATTGGCAGGATCGCCTCCGCATACCTGACAGACGGGCTGGTATTTGCGGTCATCGTACTTTATGATTTTGCGGCCTTCTGTCTTCAGCTGCCCTTTGGAATGCTGCTGGATAAACGGCCGGATCTGAAAAGAAAATATTTCGCGGGAAGCGGCATGCACCTGATTGCGATTGCCATGATTGTTTTTGCGGCCGGGGGAGATCTGTTTCTGTACAAAACAGTGATTGCCTCCGTCCTGGCTGCAGCAGCCGGGGTGGGAAACGCCCTGTTTCATATCGGAACCGGTGTGGATACGCTGGAACATTCCGGCTGGCCGGTGAAGGCGGCGCCTGTCGGAATCTTCGTATCATCCGGCGCACTGGGACTTTATCTGGGCTCGAGAGCCAGCGGATCAGGCATGCTGTTTCTGTGGCTGATGACAGGAACCATGGCGCTTTTCGGGATACTGGAGTATTTACATCGGGAGAGTCCGCCTGCGAAGAGAGAGTGGAAGACGGGGAGGCTTTCTTCTGTTTTATCCCGAAATGCTTCAGCCATCGCGCTGCTTCTGCTCTGCGTGATCGTATACAGAAGCTTCCTGGGGTTTGCCATGAAATATACATGGAAGGTGGATTTTGTCACGGGATTGATTGCAGTGTGCGGTATTGTCCTGGGAAAGGCAGCCGGAGGCATTCTTTCAGATCGTTTCGGCCTGAGAAAAACCATGACGGTGTGCCTGGCAATCTGTGCGGGAACAGCTGTGTTTTCAGAACATTCGGCGGCAGCCGGTGTGATGACTCTGTTTTTGTTTAACACCACCATGCCGGTCGCCATGGTGGGACTGGCCCGCGTATTTCCCAAAAATCCGGGGCTGGCATTCGGACTGAATACCGCTGCGCTTTTCATCGGTTTTGCGATCCATCTGCTGACCGGCGGGCAGGCAGCCTCATGGCTTCTTGCCATTCTCATACTGGTCAGTCTGTTCGTCCTCTACCGGGCGCTTGCACCCCTGGAGGATCAGACATGTTAGCGGGAATACTTTTTGCCATAGCGGAGAGCTTCCTTTTTACGATGGTTTTGGAGTGGACCGCAGCATGGTTTCTGGGCTGCAGCTGGAGAAAAGATTTCCGGCACATTCTGCAAATCAATCTGATCACAAATCCGGCCGTCGTGCTGGTTTTCAACCTGATCTGGATGTCGGGAAGTCAGAAGGGGGCCTGGAGCCTTCTTGCAGTCCTTGAAATCCTTGTTGTCCTTCTGGAGGCCGTAATGATCCGGGGATGGATGAAAAAGGAATGGAGAGAGGCACTGCATTTGTCTTTTTTTATGAATGGAATATCGGCGCTGACCGGTATTGCCATAACGATTCTCAGAAATCTGATTTAAATAGAAAACAGAAATCGAAAGAGAGAAAGGAGGATTCTATCAATGAAAAACTTAAGATTACGGATCGGGAAAATGCTGTCGGCTGCGGGTGCATTTCTGTTCTGGTTCCTGCTTGGAACGAATCAGGCATTCGCTGACCTGGCTGAACCGGGGATTCTCCCGCGAAACGGTGCGGCTCCCAAAATCATTCTGGGCATCATCATTGTCCTGGTGGTTGTTGTGGTACTCATCATTGTGAAAAAAACAAGAAAAAAATGACCGGATTGCGGTCAAAGGAGAAGTGTAATGGCTTTCAGAAAAATGAGAAGATTCAAGCAGAAAATCAGTGATGAGGAGTGTGCGCGGATTCTGAAGGAAGAGCCGAGAGGCGTTTTGTCGATGCTTGGTGATGACGGATATCCTTATGGAATCCCGCTGGACCACTGGTACTGTGAGGAAAACGGGAAACTGTATTTTCACTGTGCCAAAGCGGGACATAAGATCGATGCCATTACAAAATGTGACAAGGTCAGCTACTGTGTCTGTGACAAAGGATACCGGAAAGAGGGCGAGTGGGCGCTCAACATCAGAAGCGTCATTGTTTTCGGACGGATGAAGCTGATTACCGGGACCGAAAAGAAACGGGAAATCTGCACGAATCTGTGCCGTAAGTTTACCGATGATGAGGAATACCTGCAAAGAGAACTGGCGCATTTTCTTTCCGGAGTGCTCTGCCTGGAACTGACGCCGGAGCATGTGAGCGGAAAACTGGTCAATGAATCGTAAATAAAAAGAAATAGCATCGGCCCCCGGGCACAGATGCTATTTCTTTTGTTGTGTCATAGGAAATTGCGATTTCCCATGACACAACAAACGCTCCGCTAAGGATGTTACATCCTCTCCGGAGCTTCAAACCCAAGGAGTTCGATTCCCTGCTCCAGTACTTTATAGGTCAGAATGATCAGGGCCAGATAGCTTTCTTTGACCTTCGGATCGCTTTCCTTCAGGATATTATTGCTGTGATAGAAGGCATTCAGTGCATTGGAAACCTCATAGATGTACTGACATACCTTATGCGGTGCGTTTTCGCGGCAGGCCTGCAGCATGTTTTCGCTGAAGGATGTGATCTTCAATTGCAGTTCTTTTTCACTGTCTGAGTGATAAGCAGAAATCATCAGGTCGTTCTTGTCCAGATGGTCGATCATCCCGTTTTTCCGCAGGATAGATTTGATGCGGACCATGGTATACAGGATGTAGGGACCGGTGTTTCCCTCAAATTCACAGAAGCGCTCAATATCAAAAATATAATCCTTGGATGCCTGATTGGAGAGATCCCCGTATTTGATCGCGGACAGAGCGACCTTCTCTGAAATCTGTCTTTTTTCATCCTCAGAGAATGCATCATCTTTCAGTTTTTCATAGATGGAATCCTGTGTGTCGGCAATCAGTTTTTCCAGACGCATGACACCGCCATCTCTGGTCTTGAAAGGCTTTCCGTCTTTTCCGTTCATGGTGCCGAAACCGACAAAGACAAGTCCGGTGTCATCAGATACGATGCCGGTCTTTCTTGCACAGCGGAATACCTGCGTAAAGTGCATCTCCTGACGCTTGTCCACAACATAGATGACTTCCTCCGGGTCATATTCCCTGCGGCGCTGGACCAGCGTAGCCAGATCGGTCGTCGCATACAGGTAAGCACCGTCGGATTTGACGATCAGGCAGGGAGGAATCTCTTTTTTATCTGTCTCTTCTTTGACATCCACAACAAGGGCTCCGTTGCTGACATAGGCGAATCCCTTTTCCTTCATCTCTTCGACCATGTCCGGAATGAAATCCTGGGCATCGCTTTCTCCGTTCCAGAGATCAAAATGCACATTCAGCTTTTCATAATTCCGGATCAGGTCGGCGACGGAGATCTCAATGATCTTCCTCCATACGCCATAGTAGGCAGGATCCTTCAGCTGCAGAAGACGAGTTGCTTCATGCGCTTTCGCGGCAAACTCCGTATCGGTCTTTGCGCGCTTGCTGGCGGCGGGGTATACTTCTTCCAGAACGGATACCGTGATCCCGGCTTCGTCAAGGGATTCCAGTTCAAACAGATCCGGATGCGTCTCTTTGAGAGATTCAATAATCAGACCCATCTGATATCCCCAGTCTCCGAGATGTACATCGCCGATTGTGTTATACCCGCAGAATTTCCGGATCCTCTTGATACTTTCCCCGATGATCGCCGGGCGCAGATGCCCGATGTGGAGCGGTTTTGCCACATTCGGTCCGCCGTAATCAATGATAATGGTATGGCCTTCACCGATCTGGTCAACACCGTAGGACGGCTCTTTTGCCATGCGGTTCAGGTAATCTGCCAGATAGTCCGGCGCTACGTTCATATTGATAAATCCGGGCTTTACGACCTCAATCATGGAAAAAACCGGGTTTTCCTTCGCTTTCCCTACAACATCCTCAGCAATCATAAAAGGAGCTTTGTGGTAAAGCTTTGCTCCGGTCATGGCGCCGTTGCACTGATATTCACAAAGATCCGGGCGATTGGACAGGGTGACTTTTGCGAGAGATTCGTCATAGCCGCAGGCCTGAAAGGACTGCTTTAATACGGATTCCAGTTCACTGATGATTGTTTTCATGTATTCACTTCCTTATTCTTTTGCGTTGGGCAGTATTATAACATTATTTGTTTTATATTGCAATTTGATTCAGCGTATTCAGGCAAATTCCCAAAATGCGCAAAAACGCATGAAACAGAGTAAAATGTATCAAGTTTGTAACTTTTTGTTAATAATTTGAAAAAAATGTCGAGAAATACTGTACATTCATCGAAAGATAGTATATACTATATCTTGTGGTCAAACACAAATACGGGTTGGAGATGTTGTGGTATGAATCAATTCTCTGGAGAAGAGAATAAAGGACAATATTGTAAATTTGTGCAGACTGCCAATGGTTCCTATGTGCTGCAGCCGGTGAAGGTACCGGCACATGTGATTGCGGAGCGCGCTGAGAGAGTGCGCAGACGCGAGATTCACCGCCATGTTGAGAAGAACAGGCGCAGGGCACAGGAACTGAGCGGCAGGACGATCGCTTTTCTTTCTGCAGCACTCGGGTTGTTCGTTATTGTATGCTGCCTGTATCTGGGAGTCCAGAATAAGGTAAATACCAGAATGACAGAGATTGCGGCACTGCAGACACAGATCGAACGCCTTTCGCAGGACAACGATGTTGCTGAGAAACGTCTGGCTATGACGGAGAACATCAATGAGATCGAGACCGAGGCGAGAGACAGACTGGGGATGCAGGGGATCCGGCCGGATCAGATCGTATATTACGCCAGCGAGAACAGCGATTACATGTTACAATATTCCAGTGTTAAGGAAGCCGAATAATGGCTGCATTCAAGTCTCGCTCGCGGAGCGTTTATCTCAGTGGGGTCTCTCACACTGAGATGAGACCGTCGCATGAATGATCAGAGGATCATGCGGCGGTTTTTTTCCGTTCAGCCGAGCATGACATCCAGAAGCATCATGACCGCAAAGCCCAGGATAATTCCCGCCGTGGCCAGATAGGGCTGCTCTTTTCGGCTTGCCTGACATTCCGGGATCAGTTCATGGACAGCGACAAGGATCATGGCGCCGGCAGCGAAGCCGAGCGCGCAGGGGAGAATCTTTGTAACGGAAATCACCAGAGCCGCTCCGATTACGCCGGCTGCGGGCTCGACGAGTCCGGAAGCCTGCCCGCAAAGGAAACTTTTCCTCCTGCTGTAGTTTTCCCTTCTCAGGGGAAGGGACACACAGGCGCCCTCCGGGAAATTCTGAAGAGCGATGCCCACTGCAATGGTGATGGCCCCCATCAGATCTTCAAATCCGTGCGCTTTGTTCTGAAGCGAACCGAAGGCAACCCCCACGGCCAGCCCCTCCGGAATATTGTGGAGGGTGATCGACAGAATCAGCATGAGCACACGATTATCGGATGCTTCTGATTGTTCCGGAATATCTGTGATTTTTTCTCTCATATAAGAAACTATTTTATCGGACATCCACATAAAGAGAGCGCCGATGATAAAACTGCCCGCAACCATCACAGGCGCAGGAAGTGTACAGGAGGACTCTGCAAGCTCCAGCGCGGGCTGCAGCAGGGACCAGAAACTGGCAGCAATCATGACCCCTGCGGAAAACCCGAGCATCAGATTCAGAAGTTTTGTATTTGTGCTTTTAAAGAAAAGGACAGTTGCTGCTCCGAGAGCCGTTGCGGACCAGGTGCCTAAAGTGGCAAGCAGCGCCAGAAACACATAATGATTCATCAGAAAGAAAAGCTTTTTTTATGAAGGATATGAAAGCATTGGAATAAATATGACATCAGACGTTTTGGCGTAGAATGGAAATGACGACAGAGAATCATCTCTGCCGCCATTTCCGTTTTGTGTGTTTGAGAGTTGTAAAATAGTGATTTATAATTTCATTCCTTAGTTATAATAGCATATCTGTTTTTATTAGTAAAATTGAAAAAAATGATATGACAAATCAGTTTTTTTGATATATAATGGAAGTCACTTTGGTGATACGGGATGGTGATTTTTCTATGGAGATTCGGAATGTAAAGACCTTTATCCGTGTGGCGGAAATCGGCAATTTTTCCAGGGCGGCATCGGATCTGGGGTATGCGCAGTCTACGGTAACGGCACAGATCCAGGCGCTGGAGAAGGAACTGGGAGTGACGCTTTTTGAGAGGAACGGGAAGAGGGTCTCCCTGTCGGCGGCAGGCAGAGAGTTTCTGGAGTATGCTTACGATATGCAGCGCTGTGAAGCGATGGCACTGGATCATTTTTCGCAGGAAAGAGAACCGCACGGCCAAATAGCAGTGGGTGTGATGGAGACAATCTGCGCGTCTCATTACGGAAAGATTTTCCGACAGTTCCGGGAGGAATTCCCGAAGGTGGATCTGAAGGTTGTGGTGGCGACGACGCTGGATTGCATGGATCTTCTGGAACGGGGAAAACTGGATGTGATCCTGACGGTTGATAAGAAAATCTATCATCCGAACTGGGTGACCGTTCACGAGATCCCTACGGAAATCTGCTTTTTCTGTTCATCAGATCATCCGTTTGCAAACCGGCGTGATGTGCCGCTGGCCAATCTGATCCGGGAGAATTTCATACAGATTGAGGCGGGCTGTAATTACCGGCAGGCCTTTGAACAGTATCTGGATGACAGGGGCAAAACAATCGACAATGTCTTCGAGATCGGTTATACGCGGCTGATCATTGATGCTGTGGCGGCAAACCTGGGCGTGTCTTTATTGCCGCGCTTTACGCTGGATGAAAATCTGAAAAAAGGAAAGATTGCAGTATTCACAGTGAAAGAGTATAGTATCTCTATGCTGATGCAGGTAATCTACAGTGAAAACCGCTGGCTGACGCCTGCTCTGTCTGCTTTTCTGCGGACCGCAAAAGATGTTTTGATATAGAAAGAAAGGGTTTTTATGAATAAGAAGGAAATATCAGAGATCAGGAAATTATTTACAAAGGAACGCTGCTGTATTAACCGGCTGACCGGGTGTTATGTAGATGCGGATAAGAATAAGGTACTGGAGTTCCGAGAGGCCTTTGGCTCACTCCCGGAGGAAGAAATGTATAAGTATCTGGATATCTTCCGCAAGGCTTTGTCCGGCTCGATTGGCAAAAACCTGTTTAACATGGAGTTCCCGCTGGAGCAGGAAATGGGAGAGGGTACGCAAAAAGGGCTTCTGACACTGCGTGACAGCGGGCTGAAGGAGGAAGCGGTTCTGGAAGCTTTTTATGACCGCATGATCGAGACCTGGTATCACCCGGAGAACTATCTGATCTTGCTGATTCACGGATCTTATGATATTCCCATGCGCACGTCAGATGGTCTCGAGATGGATGACGCGTCGGATTATGTATACAATTTTATTATGTGCTGCCTGTGTCCGGTCACTCTTTCGAAGGCGGGGCTTTGCTATAATGCGGAGACCAACAGCATTACCGACCGTATCCGGGACTGGATCGTGGATATGCCGGAGCAGGCATTTCTTTTCCCGGCCTTCAACGACAGGAACAGCGATGTGCACAGCCTCCTTTATTTTTCCAAAAACACAAAGGAACTCTGTCCGGAAATTACAGAACAGCTTCTGGGGTGTGTACAGCCTCTGCCGGCAGTACAGCAAAAAGAATCTTTTCAGGCAATCATTGAAGAGACGCTGGGGGACGAATGCGTGTATGATGTGGTCCTCAATCTCCATGAGAACTTAAGTGAGATGATTGAAGAGAATAAAGACAATCCGCAGCCGCTGGAGCT
Source organism: uncultured Lachnospiraceae bacterium (assembly GCA_946546945.1). GTDB lineage: Bacteria > Bacillota > Clostridia > Lachnospirales > Lachnospiraceae > Eubacterium_I. The sequence goes on from CAMNOU010000001.1 coordinate 125,482, forward strand.
GGATAAGGCCGGTGTGCGGAGCCTGCTGGAAAGAAGCGGAGCGCCGCAGGAAAATATGGAGCGCTTTGAAGAGCAGTACGATGAGGAAATCGGCGCAAATGTGACGATTATGGCCAATAATATTGCTGACGTGAGAAAGTTTGAGGTGAAGACTCCGAATGTGACGGTAAAGGCAAGCCCGGAATGCGCGTCCATGATGGAAAAACGCATGATCGACGGGATTATGTGCCTGGTCATCCCTCTGACAGATGATGTGGAGGTGAACGGGATCCATATCAGCGGGGAGGCTTCCGATCATGCAGAAGACGTTTTATGACAGACTGTCGGATCCTTTTCGAAGAGATCCGGAAAAAGCCGCGAGGCTGAATAAGATCAACACACTCATTACCAGAGCGTGTTATGTGATCTATCCTGCAATCCTTTTCTGGCTGGCCGTGACGAAAGATCCCCGGTTTTTCAGAGCCTTTCTGGTGCCCTGCATCAGTTTTATTGCAGTCAGCCTCTTTCGAAAGGCCTGCAATGCAAAACGGCCCTATGAGATCTGGGACAGCCCGCCGGTGATTCCGAAGGAGACCAGGGGAAATTCCTTCCCGAGCCGCCATACATTCTCTGTTTTTATGATTGCAATGACGGCAGGCTATGCGCTGGCGCCTGAGGCCGGGGCTGCCGCGGCAATCATTCTGCTGGCGGCAGGCGTTTTCCTTGCCTGGATCCGTGTGGCAGCAGGCGTTCATTTTGTGAAAGATACTGTGACCGGGGCGGCGATCGCGGTCGGAACAGGATTGCTCTTCTTTTTTTGCATATGAACGGAGGATGAAAAAAAGTCGTGCTCTGCCCGAAGGCATCAGCACGACTTTATTTCGATAAGAATCTGTCAGGTTCAATCAACCCTCAGAGATAGCGCCTACCGGACATCCGTCTGCGCATGCACCGCAGGAAATGCAGGTGCCGTCATCGATAACGAACTGACCGTCTCCCTCAGAAATTGCGCCAACAGGACATGTGCCTTCACATGCGCCGCAGGAAATGCAGCTATCACCAATTACGTATGCCATAATACATTCCTCCTTTAATACTTGAAAATCTTATTAAGCCGAAATCAGCTTTTAATCATCATAATACAAAAGAACTGTAAATGCAAGAACTTTTATAAGTACAAAGATGATTTTTTTGTGAAAAATCTATTAAAATCGGCGATAGAAAATGCAAACATTTGTTAGTATCTGCTAAAAAACAGCGCCCTCTAAATCTGATGGTATGTTTTTAAGAAGTCCGCAAGTCCTGTCATGGCTTCCTGAAGTATTTCGATTCTCGGAAGGTAAACGATCCGGAAATGATCCGGCTTCTTCCAGTTAAATCCGGTACCCTGAACGATCAGGACTTTCTTTTGTCTCAGGAAATCCAGGGCAAATTTTTCATCATTGACGATATTGAATTTCTCAACATCGATCTTGGGGAAAATGTAAAACGCTGCTTTCGGTTTTACGGCACTGATTCCGGGGATGTCGTTCAATGCATTATAAATAAATTCTCTCTGCTCGTAGATCCGTCCGCCGGGAACAATATAGCTGTTCACACTCTGGTGTCCGCCCAGGGCAGTCTGAACGATAGACTGAGCGGGGACATTCGAACAGAGGCGCATATTGGAAAGCATGTTGATTCCTTCGATATAGTCTTTCGCCATTTCCTTGTTGCCGCTTAAAATCATCCAGCCGATGCGGAATCCCGCAATCATATGGGATTTTGAGAGGCCGCTGAAGGTGACGCAGAACAGATCCGGCGCCAGGGATGCGATGGAAATGTGTTCCTCCCCGTCCATGACAAGGCGGTCATAGATTTCATCGGAAAAGATAATCAGCTGGTGGCGTCTTGCTATCTCCGCGATCTTTTCCAGAATTTCTCTGGGGTACAGAGCGCCGGTCGGGTTATTGGGGTTGATAATGACGATGGCCTTTGTTTTGTCTGTGATCTTTTTTTCAATGTCATCAAGATCCGGATACCACTCGGACTCTTCATCACAGATGTAGTGAACCGCTTTTCCGCCTGCTAATGTAGCAGTGGCCGTCCACAGAGGATAATCGGGAGAGGGAATCAGAATCTCATCTCCGTCATTCAGAAGAGCCTGCATACAAAGGTTGATCAGTTCGCTCGCCCCGTTGCCGGTATAGATATCGGAAATGGAAACATTCGGAATATTCTTCAGCTGCGCATACTGCATGATGGCTTTCCTGGCGGAGAACAGTCCTTTGGAATCCGAGTAGCCTTCGCAGTCAGTCAGCTGCTGGCGCATGTCATAGATCACTTCCTCCGGGGTGCGGAATCCGAAGGGAGCCGGGTTGCCGATATTGAGTTTCAGGATATGCATACCGGCGTCAATCATTCGGTTTGCTTCATCAACAAGGGGACCTCTTACATCATAGAGTACATCATTTAATTTTGTGGATTTGCTATACTGTTTCATTTCCTTTTCTCCTGTCGTGTTTATCGTATTCTTAATATTATAGGAAGGATTCGCATCTGCTGCATCCTGTACCGGATCCTGAGGCTGTTCTTTTGGTTCGGGCTGATCCGCAGATGTACCGGCGCCGCCGAGCCACTGCGGATCCACCTCCAGAGCCCTGGCCAGCAGATTTAAAATATCTGCGCGGGGGATGGTCTTGCCGCTGCAGTACTGACTCATGTGGCTTTTCCCGATCTGAATACCCTGGTATTCTCCAAGTGCATTGACAGCCCGGATCATGTCGACCTGTTTGAACTGCTTTTCTTCCATTTTAGACTTTAAACGTTCTGAAAAAAATGTCATCTTGCCTTCCCTTTCCGCCTGAGGCGTACTTGATTGCTGAAATTGAACTAAAAATTGAACTTGAATAACATGGATTATAAAGGAAGTTCAATTTGATGTCAAGGAAAATACAGAAAAAAATCAAGTACGCCTCGGGCGTACTTGCCGCGGCGCGCTTTCCGCTTGCGCGCCTGCGATCCGCCGGAGGCTTCAATCTTCAGCGCAGGTATGAAACCCATGCTGAAGACGAAAATGTTAATTTGGCGCATTCCTCTCACGACTAAAGTCACGAGAATCCTGCACTGAAAATTGAACTTTTTGTTCCGGAAACGGCTCTTTCCTTATATTATGGATTGTGGTATGATATTTGTTACGGCAGGGGCGGTGCTCTGCCGTCATGATATGTGTTTTAGAAAGAGTTAAAAAAGATGACGACAGTTCACCGTCCACTGCCGTCAGCAAAGGAGATACAATGGCAAAAGAAAAAAAGCTAGTAGAAGCGATTACATCCATGGACGTCGATTTCGCCCAGTGGTATACGGATATAGTGAAGAAGGCAGAACTGATGGATTATTCGAGCATCCGCGGCTGTATGATTTTCAAGCCGGCAGGGTATGCGCTCTGGGAAAATATCCGCAATGAGCTGGACCGCCGCTTTAAGGAGACCGGGGTGGAGAATGTCTATATGCCGATGTTTATTCCGGAAAGTCTTCTGGAAGTGGAGAAGGATCATGTGGAAGGGTTTGCTCCCGAGGTGGCCTGGGTCACCCACGGCGGCATGAATGAACTGCAGGAGCGTATCTGCGTGCGCCCGACATCCGAAACCCTGTTTTGTGACTTTTATAAAAATGACATTCATTCTTACCGCGATCTGCCCAAACTTTACAATCAGTGGTGCTCGGTTGTCCGCTGGGAGAAGGAGACGAGACCGTTCCTCCGTTCCAGAGAGTTTTTGTGGCAGGAAGGACATACGGCCCACGCGACAGCGGAGGAGGCAGAAGAGAGAACGATTCAGATGCTGAATCTCTATGCTGATTTTGTGGAGGATTTTCTGGCGATTCCGGTCATCCGCGGACAAAAGACGGAGAAGGAAAAGTTTGCGGGCGCGGAAGCGACCTATACGATCGAGGCGCTGATGCATGACGGCAAGGCACTTCAGTCCGGAACCAGCCACAATTTCGGAGATGGTTTTGCGAAAGCCTTCGGAATTCAGTATACCGATAAAGATAATAAACTGCAGTATGTGCACCAGACATCCTGGGGCATGACGACCCGCCTGATCGGGGCTCTGATTATGGTGCACGGAGACAATTCCGGACTGGTCCTGCCGCCGGCAGTCGCTCCGACACAGGTCGTGATCATTCCGATCCAGCAGCGCAAAGAAGGCGTGCTGGAAAAAGCGGAGAACGTCAGAGACAGACTGAAAAATGTTTGCCGCGTGAAGCTGGATGATTCGGATAAGAGCCCGGGCTGGAAGTTCTCCGAGCAGGAGATGCGCGGATTCCCGCTCCGTATCGAGCTGGGGCCGAGAGATATTGAGAACAATCAGTGCGTAGTCGTGCGCCGTGACACATCGGAAAAGATGACATTATCGCTGGATGAGCTTGATGAGAAGATACCAAAGCTTCTGGAGCAGATTCAGAAGGATATGTATGCGCGCGCGAAGATTCACCTGAATACGCATATTCATGATGCGCACAATTTTGAGGAATTCTGTAATGTCCTTGAAACGCAGACCGGTTTCATCCGGGGTATGTGGTGCGGCGATCAGGCCTGCGAGGACAAGATTAAGGAAGAGACGTCAGCGACTTCCCGCTGCATGCCGTTCAATGACCAGGAGCAGATCTCAGATGTCTGCGTATGCTGCGGAAAACCGGCAAAGAAACTGGTCTACTGGGGACGTGCATATTAAAAAATGGTCTGAAGAGGTGACAGGATGATCATAAAGATGCCGGAAAAAGTGAACTATATCATCAAAGAGCTTCAGGATGCCGGCTATGAGGCCTTTGCGGTGGGCGGCTGTATCCGCGACTCTGTTCTGGGCAGAGAGCCGCAGGACTGGGACATCACCACCTCCGCCAGACCGGCCGAGATCAAGGAGGTATTCGGATATACCATCGATACCGGCATTGCCCATGGCACCGTTACCGTGATGCTGGATCATCAGGGCTTTGAAGTGACCACTTACCGGATCGACGGGGAATATGAGGATGCCCGTCACCCGAAGGACGTTGTTTTTACATCCAATTTGCGGGAGGATCTGAAACGCCGTGATTTTACCATCAATGCCATGGCTTACAATGACAGGGCGGGGCTGGTGGATGCTTTCGACGGTCTGGGAGATCTGAAACGCGGGCAGGTCCGGTGCGTAGGAGCGGCAAAAGAGCGTTTTACAGAGGATGCGCTGCGAATTCTGCGGGCGGTACGCTTTCAGGCACAGCTCGGTTTCACGATTGAGGAGCAGACAAAACAGGCAATCATGGAGCTTGCTCCGAATCTGAAAAAAATCAGTGCCGAGCGGATCCGGACGGAATTGGTGAAGCTTTTGATCTCTCCGCATCCGGAAGCGATGCGGGATGTCTGGAGCACGGGGATCGCGGATGTGATCCTCCCGGAATTTTCCGTCATGATGACGACCGGACAGAATAACCCGCACCACTGCGGGACGGTCGGAGAGCACACGATCCGCTCTCTGCAGGAAGTCCCTCCCAAACCGGTTCTGCGTCTGGCAATGCTTCTGCATGATGTGGGCAAACCCTGCTGCATCACCACCGATGAAAAAGGCATCATGCATTTCCACGGCCATCCGCAGGTGGGAGAAATGATGGCAAACCAGATCATGAAGCGGCTGAAGTTTGATAATGATACGATCCGGCGTGTCCGCGCCCTTGTCCGGTTCCATGACGACCGGCCCTGGCCGCTGACAGAGAAAACCGTCCGCCGCGCCATCGTCCGCGCGGGAAAGGATCAGTACCCGGATCTGTTCGTAATCAAACGGGCGGATATCCTTGCGCAGAGCAGCCTTTACCGGAAGGAAAAGTTAGACTATGTGGACCGGTATGAGGAGCTGTATCATCAGATCATGCAGAAACAGCAATGCCTCAGCCTGAAAGATCTGGCTGTCACAGGCTCGGATCTGATCGCAGCCGGCATGAAGCCCGGACGTGAGATCGGAATGGTGCTGAATCAGATGCTTCAGGAAGTGATCGATGATCCGCAGATGAACCGGAAAGAGCTGCTGATGGAAAAGTTTGTTCCCGGCTGCGTAAAATAGAATAGCATACTTTTATGCACCCCTTCATATGTTAAAGAGGGCTGTTTTTAAAGCACAGCTTCTTAAAGAACATAGTGGAAGGGGTGTTTTTGTGTATTATCAGATTGAGCAGGTCCTGGAAAAACAGAATTATGAAATAGAAAAGTATTATAAAGGAAGGGGAATTCTGGTCTGTGAGACGCCGGAAGGTCTGTTTGCCCTGAAAGAATTTCACGGGAAGGAGAAAAAGGCAGAGTTCCTGTACCGGTTGGGCGCACATTTGAAGAGTCACGGCATATCCTGTGATTACATGATAAAAAATAAAGAAGGAGAACTCCTCACGGAAGGCTGTGACGGCATCCGCTATTCTTTTCATCACTGGGGCAGAGCGCGGGAGTGTGATGTGCGGAATCGCGGCGAGGTCGTGAGAGCGGCAGCATTTCTGGCAGGATTTCATGAGGCAGTCAAAGATTTTGATGATGCAAAGTCTGCTGATGCGGAAAAAGACTTTGGAGAGTCAGATCGTACTGAACAGCCGGAATCCGGCGGGCAGGGCTGTCAGAACGAATCACTCCAGGAAGAATATGACCGCCACGACAGGCAGCTTCGCAGGATCCGCAAATACATCCTGCCCCGCCATGACAAGACTGATTATGAACGCCTGTACCTGAAGAGTTTCCCGGAATTTATCCGCCAGTCCGGAGAAGCCCTGCAATACATAGAGGAGAGCCGGGAACTGTTTCAGAAGCATTCCGTGACCATATGCCACGGCGACTTTAATCAGCACAATGCGGCAATCGCGGCCGGCAGGATGAGCATTCTTCATCTGGAACATGCCCGACAGGACGCCAAAGTCACCGATCTGTGCAACTACGTCCGAAAGGTCCTGGAAAAACACGACTGGAATGAGATGCTGGGGCTGGAGATGATCCGGGAATATAATGCGGTCAGCCCGCTGAACGGCGCAGACTGGAAGGAACTCTATGCCAGACTGTGTTATCCGGAAAAATACTGGAAGATCGCGAACCGCTATATGAACGCAGGGAAAGTCCTGGACAGCGGAATCAATTATGAAAAGTTGCAGAGGGTACTGCGGCAGAACAGCGCGAGGAAGCGGTTTCTGGATGCGCTGAAGCGGACACAGATCAGTGCGGACTAGAGGATCACGCGAAGATGTACGGGAAAGCAGAAAAAAGGAGCTTCGCGCCATCAGGCGCGGAGCTCCTTTTCGTAAATCACGTTAAGCCAGAAGCGGCTGGATTGCTTTCGCAAGTTCATCCTTCTGTGCCTGTGCTTCCGCAAGGTCTTTCCCGAGGGTGGTGAAGTAGGTCTTGATCTTCGGCTCGGTACCGGAAGGACGGATGATTACGGAGGCGCCGCCTTCTAAGGTATAGATCAGAACGTTCGCAGAAGGAAGTCCTGTCTCGGCTGTGTTCTTGTAGTCGGTGGCTTTCTCAACTTTATAGCCCGCGAATTCTGTGGGCGGGTTGTCCCTGAGATTCTGCATGATGCTGCTCATCTTGTCCATACCGGTCAGTCCGGGGAATTCGTAGCTGTCGACCTTGTTCAGGTAACGGCCGTACTGTGCGTAGATCTCCTCGAGACGCTGCTTGATGGAGCTTCCGGTGCTTCTGTAATAAGCGGCCATCTCGCAGATCAGCATGGATGCGATCACGGCATCTTTGTCGCGGACATAGGGGCCTGCCAGATAGCCATAGCTTTCTTCGAAGCCGAAGATGAAGCGGTCTACCTCGCCTGCCGCCTCGAGTGCGGCAATCTGATCTCCGATCCACTTGAAGCCGGTAAGGACATTGCGAAGCTCAACGCCATAGTGTGCAGCGACCGCGTCTGCCAGCGGAGTGGATACGATGGATTTGACAGCAACAGGAGAAACAGGCATCGTGCCTTTCTCGATGCGGCCTGCGCAGATGTAGTCCAGAAGCAGAACACCCATCTCATTTCCGCTCACAAGTTCGTAGGAACCATCGGGACACTTCATGGCGATGCCGACACGGTCTGCGTCGGGATCGGTAGCCAGCATCAGATCGGCGTCTGACTCTTCAGCCAGCTTCAGGCCGAGTTCCAGAGCTTCAAAGATCTCCGGATTCGGATAGCTGCAGGTCGTGAAATAGCCGTTGGGATATTCCTGCTCGGGAACGATGGTGATATCCGTGATGCCAATATCGTTCAGCACGCGCGTAACGGGCACAAGTCCGGAACCGTTCAGCGGGCTGTAGACAAGCTTTAAGCCGGCGGTTCTGCACAGACCGGGACGGACCTGGCGGTCTTCAATAGCTGCATAAAAAGCATCTTTACAGTCATCACCGACAAAACGGATCAGACCTTTTTCTACACCCTCCGCAAAGGAAATATACTTCGCGCCGGTCAGAACGTCCGTCTTCTGAATCTCTTCATATACGATGGCAGCGGCGTCATCCGTCATCTGGCAGCCGTCGGGGCCATACGCTTTATAACCATTGTATTTTGCCGGATTGTGAGATGCGGTCACCATGATACCGGCATTGCATGCATAAAATCTGGTCGCAAAGGAAAGGGCGGGAACAGGCATCAGTGAGTCGTAGATGCGGACATGAATGCCGTTCGCGGCGAGAACACCTGCCGCAGTTTTCGCAAAGACATCACTCTTTAAACGGCTGTCATAGCTGATGGCAACGGTCTGATTGCCGCCCTGGGTCTTTACCCAGTTCGCGAGCCCCTGTGTAGCCTGGCGTACAACATAGATATTCATGCGGTTCGTGCCTGCGCCGAGCACCCCTCTCAATCCCGCAGTTCCGAACTTCAAAGCTACGGCGAACCGTTCTTTGATCTCATTCTCATCATTCTCAATCCTGCGCAGTTCCGGCTTTAAGTCGGCGTCCTCCAAATCTGCTTCCAGCCAGCGCTTATACTCCTCCTGATACATGGCGACCTCCTTCAATTGTCTGATTTGTTTCATTGTTTTCCGACATAAAATGCTGATTATGCGCCGGAAAACTACGATATTAGTTTACCATAGGAAAAAGGCATTATCAAGTAAGGAACTTATTACTTTTCTCTTGACAAACATATAGAAAACAAGTATAAATAGTTTATGTATACGCAAATAATAATCTGACAGACAGGAATAATTTAGGAGGACTATTTATGAACAAAACAGAATTAGCAGCAATTATGGCGGAGAATGCCGGTATTTCCAAAAAAGATGCAGAGAAAGCGCTGAATGCTTTTACCGGTGCGGTTGCAGATGCATTAAAGAACGGAGATAAAGTTCAGCTGGTTGGATTCGGTACATTTGAAGTAGCAGAGCGCCCGGAAAGAGATGGAAGAAATCCCCGTACAGGCGAGACAATGAAGATTGCGGCAAGCAAAGCTCCGAAGTTCAAAGCAGGCAAAGCTTTAAAAGATATAGTAAACGCTTAAAGTCAGGTTATTCGGACTGTTTCCTTTGCGGGAACAGTCCTTTTTATAATAATCAGGAGGGGACAGATGCGGTTAGATAAATATTTGAAGGTTTCCAGGCTGATTAAGCGCCGCACCGTGGCCAATGAGGCGTGCGACGCAGGGCGCGTTACGGTGAACGGAAAGGTGGCAAAAGCATCGCAGGATGTGAAGGTCAATGATATTATTGAGATTACCTTCGGTAATAAGTCCGTCAGGGCAGAAGTGCTTCAGATTGCGGATACTTCCCGCAAAGAGGAGGCAAAGGAAATGTTCCGTTATCTGTAAAACAGGAATACGGGCAGCTTCTCTCTCATAGAATGAACTGAAGAAACTGATCTATGAGGGAGGAATGGATGATGGAAGAGAGACAGGCATCCGGGCCGCAGAAAATGACCGTGACGAACCGGGCCGGCTGTATACTGACCGGGATCACAGATATCTTATCATTTGATGTGGATGAGATTCTTCTTGAGACGAATCTCGGTATGCTGATGATCCGCGGAAAGGATCTTCACGTAAACCGGCTGACACTGGAAAAGGGAGAGGCGGATATTACCGGCAGGATCGATTCCCTGCAGTATTCGGATATGTCCAAAGGAAACGGGCAGAAAGAAAAGCTTCTCCACCGGCTGTTTCAGTAATGGTTCAGGAAGAAATCGTCAGACAGGCAGTGCTTTTTTCGCAGGCAGCCGCTCTGGGGGCAGGACTTCTGGCCCTGTATGATGTGCTCCGGATCATCCGCCGGCTCATCCGGCACAATGCGGCGGCCGTTGCAGCGGAGGATCTGCTGTTCTGGGTTTTCTGCGGCATCGCGATGTTCGGATTTATGTACCGGGAGAATGACGGCGTCATCCGGGGATTTCTGGTGCTGGGCGCAGCCGCAGGCATGCTTCTTTACACGATGATCGTCAGCAGAAGGATCTTAAAGAAAAAGAGATTCCAAAAAAGGATTGAAAAAAAGAGTCAAAGCAGGTAGAATGAATATAAGTAAGCAAAAGGCCGCACCAGAGATGCCTTTTGTGAATAGCTCAGAAGAATGACTAAGAATATTGAAAGAAGGCTTGTGCATGCGAAATAGAAAAAGAAAAAGACAGTCCAGAACAGGGAAGATCTGTATTTCCTGTATGGTCCTGGTGCTGACGTTGATTATGTCTGTTCAGATTGTGCGTCTGTATCATAAGGATCAGGACTATCAGAAGCAGCAGCAGGAATTGCAGGCTCAGCTGGATGAGGAGAAGCAGAGAGCTGAGGATCTGGAGGCCAGACAGGAGTATGTGGGGACAGACCAGTATGTTGAGGATGTTGCCCGGCAGAAGCTCGGCATGGTCTATCCGGATGAGATCGTTTTCAAGGAAGAGTAATCAAGAGAGATCGCGAATACAGCGGTCTCTTTTTAGTATGTTAAAAAACTTCAGCTGCATAAAATCGATTCAAAAATCTGACTGAAACCGAACTTTGGCGAAAAGTTTTCCGGAATCAGGAAATTGTTTGACAAAGATTTTTTCTTCACAGTTTTAAAATATCCCGCAGAATACGGCCGCGAGAAGCGGTCTGCAGGAAAGAGGAGATTTTGTGATGAAAAAATTTGATGTAAAACAAATGATGATCTGTGTTCTGGCGCTGCTTTCCTCCCGTTTTACGGCAGGCGGAGTCTGCCCGCTTGTGCCTGCTGTCTTTATGACCGGCTATATGTCCGGTGTGAACAGGAGCATGCTGTTTTTGTGTACAATCGCAGGACTGCTTCTATTGGGCCCGGTTTCTGTGCTGGTCAGATACGGGCTGATCGTTCTTGCCTCTGCGCTGATGGTAAAGCTTGCGGAGAGAGTGTTCCGCAAATGCAGGACAGTTGTGTCGGCCGGGATTGCAGGGACGGTGACGGCCGGGGTGCCTGTTTTATGGGAAGTTCTGCATGTGCCGAAAACAGAGGGCATTCTGATCGATCTGCTGGAAGGGCTGTTCGTCTTTGGCTTTGTCTATGTGATGACAAGAATATCGTATCTGTTTCTGGAATGGGAACCATCCCGCGCAGAAATTGTGCCGGTGGCGGTTCAGGGGCAGGAGCGGCTGAATGAATATGCCAGATCTTTTAATCAGCTTGCCCGCACCTTTCAGCAGGTGAACCGTTTTAAAAGGGACTTTTCGGAAGAAGAACTGGGCAGAATGCATCATGAGGTGACCGGCGGCCTGTGCATTTCCTGCAGCCACTGCGCGGCCTGCTGGGAACATGAGTATTCACCGATGTATCAGATTCTGTATCGTTTTCTGCAGTCCATTGTACTGGGGGAAAAGACGAACGAGTCGGAGGCCGAACTCAGAGAACACTGTCAGAATATGGATGAGATGGTCCGGCAGGTCACAAGGGTCTTTGAAAAGGCGCATCTGAATATGGCCTGGTACAACCGGCTTCAGGAGAACAGGGATGCGATCGCCCAGCAGCTGGACGCGATGGCTTATATTATGGAGGATTGCGCAAACAATGAACAGGACGTGACATCTTCCCAGACAAAGATGGCCGCGGCGGTCAGGTATGCCTTAAAAGAGATGGGCATTCTCTGTGACAGCCTGCGCATTCTCAGACATTCCGGAGGGAAACTGGAGATCCGTATGGAGGCCAGGACCGGAGGGAAAGCCTATATTTCCGTAAAAGAAGCGGCAAATGCCATCAGCAGGGCAGTAAACCGGTGTTTTCTGCCGTCCAAAGACAGCCGGATGCTTTTGCCGGAAAAAGGAGCATCGGTCTGCTTTGTGGAAACCAGTGCCATGACCGCGCATTACGGGGTTGCCCGCGCGGTGCGGGAGGGCGAGCAGGTTTCCGGGGACAGCTTTTCTTTTCTGATAACGGATGGAGGAAAATGCATCCTCTGTCTCTCAGACGGCATGGGGAGCGGCTATAGCGCTTGTAAAGAAAGCGAAATGGTGATAGATTTAATAGAGAAATTTATGGAGAGCGGATTCCGTCCGGATCTGGCTCTCCGGATGATGAATTCGGCCATGGTGACGCATGGGGAAAACAATCTGTTTTCCACTGTTGACCTGGCGGAGATTGATCTGGATTCCGGCAGGACACAATTCTATAAAACCGGTGCCGCGGCGACTTTTATTCTTCACGATCAGTCGGTGCGCTGGATCGATGATACCAGCATGCCGGTCGGCGTGTTCATGAACCAGCGTCCGGCCAGAGAAGAAACGATTCTGGAGGCTGGAGATTATGTGGTGATGATGACGGACGGGGCGCTGGAATATCTGGATACCGACAATGCAAAAACGACAATGGCTGACATTATTCTGTCGGCAGATGCTTCGGGTCCGGCCGCGTTCGCGCAGCAGATCCTGCAGAGGATTCTGGAACTTACCGGAGGCCGCGTCCGGGATGATATGACGATCCTGACGGCAGCACTGTGGAATGTGTAAAACAAAGGCCGCAGCAGGGTGATGGGAGAAAAGGATGTTTCAAAAGATACGGATTTTTCTGGAAAAACAGCATATGATAGAGAGCGGAGACCACGTGATTGCCGGCCTTTCGGGCGGCGCGGATTCGGTCTTTCTGCTGCTGCTTCTGGATGAGCTGCGAAAAACCATGGAATTTTCCCTGACCGCAGTCCATGTGGAACACGGGATCCGGGGGGAGGAGAGCCTGCGGGACGCACAGTTCTCGCGCCGTCTGAGTGAAAGCCGGGGGATTCCGTTTGTGATGTATTCGGCAGACGCGCCGTCCCGGGCGAAACAGCGGCATCTGACGCTGGAGGAGGCCGCGAGAGAGCTGCGTTACGAATGTTTCCGCAGGGCGCTGGATGAGTGCGGAGCTGATAAGGTGGCGGTCGCCCATCATGCGGACGATCTCGCGGAGACCATGCTGTTTCATCTGGCCAGAGGTACGGGAATCCGGGGACTGTCCGGGATTGCGCCGGTCCTTCCCTTTGCGGCGTCGAAACCATGTGCCATCATCCGCCCTTTGTTATGTGTGACCCGCAGGGAAATCGAGGAATGGCTCAAAAAACAGGGGCAAAGTTATTGCGAGGACAGCACGAATTCGGATCTGTATTATGCCAGGAACCGGATCCGCACACAGATCCTGCCGGAAATGCGTCTTTTGAATGCCAGGGCCGCGGAGCATATGCAGAGGACAGCCGCTGAGCTTGCTGAAATCAGCGCTTTTCTGGATGAGACAGCGCTTCAGAGAGGCCGGGACTGCTATGAAAAGAGGGACTGCCCCGGGCATCCGGAAGCGCAGGAGATCCGGATCGACTGTGAGAAGTTTCTTGCTCTGCCGGCTGTCCTGCAAAAGAATCTGATGCATCAGCTGATCGCCATGGCGGCAGGCCGGAAGAAAGACATCGGCGCGGTCCATGTGGAGTCGGCCATCGGTCTGGCTGCGGGGGGAACGGGAAAGCGCGTGATGCTGCCCTGCGGCCTCATTGCCGAAAAAAGCTATGGGGAGGTGTTCCTCAGAAAAAAGGAAGAGACGAATGCGGGGATCCCGCCGGCGGATTTAAAGATTCCCGGAGTGATTTTTCCGGTAAACGGCATAACCGTGCGGACAGAATTGATAGAATTTGATGGGAATCTTCAACAAATTCCAAAAAAGAGATATACGAAATGGTTCGATTATGATAAAATAAAATTTACTGTTCAGCTTCGAAACAGAAGCAAAGGAGATTTTCTGACAATCAATTCTGACGGAGGAACAAAGAAACTTAAAAATTGGTTCATTGATGAGAAAATTCCCCAAAATAAACGTGATGCCATACCGCTCCTGGCAGATGGGAACCATATTCTCTGGGTCTGCGGATACCGCATCAGTGAAGCCTATAAAGTTTCAAAAGAAACAAAACGCGTGCTGGTCGTTGCTTTGGACGGGAAAATACATTCGGAGGATGAAGTTAATGAGTGAAAAGATTCATGTCATGTTTACTGAGGAACAGGTGGATAAGAAGATCCGTGAGCTGGGTGAGCAGATCAGTGCGGATCTGCACGGAGAGCCGGTAAAACTGGTCTGCGTTCTGAAGGGAGCCAGTTTTTTTGCCTGCGAGCTTGCGAAACGCATCAGTGCGCCGGTCTATATGGACTTTATGTATGTTTCCAGTTACGGGAACGGGACGGAATCTTCCGGAGAGGTGAAAATCACCAGAGATCTGGAAAGCCCCATCGAAGGAGAAAATGTGCTCATTGTGGAGGATATCATTGATTCGGGAAACACACTGCATTTTCTGCAGAAGGAGTTCAAAGACCGCGGCGCAAAGCAGGTGCGTATCTGTACACTCCTTTCCAAGCCGGACCGCAGACAGGTAGAAGTAGATGTGGATTATATCGGCTATGTAATTCCGGATGAATTTGTTGTGGGATACGGGCTCGACTATGCGCAGAGATACCGCAATCTTCCTTATATTGGAGTGATTGAACTATAAACAAAAGGAAATGAAGGAGCATCAATAGTGAGACGAAATTTTAGAGGAATCGGCCTGTATGTATTTATTATTGTAATCATTATTCTGATCTGGCAGGCTGTCGGTTCCGGAAATATGACAGCAGTGACATGCACATACGCACAATTCCAGGAGTATATGGAGAAGGGGGAGGTCAGATCTCTGGTCATCAAACAGAACAGGGAAGTGCCTACCGGCGTGGTTGTGCTGAATATGACGGAAGGCGGACAGGAGCAGTTCGCCGTATCTGACGTGACGGAAGTAGAGAGCTATTTAGATGAGATCGGATATACGGAATACTCGCTGCGGGATGTCCCGAGAGACAATTCAATCATATCCATCATTCCGTCTGTCATCATGGTCATTGTGCTTATTTTTATGTTTATGATGATGGCGGGACAGACGAACGGCGGAGGCAGCAATGCCAGGATGATGAATTTCGGGAAAAGCCGGGCAAGGCTGACGACCGGTGAAAATGTGAACGTCCGCTTCAAAGATGTGGCAGGCCTCCGGGAAGAAAAAGAAGAGCTGGAAGGGATGGTCGACTTTCTGAAAGATCCGGGCAAGTATACACAGCTCGGCGCGAGGATTCCCAAAGGAGTACTTCTGGTGGGCCCTCCCGGTACCGGAAAGACGCTGATCGCAAAAGCGGTCGCGGGTGAGGCCGGCGTACCGTTCTTTTCCATTTCCGGATCTGACTTTGTGGAGATGTTCGTCGGCGTCGGCGCTTCCCGCGTGAGAGATATGTTTGCAGATGCCAAAAGACATGCTCCCTGTATTATTTTTATCGATGAGATCGATGCCGTCGGCCGCAGGCGCGGTACCGGAATGGGCGGCGGACACGATGAGCGCGAACAGACGCTGAATCAGCTTCTGGTCGAGATGGACGGCTTTGGCGTCAATGAGGGGATTATTGTGATTTCCGCGACAAACCGTGTGGATATTCTGGACCCTGCGCTGCTGCGTCCGGGACGTTTTGACCGGAAGGTCTATGTGGGACGCCCCGATGTAGCCGGACGGGAACAGATCCTTCAGGTGCATGCCGGCAACAAGCCTTTGTCGGAAGATGTGGATCTGAAGCAGGTCGCGCAGACGACAGCTGGATTTACCGGCGCGGATCTGGAGAACTTGATGAATGAAGCCGCGATCCTTGCCGCGAAAGAAGAGCGGGCCTATATCTGTCAGGACGATATCCGGAGAGCGTTTATCAAGGTGGGCATCGGCGCGGAGAAGAAGAGCCGTGTGATCACGGAGAAAGAAAGACGCATCACGGCTTATCATGAATCCGGCCACGCCATTCTGTTCCATCTGCTTCCGGATGTGGGACCTGTGTATACCGTGTCCATTATTCCTACCGGAATCGGAGCAGCCGGTTATACGATGCCGCTTCCGGAGAAGGATGAAATGTTCAACACAAAGAAGCAGATGCTCCAGGAGATCATGGTGGATCTGGGCGGACGTATTGCCGAGGAACTTGTTTTTGATGATGTGACGACCGGCGCGTCCCAGGATATCAAACAGGCGACCTCTGTGGCCAAATCGATGGTGACAAAATACGGCATGTCTGATTCCATTGGTCTGCTGAATTATGATAATGATGACGATGAAGTTTTTATCGGACGGGACCTGGCACATACACGCGGATACAGTGAGAGCGTCGCTTCCAGAATCGATGCCGAGATCAAGCGCATTGTGGATGAGTGTTATGCAAAGGCCAGAGAAATCATTCTGGCGCATGAGGACGTTCTTCACCGCAGCGCAGCCCTTCTCCTTGAGAAGGAAAAGATTGACAGGAAGGAGTTTGAGGCGCTGTTCTCCGAAACAGATTCCGCAGCACCAATGACAAAATAGGAAATAAAATATGAAAGTAGAACAGATATTATGAAGGTTGATTCGGCGAAACAGTTTTATGATGCGGTCAATTATATTCTGCAGATGAGACCGGTCCTTTGCAGAGAAGCTCTGTTTTCGGACGGAACCGCGGAATACCGCTGCCCGCCGGAGCCGGACATCAACGAGAAGGTGACCATCCGGTTCCGTGCCGCTTTGAACAACGTAGATCAGGTCAGACTTTGTCACGGAGAGGAACGGATTGAGATGACTCCGGCGGAGGAGGATGAGTCTTTCGTCTATTATGAGACAGAGATCCTTCCGGGTGAAAACCGGTATGATTACTATTTTGAAATAGTGACAGGGAGACATCGTGTTTATTATGATAAAGCCGGGGTTTCGGCGGATCACCGGGAACAGTATGATTTTTCGATCGTGCCCGGATTTTCCACGCCCGACTGGGCAAAAGGGGCGGTCATGTATCAGATTTTTACAGACCGTTTCTGCAACGGGGATACTTCCAACGATGTAAAGGACGGAGAATATTTCTATATCAACCGGTTGACGAAACAGGTGTCGAACTGGTCAAAGAATCCGGAAAACTTTGACGTGGCGAATTTTTACGGCGGTGATCTGGCGGGGGTGCTGCAGAAACTGGATTATCTGCAGAACCTCGGCGTTGAGGTGATCTATTTTAATCCGCTGTTTGTCTCTGCATCCAGTCATAAATATGACACACAGGATTATGATTATATTGATCCGCACTTCGGTGTGATCCTGGAGGACGGCGGTGAGCGGATGCCGGAGGGATGTACGGACAACAGCAAGGCCGAAATCTATAAGACGCGTGTCACGAGCCTGAAGAATCTGGAAGCCAGCAACCAGCTGTTCATTGAGCTGGTCGGGGAAGCGCACAAGCGCGGGATCCGGGTCATCCTGGACGGGGTTTTCAATCACTGCGGATCCTTTAACAAGTGGCTGGACCGCGAAAAAATATACGATGACAGCGAGGATTTTGAGCCGGGCGCCTATGCCGCGGCAGACAGCAAATATCATGATTTTTTCCGGTTTTCGTCGGAAACGGCTTTTCCGGACAACGATACATACGAGGGCTGGTGGGGGCACGATACCCTTCCCAAGCTGAATTACGAGGCTTCGGAGGAACTGGAAAAGTATATTCTGCATATCGCTGCCAAATGGGTATCTCCGCCGTTCAACTGTGACGGATGGAGACTGGACGTGGCGGCCGATCTCGGACACAGCGCCGAATACAACCACCGTTTCTGGAAGAAGTTCCGCAAGGTGGTCAAGGAGGCGAATCCGGAGGCGCTGATCCTGGCGGAGCATTACGGGAATCCGAAGGACTGGCTTGCCGGGGATGAATGGGATACGGTCATGAACTATGATGCTTTTATGGAGCCGGTCAGCTGGTTTCTGACCGGTATGGAAAAGCACAGTGACGAGTACAAAGAGTACATGCTGGGAAATGTGCCGGATATCAAAAACTCCATGCTCCACTATATGGCATGTTTTATGACGCCTTCCCTGCAGTGCGCGATGAACCAGATTTCGAACCATGATCATTCCCGTTTTCTGACCAGAACAAACCATAAGGTGGGCAGAGTCGATCAGCTTGGATCGGCCGCGGCTTCCGAAGGAGTGAATAAGGCGATTCTGAAAGAGGCAGTCGTGATCATGATGACCTGGCCGGGAGCCCCGACGCTGTACTACGGGGACGAGGCCGGACTGTGCGGATTTACAGACCCGGATAACCGGCGCACCTATCCGTGGGGAAGCGAGGACCGGGAGCTGATCCGGTTCCATCGTGATATGATCCGTATTCACCGGGAGAGTCCGGCTCTTCATACGGGCTCCTTAAAGTTCCTGAAGGGACAGAAAAATGTGCTGTGTTACGCGCGGTTCAACCGTCAGGAGCAGTTCATTGTTCTGATCAACAATGCGGAATTCCCGAATACGATCAGCTTGTCGGTCTATGAGGCAGGAATTCCGAAGAACGGATATCTCAGACAGATCATGTATACATCGGAGAGAAATTATTCGACGGCTCCGGTAGAATATAAAGTCGAAAACGGCAGTATACAGATTACATTGCCGAAGTACTCAGCAGTAGTACTGAAACATGAATAAACAGGAGGGGAAGAAATGCAAAAAACAACACTGGTCATTATGGCCGCAGGGATCGGATCCCGTTTTGGAGGAGGTATTAAACAGCTCGCGCCGGTAGGACCGAATGGAGAAATCATTATCGATTATTCGATCCATGATGCCCTGGAGGCAGGATTCAACAAGGTCGTATTTATTATCCGTAAGGATCTTGAGAAGGATTTCCGTGAGATCATCGGCAACCGGATCGAACGGCTCTGTGAAGTCGAGTATGCTTTCCAGGAGATCGACGATCTACCCGAAGGAACAAAGATTCCCTTTGAGCGCGCGAAACCCTGGGGGACAGGCCAGGCGATCCTGGTCTGCAAGGACATCGTAAAGGAGCCCTTTGCAGTTATTAATGCGGATGACTATTATGGCAAGGAGGCATTTGTAAAGGTACATGACTATCTTGCTGCGCACGCAGATACGCAGTATCAGTACTGCATGGCCGGATTTATCCTGAAAAATACACTGAGCGATAACGGCGGTGTGACCCGCGGTGTCTGCAAGGTCAATGAAGAGGGATACCTGTATGATATCGAGGAAACGTCGAATATCATTAAAGACGTTCAGGGAGCCAAAATTGAAGACACCGGTGCAGTCATCGATGCGGATTCCTATGTTTCCATGAATATGTGGGGAATCACACCGGAATTTTTCGATGTGCTGGAATCCGGCTTCCATGAATTCCTGAACGGGCTGACTCCGGAAGACGTCAAGGCGGAATACCTGCTTCCCACAGTCATTGACGGACTGCTCAAGTCAGGACAGGCAAAAGTGGCTGTTCTCGAAACGAGGGATAAATGGTTCGGAGTGACCTATGCAGCGGACAAACAGAGTGTCATGGATGCCTTCGCAAAGCTGATTGCAGACGGCGTTTACCCCTCTCCTCTGGATAATTAAGAAAATTTTCGGTTGTCTTTTTACTGCAATTGTAGTAGGATTAGTAAGTGTTTTTTGAAATAATAAACAGGATGGAGAAATAATATGGCAGGACATAAGAAGACATCCGGCAGGAGACGTAGAAAAAGAAAGCTGATTTTATTTGTTGTTGAACTGATTATTCTTGTACTGGTAGTCGGCGTATTTTATTTCTATCGAAAGCTGGATAAAATAGATACACAGAGTGTGGATAAGACCCAGATCGAAGTAAACGATATCAGTCAGGAAACGGTACAGGTGCTGCATGGGTATACCACGATTGCGGTCTTTGGTCTGGACAACCGGACCATGGGCAACTATCAGAGCGGCCTGAGCGACGTGATCATGATCATGGCGATCAACAATGATACACATGAGGTACGTATGGCTTCTGTTTATCGTGATACGTATCTGAATGTTGCGGGAATCAATGAAGAGAAGAAGTTCCGCAAGGCGAATTCCGCGTATTCCTATGGAGGACAGGAGCGTGCGCTTCTGATGCTGAACCGGAATCTGGATCTGGATGTGGACAATTACGTAGCTGTTGACTTTTATGCGGTAGCGGAAGCGGTCGACATTCTGGGCGGCGTGGATATAGAGATCGAGAGCAATGCAGAGCTCGGATATCTGAATGACTATATCATGGCGAACAACGAGATCCTCGGAACAGATGTGGATACCATCGATTCCACCGGTATGCATACCCTGAACGGCGTACAGGCGGTTGCCTATGCGAGAATCCGTTATACGTCCGGCGGTGATTTCAAACGTGCGGAACGTCAGAGACGTGTCTTCTCCGAAATGGTCAAGAAGGCGAAGAAGGCAAATCTGAGCCAGGTCAATGAACTCATTGATACTGTTTTCCCGGATGTGCAGACCGATCTCTCCAAGAAGGATCTGATTACGATGGCTACGGCCATGCTTGGTTACGATATGTCTGAGAGCGGCGGATTCCCGTATGACAGAACGACGGCGACGCCGAGCAAGGCAATCGGAAGCATCGTTATCCCGTGCGACCTGGAGAGCAATGTTAAAAAGCTGCATGCCCAGCTGTATGATGAGTATGATTATGTGCCTTCCCAGACGGTAATAGAGTATAGTGATTACATTAAAAATAATACCGGGAAGACAGCAGAGAACGCGGAAACGGATCAGTTCTCGGATTCCGATGATTTTACCGGAAGCCAGAGTCAGACTACAGACAGTGATACCGCCCAAACCGCGGAGGATGAGGAATGATAAAACTGTATATCTGTCCCAAATGCGGATGGATCCGTACCGTGTCGCGCAGAGCTGAGGTGGAATGTTTTCGCTGTCAGAATGAGCCGATGAAACAGCTGAAGCTGGATTACAGGACATATACGAAGATGTCTGATGCGGAACGGAAAGACTATGTGGATAGCTGGATGTATATCCACGACATAAAAGGAACCCGGGCCTGAGTATTGACGGCAGGGATTTGAGAGCGGAGGCTTACCGATGAAAAAGAAGAGAATCGCGATCGCTCTGGGGCATGATGCCCTGGGAACGACCCTTCCGGAGCAGAAAGAAGCAACGAAAAGAGCAGCGCATGCGATTGCCGATCTGGTCGCGGATGACTGCAGGGTTGTCGTAACCCACAGCAATGGCCCGCAGGTAGGCATGATTCATACCGCGATGTCAGAACTGCACAGGCTGTATCCGGAGTATACCGCGACCCCGATGTCCGTGTGCTCTGCGATGAGCCAGGGCTATATCGGTTATGACCTGCAGAACGCTATCCGCAGTGAGCTGATCAGCCGCGGTATTTTCCGCACAGTTTCAACGATATTGACACAGGTAACCGTTGATCCGTATGATGACGCGTTTTATCATCCTTCCAAAGTGATCGGACGCATCTTAAGCGAAGAGGAAGCGGAGGAGGAAGAAAACAAGGGGAACCACGTCGTGAAGACGGAAGACGGCTACCGGCGAATTGTCGCAGCTCCGGCTCCGATCGAGATCATCGAACTGGATGCCGTGAATGCGCTGATGGATGCCAATCAGATCGTGATCGCTGCCGGCGGAGGAGGGATTCCCGTGCTTACACAGGGAACGAATCTGAAAGGGGCAAGTGCGGTGATTGAGAAAGACCTGATCGCCGGCCTGCTGGCAGACGGTGTCAGGGCGGATCAGCTGATTATCCTGACCGATGTGGAATGCGTCTATAAGAATTTCGGAAAAGAAAAACAGGAACCGATCCACAGGATGAGCTGCGCGATGGCAAAGGACTATATCTCGCAGGGACAGTTCGGCCGGGGCAATATGCAGCCGAAGATAGAAACGGCGGTTTCTTTCATCGGGGATTCCGACACACGGTCTGTGCTGATTACAAGACTGGACAGAATCAGGGCTGCCCTGCAGGCGCAGACGGGGACTGTCATAGAAAAATAATTCCACAGTTCGGCAGAATTTCATAATTTAACGTATTAAAAAGGACAATACAATTTTTCGTATTGCCCTTTTTTTTCTGACTGATTATAATAGAGAGATAAGATTGTGAGAGTTCGTTGAAATCACATAAATATTCCGGGAGGTATTGACTGAATGAGGGAAAATCGGAAAACCAAGATCATTTGTACACTGGGTCCTGCGACGGATCAGGGAGACGTTTTGAGAGAACTGATGCTCGCCGGAATGAATGTCGCAAGATTTAATTTTTCTCACGGGACACACGAAGAACAAAAGGTGCGTCTGGACAGACTGAAAAGTCTGAGACAGGAGCTGGAGCTTCCAATCGCCGCTCTTCTGGATACCAAGGGTCCTGAGATCAGATTGAAAAAACTGCAGGGCGGAAGCGCTGAACTCAAAGAGGGACAGCTTTTTACTCTGGGGATCGGAGATTTCCAGGGAGATGAGCACAGGGTGGCGATTACTTACGAGGATCTTTACAAAGACGTGGCGGTCGGAACCAGGATCCTGATTGATGACGGTCTGATTGAGATGAAGGTGGTCCGGATCGAGGGAACAGATATTGTCTGCCAGGTAGAGAACGACGGAAAGATTTCTGATAAAAAGGGAATCAATGTCCCGAATGTGGAGCTTTCCATGCCCTATGTCAGCGAGAGCGATTATCAGGATATTGTCTTCGGAATTGAGCAGGAGTTTGATTTTATTGCGGCCTCCTTCACCAGAACTGCGGATGATATTCTTCAGATCCGCTCCATTCTGGAGGAACATGGCTGCAAATCCATTAATATTATTGCCAAGATCGAGAATAAACAGGGCGTTGACAATATTGATGACATCATCCGTGTGTCCGACGGAATTATGGTGGCGCGCGGGGATATGGGAGTCGAGATCCCGCTGGAAGAGGTACCGATCATTCAGAAAATGATTATTGAAAAGGTATATATGGCCGGGAAACAGGTCATAACGGCTACCCAGATGCTGGATTCCATGATGAAAAATCCGCGCCCTACCAGAGCAGAGGCGACGGATGTTGCGAATGCGGTCTATGACGGAACAAGCGCGATCATGCTTTCCGGAGAGACGGCGGCAGGAGCCTATCCGGTAGAAGCGCTGCAGACAATGGTAAAGATCGCCCTTCGCACCGAGCAGGATATCAATTTCGCGGCACGCATGAAGAAAAGAGATGTTCTGACAAATCCGGATATCACCAATGCGATCGCACATGCGACCTGTACGACAGCGATGGATCTGAATGCTTCGGCAATTATCACGGTTTCTCATTCCGGACGAACGGCGCGCATGGTTTCAAAGTACCGTCCGAGTGTTCCGATCATTGGCTGTTCCATCAATAAAGATGTGTGCAGAAAACTGAATATGTCCTGGGGCGTCACACCACTTCTGGTTGATACGAAAGAGAATTCCGATGATCTGTTTGATCATGCGGTCGAAGTTGCGGAAAAAGCCGGAATGATCTCGCAGGGGGAGATTGTGGTCATTACAGCAGGTGTGCCGCTTGGAGTATCCGGGACGACGAACATGATCAAAGTACATGTCGCGGGACATATTTTGCTGAGCGGGAAGGGGCTGACTGCAAAGAGTGCTTCTGCTAATCTTTGTGTTGCGTCGACGGCAGAAGAACTGCAGCAGAAGTTTAAGCCCGGAGATATCATTGTAATGCCGGATACATCCAATGAAATCATGCCGCAGATCCGGATGTCTTCCGGCCTGATCCTGGAGGCGGAAGGGACGAACTCGCATGGCGCGATTGCGGGTCTGAGTCTGGATCTTCCGATTATCACGGGCGCGTATAATGCGACCCGGATATTGAAAACGGGTTCCTTTGTGACGCTGGATGCCGGCAAAGGCAATGTCAGCTGCAATCAGTAATCAAAAAATGAAAAGAGGTCAGCCTTGCAAAAAATGATATCTGCATTATGGAAACGCCTGAAATCCGGCTTTTCACAAAAACACGAGGGGGAGGAAGAGACGATGAGGTCACTGGAGGAAAAGGGAAGCAATCAGCCCGCAGATCAGGGTCCGGAACAGACAGAACCTGACAAAGGGACAGAGCATAAGAATAAGAAAAAAGAAGGCAAGAAAAAAGACGGCGATAAGAAGAAGGGCAGCGAGAAGAAGAAAGACAGCGATAAAAAGAAAGGCAGCGGTAAGAAGAAAGACAGCGATAAGAAGAAGGGCAGTGAGAAAAAGAAAGAACATAAAAAGAAGGAGAGCATCGAAGAAAAAGAATTTGCGGCTGATAAGCAGCTGCAATCCGAAGAAGTGATTCCGGCTGCAAAGCAGCTGCCGCCTGTAACAGAGAGGGCTGAAGAGGAACCTGTACCGCAAGAGGCACCTGTGCTGAAAGAGGAACTTGTACCGGAAGAGAAACCTGCAGTGGAAGAAGAACCTGCAGCAAAAGAGGAACCGGAAGAGGCTGTGCCTCCTTATTATGACAACAGAGAACTGTCCTGGCTGAAGTTCAATGAAAGAGTGCTGGAAGAAGCAGAAGATCCGGCCAATCCTTTCTGTGAGCGTTTATCCTTTGCGTCCATTTTTCAGACGAACCTGGATGAATTCTTCGGGGTGCGCATCGGTTCGCTCTATGACCAGATGCTGGTATCCAAAGACATACGGGACAACAAAACCAATATGACCTGCCAGGAGCAGATTGACGCTGCTTTTGAACAGGTGAAGATCCTGACCCGGCGGAAAGATGAGAATTATGCGGACCTGTTAAAAGGTCTGGAGAAATACGGCGTAGAAATCGTCAGCTTTTCCGGCATGGATGAGCAGGATGTGGAATACCTGACCGCTTACTTTGAACACGAGATCCGCCCGCTGCTGGCCCCGCAGATCGTCGGGAAAAAACAGCCGTTTCCTTTCCTGAAAAATAAAGCAATCTACGCGATGGTCGTGATTGTCGGGAAAAAAGGCCGTGATAAACTTGGGATCGTTCCCTGCAGCATGGATGTGCTTCCGAGAATGGTGCGGATCCCGAATCATCTGAACCGTTTCATTTTAATGGAGGAACTGATTCTGCATTTTGTCGCACAGGTCTTTGACCGTTATGAGATTCGCAGCAAGTCACTGATCAGGATCCTTCGTAATGCGGATATCGATCCGGAAGAAGAGATGTACGACGACGACACTGACTTCAGGAAGGTGATGGAACAGCTGGTAAGCCGCAGGCGCCGCCTGTGCCCGATCAAGCTGGAATATACGCGTCTGATGGACTCCTCTGTCCTGGATGTTTTGTGCGCGCACCTGGATTTAAAGAAAAAACATGTTTTTCATTCCAGATCCGCGTTGGATTTTTCCTTCTTCTCAACGATCCGGGATATTTTGAGGAACGAAAAGGATCTGTTTTTTGAAAAATATTCGCCTCAGGTGCCGGCAAGTTTTGATCCGGAGAAAAAGATCATGGAGCAGATCGATGAGAAGGATCGTTTCCTGTTTTTCCCTTATGAGAGCATTGATCCGTTCATACAGCTTTTGAATGAGGCGGCGGATGATCCGGACGTGATTTCCATCAAGATGACACTTTATCGGGTGGCGAATGACAGTAAAGTGGTCGAAGCCCTGATCCGGGCATGTGAGAACGGTAAAGAAGTCGATGTGCTGGTAGAACTCCGGGCGAGATTTGATGAGGAAAATAATATTGAGTGGTCGAGACGGCTGGAAGATGTGGGAGCACGTCTGCTTTACGGACTGGATAAACTGAAGGTTCATTCCAAGCTGTGCCTGATTACCAGAAAAACCGGAGATCATATTCATTTTTATACGCAGATCGGAACCGGAAACTATAATGAGAAGACATCCCGCCTGTACACAGATTTCTCCCTGATGACTGCGCACCAGGGCATCGGAGCAGAGGCAAATCAGGTATTTACACGCCTGTATCTCGGCGAGGTGATGGAGGAGACGAGATATCTTCTGGTGGCGCCGGAATGCTTAAGAATGCCGATCCTGAACAAAATAGACCGCCAGATTGCGCTGGCGAAGGAAGGGAAACCGGCCTACGTCGGTGCAAAGATGAATTCCCTGACGGACAAATCGATCATGGAAAAGCTGGTGGAGGCATCACAGGCCGGTGTTAAGATCGAAATGATCGTGCGCGGAGCCTGCTGCCTGATTTCCGGGATACCGGGTCTGACAGATAACATCACGATTCGAAGCATTGTCGGCCGTTATCTGGAGCACTCCAGAATCTATATCTTTGGAGCTTTTGATGAAGAGGTTTACATTGCTTCCGCTGATTTCATGACCAGGAATACCACGCGCCGTGTGGAAGTAGCCGCACCTGTCTACGATGCGGACATCAAGGCAAGAATCCTGAAGATCTTCCGTATCCAGATGGCGGATAATGTAAAAGCGCGTATTCAGATGCCGGACGGAAAGTATGTTCATGCAAAGACAGAAGGAGAACCTTTGATCTCACAGAATTATTTCCAGATACCGGAAAACAGATAAGGGAAAAAGGGGATGCAGGAACGCCGGCGCGTTCCTGCATCCCCTTCTGCGTTCTCCGTTATTCCAGAAATGAGAAAATCACATTCCAGTATTTTTCAAGAACCTTGTCCGGCCCCAGGTAGATTTCATGTTTGGTATCCGGCACAAAGACAAGCCTGCCGTCCGGGATCTGTTCGATAAAACGGTCTTGTCCGCCGCTGCAGACAACTGTGTCGGCTCCGGCCTGGAACAAAAGCACGGGAATTGTTATTTTGCTGCAGTTCTCCGGCTTCAGAAGCCGTTCTGTTGCGCGGAGCGACTCACCGGCCCAGCGGATACTGGAGCCGCCGTTCTGAAAGGCGGGAACGGCAAGCTGCTGCTCGAAATAATAGCGGTACCGGGGCTCGCAGGAAGCAGCACTGTCCGCAAAGTTCTCTTCGGCAGAGAATGGATTTTGTCCCGCAAGGAACTGCTCCTGTTTGCCCAGGGCGCAGGAAATCCGGATCAGAGCTTTCACAACGGCCTTCGGATATCCGCCGCTGTTGATCTCAAACATGGGGGCAGAAAAAATCGCTTTCTGAAAGGTATCCGGATGGCTTTCCAGATACAAAGCGCCGATGGCACCGCCCATGGAGTGGCAGAAGAGATAGTAAGGCGCCGGAAGATTCTTTTTCAGAACCGTCTCAATCGCATAATCCATATCATAAACATAATATTGAAACTTATCAATGTCGGTCGGGGCTCCTGCAGAAGTCCGCTCTTCCGTCCTGCGGGAACGGCCGTGTCCCCGGTGCTCGATCATACAGACACTATAGCCGGCCTTCAGGAAATAATAGATGACTTCATGATATTTCCCGCAGGACTCGGTAAAACCGTGAGAGATGAAAACCGAACCTTTGGAAAGGTCCAGCGGATGCACATAATATTCACAGTAGAGCTTCTGCGAGCCTTCCCGGTTCAGCAGTACACTTTTTCTCAGCGCAGCGAGCCGGGGAACAATCTGCGACTTCATGGCCTCGATATAACCTTCCTCGCTGATAATATCGGCCGTACCTTCCGCGGCGTCAGCCAGTGTGATTTTTTCAATCATTCATGAAACCCCCTTCAAAAATTGAAAATACATATTGACAAGATTAACAAAATAGTATACAATCATTTTCGTTCCGATAATTTCACAGTTTCTTATGCGGGTGTAGTTCAATGGTAGAACACCAGCCTTCCAAGCTGGACACGTGGGTTCGATTCCCATCACCCGCTTTTTTTATTGCTCAAAATGTTCCCGGTGGTATTGATTCAGATATTCCGTCACGTCATCCAGCCCATCATTGCTGAAATCAAAAAGAGCGCTTTCTTTCAGACTGTCCTCTGTGTGGTCAAAATTGTATGGCCCCGGCCATGTAGTGACCCGGAGTTTCTTTTGTTTGTCCTCGGTATCAACTCCCTCAATCCGGTAGTGCATGCCCTGAAAACTGCCGTGAAACCATGTCTTTTTATAAAAAGGGATATTAAACAAATCCATCCGTTCAATTTTCTTCTCGCTCATTTCCTGCTCCTGTAAGTTGAGTTGTGATTTCATTATACCATTCTTTATTTCATCTTTACAAACATTATCTGATTCATTTATAATAGACTTATTAAGAATTAATGGAGGGATTTTTTTATGGGTAAAAAAGTTGGCGTATCACAGGAAGAGATGAAACTCTCTTATTACAAGTATTTTGAGCAGGATCTGGCTCCGATTCCCGAGGAGAAGCTTGCCATTCTTGCAGGCGGACCGGCAGATCCGAAGACGCTGATTCCCTTTGCGAAGAGACAGCTGTTTCTGGAGGGCAAGGATGAGGCAGAGGGCTACTGCCAGATCGGTTTTGGCGTTCTTGAGGACGGAACGGCTGAAGTTGCGAATACGACCTATATGCCGGGCGTGACAAGCGAGATGCTTGACTGGTGGTTCCCGTGGCATTCCGTAGGATCTGATCTGAGATATAAGATCTGGGATCCGGAAGATCACTATTTTGCGACAGCATATCCGGCTTCCTATGTCGTAGACCCGAATGTACCGATGAATGAGAAGACCTGGGGCGTTGACCATTACATCATGGAGGATGTGGGACCCGGCCCTGAGTTTTTGAAGCTGATGTTCAAAAAACCTTCCGATATGGGCTATGATATGTCTGCGATCGGAACAGAAAAATGCGCATCCATGGTATGTGCAATCGGAGAGAGCTCAGTTGCAGCTGCCATGACGCATAAGTGGTATCCGTACAAGGACGGCGTAATGTTCTGCTCCAGATTCTGGATCGGGTATGTTTGGAAAGGAGAGGGCGTGATCGAGAAAGCCATTCCGGACGGAGTGAAGATTCCTCCTTTCGTACCGCAGGGGCTGTTTGCACACAATATCAAGGAGTTCACGAACCTGGCGGCTATCCTTCCTTCTTTGTATGCAGAGGAAAAGGATACGTTTTAGACCGGATATATAATCCTGACAAGTTACAAAAGAGCAGCCGTTCGGCCTCAGCTGAGGCCGGGACGGCTGCTCTTTGTCAAGGGGAGAAGTCAATGAATATTCTACTCGTTGCGATTAACGCAAAATACATCCATTCCAATCTCGCGGTCTGCTCTTTGCAGGCCTACGCCAAAAAACAGGGGTATCCGGTGCAGGTTGCGGAATATACAATCAACCAGAGAACAGAGACAATTCTGGAAGAAATATACCGCAGAAAACCGGATCTGCTGGCCTTTTCCTGCTATATCTGGAATGTGGATTACGTGACGGAGATTGCGGAGGAATTCCATAAGCTGTGTCCTGAGGTGCCGCTCTGGGCCGGCGGCCCGGAGGTCTCTTTTGAGACCGAAGCATTTCTTGACGGGCATCCCTGTTTTACGGGAGTCATGATGGGAGAGGGCGAGTACACCTTCAGCCAGCTGTGCGGGGCATATGAGCAGACTCTTTCCGGTCGACTGGAAACAGAAGAAAGGCTGAAAGAAATCGATGGAATTTCGTTTCGCCGGACGGACGGAACCATCGCCGTTTCGCCGCTGAAAAGACTTCTTTCCATGGATGAGATCCCCTTCTGTTACGCGGATCTTTCTGATTTTGAGCACAGGATCATCTATTATGAATCCAGCCGGGGCTGCCCCTTCCGCTGCAGCTACTGCCTGTCATCGGTCGATAAGACCCTGCGGTTTCGCAGCCTTTCTCTGGTCTTCGAAGAACTTCAGTTTTTTCTCGACCACAGAGTGCCGCAGGTGAAATTTGTAGACCGGACCTTCAACTGCAGGGCGGAGCATGCCATGGCAATCTGGGAGTATATCAAAGAGCATGATAACGGGATTACAAACTTTCATTTCGAGGTATCCGCCGATCTGCTCCGGGCGGACCAGCTGCGTCTGATCGCGGACATGCGTCCCGGTCTGATCCAGCTGGAAATCGGCGTGCAGTCGACCCATGAAGAGACGATCCGGGAAATCCGGCGCACGATGAATCTTGCGGAGGTGAGGGCTGCGGTAGAGCAGGTGAAAAAACAGAGAAACATTCATCAGCATCTGGATCTGATCGCCGGACTTCCGTTTGAAGACTATGAGACCTTTCAGAAATCTTTCGATGAGATTTACGCATGGAAACCGGATCAGCTGCAGCTGGGTTTTTTAAAGGTGCTGAAGGGATCCTATATGTATGAGCATGCCGGGGAATACGGGATGGTCTATCAGACAAGAGCTCCGTATGAAGTCTATTGTACGAAATGGCTGTCCTTTGACGAAATGCTCCGGATCCGCCTGGTGGAAGAGATGCTGGAGATGCATTACAACAGCGGACAGTTCCGGACGGCGCTGGGAGTGCTGGAGAAGGTTTATGACAGCCCGTTTCAGATGTTTCTGGAGCTGGGCACGTTCTATCGAAATCAGGGATACGCTTCCTGTCATCATACAAGGGTGCGGCGAAGTGAGATTTTTTATGAGTTTGCTGTGAACGCGGATCCGGAACACGGCGCCCTTTACCGGGAGGCGCTTCTTTTTGATTTGTATAAAACAGAAAATACAAAGAGCAGGCCAAAGTGGAGCGCGGATTCCGTAAAAAATCCCCGTCAGGCCGTGCAGTTCCTGAAAAGACAGGGGCTGGAGAAAAAGTACTGTCATATCGAACCGTTCTCACACCTGACCATACAGGACGGGGAGATTGTGCTGACGGATACAGACAGCGCCAGATGGATTCTGTTTGATTATGAAAAGCGGGATCCGCTGACAAATCAGGCAGATATCCGGGAAGTGGACATCGGATGAGAAGAACGCGCGCTGGATTTGTTTGACAGTTTCCGGAATGTCGTCTATTATTTTGGTAAAAAGAAATATGTGAATCGTTATAATAAAGGAGAACTTTGCGATGCGTTTGCTGCTGGCTGAAGACGAGAAGGAACTTTCCGCGATTCTTGTCACCATGTTGAAAAAGAACAATTATTCAGTGGATGCTGTTTATAACGGACAGGATGCCGTGGATTATCTGGATACGGAATTATATGATGCTGCCATCCTGGATATCATGATGCCTGTGAAGGACGGACTGACCGCCCTGCGCGAGATCCGCGCGAAGGGGAATAATATCCCGGTGCTGCTTTTGACTGCAAAAAGCCAGCTTGACGACCGGGTCGACGGGCTGGATGCCGGGGCGGACGATTATCTGCCCAAGCCATTTGAGATGAAGGAATTGCTGGCCCGGCTGCGCGCGATCACCAGAAGGACCCATACACAGGCCCGGACGACGGTACTCATCTATAAAAATGTATCGCTGGACAGCACGACGTACGAGCTTTCCACACCGGACGGTTCCATGAAGCTGGCCAATAAGGATTATCAGATGCTGGAAATGTTTCTGGCCAATCCGACCCAGGTCATATCCACGGAACGTTTCATGGACAAAATATGGGGATATGACAGCGAGGCATCCATCAATGTGGTGTGGGTCTATATTTCCTCTCTGAGGAAAAAACTGGCATCCCTGAATGCGGATATGAAAATCAGAGCAAAGCGCAATTCCGGCTATTATCTGGAGTAGGATCATGATACTGAAACTCAGGAAAAAATTTATAAAAATCACCATGCTTTCCGTCATGGGCGTCCTGTTCGGACTGATTGCGTTTATCAATGTCTTCAACTATATGAACGTCCGGCAAAATGCGGACCGGCGGCTGGAGATGCTGATGGAGCATGGCGGAGCAATGATGCCGGGGCAATTCCAGGGCCTCCCTCCCGATGACGGTTTGGGGGAGGGGGAGGACCGGGACGGATTTCGCCTGGGGCTGTTTCAGGACGGCATCAGCGGCGAATCCCGCTATGACGCGCGCTATTTCACCGTGGTCATGGATCAGAGCGGGAGTGTTCTGGACGTGGATACCAGAAACATCGCATCGGTTTCCGAATCAGATGCAGAAGAATATGCACAGGAGATCTGTGACACCGGCAAAGAGTCAGGATTTTATAAGGAATATCGCTTCGGGACAAAGGAAACAGAGGAAGACGACCAGACCATTTATTATTTTCTCAACTGTGAGCGGGAACTTTCCTCCTTCCGGAATTTCCTGCTGATCAGCGCGATCATCAGCGTCATCGGCGTCGTTCTGGTATTTCTGCTGGTGGTGGTTCTTTCAAAAAAGGCGATCCGTCCAATCGCGGAAAATGAGAAAAAGCAGAAACAATTCATCACAGATGCGGGACATGAGCTGAAGACGCCTCTGACCATTATCGGAGCCTATGCCGAGATGATTGAGATGGAAGACGGGGATAATGAATATGCGGCCGGGATTAAAAACCAGGTGAAGCGCCTGACGGATCTGACCAATAATCTGATCTATCTGTCAAAAACGGAAGAGGGCGAGTATACACAGAACGTTACGGAATTTTCTTTATCGGAAGAGGTGCAAAGCGCGCTGGAGCCCTACTATGATCTGGCTAAAAAGGACGGCAGAGAATTCACTGCCGGCATCGACAGCAATGTGACCATCAAAGCGGACCGCCAGGCAATCCGGCGGCTGGTCACTCTGCTTTTGGATAATGCACTGAAATATACGAATCAGAGCATCGCAGTTTCACTCCGGCAATCCGGCACCGCGATCCGCCTTCAGGTGGAAAATACAGTGGATGAAATCGAAAAGGGCAATCTGGATAACCTCTTTGAACGGTTTTACCGGAGAGATGCTTCCCGCAATTCGGCAACCGGGGGAAGCGGAATCGGACTTTCCACGGCAAAGGCAATTACAGAATCCAACCGGGGAACCATTCAGGCGTACAGTCCCGACGGAAAGTCCTTTATCATCACTGCCCAATGGAAGAAATAGCAAAAGAAAGTTTTTTCATTTTTTTGAAAAAACTTTCTTTTTTTTAAGTTCGTTTAAGCTTCAGGCGGTATCCTTTGTTTAAACAGAAGGGAGAACGACATGAAAATTCAGAATGTTTTTAAAAGATATGAAGTAAAGTACATCCTGACGCGCAAACAGTACCTGGCGCTTCGCACACGGATGGCCCCCTATATGAAGGCCGATGAATTCGGACAAAGCACGATCTGCAATCTGTACTATGATACACCGGATTTTCTTCTGATCCGCAGGTCGCTGGAAAAACCGCTCTATAAAGAAAAACTGAGACTGCGAAGTTACGGGGCGGCCGGAAAAGATACAATGGTTTTCGCGGAAATCAAAAAAAAGATGGACGGGATCGTTTACAAACGCCGCATCAGCCTGAAAGAGCCGGAAGCCATGGATTTCCTTTCGGGAGGAGCAGATCCTCTGGACAGCCAGATCTCACGGGAAATCCGGTATCTGCTGAAGCGATATCCGGGAATTGCACCGAGGGTGTTTCTCGCATATAACCGGGAAGCCTTTTACGGAAAAGAAGATGACAATTTCAGAATGACCTTTGATGACAGCATTCTCTGGAGGGATTACGATCTGACGCTGACAAAAGGCGCCTTTGGACACGCGCTCCTCACAAACGGGGAGGTGCTGGCAGAGTTTAAGACTGCGGGGGCATTTCCGCTGTGGCTCGTGGAGTTTCTGAGCAAAAATCAGATACGGAAAGTTTCTTTTTCCAAATACGGGCACGCGTATCAGCAGATTACGGAAAGCATGAAAAAGGAGGGAAAGCGCTATGCTTAGTACATTATTCGCAAGTATTTTAACATCAACCGCCACGAGTATTTCGCCGGTGACATTTATGATCTGTATCCTGGTCTCACTCGGAATCGGATTGTTTCTCGCAGCGATTTACCGTTATAAAGAGAAACCATCCAGGAGTTTCCTCCTGACGCTTGCGATCCTTCCCGCCGTGGTCTGCGTGGTGATCATGATGGTCAATGGAAACGTCGGAACCGGGGTCGCAGTAGCCGGAGCCTTCAGCCTGGTACGGTTCCGCTCCGTGCCCGGCAAGGCAAAAGAAATCGTGATGATTTTTCTCACCATGGGCGCCGGTCTCATCACGGGGATGGGATATCTCGGATATGCGGTGCTGTTCGCAGTGGTCATGGGAATCATCCTTGTTATCTGGAACACATTCGCGGGCAAACGGGAAATCTGTGAAAAACAGCTTCGCATCACGGTTCCCGAGGATCTGGACTTTGACGGAATGTTCGAGGATATTTTCGAGGCATACACATCCTCCTGTGAAACAGTCATGGTCAAGACCACCAATATGGGAAGCCTGTATAAACTGAAATATAACGTAGTACTAAAAGACGCCGCAAAGGCAAAGGAAATGATCGACGCGCTTCGCTGTCGAAACGGCAACCTGGAAATCAGTCTTTCAAATCCGGAGGTAAATATCAATGATCTTTAAGAAATACAAAAACCAGAAGAATTTATCAGCAGCTTTTATTCCTCTCTGCGCAGCCATGATTGCGCTGGCGGGATGCGGCTCTTCAGCCGCAAACACATCGGTGAGCGCGGATTCCGCTTTGCATGCCGAAACCGTAAACTCCGTTTCCGAAACAGAGACATCTGAAACAGAGACATCTGTAACGGAGACATCCGCTGACAGTGATACGGCAGACCTGTTTACAGAACGTGATCTGAGACAGGATTATGAGGAAGCGGAAGCAGTCGCAATCACTCTTTCCGACAGCGGAAGTACCTGTGATTCATCCGCTGTCAGCATCGACGGCAATACGGTCACGATAACCGCAGAAGGTGTTTACGTTGTTTCGGGAACGCTCAGCGACGGACAGATCATTGTTGATACAGATGAGAATTCCAAGGTGCAGATCGTCCTGGACGGCGCAGACATCACCTGCAGCAGCAGTGCGGCAATCTATGTGAAAAGCGCGGACAAAGTTTTCCTTACCACGGCAGACGGATCCGAAAACACGCTTTCTGTGACAGGAGAATACCAGTCGGCTGATGAAAATAATGTGGATGCTGTGATTTTTTCAAAGGATGACCTGGTGATAAACGGACTGGGGACGCTGACGGTCAATGCAGACTTCGGGCACGGAATCGTCTCAAAGGATGATCTGAAAATAACCGGCGGCACACTGAATGTGAGCGCTCAGAAAAGCGGCCTCAACGCCAACGAACGGATCCTCATTGCAGACGGAGTGATCACGGTCACATCCGGGACAGACGGAATCCATGCGGGAAACACGGAAGATTCTTCCGAAGGGGATATCTATATTGCGGGCGGTACCTTTTCCATTTCGGCAGGAGATGATGGTGTCCATGCCGATTCGGAGCTGGTCATCAGCGGAGGCACCCTGACCATAGAGCAATCCTATGAGGGTCTGGAAGGACAGGTAATCACCATAAATGGCGGAGAGATCGATGTCACGGCAGAGGATGACGGCGTCAATGCTGCCGGAGGAAATGATTCCAGCGAAAGCGCCGGCCCGGCAGGCGGAGATATGTTTGCGGCAGATGCGGATGCCGCTGTCACGATCAATGGAGGAACGATTCACATTGACTCCAACGGAGACGGGCTGGACTCCAACGGAGATCTGATCATCACCGGCGGCACGACGTTCGTGGAAGGCCCGGAAAACAACGGAAACGGCGCTCTGGATTACAATGGAACCGCAGAAATCAGCGGGGGGACCCTGATCGCGCTCGGGTCTTCGGGAATGGCGCAGAACTTTGGCAGTACCTCCACACAGGGCACCATGCTTGTGACACTTTCCTCTTCGCAGACCGGAGATGTCGTCCTGACAGACGCGGAAGGAAACGAGCTGGTTTCGGTCATTTCTGATAAGTCCTATACCAGCGTGCTGATCAGCACCGAAGAAATAGAAGAAGGCACTGCCTATACGCTGACAGCCGGATCCGAAACTCTGGACATTGAGATGACCTCTCTGATCTACGGACAGGGAAGCGGCATGATGGGCGGTCAGGGAGGGCCGATGGGACAAAGCGGCATGGACGGCCAGGGAGGCCCGATGGGACAAAGCGGCATGGGCGGCCAGGGAGGTCCGATGGGGCAAAAACCTTCGGGCGATTCCGGAAACACCTTATAAGAAAATCAGGAACGCTTCGGCGCTCCTGATTTTTTGCTTGCATCTTACCGGCATTTGTCATACAATAAAATAGATTATCCTAATTGTTCGGTTTATGATAAACAGGGAGGATACCTATGTATAAGAAGACCAAAAAGAGGAAAGTCCTGACTGCGGTCATTGTGATCATAGTCCTGATTGCGATGGTTGTTACAATGGTTCTTTCCGCGTTTATGTAGAAAGGATCTGATTAGAATGAAAAAATGGATAAAGCCGGTACTGATTGCTGCAGCGGCAGCGTTTGCCGTGACGGGCTGGAATCTGACATCCGCCAGAGCGGAGGATTCCGCGCAGGAAACCATCCCGGATGGCATACAGATCGGGGCTGTCTCCGTGGGAGGCATGACCGAAAGTGAAGCCCAGGATGCCGTCAGGGCATATATTGACAGCATCCCGGATGATGCGATCACATTGACGGCCGCGAGCGGGAAGACATTAACGGCAGGCATAGAAGAACTTGGATTGTCGGAAGACATTGAGGCGGCGGTACAGGAAGCTGTCAATTACGGGAAATGCGGCAATCTGATTGATCGTTATAAAGAACGTAAGGATCTGGAACAGGAGGACATCGTCCTGCCGCTTTTGATGACAATCGATAAGGAGAAAGCTTCTGCATGGCTGGAATCCCATGTGCAGGAGGTCAACCAGGAGGCTGTGGATTACAGTCTGACCCGTGAAAATGATGAATTTGTCATCATTGACGGTGCGGATGGCGTGCAGGTGGATGTCGCCAAATCTGTGGATGCCATGGAAGCCTTTTTTGCGGGAGGCTGGAGTGACGCGCCGCAGATCGAACTTGCCTGCGATGTGACCCAGCCCCGGGGAACCAAGGAGGAAATCTCCAAAATTCAGGACGTTCTGGGATCATTTTCGACAGACTATTCTTCCTCCGCTTCCGGCAGAAAGAAAAATGTAGCGAACGGCGCTTCGAAGATCAACGGATCGATCGTGTATCCGGGAGACACATTCTCGGTTTATGAAGCAGTTGCTCCGTTTAATGCGGACAATGGATATGCGCTGGCCGGCGCTTTTGAGAACGGGACCACGGTCCAGTCGTACGGCGGCGGGATCTGTCAGGTATCAACGACGCTCTATAATGCGGTGATCCGTGCGGAGCTCGAGGTCGTAGAACGGTCCGGCCACTCCATGATTGTCAACTATGTGGATCCTTCCGCGGATGCTGCCATTGCAGGAACGTCAAAGGATTTTAAGTTTAAGAACAATCTGGATGCTCCGATTTACATAGAAGGCTATACAGATGGCGGAACGATCCGCTTTACCATCTACGGACAGGAGACCAGACCTGCGAACAGGGAAGTTTCCTTCGTCAGTGAGACGACCAGCACGACACAGCCTACCGTTCAGTACCGCGCATCGGGCGCAGGGATCGGATACTTTTCAAAAGTACAGAGTTCCCATACAGGGAAGACGGCCCAGCTGTGGAAGGTCGTGACCGTGGATGGCGTAGAGGAGAGCAGAGAGATCTTTAACAAGACTTCTTACAACATGTCTCCGACCATCTATGAAGTGGGCGTCGGATCATCGAGCGGAGAGGCGACTGCGGCCATGCAGGCAGCGATCGCGTCTCAGAATGAGGGCACGATCCGGGCTGCTATTTCTCAGTGGAATGATGCCGCACTTCGGGCGGCAGCGGAAGCGAAAGCGGCAGCAGAAGCGCAGGCAGCGGCAGATGCGCAGGCGGCAGCGGATGCGCAGGCGGCAGCGGATGCGCAGGC
Organism: uncultured Lachnospiraceae bacterium; assembly: GCA_946546945.1. GTDB lineage: Bacteria > Bacillota > Clostridia > Lachnospirales > Lachnospiraceae > Eubacterium_I. Next base: position 163,436 of record CAMNOU010000001.1, read on the forward strand.
AGCAGCAGAAGCACAGGCAGCTGCACAGGCGGCCGCAAGCGCACAGGCACCGCAGGATGGTGCGCAGCAGGCACCTGCAGGGGATGCCCAGACAGCACAATAAAAGGACGTAGATCCGGGATCGATGGCTGCTCTTTTCAGGGCAGCCATATTTTATGTCATAGGAAATTGCGATTTCCTATGACATAAAAAGCGCTCCGCTAAGGATGCGCAGGTGCGCGTACAAGGAATTATGTCGGTAAACCGACCGCGCACCGCGCGAGAGTTTCGCAAGCGAAACTCTTTGTTCTCTCAGTGGGAGATTGGACCCCCACTGAGATGAACGCACCGCTGCGGCAGGAAGGGAGCAGGATGAAGACAGGAAAAATTTCAGAAAGCATATTAAAAAGGTCTGTTTTCCGCCAGATACATCTCAAGCGGGATGACGTTCTGTTTAAAGCGGGAGTGGGAACAGACTGTGCTGTGGTCACGACAAAGGAGGATGAACAGATTGTTTTATCTTCCGACCCGGTCATCTGGGAAACCGATGCGGATGCAAGAAGAGTGGTCTTTGCCGTCTGCAATGACCTGGCAGCGGCGGGAGCAGAAGCAGTCGGGCTGATTCTGACAGCGCTGCTTCCGGCCGGAACAGAAGAAAAACAGATCCGCGATATGGTGCGGCTGATCACCCGGCAATGCGAACCGGCCGGAATTCAGATTCTGGGAGGACATACCGAGGTCACGGCCGCGGTGAACCGGCCGGTCATATCGGTGACCGGTGTCGGAAAAGGGAAGGAAGACTTGCTGGTGCGGCCCGGAAATGCAAAGCCGCAGGATGATATTCTGGTCACCAAATGGATCGGTCTGGAGGGGACGAGCAGGATTGCCCGCGCAAAGATGGAAGAACTGTCCGCCCGCTATCCCCGTTATATGATGGAGGAAGCTGCCGGTTTTGACAGATATCTTTCTGTGCAGCCGGAGGCTCTGCTGGCAGCAAAGCTGGGGGTTCACGCCATGCATGATATTTCGGAGGGCGGTATTTTCGGCGCTCTCTGGGAACTCGCAGAGTGTTCCGGGATCGGGCTGGAGATTGAGCAGAAAAAGATTCCGGTACGGCAGGAGACGATTGAAATCTGTAATTATTACGGACTGAATCCGTATCAGCTGGTGTCGGGAGGCAGCATGCTCATGGCGGCGCAGGATGGGAATGCGCTGGTGCATGAGCTGGCGAAACAGAATATCCCGGCGGCTGTGATCGGAAAAGCCACGGAAGGGAATGACAGAATCCTGCTCAATGAGGAGGAAAAGAGATTTCTCGAGCCGCCGAAGACAGATGAGGTTCACTGGTTGGACTATTCAAATGGTTTATTGGAGTAAAGGAATATGGCGAGATTGAATATTGTACTATATGAACCGGAGATACCGGCAAATACCGGCAATATCGGCCGGACCTGCGTCGCTACCGGGACAAGACTGCATTTGATCGAACCGCTTGGGTTCATGCTGACTGAAAAAGCTCTGAAACGGGCAGGCATGGATTACTGGAAAGATCTGGATGTGACAACTTATATTAACTATGACGATTTTCTGCAGAAAAACCCGGGCGCAAAGATTTATATGGCAACCACCAAGGGGAAACGGGTCTACACGGAAGTTTCTTATGAAGAGGATTGCTATATCATGTTCGGGAAGGAAAGCGCCGGGATCCCGGAAGAAATACTGGCGCATCACCGGGACCAGTGCGTGCGCATTCCCATGATGGGGGAAATCCGCTCGCTGAACCTGTCGAATTCGGCAGCCATCGTCTTATATGAAGCATTGAGACAGAATCAGTTTTCCCAGATGCAGCTGACGGGACATCTGACAAAATTTGAGGACTATATTGAGTAGAATACCATGGCATTTATAAAGGCAAAGAACTTAATTCATCAATTTATCCGCCGCAACGAACAGGGAGAGGTGACCGGAACGGTGACTGCTCTGGACGGGGTCGACCTGGATGTGCAGGAGGGGCAGTTTATTGCGATCATTGGGCACAACGGTTCCGGAAAATCAACGTTTGCGAAACATTTGAATGTGCTGCTCTCCCCGACGGAGGGGTCGCTCTGGGTAGACGGGAAAGATGTGACGGATGAGACGAACACATGGGAGATCCGTCAGTCGGCAGGGATGATCTTTCAGAATCCCGATAATCAGATCGTGGCAGGCGTGGTGGAAGAGGATGTTGCGTTCGGACCGGAAAACCTGGGAGTCCCGGCAGAAGAAATCTGGACGAGAGTGGCCCAGAGCCTGGAAGCGACAGGGATGAGCGCTTACCGGTATCACTCTCCGAACCGGCTTTCCGGCGGTCAGAAACAGCGCGTAGCGATTGCTGGTGTGGTGGCCATGAAACCGAAATGCATTATTATGGATGAGGCGACCGCCATGCTGGATCCGAACGGGCGGGAAGAAGTTCTGAAAACGGTGCACCGGCTGAATCGCGAAGAGGGCGTGACCATCATCCTGATCACGCACGATATGGAAGAGGCGGCAGGCGCGGACCATATTTTTGTCATGGATCACGGCCGCATCGCGATGCAGGGAACACCGGTGGAGATTTTTGCCAGGGAGGAAGCCCTGCAGCAGTACGGACTGGATGTACCGCAGATGACCCGCCTGGCCAATGAGCTGAGAGCGGAAGGCATGGATCTGCCGGAGGCAGTCCTGAGCTGTGAAGAACTTGCAGATGCCATCTGTAAACAGGTGAAAAAGGAGTCTGTAGATTCCGGGGATCGTTCGGAAACAGGAGAAGCCGCCGTAGAGGATATTCAATGGATCTCACAGCCGGCAGAGAAAGACGGCGGGGATGACGTTCAGTGGATCCCGGCGGAGGAAGCCGGAACGATTGCCGTGATGGATCAGGAGAAAGAAAAGCAGGAAGCCGGGAAAAGCCGGATATCTCTGGAACATGTTTCCTATATCTATGGCGAAGGGACCTCTTATGAAGTCCAGGCGCTGACGGACGTGTCGCTGGAAATTCACGAGGGGGAATTTATCGGCCTCATCGGCCATACCGGATCCGGAAAATCCACTCTGATCCAGCTGCTGAACGGTCTGCTCAGGACAGACAGGGGAAAGATCTGCTATGAAGGGCAGGATATCTATGCGCCCGGGTTTTCCATGAGGACCCTGCGGGGGCAGGTCGGGCTGGTTTTTCAGTATCCGGAATACCAGCTTTTTGAGACGACTGTGCTCAAAGATGTGGCCTACGGGCCGAAGAATCAGGGATTGCGTGCGGAGGACTCACTGGAAAAAGCAAAGGAAGCTCTTCTGCTGGCGGGACTTCCCGAAGAATGCTGGGAACTTTCTCCTTTTGAACTTTCCGGCGGCCAGAAACGGCGTGCGGCGATCGCAGGAGTCCTGGCGATGACGCCGTCGGTGCTGATTCTGGACGAACCGGCTGCCGGGCTGGATCCCCGGGGAAGGAAGGCATTGTTTTCCCTGATCCGTGATCTGCATGAACAGATGCATATGACGGTGATCATGGTGTCCCACAGCATGGAGGATGTAGCGGAATATGTGGAGCGTATCATTGTTCTGAACCACGGCGGAGTCATGCTGGACGGCACGCCGGGCGAAGTCTTTTCCTATACGGACACCTTAAAAGAGGCCTCCCTGAATGTTCCCCGGGTAACGGAACTGATGGCCGGACTGCGAGAGAGGGGAATCCCTGTCGATCCCTCTGTTACCACGATATCAGAAGCAAAAAAAGAAATAAGGAAGCTATGTTAAAAGACATTACACTCGGACAGTACTATCCGGCGGATTCTGTGATTCACAGACTGGATCCCAGAGTGAAGCTGTTTTCAACAATTGTATATATCGTGACGCTTTTTCTTGCAAACAGAACCCTGTCACTGATTCTTGTCACACTGTTTCTCATGTGGATCATTGTACTTTCCAAAGTGCCTGTTTCCATGATGCTGAAAGGTGTGCGGGCCATCTGGGTGCTGATCCTGCTCACGGCATTTTTTAACCTGTTTTTTGCGGCGGGAGATGATGTGCTGGTACGCTGGCATTTTATCAGCATCAGCAGTCAGAGCATTCGGAATACGGTTTATTATTCCATTCGCCTGATCTATCTTGTGGCCGGTACCTCTGTCATGACACTGACGACCACGCCGAATCAATTGACAGACGGGATGGAAGAAGGGCTGCATTTTCTGACAAAGGCCCGTGTCCCGATTCACGAGATCGCCATGATGATGTCGATTGCGCTCCGGTTTATCCCGATTCTTGCCGAGGAGGCAGACAAGATCAAAAAAGCGCAGATGGCGCGCGGCGCTGATTTCGATGAGGGGGGACTGATTAAAAAAGTAAAGGGGCTGACTCCGATCCTGATTCCGCTGTTTGTATCGGCATTCCGCAGGGCCAATGATCTGGCTACTGCCATGGAAGCAAGATGTTACCGCGGAGGCGAGGGACGAACAAAGATGAAGCCTCTCAAATATACACGCACAGACTTTGCTGCTTATGTGATCATACTGGCTTTTCTGGCGCTGATCATTGTGATCCGCTTTTTATGATGGCAGTTCAAGAAGCGCAGCAGGACGGAAGGGATGTTTATGAAGCGGATCAGGCTTGTTGTAGCCTACGATGGGACGAATTACTGCGGCTGGCAGGTTCAGCCGAACGGGATTACGATTGAAGAAGTGCTGAATCAGGCACTCTCGGATCTTCTCGGAGAAGACATTAAGGTGACCGGTGCCAGCCGGACAGATTCCGGCGTGCACTCGCTGGGCAATGTTGCTGTTTTTGATACCGGCACGCGCATGCCTGCTGACAAGATCTCCTATGCCTTAAATCAGCGGCTGCCGGAGGATATCGTGGTGCAGGACTCCCGTCAGGTCCCGGATGACTGGCATCCGCGGCGGTGTGAGAGCAGAAAGACTTATGAATACCGGATCCTGAACCGGAGATTCCCGGACCCGACCAGGCGCCGGGATACTTATTTTCTGTATTACGGGATCGATGTGGAGGCGATGCAGAAAGCCGCGGATCTGCTGGTCGGAACCCATGACTTTAAAAGTTTCTGTTCGGCAAATTCACAGGCAGAAGACACGGTGCGGACCATCTATGCCTGCTCGGTGAGAAAAACAGAAGACATCATCACGATCCGGGTGACGGGAAGCGGTTTTCTGTATAATATGGTGCGCATTATCGCGGGAACCCTGCTTCAGGCAGGGACCGGGAAAATCCGTCCTGAGGATATCAAAGAAATACTGGATGCAAAGGACCGGAGCGCTGCCGGACCGACGGCACCCGCGCATGGACTGACGATGATAGGAATTCAATATGAGGAATGAAATAGAGATCCGTATGGCAAAAGAAGCAGACCTGAAGCGGCTTCTGGAAATTTATAATTATGAAGTGGAGCACGGAACGGCGACACTGGATCTGAATAAAAAGACGATGACAGAATGGAAGACCTGGTTCGGGGAGCATCAAAGCGGACTGCATCCGCTCATCGTGGCCATGACAGGCGGCAGGATAGCCGGATATGCTTCTTTATCACCGTATCGTCAGAAAGAAGCATACCGTTCTACCGTGGAGCTGTCTGTCTATATTGCGCCGGAAGACCGCCGAAAGGGAATCGCCTCCGCGCTGATGGAGAAGATTCTCAGGATGGCCCGGGAAAATCCCGGGATCCATCTGGTCGTATCGGTCATTACTACCGGAAATCAGGCAAGTGAAAGACTGCATCAGAAATTCGGTTTTACCTGGTGCGGTACGATGCACGAGGTAGGATTTAAAATGGGCAGGTATCTCGACATAGATAACTGCGAACTGCGGGTGTAGGGAAAGCCCGCTTTAATTTTCCTCAAACCGGTATTCATTCCCGGGAAGGATGGCATTCAGGACAATCCCGACGATGGCTGCGAGAGCCAGGCTGGTCAGGGTGACCGGTGTCTGCCCAATGGTAAAGGACAGGCCGTTTGAAAAGCCAAGTCCGCATACGAGGATACAGGCAGCGATGACCAGGTTGCGTGATTTCGTCAGATCGACTTTGTTTTCAGCCATGTTTCGTACGCCGACGGCCGAGATCATTCCGTAGAGGATGAAACTGATGCCGCCGATGATGGCGGAAGGAAGCGAGCTGATGATGCCGGCCATTTTCGGGATAAAGCTTAAGATGATTGCGTAAAAGGCCGCCAGGCGGATGACCCGGGGGTCGTACACACGGCTCAGCGCCAGGACACTGGTGTTCTCACCGTAGGTCGTGTTGGCCGGACCGCCGATCAGAGCGGAAAAGGCGGTAGCGAGTCCGTCGCCGATCAGGGTGCGGTGCAGGCCGGGATCAGCAAGGAAATTCTGATTGACCGTCGCTGAGATAGCGGAGACATCGCCCACGTGCTCCATCATGGACGCAATCGCGATGGGAGCCATGGCTACAATGGCGGTAACATTAAACTTACACAGGAAAAAGTCCGGGACACCGAGTACGGCGCTGTTGGCAACACCGGAAAAGTTCAGGATCGCACTTCCGTCCGCGCAGGTCAGGCCAGCCGCATTCATGATGATGGCGGCAGCATAGGATACAAGGATCCCCATCAGGATCGGGATGATTTTCAGCATGCCCTTGCCCCAGATGCTGAAGATGATGACGCTTGCCAGGGCGATCAGCGCAAGCGGCCAGCAGGTCGAAGCGTTTGAAATCGCTGAGGGCGCCAGGGTCAGGCCGATGCAGATGATGATCGGGCCGGTGACCACAGGGGGAAGAAAACGCATGACGCGCTTTACGCCGATCGTTTTTACGATCAGGGCGAGGATCAGGTATAAGAGTCCTGCCACCAGCACACCGCCGCAGGCATAGGGAAGTTTTTCCCCGTAACTCATTCCGGCAAAGATGCCGGAGTCAAGTTCGGCCACCGTTGCGAAGCCGCCCAGAAAGGCAAAGGAAGACCCCAGGAATGCAGGCACCTTGAACTTTGTCATCAGGTGAAAAAGCAGAGTGCCGGCGCCCGCGCAGAACAAGGTGACCTGAACAGACAGACCTTCTCCGTGAAAGTAGGAATTGACCAGGATCGGAACCAGAATGGTCGCGCCGAACATCGCGAACATATGCTGAAGGCCGAGGATCAGCATCCTGGGAAGCCCGAGGACTTTTGCATTGTAGATTCCACTTCCGTTTTCATTCATATTCACTCATTCTCCTCTTTTCTTTTGTTCTAAATCTCTGCTGCGATTTACACAGCATTACCAGTATAACGAAAATGGTCCGGAATATCAACTTGGATTTTTTTGAAAACAAAGAATAAACCACCTGTTAGTTTTTTGACAGAGTCTATTCACTATGATATTCTTAGTAATTGATAACTGGAAGAAGCAAAGATATGTGTTTGAAGAGGAAAGGAACAAAAAATCATGAAGGGAAACAATCAATCCTCCGGTCAGGATTTTACACTCCTGGGACCGACACTTGAGAAATATGCGGCTGTGCCCGGAAGTCTGATCACGATTTTGCAGCAGGCGCAGGACATCTATGGATATTTGTCACAGGATGCAATCGAGTATATTTCGCAGCGGACCGGGATTGCCCCGGCCAGAATCTACGGAGTGGCGACGTTCTATGCGCAGTTCAGGCTTTCCCCTGTGGGAAAATATCTGATCATGCTTTGTAAGGGAACTGCCTGCCATGTCAATGGAGCAGACAAGGTACAGGAAGCGGTATCCGAACATCTTGGGATCCGCGACGGCGAGACCACTGAAGACGGGATTTTTACCCTGAACAACGTGGCCTGTCTTGGCTGCTGTTCTCTGGCGCCGGTCATGATGGTGAAAAGCCTGGAGGGAGAAGAGACATACGGAAACCTGACGAAGGATACCGTCGTAAAAATCCTGGATGAGATCCGGGCAAGAGAAAACGGGGAGGTGCAGTCATGAGAGTTGTCATCGGGCAGGGAAGCTGCGGAATCGCAAGCGGTGCCAAAAAAACAGAAGCAGAGTTTATCAGACTGATTGAAAAAGAGCATCTTTCCAATGTAACGGTAGATAAAACAGGATGTATCGGGACCTGCTACCTGGAGCCTGTTGTGGATGTATACGGCGATGATGGCAGCCTGCAGGCCCGTTATGTCAAAGTACATGAGGACAGGGTCAGAGAAATCGTAGAGAAGCACCTGATTGGCGGAGAGATTGATACGGATGACCTGATTCCGGAAAAGGATGCCGCCATCCTCGCAGGACAGAAGAGGATCGTTCTTCGCAACTGCGGGCGGATCAATCCCGAGCATATCGAAGAATATATCCGCGAAGGCGGTTATCAGGCGGCTGAAAAAGTGCTGTCCGGAATGACTGCCGGCGAAGTTATTGAGGAAATCAAAACAGCCGGACTTCGCGGGAGAGGCGGAGCCGGATTCCCGACCTGGTTCAAATGGAATGCGGCACGCAATAATGAGGGAACGCAGAAATACATTGTATGTAATGCCGATGAGGGCGATCCGGGAGCATTCATGGACCGCAGCGTGCTCGAAGGAGACCCGCATTCCGTCCTGGAAGGGCTGATCATCGGGGGATATGCCATCGGCGCATCCGAGGGCATCATCTATGTCCGGGCGGAGTATCCGCTGGCCATCGAGCGGCTGACCATAGCGCTGGAGCAGGCCCGCGAAAAAGGATTCCTGGGGAAAAATATCTTCCGCTCCGGATGGGATTTTGATATTCGCATTAAGGCCGGGGCCGGAGCCTTTGTCTGCGGCGAGGAGACCGCGCTGATCGCGTCCCTCGAGGGTGAGCGGGGCATGCCGAGGCTGAAGCCTCCGTTTCCCGCACAGAAGGGGTACTGGCAGAAACCGACCAATATCAATAATGTAGAGACTCTGGCCAATGTGGCCTGGATCATTGCCAACGGCGGCGAAGCCTTCGCGGCTTACGGAACAGAAAAAAGTCCCGGAACGAAGGTGTTTGCCCTGGCGGGAAAGGTCAAAAAAGGAGGACTCGCGGAAGTGCCGATGGGGCTTCCGCTGAAGGATGTCATCTTCGGCACCGGCGGCGGGATCAAAGAGGATAAACAGTTCAAGGCGGTTCAGATGGGCGGCCCATCCGGCGGATGTATCCCTGCAGAACTGATTGATACACCGGTGACCTATGAAGACATCAACAAGACCGGAGCGATCGTAGGATCCGGCGGTATGATCGTTATGGATGAGAGTACCTGTATGGTCGATATGGCACGGTATTTCCTTGATTTTACAAGAAAAGAGTCCTGCGGAAAATGTAATTACTGCCGGATCGGCACCAGACGGATGCTGGAAATCCTGGAGCGCATCACGAACGGAGAGGGACGGGACGGCGATATCGAGCTTTTAGAGGAACTCTCCATGAAGGTACGCGAGGGAGCCATGTGCGGTCTGGGACAGACCGCGCCCAACCCCATTCTTACCACACTGAAATATTTCCGGAATGAATATGAGGATCATATTTACAGACATACATGTACGGCAAAATCATGCAAATCGCTGCTTACGTATCACATTACCGAAGCGTGCAGGGGCTGTACCCTTTGTGCGCGCAATTGTCCGGTACATGCGATTACAGGCAAGGTGAAGGAACAGCATGTCATTGACACGGATGCCTGCATCAAATGCGGAAAATGTATGGAAAGCTGCAACTTTAACGCAATCGAAATCAGGTAAGGCGGTGTGATATGGTAAAAGAATACAGAATCAATATAGACGGAAAAGAAGTGACAGTGCTGCCCGGGCAGACGATTCTGCAGGCGGCGAGAGAAAATGATATTTTTATCCCGACCCTGTGCTATGATGACAGAATGGAAGTGTACGGAGCCTGCGGCCTCTGTGTCGTGGAGGTGGAAGGCAACCCGAAGCTCCTGAAAGCATGCGCAACCGAAGTTGCTCCGGGCATGATCGTGCGCACCACCAGCGAGCGGATCCGGGAATCCAGAAAGACAAATCTGGAGCTCCTTCTGACCAATCACCTCGGCGACTGCAGACCGCCCTGTGTGAGAGAATGTCCGGCGCATACGGACTGCCAGGGCTATGTGGGGCTCATTGCGGAGGGACGTTATAAAGAGGCCTTACAGCTGATCAAAGACAAAATCCCTATCCCCGCGTCCATCGGACGGGTGTGCCCGCATCCCTGCGAGACAGCCTGCAGACGCGGACTGGTCGAAGAACCAGTCTCGATCGCGGCGCTGAAGCGGTTTGCCGGAGATACAGATCTGGATGGGGAAGCGTGGATGCCGGAATGCGAAAGCGATACCGGAAGAAAGGTCGCCGTGATCGGCGGAGGCCCTTACGGATTATCCATGGCTTATTTCCTGCGGCAGAAGGGACATGCGGTGACGATTTTTGAAGCAATGCCCTATGCGGGCGGAATGCTGCGCTACGGCATCCCGGAATACCGTCTCCCCAAAGAAGTACTGGAAGAGGAAATCTCTCTGATCCGTGCCATGGGCGTGGAGATCCGGACGAATACGAAAATCGGGCGGGATATTTCCTTTGAGACCATCCGCGCAAAATACGACGCTGTCTGCCTCGGAATCGGCGCCTGGAAATCCACCGGCGTGGGCTGTAAAGGCGAGGATACGCCGGGCGTAATCGGAGGAATCGATTTCCTGGGGAAAATCGAGCGCAACGAACCCTTTGTCATGGGAAGAAAAGTGGCAGTCGTCGGCGGCGGAAATACAGCCATGGACGCCTGCCGGAGCGCCGTGCGTCTGGGTGCGGAGAAAGTCTATAATATTTATCGGCGGACCAAAGATGAAATGCCGGCAGATCTGCTGGAGATCGAGGAAGCCGAAGAAGAAGGCGTTATCTTTAAGAACCTGAGGAATCCTCTGGAGATCCGGGCAGGAGAGGACGGCCGTGTCGGATCCGTGACCCTGCAGGTGATGGAGCTTGGAGAGCCCGATGCCAGCGGCAGACGATCCCCGAAACCGGTCGAAGGAAAAACCGAGCAGCTCGATGTGGATATGGTCATTCTGGCCATCGGTCAGGCGGTAGATCCGCAGGGAATCGAAGGCGTAGAACTGACACGGAAAAAAGGAATCGTCTACGATAAAGACACCTTCATGACAAAACTTCCCGGCGTATTTGCCGGAGGTGACTGCGGAAACGACAAGATATCAATTGCCATCGAGTCCATCGCGGATGCGGAAAAATCCAGCGATATCGTGGATGCCTGGCTGAATGGGGAGCAGATTTCCTATCACCCGGAATACAATGTCGTCCGCACAGATATCACAGAAAAGACCTTTGAGGACCGGGAACGCATGTGCCGCCCCGCGATGGAACAGCTGGACGCCGCAGCGCGCAAAGATAATTTCATTGAGGTCGTAAAGGGATATACGAAAGAGCAGGCAAAGAAAGAGGCTTCCCGCTGTCTGGAATGCGGCTGCCATGATTACTTTGACTGCAAACTGGTGCGCTACGCCAATCAGTATGATGTGAAACCGGAGCGGATTGCCGGAGAAATCAACCGGACAGACTTCGAAGATCATCATCCGTTCATAGAGAGAGATCCGAATAAATGTATTCTGTGCGGTCTCTGCGTCCGCGCCTGTGACGAGATTATGGGCGTCGGAGCGCTGGGATTTGTCAACCGCGGATTTGACACCGTTGTTCTGCCTGCCCTGGAGCGTCCGCTCATGGAGAGCGGCTGCATCAGCTGCGGTCAGTGCGTGAGTGTCTGCCCGACCGGCGCGCTTCAGGAACGGATGCCAACGGCAAAACAGATTCCGCTTCAGACAGAAGAGACAGAGACCATCTGCGGATTCTGTTCCGTGGGATGCTCTGTCCGGACAGAAAGCTGCGGCAGTCTGCCGGTACGGGCCATGCCGGATCAGGAAGGTCCTGTGAACCGGGGCGTGCTCTGCGTCAACGGAAAATTCGGATTCTCCGCGGCGTGCAAAGAAGAAAACAGGATCAGCTCACCGCTGATCAAAGCCGGCCCGCACAATGACAGCAGCGGAGAGTTTCAGCGCGCGACCTGGCATGACGCTACGATCAGGACGGTGAAATCCATCCAGTCCATCGGCAGACGCTGCGGAAAAGATGCGGTGGCCGTGGCAGTATCGGATCGTTTCACAACAGAAGAAGCCTATACAGCCAAAAAATTTGCGGACCGTCTCGGAGCCAGGATCTTTTCCTTTGATAACCGTCCCTGCGGACTGGAGACGGTTCTGGGACTGAATGCATCTCCGAATACCATCGATGAACTGCTCAGCACGGAAATCATACTGGCAGTGGGATTTGACGCAAAGGAAAACGCCGTGATGCGTGTCAAGCTGATGCAGGCTGCAAAAGCCGGAGCAAAGGTGCTCCTGATCAATCCGGCCGGATATGAGCAGGCGCATTTGCCATTTTTGACCAAAGCGGTCTACACACCGGATAACCTGAACTTCTTAAAGCAGATTCTGAAGGCAATGCTGTCGACAGGCGCGGGAGAAGGCCTGGAAGGATACGAAGAACTGAAGGCATCGGTGGAGAAGAATATTGTTTCCGATGAGGCGGCCCATGTCGCAAGATGCTATCAGGGCGCCAAAAAGGCCATGATCGTGTTCCAGCAGAATGTGGTTTCTGAAGAATGTGCGGAATTGATTGCGGATATTGCCCTGGTTTCCGGCCATATCGGAAGCCCGCGGGACGGCATCGTCATGCTGAAAGCGAAAAACAACAGTCAGGGACTGGCACTTCTCGGAATCACAGAGGGAGCCGAATGCCTGGACGGAGTGAAAGGCCTGCTGGTCTTTGGAGAGAACCCTGACCCGGAACTTGTCAAAGACCTGGAATTCCTGATGGTGAGTGACACGCACAGAACGCCGGCAGCGGATCTGGCAGATGTCATTCTGCCCGGAACAGCACCGATCCACGCGACAGGCAGTTACGTCAATACAGAGCGCCGTTTTCAGGAAACAAATGCCGTTTTCGAGCCGGACACACTGTTCAGCAATCAGGAACTCATCTGTGAGCTGGCAAGAGCGCTGGAGACAGAATTCCCCTTCGAAAATGAAGAGGAAGTCATGCAGGCGATGGCGGCGGAACTTCCCTGGTACCGGAAAGCTTCTGACGGAGAGGTAATCGGAGGGGTCTTGAAACCCCGGAAGCAGATCCTTGCGGCTGTAGACGAAGGCGTTTTTGTCAAGCCTTTGAAAAAACCTGATTATCTGTATGATATGGCGGAATTGACAGATGTCCGTGATTAGAGTAAACTCTATAGGAAAGTAAATTTTTACTCATGGAGGTTTTACAAATGGATAATGTCTTTATCATGTCGCATCCGCTGATCAAACATAAAATATCTGTGATCCGCGACAAAAACACCGGAACGAATGAATTTCGAAAACTGGTGGAGGAGATTGCGGTATTGATGGGGTATGAAGCACTGAGTGATCTGCCGACCGAGGATGTCGAAGTCGAGACGCCGATCGAGACCTGCATGACCCCGATGATTGCAGGGAAAAAGCTTGCGATCGTTCCGGTCCTGCGTGCGGGACTTGGTATGGTGGGCGGTATTACAACATTGGTTCCCACGGCAAAAATCGGACATATCGGTCTGTACAGAGATCCGGAAACGCATGCGCCGCACGAATACTACTGCAAGCTGCCGGATCCGATCGAGCAGCGTACGATCCTGGTCGTTGATCCCATGCTGGCAACCGGCGGTTCTGCGATTGCAGCTGTTGATTTCATTAAACAGCACGGCGGGAAAAACATCAAATGCATGTTTATTATCGCGGCCCCGGAAGGTCTGATGCGGCTGCACGAGGCGCATCCGGATGTTCAGATCTACGTCGGCCAGCTTGACCGTGAATTGAATCAGGATGCCTACATCTGTCCCGGACTGGGAGATGCCGGCGACCGGATTTTCGGAACAAAATAAAAAGCAGACAAAAGGAAGGGGTATGGTTTTCAGATGAGAACCATACCCCTTCCTTATTATTTCAGTTCAGATAATAGACGCAGATCGGCATATCTTCGTCAATCAGATTATAAATCTTCTGCGCCAGTTCAGGCGGCACATTGATACATCCGTGGGAGCCGTTCTCCTTCCAGATACTGCCGCCGAAGGAGTCCCTCCAGGATGCGTCATGTATGCCGACGCCGTCTTCTGTCAGACGGATCCAGTAATTCACTTCGGAGCGATATCCGAAGGAGCCGTCTTCCTGGCGGTCGCCCTGCAGGATCTTCGGCGATTGCTTATCGTACGCGGCAAAGGCACCCGCGGGCGTCCGGAGTTTATCCGTATTGGTACCGGATACAATATCAGTCTCCAGTTCCAGAGCGCCGTTTTTATAGATCCACATGTGCTGTCCGGTTAGATTGATTTCGCAGTAGGTGTTTCCAAACCCGTTATTGTCATCCGGAGAAGAAGCTTCTCTTCTTTTATAAACGGGTTCCCTGCTGACCGTATTTCCCTGAGAGATGTCTTCCGACAGTTTCTTTGACTCTTCGGTAACATCGATCTTCCATCCGTAATAGCCATCGGCGGGAAGAACGACCTCTGCGCCGGCGGTGGTCCGGAACTGGTGTGTCTTATAGACCGTGTCATAGCTCATGGCAAGATCCTTCACATACTCATAGATTTCTGATTCCCAGCGATCCCGGTCGAAAGAATAGCGGTCATTTTCATCCCGCTTCAGCCAGGTTTTCATCGTATCGATATCCACAGTGACGGTCTTCTTGTTGTACAGCTCGTAGGTAACGGATGCTTTGCTGTATTGATTCAGATCTTTCAGGGTCTGCACGAGCTCTGCGTCATCCGACCGGACGGAAGGACTGGAATAAACCTTTTTTTCTGTCAGATCCAGTTCCGTCTCACCTGCGAGAATCGCGTTCCGGATCAGAGCCTCTGTCAGAGGACGGTTGATGGTGGTTCCTTCTGTCTCGGGAACGATCTCAAAAGAGCCGTTTTCAAATATAATGCCCGCATCTTCGGGCGGAATCATCTGATCTTCCTGCAGCTGGGGCATGCGCGCGAGCTCTGTCTGCAGAAGGCTTTCGGAATACTGCGGATTCATATCGATCGTATACTCCGGGCCGTTCATCAGGGCAAAGAACCACGCAAATTTGTGCTGCCCGTCAAGAAGTGCCGCAATCCCGTCTCCGACCGCACAGGTGTAGTCGATGGACTGACCCTGGATGGTCTGCGTCTGATCATTCAGGAACTTTACCTCCAGGGCATAGTTCTCTATGGATTCTTCGAGTGCAGTCATCGCCTTGTCTGCAGTCTTCCCAGCCACATGGACACCATTAATCGTCGTTCTGGGGAGAAAACGATGATGGAAATGAAGGGCTGCGAGAATGTATGACAAAGCAATCAGTGCAATGATAATGAGCAGAAGGGCAGAGAATTTCTGAAACATTTGTCTGCGCTTCATGCGCTTTTTCCTTTTTTTAAGATTATATCCGGAAGAGTTTGCTATCATGTGTATGGATGCCTCATTCTTTGGTGAAAAACAATACTTTCCTATCTAGTATAATGATGTCAGAAGTAAAAAGCAATATCCTTTTTGCGGGAAAACCGTTACTTTTCCTGTGTCTGCGGACAAATGGCTTGCTATTTGCGCCGGGAAGGAATATGATGGTTAAAGGCGTGTACCTGATTGAAGAGAGGAATGCAGATAATCGGAAAGGGAGAGACTATGACAAAAGAAGAACTGGCACTGGAGGTTATTGAACGTCTGAAACAGGAGTACCCCGACGCTGACTGCACCCTGGACTATGATGACGCATGGAAACTGCTGGTCAGTGTGCGGCTTGCTGCGCAGTGTACGGATGAGAGAGTAAACCGGATCGTTCCGCATCTGTATGCAAAATATCCGACAGCACTGGCGCTGGCGGATGCAGAACCTGAAGATATAGAGGAAATCGTCCGCCCGTGCGGACTCGGGAAAAGCAAGGCCCGGGATATCAGTGCCTGCATGCGTATGCTGCGGGATGAGTACGGCGGGGAGGTGCCGGACGACTTTGATGAATTGCTGAAACTCCCCGGCGTCGGAAGAAAAAGCGCCAATCTGATCATGGGAGATGTTTTCAGAAAGCCGGCGATCGTGACAGACACGCACTGCATCCGCCTGAGCAACCGGATCGGCCTCGTAGATAACCTGAAAGATCCGAAGAAGGTCGAGATGGCACTCCGGAAGATTGTACCGCCGGAGGAGGGAAATGACCTGTGCCACAGGTTCGTTTATCACGGAAGAGAAGTCTGCACGGCCCGGACGAAGCCTTACTGCAGCCGCTGCTGTCTGGCAGATATCTGCGCAAAGAAGATCTGATGCCGTGACATTTTTGACTTTAAAAATCAGGCTAAACTTGGTATACTGTTAAAGATATATAGGGAAAGGCGGTGAGCACTCATGATGAAAATGTATATGACAGACAACCGGGTGATTCACGAAGTAGAAGGTGTGCAGGCGGGTGTCTGGATCATGATGACGAATCCGACGATGGAGGAAAGTCAGGAGATTGCAGAGCAATTTGAAATCGATATCGCCGATGTGCGCGCCGCACTGGATGAGGAGGAGAGCTCCCGTATCGAGATCGAGGACGGATACTCTCTGATCCTCGTGGATATCCCGACGGCCGAGATCCGTCACGAGTCAAAGAACTATACGACAATCCCTCTCGGTATTCTTCTTACAACGGACTGCATCATTACCGTCTGCACGGAAGAGACTCCGATCCTGCAGCACTTTATAGAGCGCAGAGTCCGGGAATTTTCGACCAAGAAAAAGATGCGGTTTGTGTATCAGATCCTGTTCCGCACCGCCGCGATGTATCAGAGCTCCCTTCGGATCATTGATAAACAGCGCACGGAGATCGAGGAGGATATCAACGATACAACGGAGGACCTGGATCTTGTACAGCTGCATGAGCTGGAATCCACACTGGTCTACTTCGCGACGTCCTTAAGAGCGAACAGTGTCGTTCTTGAGCGTCTTTCCAGGTATAAACGGCTCGAGCAGTATCCGGAGGACACGGAACTTCTG
Source organism: uncultured Lachnospiraceae bacterium (assembly GCA_946546945.1). Taxonomy (GTDB): domain Bacteria; phylum Bacillota; class Clostridia; order Lachnospirales; family Lachnospiraceae; genus Eubacterium_I. Next base: position 180,405 of record CAMNOU010000001.1, read on the forward strand.
GATGACGTCATCATTGAGAACCAGCAGGCGATCGAGATGACATCCATTTACCGGGATATCATCAACGGTACCAGAGAGCTTTTGTCTTCGGTCATCAACAACCGCCTGAACAATGTCATGAAATACCTGACATCCATCACCGTTGTCATGGCGATCCCGACAATCATATCCGGCATTTACGGAATGAATGTGGACGGCAGATGGATGCCGCTTTCCACCACGCCCCACGGATTTGGCATCATTTGTCTGATCATCGTCGGAGTGTGTATCGCGACCTTATTTGTACTGTGGAAGAAAAAAATGTTATAAAGCGCTTTTGCTCTGAAGATGCGCATCCTCGCGGAGCGTTTATCTCAGTGGGAGATTGGACCCCCACTGAGACGAGCTTGTCATTACCCGCCACTTAAGAAGTGGGGGTCTCTCACACTGAGATAAAGCCCGGTGGAGTTCACACACTCTGCCGGGCTTTTCTTGTGTCATAGGAAATTTCGATTTCCTATGACACAAAAATGCGCTCCGCTAAGGATGCGCAGGTGCGCGTACAAGGAATTATGTCACTAAACAGACCGCGCACCGCGCGAGAGTTTCGCAAGCGAAACTCTTTGTTTTGTCAGGAGATGTGTTGGAAAAACACAAATGGAGGATGCGTAACAGGGCTGCAGATGTTAAAATAGAACTATACCAGATGGGAGATGACTCCCGCTTCAAATGCGTAGAGCATTAAGTGGGAGCAACAATTTTCTATCAGTGGGAGTACAATCTCCCATCTGATATACGCTCCGCGAGGATGTGCAGGGATTCGGATTGGAATTATGTCCGCTTAAGCGGACCCGAATCCTGCACCAATACTCGCAAGAGCGAGTATTGAAAATACAGACTGATAAACTTGAACAGTAGAAAGGAGAATGGCTATGGCAGATGTTGTATCTTATAAATGCCCGAACTGCGGAGGAGCACTCGCCTTCGACCCGAAGCTGCAAAAGCTGAAATGCCCGTTTTGTGACTCTGATTTTTTTCCGGAGGAGCTGAAGCAGAATATGGAAACGGAAGACGCGCAGCTTCAGCTGGATTCGGAAGTGTGGCAGGCGGATGAGACGGCGAATATGCGTGTTTATGAATGCCAGTCGTGCGGGGCAGAGATTGTGGCGGAACCGACGGCAGCGGCTTCAAAGTGCCCGTACTGTGACAACAATGTCATCATGAAAGGACAGTTCGCGGGGGATCTGCGGCCGGATCTGATCATTCCGTTTAAGGAAACGAAAAAGCAGGCGGTAGAAAAGTTCCGGAAGCATATTAAAAGCCGGAAATATGTGCCGAAAGTGTTCGGTGCCAAAGGGCATCCCGATGAAATCAAGGGCGTATATGTTCCCTTCTGGCTGTTTTCCTCTTCGGCAGACGTGGATTTTACTTTTACCGGGTACAAGATTTCTCACTATCAGGACAGCAGCTACAGGTATACCGAGACGGAAACCTATGATTGCAGAAGAGCCGGGACAATCAGCCTGAAGTATGTGCCGGTGGATGGTTCTTCCAAACTCGCGGATGAGCTCATGGAAACGATCGAACCATTTCAGGTCGCGAAAGCGAAGCCTTTCAATATGTCATACCTGTCCGGTTTTCTGGCGGACCGGTATGATGTGGGATATGAAGCGTGCCGGAAAAGGGCAGAAGAGCGGATGACTGTCACGGCGGAGGAAGAATTCCGCCGGTCTGTAAGAGAATATGACAGCCTGACAATCTCGAAAAGGAAGGTAGACTGGGGCGGGATGAATATCTCCTACGGACTGTTCCCGGTGTGGCTGCTGTCCACGATTTATCACGGCAAAAGTTACCAGTTTGCCATGAACGGACAGAACGGAAAGTTTGCCGGCGACTTGCCGGTGGACAGGGGAGCCTTTTTCCGCTCCCGCCTGGTGATCTTTATTATTACAGCACTGATTGTGACCGCTCTGATCGTGCTGGTCATGATGTTTGTATAGGAGGTGGGGAAGATGAAAAAGAAGAAAAATATTCTCTCTCTCCTGTTATGTCTGGTGCTGGCCGCGGGTATGTTTGCCGTTTCAGCCGGAAATGTCAGAGCAGATACGCAGAGTGCCTATATCGAGAGAAATGGCGTGGTGACCGACAGCGGCATGGAGACGCTTGATGGCATGGCACAGTCAATGCAGGCGGCCTACGGGGTTTCCGTCTATTTCCTGAACCGGGAAGGCCAGGAAGTCGACAGCATCGTAGATGTGACAGACCATTTTATAGAAGAAAAACAGCTGACAGGCGGCTATGTCATTTTTGCCATCAGCGATACGCAGTGGTATATCACCAGTTCCAAGGGACTGGAGCCTCTGATCACAAGTGAACAGAAAGAACTGCTCTGGAATGCCTATGACGAAGGTTCTACCTATTACGATGGAATCTACAATTATCTGGAGCAGACGGAAAAGCTTTTTGTAGACAATCTGACTCCGGCCGGTGCCGGCCAGACAGATGCGCAGACAAATGCACAAACAGGAGAGCAGGGTGATGCGCAGACAAATGTGCAGACAGGAGAGCAGAGTAATGCGCAGACACCGGCACAGATGATTCCTGAGGAACGGCAGCTTCCCCGCCTGGTAGACGATGCCGATCTTCTGTCGGACAGTGAGGAGCAGGAGCTGCTTGCCAAACTCGATGAAATCAGCGAGCGGCAGCAGATGGATGTGGCCGTAGTCACGGTCGACTCTCTGGAAGGGAAGACCCCCGAGGCTTACGCAGATGATTTTTATGACTACAACGGGTATGGCATGGGCGAAGGGGATGACGGCGTCCTTTTACTGGTTGCCATGGGTTCCAGAGACTGGCAGCTGTCCACCTACGGATACGGAATCACCGCTTTCCCGGACAAATCCCGGGAATACATCGAGCGGAAAGTGGTATCCAGACTCAGCGAGGCAGAATATTATCAGGCCTTCGACAACTTTGCGACGGCCTCCGACAAAATGATCTCGGCGGCAAAAGCAGGAAAACCCTTTGCCGGATATTTTATGCCGACCACAACCGATTTCATGGCAGGCGGCCTGCTCGGAGTAATCCTGGGCGCAATCGTCTCCCTGATCTCCGCGGTACGCACAAAACGCACCTTCAAGACCGTACGCAAGCAAAACACCGCCTTTGCCTATCTGTCCGGGGGCTCCGACCTGCGGATCCACACCGACCATTTCCGCAGCAAAAATGTAACCAAAGAACCCATCCATGACGACAGAGACTCCGGAAGCAGCAGCAGTTCCTACCGCAGCTCTTCCACCACACATACCAGTTCCTCCGGAAGAACACACGGAGGATATGGAGGAAAATTCTGAAATCACGGGAATTTAATCTTTGGGGAGAAGGTGTACGCAGGAGAAGCAAGTGGAGAGCGCGTCCTACGGAGAGTTGTCTGGAAGGGGACGCAGAAGAAGCAAGTGGAGAGTGCGTCCTACGGAGAGTTGTCTGGAAGGGGACGCAGAAGAAGCAATTGGGGATTGCGTCCTACTGAAAGCTGTCTGGAAGGGGACGCAGAAGAGGCAAGTGGTGGATGCGTTCTACGGAGAGATGTCAGGAAGGGGACGCAGAAGAAGCAAGTGGGGAGTGCGTCCTACTGAGATCTGTCAGGAAGGGGACGCAGAAGAGGCAAGTGGTGGATGCGTCCTACGGAGAGTTGTCTGGAAGGGGACGCAGAAGAAGCAAGTGGAAAGTGCGTCCTACTGAGATCTGTCAGGAAGGGGACGCAGAAGAAGCAAGTGGTGGATGCGTCCTACGGAGAGTTGTCTGGAAGGGGACGCAGAAAAAGCAAGTGGGGAGTGCGTCCTACGGAGAGTTGTCTGGAAGGGGACGCAGAAGAAGCAATTGGAGAGTGCGTCCTATTGAAAGCTGTCAGGGAGGGGACGCGGAAGAAGCAATTGGAAAGTGCGTCCTACGGAGAGTTGTCTGGGAGGGTACGCAGAAGAAGCAAGTGTAGGAGCGCGTCCTATCGAGAGCTGACAGAAAAAGGACGCATCCAGAGAAAAATCTGGATGCGTCCGAAATTTGATAAAAATAGGAAACTATTAAAATGTGGGATTCCCTTCCCAGCGGCCTGATGCTCCGCAGGGGAGTACCAGCCCGTTCGAGGATACCGGAAGACCAATCTCTTCTGCATGGACTTCGCCGCCGAAGCGCTTCATCTCGGTGCCAAGCATATAGGCGAGCACGGCCGGCTGCAGCCCGGTGGTGTAGGAATTGATCAGGAAGAAGAGAGGGGTGTCGGAGAGTACCTGTGTACAGGTTTTTACCAGAGGATAAATGGCTTCCTCGATTTTCCAGATTTCCCCTTTGGGTCCTCTTCCGTAGGACGGGGGATCCATGATGATGGCATCGTAGTGATTTCCGCGGCGGATCTCGCGTTCTACAAATTTCTTGCAGTCATCTACAAGCCAGCGGATCGGTGCGTCGGCAAGACCGGAAGAAGCAGCGTTTTCCTTTGCCCACTGCACCATGCCTTTCGAAGCATCCACATGAGTGACACTGGCACCGGCACTGGCTGCCGCCAGCGTAGCGCCTCCGGTATAGGCAAACAGATTCAGCACTTTCACAGGTCTGCCCGCATTCCTGATTTTCTCCGAGAACCAGTCCCAGTTCGCAGCCTGCTCCGGAAACAGCCCGGTATGCTTAAAGCTGAAGGGCTTCAGATTGAAGGTGAGCCCCAGCCTCTGATAATTGATCGTCCACTGTTCAGGAAGATCAAAAAACTCCCATTCACCGCCTCCCTTTTTGCTGCGGTGATAGTGGGCATTCATCTTATGCCATCCCTTCTCTTTTCTTGGTGTATCCCAGATGACCTGGGGATCCGGGCGGACAAGAGTATAGTCACCCCAGCGTTCCAGCTTTTCTCCTGAAGAACAGTCAATAACCTCATAATCTTTCCAGTGATCTGCAATCCACATGTATGATAAATCCTTTCCAATCTGTCTGATGTCTTTCTTCCGTAAACGCATGTCCTATTATAGTAGAAGTAACCGGTGTTGACAAGATAAAGAATTCCCGCGAAAGGAGCTAAAACCGGAAATGATATCGCAAGGGAATGTTTCACACGGCATCGAAAAGTCGCAAAAGGAACTTAAAAATGGAGGATAACAAAGAAAAACAGTCTTTCCAGGATGAATTGGGAAAAGACTGTTTTTGTGATATGTAAGATTATTGTATCGGAATTGTTAAGCGGATTTTTCTCTACTTTTTATTAAAGGCAAAGGATTCCATGAGAATTTGAACACTCCGGTCCAGTAATTCTTTCTCCCGGGGTGACAAGTAGTTGATTTTCTGATATAAATCTGATTCTTCTGAATCATTCTGTCTATTCATTAAAATATAATCGCTTGACACGTGTAAGACTTTGCATATTTTTATCAGCGTCGGGATAGATGTTCCGACTATACCGCGTTCCAGATCGGAAATATACTGTACAGAAACATCAACGTAAGCTGCCAATTTCTCCTGCGTCAATCCGGACGCCTTTCGTGCCTTTTTGATACGTTCGCCAATCTGAAAATATAAATCCTTATGCTCCTTCATGCTGTTCACCTCGCACTCTTATTTTAAGTAAGAGTTGAAAATTAATTAACAGAGTGGTAATATTGATTTGTATAATAGTAACACTATTGGAAAAACTTTCTACTAACTTTTAGTGTATATGATTCAAAATAACAACGATATGAGCGTGAGGGTAAGCAGTGAATACTGAGGCGTGGGTTTAGTGGCTCAAAGATAGATTTTGGAATGTTGAAAAAGATTTTTGGATGGAAAGGAAAAAGTTACAATCTGTTATTAATAAAAATTGAAATAAGCATTGGTTAGTCTATCCAGTTACAGTTGATGTTACGAAGTGCTTTACTAATAACTCCGCTGTTTTGGGGTAATTATCTAGATCTACTGATTATGGAAAGATATATTTTTGAAAATACATTGGTTATTAATGTAAACCTCACTGCCATTTAAAAAAACATTAGATTATTAGAATCTTGTTTGATGGTGTTTAATTTAACTTAATGTTAGGACTTATATCATGGATACAAAAGATAAGGAATTGTGCGAAGAAATATATAATAAGTACTATAAATCTATTTTAAGATATGTTTCTAAGCATGTAATGGATATTCACGAGGCAGAAGATTTAACAGCGGATATCTTTTTGCGATGCTATGAAAAAATCGGAACATATGATTCACAAAAGGCATCCTTGTCAACGTGGTTATTTGTTATTACAAATAACTATTTAAAAAACTATTATCGTGATAAGAAACATAATGTCTCATATGAGTCTCTTTTAACTGAAGGATTTGATGTTGGAAAAGATGAAATTGATTATGCTATGAATATTGAGTTCTTGAGAAGTGAAATAACACATGCATTAATAAATTTATCTGAAACTCAAAGAAAGGCTGTGATATGGAAATACTTTTATAATCTTAGTAATTCGGAAATTGCCTTTCAATTAAAGACAACAGAGGGGAATGTACGAGTAATATTATTTAGAGCATTAAAGAAATTAGAAGAAAAAATTAAAGTCTAGGAAATCCATAATTTTTAATTGAGTTTTGATTGTAATATATTATGAAATTGTGTGTATATATTATTAGATCAATAAAAAGATATATTATTTGGCAATTAAGAGAAGGAAAAAGGAGGTGAAACTGATGGAACAAGATGTGTTGGACAAGTTAAGTATTTGTTTAAAAGAAGATGAAGGATTATCATTAGAGTTATGTAAAGCAGAAAGTATTTCAGAGTTTTCCGAGGTACTTCATTCTAAGGGGATTAACATTTCGAATGATGATATGAATGTGCTGTTTAAACAAATCAAAAGTGTATTAGGGGAGAACAGTGAATTAAATGAAGATTCACTGGATAATGTATCAGGTGGTCTTATTATTAATCCTGCGTTACGATTGATTTTGAAAAAAAGTTCTAAAGCTTTTGGAGCAGGAAAAGGGGGTGGAGGATTTAGGTAATAAATGCAGTTTTATAATTATAATCTGATTTGTATAGTGGCTGAGACTAAATCTCAACAATTAGTTTTTGGGAATTGCATGACAAACTGAGCATCCCATTGGAGTGCCACTTGTTCTATAGGGCCTTTGATACGATGTGACTGCGTTCTGCATAAAACGTCATGCGGTATCTAACTAATTAATAATGAGGAAAGGAGACTGTGATTGGCGCTTTTTTGTAACCATCAAGTGGTAGGAGAAAAAATCCAATCAATAGGATCAATAGTTACATATTCGAATCTGAAGATAAGATTAAGAATGGATATGAGTATATTATTTGAGGAGGATAAAATGGAACAGAAATTTATTGATGCAAGTAACTTGCTGATGAAAAAGGATTTTGTTGAAGAATTAAAAAAACAGGCCTCGGATGAGGAAGTACAGGCATTGTTTGAAAAAAATGGTGTTAAATTGGAGCTAGCTGATATTGAACAAATGGTTGAAGAATCAGCACTTGCAAATAATGGGGATGAACTCAATGCGGATGATTTGGATAATGTATCTGGTGGTATTGTAGGAACGGTAACGTGTTTTGTTTTGGCAGGTGCACAAATTGCTTTCTATGCATCATATGGATATCATAGGTATAAAAGAAGATAAGTAGGAGAAATATAAATGAATACTGAGAGAATTATTGAAATCATTAACAATTCGGACTTAAAAGACAAACTAGACTCTATGGATAATTTTGAAGATTTGCAAAAATTTTTTGCTGAAAAGGGAGAGAAAGTAGAGCTGGATCAATTAAAAGAAGTTGTTCGTCAGATTGCATTGACAGGAACTGATGAAGAAATGGACGAGGGATGCTTAGATGCTGTTTCAGGCGGAGGCGCTGCAGGTGATGTTTGGAATGGTATTAAATGGGGATGGAATGCTGGTAAGAAATTTTATCAGTGGGAAAAAAGTATTTATAAAAAATATGGATTAAAGTATTAATGATTTATGTTGGCATAGGCGGACTAATTATGGGAAAAGTGGGTTGGTTCGCCTAATTTGATGAAGGACTATTTTTGATGGCTAATATGTATAGAAAATCTTCCTTAGAACGACTTTCTTCTCCTGACCGCCTGGATAGTATGTTAAAAGTTACCTCACCTATGTCTTGGCTCGGAATTATTGCGGCAGCGATTATTGTTGCAGCTACAGTTTTCTGGGCCTTTGTTGGACATATTCCGTCTACAGTAACGGCATCTGGATTTTTGACAGCACCTTACAATACAAATACAGTATTTAGTACAGTTGCGGGGAAAATACAATCGATTGAGGTTTTTGAGGGAAAACTTGTTAGCAAAGGGGATGTGTTGCTCAAAGTAAAGGATTATAGCGGCAAGATGATGACAGTGAAATCAGACCAAGATGGAATTGTGTCTAAATTGCTTTTGCCTGAGGAAGGGGTTATCCATTCGAATATAGGGATTGCAAGTCTGTCTCCTATTACTGATCAAGATTTGGTTGTCGTGTGTTATGTAGGTTTGGAGACTTCCAAAGTCTTGCATCCGGGAATGACTGCTGAAGTGTATTTGAATTCAAAAGATTCTGGGATATATGGTCATATGGAAGCAGAAATATCGAATATTGACAGTTTCATATCCAGCAGAGATAGCATGGGTGCAATTTTGGGCTCGGATGGTCAAATGGCAGAGTATTTAACACAGAATGGGCCTGTAGTTGCAGTCACTTGTGTGCTGAGACCAGATGAAAAAAGTAGAAGCGGATATTATTTTAGCAGTGATAAAGGGAAGGATTTGACCATATCAAATGGAGAGCCTGTATCAGTTCAGATTATAATGAGCGATAAAGCTCCAATCAGTAAAGTCTTCCCGATGTGGGGGAATCGCGATGAGTAGTGCTTATCATAAAACACCTACAATTTATCAGATGGAAGCTACAGAATGTGGAGCAGCATCTTTGTCTATGATTTTTGCATATTGGGGGAAATTTCTCCCTTTGGAACAGATGCGAATTGAAACTGCAGTTTCAAGAGATGGCTGCAGTGCTGGAAATATTATGAGGGCAGCAAAACGGTTCGGTTTAGAATGTCATGGTTATAGAAAAGAATTGGGTGATCTTAAAGAATTGGAGATGCCTTGCATTATTCATTGGAATTTTAATCATTTTGTTGTGCTTGATGGGTTCAAAGGGAAATATGCCTATTTAAATGATCCCGCAATAGGACGTAGAAGATTATCGATAGAAGAACTGGATGAGGGATTTACTGGTATTGTATTGACCTTCCATCCAACTGATCATTTTACAAAGGAAAGAAAACGGTCAGGTTTCATCGATTTAGTGAGGGCTCGTCTGTCAAAACAAAAATCAGCTTTCCTTCAGCTGCTTATTATAGGATTACTTTTAATTTTTCCTGGAATGATCATTCCTGTTTTGTCACAATTATTTTTGGACGAAATACTGGGAAGAACAGGCGTATCTTGGTTCGGCGGATTTATAGCATTTATGGCTGCGGTAATATTGTTCCAGGTAGCACTGAACATATATAAATCAAAATTGCTATTGCGAACACAAAATAAAATGACTCTCCTGTCAACCAAAGAATTTGTTTCCAGATTATTTCGATTACCAATGAATTTTTTTGACCAGAGATATGTTGGAGATTTGGTTAGTCGGGTGGAAAATAATAATAATGTAAATATTTTTCTGACAGGCGAATTTGCAAAAACAGTACTGAATGTTTTTGTTGCCTGTTTTTATTTTATACTATTGATGATTTATAGTCCGACACTGACACTTCTTGGGTGCATTGGAATTGTTATCAATATTATCCTTATCAAAATAACAGCCGAAACTATTTCAAATAAGACTATAAAATTACAGCAGGATAAGGGCAAACTAAATGGGGCAGTATGCGCAGGCATCAGTATTACATCTACATTAAAGGCATCTGGTGCAGAGAATACTTATACTTCAAGAATACTTGGGTATGAAGCTAAGGCTGCTTCAGTGGAACAGGAAATTAGCCGTTTACAGACGATTGTCAGTGCGGTGCCTTCTGTTGTTAGCGAAATTATGGGCGTATTAATTCTTATAATTGGTGCGCTATTTGTCATTCGCGGGAACATGACCATGGGTATGTTAGCTGCTTTTGTTTCGTTGTTCAGTTCTTTTTCTGACCCTTTGGAAGAACTGGTAAATTTTGTAAAGAAGATTCAAACTCTGAAGGCAGACATGAATCGTGTAGATGACATTATGCGATATCCTATGGATGCTTCTTTTGAACAAAATGAATATCAAATAACATCAGGAGAAAAGCTATCTGGAAAGATAGAATGTAATCATTTGACATTTGGATACAACCGTTATGGGAATCCTCTGATTAAGGATTTTTCGTTCAGATTGAATCCAGGAAGTTCGGTAGCTTTTGTAGGAGCATCAGGCTCGGGAAAATCCACCGTGTCAAAAATGATTAGTGGGTTATATCAGCCATGGGAAGGAGAGATTCTTCTTGATGGAGTGAATAAGGATAGGATTCATCCAGATATCATTCATGCTAGTATTGCAACGGTTAGTCAGAACATTACATTGTTTTCGGGTTCGATAAGAGATAATCTGACGTTATGGAATCCGGCTATTCTAGAACAGGATATGATTAGTGCAGCAAAAGATGCATGTATTCATGAAACGATTACACAGATGCCGGGAGCATATGATTTTCATGTTGACGAAGGTGGAGGGAATTTATCTGGCGGACAGAGACAACGGCTAGAGATAGCAAGAGCTCTTGTATTAAATCCGACAATTCTGATTATGGATGAAGCTACTAGTGCGCTTGATCCTATTGTAGAAAAACAGATTATAGATAATATTAAGAGAAGAGGCTGTACCTGTATTATTGTAGCTCATCGGTTGAGTGCTGTAAGAGATAGCGATGAAATAATTGTATTACAATCAGGGAAAATTGTGCAAAGAGGATCGCATGCAGAACTTTCATCGGTAGAAGGCTTCTATCGAAATTTTATGGCTGCGAATTAATGTGGAGATATAATGAAAAACACGAATTCGGATGAAATTATACTTTCAGGTGGGAACTCATACATTACCCATAATGCTAATCATGCGTTTCAAGTTTTAGAAGGGAATATTCTGATTTATATTGTGCCATGGAAAAATGAAATGGCCGGAAGGAGAAGTCTCCTATGTGAGGTTGGTAAAGGTGTGCTTTTTCCGGCATTTGCATATAAGGATTTGGAATACCGTGATTGGCGTTTCTGCATAGTTGCAGTAGACAATGCAAAAATTGTATGCCGAAAAGACTTTGTTACAACTCCATTGAAAAGAAGATTTTTAAATATTGCCGGAGTACATACATTTGATCAGGAAGGATATGAGGAATCTCTGGTAGATTATTACCGAATGCGGATTGTTTCTGAGGATGGGTATTTTATTCGGACACAAAGAGAAAAGGAAAGAACAGCGCAAAAAGTAAATGATTTAATCCAATCAGTTTTTGGGAGCAATCGGTATAAAATCGAGCAGGAAAGTGATTCTGCATTATATAATGTGATGCGGTATCTTTGTAAAAAGGCAGGCGTTCAGGTGGCAACGTTTCAGGAGATTACAGATTGCTTTGGTAAGCATTTTGATGTTCCTGACATTGCTTCTATATCACATTTCCCATGCAGGGAGGTTTTGTTGGAAGAAGGATGGTATCTGCATGACGCAGGATTCCTTTTGGTTAGTTATGGTGAAAAACAAGAGCCTGCAGCATGCATTCCAAAGGGACAAAATAGATATGAGCTTATAAGAAATGGTGAAAAACCGATTCAAATAAATAAGTCGATTGCCATTGAATGTAATCCGAAAGCATGGATGATTTATAAGTCGTTTCCGGCGAAACGAATAAACGTTAAAGATTTTGCTCAGTTTTGTATGACGTGTTTTAGAAAAGCAGATGCGGCATTGGTATTTGGAATGACAGCAGTGACTAGTTTGATTGTATTGTTACTTCCTGTATTAAATCAGATGCTATATGATCAGTTCATTCCCATGGGCAGACACGTTGTGGTGATACAGATTGGACTTTTGATTATAGCTTTTATGATTGGAAATATAATGTTTTCTATTATCAAAAATTTGGGAAGCCTGCGCTTGGGCAGTCATATACAATACGATGTGCAGAATGCTGCATATTATAGATTATTCCAACTGCCTGAAAGTTTTTTCAGAAATTACGAAAGCGCCGATTTGGCTGGAAGAATCATGGAATTAGGCAGCTTGGCCGGTAACCTGACGTCTTTATTACTGACTTCTTGCATTGTCATAATTTCTGTCTGTATATATCTTATCCAGATGTTTGTGTATTCAGTAACTTTGTCAGGAATATCTGTTTGTATGTTCATATTATACGCACTAATAGTCTTTTTGATAGGAAAGCAGCAAATCTCTTATCAAAAAAGTATAATGGAATTAAATGGAAAGACAGACTCGGTAATGTATCAGTTTATTCATGGAATTGATAAACTGCGTATGACGGGTAATGAAGAACGGGCACTTTTTGAATACATGAAGCCGATGATACAACAGCGAAAATACGCAACGAGAGCAGGACGTAATTCCAATATAAATGGAATAATATTGACTACCAGCAGCAGCTTATTTACTATGGTCATTTACATTGCCGCATATAAATTGCAGGGCGCTTTAAGTGTGGGTCAATTTATGGCATTTACTTCTGCGTTTGGAATGGTATCAGGAGCTGTGACACAATTGATACAGGGAGTATTAGATTTTCAAGTTATAAAACCGGCATATAACCGCATTCGTCCTATTTTGGAAGCTGAACCAGAAGTGTCGGATAAAAAGACTCTTCCAGGTGATATTTCCGGGAAGATAAATATAGATCATTTATCATTTCGGTATAATGATAATATGCCATTTGTTATTAAAGATCTTTCGCTGCATATAAATTCTGGTGAGTATATAGGTATTGTGGGATCTTCCGGGTGTGGTAAATCAACATTTTTGAAATTGTTGCTTGGATTTGAGCAACCCGTTCAAGGTAAGATTTATTATGACAATCAAGACCTGCAGGAATTGAATTTACAAGAACTTCGGAAAAAGTTTGGCGTTGTATTGCAGGATGGGAAATTAATATCTGGTAGTATTTTCGAGAATATTACGATCACTGCACCGGAAGCAACTGTTGATGATGTAAATCATGTAATTGAAGCAGTAGGCTTAGCAACTGATATTTCTGAAATGCCTATGGGGCTTCATACTGTGCTAAGTGAAGATTGTGGGACGATTTCAGGAGGTCAGCAACAAAGAATACTAATTGCAAGGGCAATTATTAATCACCCAAGATTAGTGTTTTTTGATGAAGCCACAAGTGCGCTTGACAATATTACACAAGAGAAGATTTGTCAAGCTCTTGAAGAAATGAATGGTTGTACAAGAGTAGTGATTGCTCATCGCTTGAGTACGATAAAAAAGTGTGATAGGATTCTGGTTTTTGATCATGGTCAAATTGTGGAGGAGGGGAATTATGATAGTCTTATGAATGAAAAGGGATTGTTTTACCAATTAGCCAGCAGACAGATATTGAATAGCCCCATGTAAAAAAGGCAAGGTGAACTGATGGATGAGATGAGAATAGAAAGACTGTTGAGTATATTGAGGCAGCAACAATTATTTGGTCTAACAAATGACAGCTTGACTGAGATTATATCGGAATATGATCCCAAAGATAAAAGTGAATTGTTTGAAGATGATTTGGATTTATTTGTGGCTGCATTAGGTATACAGAGATTGTCGTTTAATGAATATATTGAAACAATATTAAAAAAGAAGGTATAAACTGGCAGGCAAATACTATGAAATATCAAAGAAAAGTACAACCAGGACAACTGATTTTGGTCGATGAATTGGGGAATGACATTTTGAGACTTGTTGAGTCTGTTGAGGAAAACTCCGTTTGCATTAAGCTGATAGGCGCAATACGGAATGAGCTGGCATATGATCTTGAAGATGAATTATATGCGTTTATTCTATTACATCATAGGTTTATCTTAGATTTTGAAGAAGTGACATTCATTGCCAGCACTGGACTGCAATTACTATTAGACTTTCAAAAAAGAATTGATAAATATCCAGATGGATCATTAGTATTAACAAGCATTTCTGGAACAATAGAGAAAACCTTCTTGGATACTGGATACTATGATTTATTCGAAATAAAGTAGAACGAAGGAATACATTAATGAACGAGGTGTTGAGTAAATGGGATTATGTGAAGTATTTCCGTATGATGGAATGGAACCATATATCTTTATCAGTTTCAGTCATGAAGATGAGGATGATGTGTTTCCCGCAATTGAAGCACTCGATGCCATGGGATATAGAATATGGTACGATAGAGGTATTGCTCCCGGTACTGAATGGCCGGAGATTATTGCAGAACATCTATTTCATTCAGATGTTGTAATTGCATTTCTTTCTAATCATTCTATGCATTCTCATAATTGTAGAAAAGAATTCAATTATGCATTACAAAAAGATAAGAATGTACTGCCTATTTTGTTGGAAGATATTCAGTTATCACCTGGTATGGAGATGCAGATGTCATCCATTCAGGCAATTCTGGGATATCAACTTTCATCTTTAGAGAAACTAATTAATGAAATAAAGAATACTAAGTTTTTGGACAATTGCAGGAAAGAAAAAACGAAAAAAATAGTCCATTATTTTAAATTATACCGCCAATTCACAGGTGAAGAAATCCTGATTGAAAATAGCGGGTTTTCAATTGGCCGGAAAGAAGAGGAATGTGACTATTGTATAAAAGAAAATCTTGCAATCAGTAAGAAACACGTCAGTTTTATTATAGATGCGGATAAATGTTTGATAGAGGATAATAATTCGACTAACGGAACTTTTTTAAATAAAAGAAGGTTGGAAAAGACAGAACAAGCTGTGTTGAATGAAGGAGATATTATACAAATCGGCGGAGAAAAATTTGTATTTCATCAACACGTACGGGAGGTATGAATATGAATATTAATGCGGCATATTATTCATCGATAGGCATGAGAGAGGATAATGAGGATGCGGTTTCAATACTGGAGAGCAACAATTCAGTTTTGGCAATTGTAGCTGATGGATTAGGTGGTCATCAAGATGGCGAGATTGCATCGAAAACAGCAATAAAGAGTATAAATGCTCAGATTTCTCACGATATCGTTGATGAAAAGAAATTGTGTGATGCGATTCAACTCGCAAATGATGAAATTATAAAACTAAATCAGCAGAGGCAAATGCGAACAACGATTGCGTGTCTTTGGTTTAATAGAGACCGGGGACTGATTGCAACACTTGGAGATACAAGGGTATATCATTTCAGAAACGGGAAAATAATCTTTCAGTCCATCGATCATAGTGCAATTCAATTTTCCGTATTAAATGGAGAAGTTCCTAAAGAGAGCATTCGGACAAGTAAAGAAAGGAACATTCTTACAAAAGCTTTGGGAGTACGTGAAGAAGTGAAAGCAGATGTTGTAAATATTGATATCTTCCCCGGTGATGCTTTTATTTTGTGCAGTGATGGGTTCTGGGAAAGTGTGTTGGAGAATGACATGGAAATAAGCTTGCGTCGTACAGCTACTGCAAATGAATGGCTGGCAGATATGAAACATCTGGTTGAAAACAATGAATCTCCAACAAAAGACAATCATTCTGCAATCGCGATTAGGGTAGAAGGATAGGAGAATGAAGGAATGAAGTATTGTTATAATTGTTTAAATCCATTGGATGCAAATGGAAAATGCCAGGTATGCGGTTCTGACCAGGAGTTTAAAACCATACCTCATCAACTGATTCCCGGAACAGTATTAAAAAATCAGTTTTTAGTTGGAAGAGCATTAGGACAAGGTGGATTTGGTATTACATATCTTGGAAGAGACTTGACTCTTGATATTCGTGTGGCAATTAAGGAATATTACCCGAGTGGTTACGCCAATAGAAATACGCAAGTTAGTCCGGAATTAACAATAACAGATGAAAAAAATCTGAATTATATAAATGAAGGGAAGAAAAAATTCTTAGATGAAGCACGAAAGCTCGCAAAGTTTTTTGGCGAAAAAGGTATCGTAAATGTGCGGACATTTTTCGAAGAAAACAATACAGCTTACATTGTTATGGAATACCTGGAAGGCATTAATTTGCATGATTATCTGCAAAAGAATGGGAAATTGACACCAAACCAGACATTTGAAATGATGCTGCCGATTTTGGAATCCTTACAAAAGATCCATAAACAAGGGATTATTCATAGGGACATCAGTCCGGAGAATATCATGTTGCTAACGGATGGGACACTGAAATTAATGGATTTCGGTGCTGCAAAAACAGTGGATTATACAGAACCCAAAAGTGTTTCTATTGTGTTGAAATCAGGTTATGCACCGGAAGAACAGTATCGTCCGAAAGGTAAATTAGGACCATGGACAGACATATATGCACTCTGCGCAACTATATATAAATGTATAACTGGTAAGACCCCGGATGATGCATTACAACGTGCTTATAACGATGAAATCGAATGGCCATCAGATCTTGGAATTGGCATTTCTGAAATACAGGAAAGAGTACTGAGGACGGGGCTTGCTGTAAAAGCTGATAATCGATTTCAGTCTGTGGAAGAAATGTTATCGATGATGCAGAAACAGAGTACAGGTTCTGAAATACAGGGGTCATCCATCATTAATCAGGACGAAAAAACAGATGAGAATAAAGAGAGGATTGAGAATAGTGAAACACATCTCAGGAATGGTGGGCAGCAGAAGAGAACAATTGATAGATCTGATAACAAATCAAGGCGCGGACTGATTATTGTTATACTTGTTGCAGTCATAGCTGTGGCAGCAATAGCAGTATTCACATACTTAAAAAAGGAACGATCTAAACAGCCTGATATAAATACGACAACTGCAGTAGAAGAAAGTGAAGAAAACATTTCTGAGAAGACACCTGAAAAAAATGAAATGGAAAATAAGACTGATTCGGAAGACATAGTGGTGGAAGCGTATGGACATAAATATCAGCTTGTTGAATCCGGACTTGAATGGGAGGACGCAAAAAAACAATGTGAGTCAATGGGAGGCCACCTGGTTACCATTACTTCTCAAAATGAGCAGGAATTAATTAATATCTTATTAGAGACTGGGAAAAGAAATTGTTATTGGATGGGAGGAAAACGAGATAATGATTCCTGGATATGGGTGACTGGGGAAAGCTTTGAGTATACTAATTGGGCTGACTATCAGCCGGATAATAGCTTACGTGCATCGGAAAGTGGAGAAGATTCACTCATGATCTATAAGAACAGTAATCCTCGGGCAATGAGTGAGTTAGGACAATGGAACGATGTATATCATGAAGGTATCTGTGATGACAGTGATTTCTGGGGGCTTGATAATTTTGGATTTATTTGCGAATGGGATACCGGATACGGTGGTCGTACTTTAACTTATAATGGTCACCGTTATCAATTAATCGAGGAAGGATATACTTGGGAGGATGCACAGAAAAAATGTGAAACACTTGGCGGTTATCTTGTGTCAATTACAACGGCTGAAGAACAGCGTATAATAGAGTTTTTATTGAAAGAAGGTTTCAAGAATTGTTACTGGACAGGAGGCACGAAATCTAATGATTCCTGGACATGGGATACAGGTGAAAATTTTGATTATGAGAACTGGGCTCAATATCAGCCCGATAATGATATGAGTTCTTCTGATATCGGAGAAGATACATTGATGATTTATAGGAAAAGTGACTATCATACACCAAGTGAACTTGGACAATGGAATGATGTCTTACACGATGGAACGTGTGGAAGTAATGACTTCCTGGGAATTGATCATTTCGGGTTTATCTGCGAATGGAATTCGACCGATAATGGATTGGGAGTATCAGGGTTAACGGCTGAGGGGATTTCTTCAAATACTGTTGAGTTGAAGTGGGATGCAAACAGTAAAGCGTTAGGGTATATCATTGAACAAAATATAGAAGGAGAATGGAATAGAATTGCAAGACTGGAGGGGAACAATACAACATCATATGAAGTGAATGAATTGGAGCCTGGAAATAATTATTCATTCCGTATCATGGCTTTTGACCTATATGATGAAACACCTGTTTATGGAGTATATAGCCAAGTGAGCAGCTATATAGAATGAAATCATTCCATCTGAGATGTTATTGTTGTCTGAATGTATATACCGCTCCCTTAGTGCACGGTAAAAAAGAGCAGGTCTTCCGCTGATAAGTGCATTCACCTGCACTTCTCTTCCGAGCGGGAGATCTGTTATCTTTTATTAGAATGGTTGCTTTATTACATCACGCATCGGATGATCCGAGGGAAATGATTTGCGTTCTGCTTGCATTTATAATCCTGTGCAACCTGCTAAAAAATACGACCGGCTTTTTTTACGAACCGGTAGCCATGCCCTTTTTCTCCGCTGCGCAGATCGACAATATCATTTATCTGTTCTTACTTGGAGTCGCGGCAAGTCTCGCGAGCGAAACTTGAATCTACCACAAGCGGCCGGACTGATCACTGACAACTATTCTGCCACACAGGGAAGGGCCGGTATATACATGTATGAATCAAGATCCAAATAAGAGATACCAATCAGCAGCAGAACTAAAGAAAGCACTGAAAAAAGTGGCTAAAAGACAGGCAATCCAATAATGGAAATATAGAATTCAAATTCAATCAGGAAAGGTAACAAAAGGCAGAGGACAAGTTCTCTGTCTTCTATTGGTGTAAAGAAAATGTGAGTTAAATAAAAAAATGAGAGTAACCGATTTTTAA
>CAMNOU010000002.1 GCA_946546945.1 uncultured Lachnospiraceae bacterium
AGCAGAGGACTGAAAATCCTCGTGTCTCTGGTTCGATTCCGGAACTGGGCATTTTTAAAGCGAAAAATTAATATGGGTGTGTAGCTCAGTTGGTAGAGCACTTGACTTTTAATCAAGTTGTCCCGGGTTCGAACCCCGGCACGCTCACTAAAAAAAGAACGCGGATGCGTTCTTTTTTTGCGACCGTAGGGGTTCGAACCATCGCCCTGCGGACGATAGGGTTCGGTCTCCGCTCCGCTTCGGTCGGCGCTAAACAGAGGTCCCCCGGACCTCTAGCGCCCCGGCACGCTCACTAAAAAAAGAACGCGGATGCGTTCTTTTTTTGCGACCGTAGGGATTCGAACAGGCCCTACGGGCGATCGTGTTCGATCTCCGGTAATTTCATTGCTCTATCGTAAGATGCGTATTTTGGAGAGTTCTCTCTAATGATATCCATATTGTCAGCTGCTTTTTTATGCCCTTTTCGGATGTTGTTTTCATGCAGCCGTTTCCCCCATATAGACCATCTGTTCTTTGCGATTTCTTCCTCTTTGAAATCAACGATCAGATCATCATTTACCATAGAAAGGGATGCTTTTGTCAGGCACTGAGGGCAATACCAGCCATCAGCTCTCTTTTCCAGCAGATTTCCGTGACAATCAGGGCAGATTCCTTTTGTACCGGCATAAGAGGGTTTCTTGCCTTCCTGCTTAGCCAGATAGGCATCCACTAAGTTATCGCCCATCTGACGCATCCGCTCTAATACGTGCTCTTCCAGAAGGACAGCGCCCTTCGACGGCATAAAGTCAAAGTGAACGGCATCTACAAGGGCCTCATACGATCCGGCCATTTCCATTGCAATCATCTTACAGACATTTAATGTAAAGTTTGTCCAGTCTGTTCCGCCGATGGAAAATGCAGCGCCGATTTTATTTTCTTTTTCAACCATGTCCCTGTAATTACCGGAAGCGTGCATTTTATTTAACAATTTGATCAGTTGACCGGTCGGCAGCAGATTATACGCCGGACTGGAAACGATGATGATATCTGCTGCGCGCATCATCTGTTCGATTGCATAAAAATGATCGGAACCATTCTTATGAATACAGCGGTACTCCCAATTTCCTTTGAGATGATTGACCATGCAGCTCTCACAACCGATGCAGGTGTTTATTTCTGTCTCCTGCACTCTGACAAACTGACACTCTGCTTCCGGCATCCTTTTTTCAATGGCCATGAAAACTTCTTTCATCATAATTTCCGTATTCCCGTTCTTTCTTCCGGAACAAAAACCAAATACTTTCATTACTTGTACTCCTCTCATTTGTACTTTTTTGAGTTGTTATTTACATTATAAAAATAATACGGTATCTCGTCAAACACCTTTTCTGTGTAACAACTACAGTCTTATGGCTGTGTGTTCATTTGCCGGTCTGGGGTTAGATGCTTTATATCATGGTTTTGATGACTGAAAATAACATGATCTGCCGCTGAGACAAATTTAGAAATATCCGCTTCATGAAGAACATATAGGGCAAGGGTTTCTGAAAATCTAAGACCTCTTTTTTTCATCTCAAAAAAACGCTGTGCCCGAAACCATTGATAGTAGGCCAATGCCCACCCTGCCCAGTATTCCTCAGAACGATTCAAAGAAAAGGACGGAGGACGCATGAGCGTTTCTCCTGTCATGTGATTCCAGATATCTCTGGCAAGTTCTACACCCGATCTTCCGGAAATATATTTTGGATTTCCTGCCTCAAACTGCCGGCAAATGGGAGATGTGCAGAACACGTCATAGAAAAGATTCCCGTCCAGACAACAGTCATTTATTACATAATCAAACATTTCGCCCATGGAACACATGGCATCATCCAGATATAATTCACTGTATGCGTACATCGACGTTTTTTCGCCTTTCCTGTAAAGTATCTATCATATATTATAACGTTATTATAATAGTATGTAAATTTGGGAATGTTTTTGAAAGCGCCTGTTGGAAAACTTGCTAATAATACAAATTTGTTAAAAATATAATCTTAAAATGGAACTTTCAGATAATGCCATAATGACTTTCCGTCTGGACCTATCGAATATGGCGGTTATAGATGCCTTGTTCACGCTAGTGTACCTGTGGTTCTCGGCCTTCAAAATCTATCAGGTCTCGTTGGTCTTCGTCACTTTGTTCTTTTCAGCATCTCATCCTGCATCATATTTATACAGACATTTTGGTGCTGTCAGTTTTTTTGCAAATTTAATTCTGACATAAACCACTTGGTGTCTTGATACCTGAGCGGACAGGTGCTGTAAAGATTGCAGTGCGCTTGTCTTGATCTATATGGCAGCATCCGTTGCAGGCCGCACACCCGTATAGTTCCATGCGCTGTGTATAACCATCACGTTTATGTTTCTCTGTCCGGATAGGATGGAGACTGTGGACGTCATGACAACGATAGCAAGCGCTCTCATCGGCCGTGTATTTCTCCATGTTGTAATGCTTGCCGACATCGTTTTTATATGTACGCGTCTTTATCTTCTCGTGTTCCTACAGCTTGATATAACTGGTGATCCCGTTTTCTTTCAAATACAAGAGGTTCTTTTCGTTGCAGTATCCGTTGTTCGCCGTTTCCCTTTTCAATATGTGAAGGCCCTCCCCCGTCTGCGCTCTGCTTCAAGTTTTTCTGGAGCATCAGCATCTCTAACGGCGAGCAGTTTCTGATTCAGATCCGTGTATTGTTAGGAAGTTTTTTTGTCAACTTTTTCTTTTCAATGACATCTCAGACTTTGTCCATCCCTTCGATGACACGCATCTTCGCACTGTCTGTTCCGTATTTCTCTTTATAGACTTTCCTTGCATAAAGGGAATCTATAGCATCAAGGTGACCAGCCAGATGAACGCGATGTCCCGTTCATACAGTTCCAAGATTCGGTCCACGACCCAATCACCGCACATATTCGCGTAGGTGAAGACAGCAAACATCATGATCGGATTATACCCGGTTCTTCCTTTGGCAGAATAGCGGTCAAGCAGAAAGGAATATTAAGATTCTCCATCGCTTTTTTTAGATATGTCAGCTCTTTTGTCTGATATCAGCCTTGTGAGAACGTATGGTATGACATTAACCGGATGGATGGGATTCTACTCTGACCTTGGGAGAAATCCGTTGCTTCTTCCGATGGGTTCTTTTTCTTGATTGCACCCGCTTCGGAGGGCGTCCAAGGAAGCTCGCCCAAGTGACCTTAGGCGCGGATAAGGCGAGGTGACACGTTCTGGAGAAGCGGGGGAAGGCGAAAAAAGACCGTTCGTAAAAGAAGCCGGCGAACGGACTAGCAGACGGATCCATCCTTCGGTGAGGTCATACATCCGGAATGCAAGATTGATGATATAGATTATTAAAAAAACCGCTCAAACTAATTTTGAGTCTGCTCGGATTCTTTTTTTGCTGTTTATTTCCCTACAGCCCCATTACTCATGGAAAGAGTATTCTGAATAATCTCATAGGCATATATTTCTTTTTGGGATAGGAAATATAGAACCAATAATGGTATCGTTGATCGGTTATATTGAGGTTCAAAATTTTGTATATTTTTTGCATATACAACCATCTTCATTAGTATACTTCTAATCATATTTTTAGTCAAATGAGAAAATGTAATGTAATATATAATATAGTATAACATATAATCCAATATAACATGATAGGTTCATATAAAAAATGTAACACAGATTTGAGAGTTAGATATATTATGTTGACATATATAATGCAATATGATATTCTATGGACACAAAGACCTTTGAACAATAAATTTGAAAGGAGAGAAATTACATGAAAGTATTGGGGAAAAAGGAAATTCAAGAAACAATTGGCGGCGCGTTATGTACTGTTCACGGATTATGTGTAGGAACTTGTAAATTTTATCCTAGCGATGCCCATGCTAAGCATATTATAGGAACGGGGGCTACTATGTCTGTGGCAGAAAAGATGTATAAATCTAATCTAAAAAGACACAAAGAAGCAATGCCTTCATATAACCATTCTTTATAATTGAGGATTTAATTATGAAAAAATTAGATGATCAAAAATTATTTTTAACTGGTGGAACAACTTATACTAAAACGGCTATGTGTTATGGGTTTAGAAAAGATTATAAACATTATCATTTTGGCCCGGTGACAGGCACTGGGACCTCAGCAAAAGCCGCAGAAACTATGTATAAGTCGACTCTAAAAACACACAAAAGTGTATTGCCAAATTATTATCATTCATTATGAAAGAATAGGGAGTATATCCCTATTCTTTCATCTATAAAAAAGGATAAATTTCGGTGAGAAAAGAAGTATTTCAACATAATTTAAACGATTGCGGCCCAGCATGTTTAGCCACAGTATTAAATGCGTTTGGGTATAATTGTTCTCTAATAGAAGTTGCAGAAAAAATGAAGACTGGGAAAAATGGAACTAGTATAGCAGCTATAATAGAGACAGCAGAATTTTTTTTCTTAAGAGGGATAGCATATGAATCCACTTTACAAGAAATATATGAAACTCAAAAAAGAATTCGCTTCCCAATAATTGCGCATATAATAGATAAAGAAAAAGGTGTTTCTCATTTCATAGTTTTGCGCAAGATAACAAAAAATAAAATATTCATTTTTGATCCAGGAAAAGGAGATAAAAAGGATAATTGGGAGCACTTCAACAACATATGGACTGGAATAATAATAGTTTTTGACACTATGCCTGGATTTATCAGAAGGAAAAAGAGATTATATTCTATTCTGATGAATTATTTTGAATTGATTAAGTTTCAAGCAAGTGGCATTATCACATTAATTATAATGATCATATTCACAAGTGCGCTTTCTTTTTTTGTTTCCGTTAATTATCAACAATTAGTGGACAAAGGAATTGTCGTTGGGAATATAGAAAGAATTAGGGAAACAGGTGTGCATCTAATTGTCGCAAGTGTTGTAATATTTATAGTCTCTAACCTACAAAGCATCCTTTCTGCACATATTTCAAGAAACCTTCAAAGTAAATTAATGGACAAGTTTTATCTGAAAATGTTGTCATTACCAACAATACAATATGAGTATCAAGGATATGGAGGTATGATTGCGCGTTTTCAGGAATTAACTTATGTTCGTGAAATATTAATAGATGGAATGATATCGGTGATCATAAACTTATTTATGATCACAACCAGTATAATTATATTATTGAATGTTAATGCGCTCCTTTTTTTTATTGTTCTTATTTTTATGGGGATCTACCTTCTTGTGGTTCTTGTATATAAAAGTCATATTGCGGAAGTAAATCGGGATATGTTGTTGAAAAATAATGAATTAATATCCTTTCTTACCTCATCTATAACAGGAATGATGGCAATAAAAGGGTTTGGAATAGGAAATTTTTTTCAAAAAAAGTTTTATGATAGGAAGAAACAGTTTTTAGGGAGTTCTTATCATCAAGAAGTACTAGTAAATCAACAAAGTATTTTGATAGAATCAATTGAAAGTATAGGAATTATAGTGATTGTCATTGTTGGAGGGGTGCTCATTGTAAAGCAAGAACTTTCATTGGGAACGTTAGTTTTGTTTTTGTCTGTTATTAATTATTTCACGCAACCTTTAAAAGGACTTATTCTGCTTCAACCCGTGATAGAAAATGCACGAAATTCTATAGATAGAATAAATGATGTTTTATTATCAACAAGTGAAAAAACACGATATGGGGGGAAAAGTATACCGAAATCTTTTGAAGGAACAATTCAAATGAAAGAGGTGTGTTTTGAATATACTACAGGTGATCATACAATCTGGAAACTAAACATGCGTATAAATAAAAATACTCACATAGCAATTACAGGGGAAAGCGGGTGCGGAAAATCAACGATAGGAAAATTAATTGCGCAAATATTGGTTTGTGATTCAGGAGACATTCTTTTGGATAATGTTAGTGTAAGGGAATTCTCATTAGAAAGCATTAGAGAGAATATTATATATATTCCTCAGAATTCCAGTATTTTTAAAGGCACGCTGTTGCAAAACTTATGTATAGATTGGAATGATCTCAAGAATGAAAGAGTTATAGATATTTTAGAGCAATGCCAAATAATGGATATGATCAGCAATGATTTAGAGCAGTTAAATATGAATGTTGGAGATCTGGGAGAATTGCTATCAGGAGGGCAAAGGCAACGAATTGCTATAGCACGAGCACTGCTTCATATGCCGAAAATTATTATATTTGATGAAGCGCTGGGACAATTGGACAATAATAGTGAAAGACAAATATTTAATTATATACGTAAGCAGTGTATGCATACTACATGTATTTTTATCACACATAATGTTGATATTTCTCAAGAGTTGGATCAGGTTTTTTGGGTTGAGGACGGGCAGATTTATGTAAAGGGGGAGGTTTGAATGAAAAAAAGGGCATTATTAGTTTTGTTGGTTGCAGTAATGATTCTAATGAGTGGATGTACAGACAAGAACAGTATAAACGATTCCGGAGAAAAGGAAAATACAGTAGGTTTTCGTATAAGTGACATTGAAATTCCAGAAGGGATCTTACAGATTAATAACATTGTAAGAGGTGAGGATGGCTTATTTTACATGTCAGCGATTAATGAAGATTGTGTTTCAGGATCTGTATGGAAAAAGGGAACTGGCCAGGATATATGGGAAAAAGAGTACGATTATGAACCGTTTTTCCCGGATGAGGTGAGAACAGGGGAATATGAATTATATAGTTATATTTCTCCAAAGGGGGATTTGTATGGAGAGGCCTTTCATATAAAGGACAAAACCAGAAGGATATTTAGGATAAAGAATAATGTTGCCGAAGAAATATCATTTCAAATAGATGCCTCAGGAATTGAACAGGGGACAGATAACAGTATCATGGATTACCGTTTTTCCCCTGACGGGATTTTGGTTGTTGGAGATGAAAAGGGTCAGTTATATATTGTGGAAGAGGATAATCCGCAGAAGACAAAAGAAGTGCTGGATATGAAAGAGGATGGTTATTATTGGGACTATTATGTAAGTGCAGAGAACATTTATGTTTTAACAGAACAATCAATTGATATGTATAGTCTGGCAACAGGGGAAAAAATAGATAATCAAGAATTAGAAAATTTTTCAGAGCAGTTTTGTGAAATGGAAGCAATGGCTCCTGAAAGCTATGCTTCACAGAGAATTATTGTAGATGACAGCGGAGAACATCTTCATATTATTTTGGAAAACAAAAAGGGTGTTTTTGAATATGATAATGGGATGCTTTCGCGGCAAATGGGTGCAGCCGGCACAAACTTTATAAAGGCGGGACATTTAATAACCGGGATGGAATGGGATGGAAAGGATAGTTTTGTTGAAGTACTGGACTCTGTCCAGGATGGAGCACAGCTCTTAAAATTTACAAAAATAAACGAGTCGTATCATATATCAGAAAAACTGAGTGTGTTTACATTGCGCGAAAATGAAGAACTTCAAGAACTTACGAAAGAGTTCATGGCCGCAAATCCGGAAGTGGAGATTGATATCGAGGTTGGGCTAACAGAAGAGAATGGCATTACTGCTTCAGATGCGATTCGAAAATTGAATACAAAGATATTAGCAGGTGACGGCCCCGATGTAATTTTGATGGATGGGCTGAATGTTAATGACTACATTGAAAAAAAGATATTGCTGGAAGTGACAGATACGTATGAAGAGATAAAAAATGAAAATGTATTATTTGATACTGTGGTTGAAACATACAGGGAAGGGGATGCGGTTTACGCGATACCTGGACGGTTTGAACTAATGTATGAGACTCAAAAAAATGATGCCGGTTCATATCCGGCTATGTATTCTGCAGAAATGGCGGCGATTCTGTATCGCACGAATTTGATGAAGAACCAGACTGTAGAGAAAGAAGCTATTGCGGAATATTATAAGTCCTTAGAAGAATTATATAAGCAGTGTACTCATGATATGACTGAACAGGATATGTATAAGTTATTAGAGAATCAGCAGCTTTTAAGTGAAGACTTACAAGAGGAACTGGCACTGTACAGCTTGGATGCTTCCCGAATATATGGCTACTTAAATGGAGTTCAGGACTATCAGTTTTTGAAAAATGGTTCAGAAGGGGAACTTTCCTACCGATTGCTGAGTCAGGATAATAAAATTATGTATGTTCCGATCATGGTATTTGGTGTGGTCAAAACAACTCCGCATAAGGATGCGTCGCTTGCATTTCTCAGATATGTTTTATCTCTGGACGGACAGAAGAATTTTGGAGGTAGAGGTTTTTCTATAAACAAGATGATTACGGAAGGTGATTTACAAGGAGTAAAAGAGAATACAGTTTCCAATGATGTGTCTATAATAGATTTTAGCGGATTTACAGACGAACAAATAGAGGACATCTTAAAAGAACTTGAAAGTGCGCAGCTTGCAGCGAATACGGATGAGGTTGTGTTTGAGATCGTTAAGAATCAGGCGGTTAGTTATTTGTCAGGGAGTTTGTCTCTGGATGAGGCCGCATCTCAGGCGGAGAGAAAGATAAGGTTATACCAGGCAGAGTAGATGAATATGTCGAGAAAGAATATGCGAAAAGGGATGTGTTTCCTGATACCGGGGATGGTGGGAATTGGCGTTTTTAAACTGATTCCCTTCGCCCGGGTGGTATACAATTCCTTCCATTCCATGATTGGAACACAAAATGTTGGATTCTCAAATTATATGGAGGTCTTTCAAAACGAAGCCTTTCGGCTGGCTACGGTCAATACGATTCTTTTTATAATGATTGTGATGCCTTTGTTGTTGATTATATCCCTGGTTATTGCTGCAATTCTAACCCATTTGAAAAGATTGGGAAGGTGGCTGCAAAAGTTTTTTTTGTTTCCGATGGCAGTGCCGGTAGTGTCAGTGGCACTTTTCTGGCATGCTTTATTTACGGATCAGGGTTTCTTGAATTCGCTTTTTATGTGGATGGGATTGCAGCCTGTGAGCTGGATGAATTCAAGATGGGCATTTATTATACTGGCAGGAACCTTTTTGTGGAAAAATCTGGGGTATGATATCCTCTTGTGGATGATTGGCATTCATATGATTCCCCGGGAAATTTATGAAGCTGCTATGATGGATGGGGCAGGATACATAAAGAGTTTTTTTCGGATAACTGTTCCCAATTTAAAACCTTCCTTTTTTGTAATCATTGTACTGTCATTAATGAATGTTTTCAAAGTTTACAGAGAAGCTTTTCTTGTAGCAGGAAATTATCCGCATGAGAGCATTTATATGATACAGCATCTGCTCAGCAATTGGTTTCGTGAGCTTTCCATTGATAAGTTGTCTGCGGCTTCTGTAATATATGCAATTATGATATCTGCAGTAGTAGTGATATTTTGGAAATGTCTTGAAGGAAGGAAGCATAAGGAATGAAAAAGATCCTGATTATAATGCTCACGATTATGGCTTTTATATTTAGTTACCCCTGTATTTATATTTTGCTGGGATCTTTTTTAGATGGCCCGGGAATTTATGTTCAACTGCTGATTGACACACCACAATTTTGGAGATTATTTTGGAATTCTTTTTTTATAACAGCAGCAGTTTGTGTCGGGCAGGTCATTGTTGGAGTACCCTCAGCCTGGGGACTGGCCAGATACTATTTTCCGTTTCGGAATGTTTTCATTGTGTTGTATATCTTACTGATGATATTGCCTTTTGAAGTAATGATGCTTGCAGAATACATTACGTTGTCCGGGATGAACCTCACGGACAGCTTATGGGCGATTGTGCTTCCGGGTATTTTTTCTACATTCACAGCATTTATAGTCTATGTATCTTTTCGGAGGATTCCAAATAATATTTTGGAAAGTGCGCGGATAGATGGAGCCAGTGAATGGCAGATTCTTTGGAACATTGGAATTCCCGCTGCAAAGGAATCCATCATCTCTGCGATGATTCTGACATTTTTGGAGTATTGGAATCTTGTGGAAGAACCAATGATTTTTTTGCAGACAAAAAGTAAGTGGCCGATATCGATGTATATGTCATTTTCAGATATTCAGAATTTACGGCTGAATTTTTGTGTATCTGTAATTGCACTGATACCAGCTTCGTTGGTGTTTTTGGCAGGCGAGAAGTATCTGAATACAGGGATTATTACCTCGCATAATGAGGGTTAGCATTATGATACGAGCACACAAAACAAGGACTCTATGTATAACATTTTTGGCCCTGGCGATTTTTTTGTCCGTTTTTTCAAGAACAATGAGAACAATTACTACAGCTGCCGTACAGATAGAAACTACAAAAATGGGTGTTGTTTCATTGTCCGCTGTTTGTGGAGATGAGAAGAAGGGATATTATGTATATCATGTGGAAGAGAGTCCATCTTTTTTTGGAGAAGAAATAAAGGCGGTTAGAAACAGCATTGAGATCCTGGATATAAAAGATGGTCTGGCATATGTCACTGGAATATATGAGGGAGATAGGATTATTGTTACATCCACTCGTATGTTGCAGAACGGAAATCCAATCGTGGTGTGGGATAACGATTCCGAGACGAAGCTTAGAGAGATTTCAACGCTTTCCAATCCATCGAAACAAAGTGCTATTATAGAATTAAAAGAGGGATTGAGAAAATTGCTGATGGGGAGTCTCTTTATATGGATACTGTTATGGATAGAATTAAGATGCATAAAAAAAATTCATAACTCCCCTGTAATATATAAAGCGATTGCTATTGTGATTCCTTTCGTCATTGTTACAGGACTCATGCTGATGCTGCGTTTTGGTCTGATCGGAAAGAATATGTTTCCTGCAGTATGGTCAGATCCGACAGGATGGGAAGAAATATATTCCATAAAAATGGAGGCAATAAAAGATATACTGTTTCATAGTAGTGATACGAACTCGGTAGATGCATATTGGAATATTGATTATTAAGTGTGAATATTCCAGAGAAAAAAGGAGCCGGACAGATGGATGTTTTAACTGGAACGGGATTATCAAAGAGATACAGGAATGGCGATGCGGAGGTCACTGCCTTGAAGGATGTGAATATCTGTATTCATCAGGGAGAGTTTCTGGCGATTACCGGTCCGTCAGGAAGCGGAAAAACAACCTTGATGAATGTATTGTGTGGCCTGGAAGAACCGACAGGCGGGATGGTTTTTTGTAATGATCATTCCATCTGGGATATGGATCCGGATACTCTTTCCGGAGGACAGCAGCAGCGAGTCGCGATTGCAAGAGCGATTTGCGGCAGCCGTTCATGGACATCAACAGATCATCACATCAGAAAATAAAAAAGCTTGACTTTTTGATTCTGAATGGAGTAGAATATTTATCAGTCGAGTGGCGAAAGCGTAAATCCAGATGATGGATTTGCGCTTTTTTTGTCCTTATATCAAAAAAGTAAGAGGTGATGACTGTTATGAGAGAAAAAACAGAGAATAAGATGGGCACGATGCCTGTGAACAGATTGATGCTGAATATGGGGATTCCGATGATCCTTTCCATGATGCTGCAGGCCGTCTACAATATCGTGGACAGTGCCTTTGTGTCAAATATGGCACAGGACGGCGAGGCGGCGCTGAATGCACTGGCGCTGGCTTTTCCGGTACAGATGCTGATTGTGGCAGTGAGTATCGGTACGGGAGTGGGAGCGAATGCGCTGCTTTCGAAAAGTCTTGGGCAGAATGACCGGAGGAGGGCGAGCAAGACGGCGGGGAATGCGCTGTTTCTGGGAGCGGCGATTTCTCTGGCATGTGTTGTGTTCGGCCTGTTCGGAACCGGACTCTATATCCGGTCGCAGACTGCGAATCCACTGATTCTCGAGATGGGAGTCCGTTATCTCCGGGTCTGCTGTACCATTCCCTTTGGAGTAGTGTTTTTTGCGATGTTTGAGAAATTGCTGCAGGCTACGGGGCGCTCTCAGTTTTCGACGATCGCGCAGATCGTCGGCGCAGTGGTCAATATTATTCTGGATCCGATTATGATTTATGGTCTGCTGGGGGTTCCGGCGTTCGGTGTGCTGGGCGCCGCTTATGCTACGGTAATCGGACAGATCGCATCGGCGGTCACCGGCCTGCTTTTCTATCTGAAGTTCAATGTGGAGATTGACAAATCCGTAAAGAATATGAAGCCGGACAGGGGAATCATCAGGGCAATTTATGCGATCGGTGTTCCTGCGATTATTGCACAGGCGCTGATGTCTGTGATGACGTATGGAATGAACGTTATTCTGGGCAGGATCGACGAATCTGCGGTGACCGCCTATGGACTGTATTATAAGATCCAGCAGTTTCTTTTATTTGCCGCCTTCGGCCTTCGCGATGCTATTACGCCAATCGTTTCCTACAATCACGGAAAGAAGGACAGGCAGCGCATCAATGACGGCATCCATTATGGAATGAAGTATACATTACTGATTATGGCGGCAGGACTTGTGGCGATTGAAATATTGGCGAAGCCGTTCTCCGCAGTATTCGGACTCTCCGGACAGACCCAGACCCTTTGCATCAGCGCGATGCATTTTATCACACTGAGTTTTATTTTTGCCGGGGCAAATATTGCTTTTCAGGGGATTTTTCAGGCACTTGACGGAGGAATGGAGTCACTGATTATTTCCGTCTGCCGGCAGTTCCTGTTTGTTCTGCCGGTTGCATTTGTGTTTTCTCTGATTGTCGGGAAGAACCTGGAAATGATATGGCTGGTATGGCTGACTTTCCCGATCGCGGAGGGGATTTCTGTGCTGATCTCCATGCTTTTCATGAGCAGAATCAGAAAAAGATTGGATCTGGTTTGTACTGTTCTATTTTCAGAAAGTGTGTTATAATCTGGTTATAGTACACTAATCTTATTCTTGGAGGAAACAAAAATGTATAAAACTACAGTAAAGATTGATGGGATGGCGTGCAGTATGTGTGAGGCACATATCAATGATACCATCCGAAAAACAGTCCCGGGTGCCAAAAAGGTGTCTGCTTCTCATACGAAGAAGGAAGCCAGCTTTTTGTCGGAGGAGAATGTCGACATAGAAGGGCTTCGCCGGGCAATCGATCAGACCGGATATACCTTCGTCTCAGCGGAAAGCGTACCGTATGAGAAGAAGAGATTGTTCGGAAGATGATTTATCTCAGTGGGGGCCTCTCACACTGCGCATCCTCGCGGAGCGTTTATCTCAGTGGGGGGCTCTTACACTGAGATGGAAGGAGAGAGGGAGAGATGAAGAAGAAAAAATGGATGCTCCTTATCGGCGTCTGTCTGATCTGCGCACTGCTGCTTTGCGGATGCAAAAGAGGGTCAGTGCCGGAAGGATTTGATGAGAGTGAGGTTCAGCAGAAAGCAGAAGAAATTGTTTCGCTGATGTCGGAGCAGGACTTTGAGGGAGTTGCATCGCAGTTTTCGGATGAGATGGCGGCAAAACTGAGTGCGGACGATATGGAAGAAAATGTGGGAGAGCAGATTGCGGCGCTTGGCGCGTTCAAAAAAATCTCATCTTCGGCATTTGCCGGCGGCAGCCTGGAAACAGGTGATAATTTCGCAACGGCAGTCATGGTCTGTAAATATGAGAACGGGAAGGCCATCTATACCATCAGCATTGATCTCGATGGAAAAATCTGCGGACTGTATGTCTCTGCAGGGAACTAAAGGAAGAAAAAAGCAAATGAAAACACCCAAAGCGAAGAGATTACCTCCGCTTTGGGTGTTTTTCATTTAAACAGTTTTTTCAGTTCCTGCAGATTCCGTTTGCCGTTGGGCAGAAGCGGCATGGCTTCGAGAGAAATCAGCTTTCGGGGAACCATGAAGGCTGGCATGTTTGCCCGGAAATACAGGACGATTTCCTTTGACTTTGCCGTGCCGGTGTAAAAGAGATAAAGCAGGGATTTTTCTTTGTCATACAGAGCGCAGCATTCAGTTACGCCTTCTACCTGCATGGCTGCGATTTCGATTTCGTCCAGTTCAATGCGGTGTCCCATGTGTTTGATCTGACGGTCTTTGCGGCCGCAGAATTCCAGGATGCCGTCTTTGCGCATGCGGCCGAGATCTCCGGTGAGATAGATCAGCTCACGGTAGTTCGGGTTCAGGGGATTCTGGATGAATGATTTTTGTGTCAGTTCCGCTGCCCCATAGTACCCGAGTGCAAGAGCGGGCCCTTTGATGCAGATTTCGCCGGTTTCCCCCTGCGGGGTCTGGGTGTGATCTTCGTTCAGCAGGAAGACCTGATAATGTTTGTAAGGCACTCCGATGGGAAGAATCGTGTCATCGTTCACTTCTTCACGGACCTCATACCAGGTGCAGGAAGCGGTTGCCTCGGTGGGACCGTACTGGTTGATCAGTTGTACGCCGGGCAGATGCTGCTGCCACAGCTTCAGATATTTTCCTGCAATCACGGAACCGGAAAAGACGATGTGTTTGAGATACCGGGGAACGGAAGCATTGTCAAAAGCTCCCAGCTTCGCAGGTGTCTCAAGACCTGCGGCGCTCCAGCACAGGGTGGTTACCTTATATTTGTTTAACGTATCGAACAGCTGGTTGACCATGGCAAATTCGTTCTTTGGAATGATGACCGTTGCTGCCCCGGTGATGAGCGGAAGATACATGTCGCGGATGGCCGCGATGTAATCCAGAGGAGACTGATTGCCAAGCACATCCTCTTCATTCAGATGAAGAATCTCATTGAGCCCGTCCAGATAGCACATCAGGGAATAGTGGCTGGTCAGGACGCCCTTCGGCACTCCGGTGGAACCGGAAGTGAAGATCACATAGAGCGGCGAGAAGCCGGTCAGAGTTTTCTGCGCAGCTGAAAGAAGAGCATCATCTGCAGGGGTTTCCAGAAGATCTTCCATAATCAGGATTTCTCCCGGAAATGCAAGGGTAGAAGCTTTTTCCAGATGTTCCCGGTCGACCAGAAGGAACTTTGCATTGATGACCTGCAGGATCTGATTCAGTCTCCGCTCCGGCATGGAGGCATCCATGGGCGCGTAAAAGCAGCCGGCACGCGCAGCGCCAAGATAGCAGGCCGGCGTATAGAGGTGGCGTCCGGTCATCACAGCGACCGGATTTCCCGGAGAAAGACGTCTGGCAATCCCGGTTCCGATGGAACGTGTCATTGCATCCAGATCCTGAAATGAAACAGAGCCGGACGCATCAGTATAAACGGTTTTCTCTTTGTATTTGGCGGATGCCCGATCCAGCCATGATAAGATCGAAGTTTCCATATTGTCATTTATCCCTTTTTTAATAATTTTTGTCTTCTGTATCAGCTCCTGCATGAGAGACAGGAGTTTTGGATAAAGACAGAAAAAAGACCTCCGCGATGTCAGATGTTCAACTGATTTCGGGAGGTCTGTTCTGTCACAGTGTCTCAGTGGTTATTGTTATAGTAGCTTCCCACTTTTTCTGCTTTAACGATATTCTGATTCCATTCCGGATGACAGGATGCTGTTCCGGGATTTGCGTGACCGCAGTAATACCAGGAAAGCTGATCTACTACAAATTCTACGATGCATTGGCCATTGAGGTGTCCCCATTCATTGCAGCCGGCGTCATTCAGGTTCTTGAAATCGCCGATAATGCATGGAATCTTTGTCCCGTCTGCCTGATAGAAATCAATGTAGTCGCCGATGTTTCCAAAGGTGGGCGTGCAGGCAATGACATAACGATTGTCAATGACCGCAAAACCTTCGGGATCGAACGCCATCCCTGCGGATTCGCGCAGCGCATACTGCTGTGATCCCCTGGAGGTGACTTTCTGCCATCCCATAAAGGTGTGTACACTTCCGAGACCTTCCGGTATCTCATAGCGCAGTGCCTGCTGGTCATCCAGAATCTGTACGGCCCAAACGGCTTTGTCATAATTGACAGTGCCGGAAACAATGCCTGCCTTCTCGTTTTTCGCTTCCACAGTCTTTCCGTCTCCTGCGTAGAGTACAACATGGTAGACCTGTGTACCGTTTGCGTAGAAGATCAGATCGCCTGGCTGGGCGGATTCAACAGGAATCTTTTTCCCGGCAAGGGCCTGTTCGGAGGAAGTACGCGGAAGGGAATAGCCATACTGCGCAAATATGCTCTGTACGAAACCGGAGCAGTCGGCACCGTTTACAAGGCTTGTGCCTCCCCAGATATAAGGGTTGCCGATAAACTGTGAAGCATATGCAACCAGTTCGCGGCGGTCAGCGCCGTAAGGTGTGCCGGATTTTACAGAAGTAATGGTATAATATAATGCGTTGTTTTCTTTCGGCTCAATTTTTTCCGTGGCAAGTGCAAAGGAATTTTCCCCCTTTGCCTCGACAGCGGCTTTCGCAGCATCGCCGACAGTCAGGTCTGATGCGGATACGAAACCGCGCACATCGCCGGATTCAACATAAATCCATTCACTGTCTTTGTCAGCAATAAGATAGCAGAGACCGCCTTCTTTCAAAGTACCAACGATGCGGCCGGCATTGTCCGCACTTTCACGGATGTTGACTGCAGTTGCCGCGATGGCGTAATCTTTCTCTACCACGGTCTGATAAACAGTTGCGCGAAGC
Organism: uncultured Lachnospiraceae bacterium; assembly: GCA_946546945.1. Taxonomy (GTDB): domain Bacteria; phylum Bacillota; class Clostridia; order Lachnospirales; family Lachnospiraceae; genus Eubacterium_I. The sequence continues at coordinate 16,518 of CAMNOU010000002.1, forward strand.
CAGGAGAATGCTCCGTTTTCTTCCGGCGCAATCAGTTCCTCTGCCATGGAGGTCACGTCTTCTACCGAAATCGTATTCTCGGTGGTTGCTGCGATATTGGCAGCTCTTTCTTCCAGCGCCCGGATCTGAATCTGGGCGATGTCGCCCCGGTATACATTATTCTGTTTGATAAATCCACGCACAGAGCCGGATTCTACATAAAGCCAGTCATCTTCTTCATCGGAAAGAACATAGCACAGACCGTCCTTTGCAAGCGTTCCGACTGCACGCGCGTCATCGCTGCGGTCTTCCAGAATGCGGATGTCATCTTTGGCAAACGCCGGATCCTGTGCAACCGTCCAGAAACGGAAATCCTCAATGATCACAGGGGAAGGAACCGTCATGCCGCTGGCAATCCACTGCGCAATCTCGGCGGGAGAAGCAGGAGCAGCAGCTGCTGCTGCGTCAGCCATTCCGGAATCCGCTGTGTCAGCCGGCTCATTTGCAGGAGCAGCTTCTGTCTCTGCTTCCGCTGCCGAAACTGCCTCGGGATCTTTTTCTGTCTCTGTTTCCGGGACAGCTTCAGGATCTGCCTGCGGATCTGTTTCGGGATCTGCTTCCGGATCCGTTTCGGGATCTGCCTGCGGGTCCGTTTCGGGATCTGCCTGCGGGTCCGTTTCGGGATCTGCCTGCGGATCCGTTTCGGGATCTGCCTGCGGATCTGTTTCGGGATCTGCCTGCGGATCTGCTTCGGGATTTGTTTCCGGGGTCTCACCGGAATCGGATCCCTGTGCCGGAGCTTCTTCCTGAGGGGTTGATTCGTCTGTTGCTGTATCTGTGTTTACCTGTTCCGGAGCATCCGGTGTGCCGGGGGCTTCCGGTGACGCAGCTGTTTCCACTGCGGCCGGTTCCGGTGCCGGAGCTTCTTCGGGAACCTGTGTCTCTTCTTTGGGAAGATCTGTCTCCGCAGATGCCGCGGCGACAAGCAGGCTGCCGGATGGAGCGCTGTCTGCAAGCAGGCCGAGCGGGACAGCCGCGGCTACGCCGGCAATGACAGCACCAGTCAGAAATTTCTTTAAGACCTTATACTTCATGAATATGAACCTCTTCTTTCTCAATCAGTACGGAATAAAAACCGCAAAGTGTCTTATTGTTGATTATAGCACTTTTTACCATCTGAAATGTGAACAAAATATGAATATTCTTTTATATTTTCCGAATGGTGCTTCCTGTTTACTGCTTCCCGTCCAGATAAAACACCGAATGTTCCCGGCCGGTCTTGTCCAGAAGTGCATTATATTCAATGCAGTTATACTGGTTGAGCAGGTCTTCGTAGGGGGTGTCATCCGAAGAAGCATAATAGGTTCCTTCTGCATCTATGTGGCCAACCGTATCAATGACCGGCAGGGTCTGATAGACGGAGGCCAGATATTTGTTATAGTCGGTCATCGGAAGACCGGCGGTCTGCAGCAGCAGCGTGGACAGATAGTTTGCGCTGATCGTATCCACTTCTGCTTCCGGGATGTCGTAGTTTGCCCAGATCAGGAAGGGGGTCTTGTAGCGCATCTGTTCCTGTTCGGTGGTCAGGTCATCCAGGCTGCTCCCCAGCAGTTCTTCGAAAAATTCATTTTCCAGTGAGGGCAGATGGTCTCCGAACATGCAGATGATGGTCGGCTCCTCAACTTCGCTGAAATAACTGATCAGGTTTTTGAAAGCCAGATCTGATTCTTTTACCAGAGACAGATAGCGGTTGGCCTTCGGGTAGATCCCGGTCATATTCAGAGCCTGGATCTGCTGATAGAAATTGCGGTAGGATACGGCATAACCGCCGTGATTCTGCATCGTTACATTGAAAACGAAGAACGGTTTTGAGGGATCGCGGTTTTCATACATGTCTTCGACCATCTGAAAATCGTAATCATCACTGACAAACCGCCGCAGGAGCATATTTCTGTCAGGATACCGCTCCTTTAAGAGATCCTCATATTCGTTTACATCGTTGTTTTCAATATACGTATCCAGTATATCATGGTCAATAAAGTCTTCAATGCTGACATAGTCCTCAAAACCAATCAGAGGATAAACATTTTCCCGGTTCCATCCGGCTCCGTAATAGGGGTGAAAGGCTGTTGCGGAATAGCCGAGGTGTTTTAATGTGGAAACGATGGACGGGATCTCCCGTTTGATGTAGGACTGGTATACGTTGCATCCGGCCGGAAGGAAAGAAATACTGTTCCCTGAAAGAGCCTCGAATTCACTGTTGCTCGTCCCGGCTCCGAATACAGGCATGGACAGATATCCTTTAATCGTATTTTCCTTCAGGCTGCGCATGAAGGGCATATAATCCTCGTTGGTTTCCAGGTCGCCCAGGAGACCGAGATCTGCCAGAGATTCATTCATGATATATATGATGTTCGGGCGTTTTCCGTCTGCGGAGGGCGTATAGTCGTTGTTTCCGGTCAGCAGGTTCACGGAAGTATCGCCGTCAGGATCCACACCGTTTTCCTGCAGCGCCGAGTCAATGGATGCACGGATTGCATCAGCCTCATATCCGGAGGGCTTGCGCACGATCAGATATTTTGTATTCAGGCAGAAATTGAAAAAGGAACCTGTATTGTGATATCCTCTGGCCTGATTCCAGAAATCGGGTTTAAATCCGTTGTTTGTAGTAAGGTCTGTCATAAAGAACAGAGAGAGCACAACGGCCAGATAGCCGGCGGTAAACACTTTGACAAGAATTTTGTTTTTCAGTGTCTTCGGCTGCATGCTTACGCTTTTTTTGTTGTAGAGATAAGTCAGGAAGAACACCAGTGATCCCAGAATAATAAAGCAGCTCAGCTCATATGTGTAGCCGTCGGAAACACTCAATCCGGTTTTCGCGCTCAGAAAATCCATGGGAACCAGAGGAGATCCGCGGAAAGCCTCCACAAAATAGTTCAGGAGCGACCATACATAGAGAGATATATTGATGATCAGACCTGTCATATGATATCTGCCTGTGATCAAATAAAAAATCAGGAAGAATACCAGATAGATCATATAGTTTGCGACAAAAGTGCTGACAGAATAGTTCCACACAAAATTCCCGTTGAAACACTCCACCATCTGGATCGTAAGGATCGGTTCCAGGAAAAAATGGAGCGTGTTTGCCAGCATTTTGTATTTTTCGTCGACGGACGGCTTGATGAGGATCAGGAGTCCTGCGCCGATCCCGCCGGCCAGGGACGCGATAAAAAGTGCCTGCCCGTGTGCCAGCTCCAGCGCGGGATCCAGATACAGGCTGCGGTTTGCGATTATAAATATTAGGATAAAAACAGTAACGGCAAGAGCCAGAATACGTGTTTTCTTTCCTGCAAGCTCAAAGTGCATTGAAAACCTCCTCGGTAGTCAGAAAAAAGTGCGAAAAGTCACTGATAAACGATTTTTCCAGTGAAAGTTGTCTTCGGATAAAGTCTTTCTATATTAAATATCAGAGAGAATCATCTGTCAACAACATTTTTTAGAAAAGGTGATTTCGTTTCGGAGAAATTTGCTATATAATAAGGTAAATATCAGGAGGGAGAGGACTCCCGCTTCCAATGCGCAGCGCAAAAAGCAGGCGAAACAATGAGGAGGAGAACATGAACGCAATCGAACAGCTGAAACAGTGGGTAAAAGAATCGGATAATATTGTATTTTTCGGAGGCGCCGGCGTTTCCACAGAGAGCGGGATCCCGGATTTCAGAAGTGTAGACGGTCTTTACAGCCAGAAGTATGATTATCCTCCGGAAACGATTCTGAGTCATACCTTTTACATGGAGCACCCGGAAGAATTTTTCCGTTTTTACAGGGACAAGATGCTGGCCCTGGATGCTAAGCCCAATGCGGCGCATTTGAAGCTGGCAGAGCTGGAGGCGGCCGGGAAAGTGAAAGCAGTTGTGACGCAGAACATAGACGGGCTGCATCAGGCGGCGGGCAGCAAAAAGGTGCTGGAACTGCACGGAAGCGTGCACCGCAACTATTGCCGGAAGTGCGGCAAGCTCTATGACGCGCGCCAGGTTCTGGAGATGGAGGGTGTCCCCCGCTGTACATGCGGCGGCCAGATCAAGCCGGACGTGGTTCTTTATGAGGAAGGGCTGGATTCCGCGACGATTCAGGAATCCATCCGAGTGATCAGTGAGGCGGATGTGCTGATTGTCGGCGGGACCAGTCTCGTGGTTTATCCGGCGGCCGGTCTGATTGATTATTACCGGAAGGACAAACTGGTGCTGATCAATAAGTCCGCGACACCTGTGGACAGACGGGCGAATCTGCTGATCCAGGATTCTATCGGTCAGGTCTTTTCGCAGCTGGAAGCATAGAGGAGGAGATATGTCGTTACAGTATGAAGTGGGGGATATCGTAAGGATGAAGAAAAATCATCCCTGCGGAAGCCCGGAGTGGGAGATCCTGCGCGTGGGCGCGGATTTCCGCCTGAAGTGTACCGGATGCGGCCATCAGGTCATGATGCCGCGGAGGCTTGTGGAAAAAAGTACGAAAAGCCTGAAGAAACCACTTGCCTGAAATGAAAAAATGTGTTATTATCATTATTCGTGATACACAAAAATCCTTGCTCTCCGGATCAGGAGGGCCAACAGACCAAAAGGAGGTAAAACCAGCATGAACAAATATGAATTAGCATTGATTGTGAGTGCCAAGATCGAAGATGACGCCAGAACAGCCGTTGTTGATAGAGCGAAAGACTATATCACACGTCTTGGCGGAACTGTGACAGAAGTCGAGGATTGGGGTAAGAAGAAACTTGCTTACGATATCCAGAAAATGAGTGAAGGCTTCTATTACTTCATCCAGTTCGATGCTGCAGCAACAGTTCCTGCAGAATTGGAACAGAACGTTCGCATCATGGACAACGTGCTTAGATTCCTGATTGTCAGAAAAGATGAGGCATAAGAAAAGAGGTTTCTATGAACAGAGTGATTTTAATGGGACGTTTGACAAGAGATCCTGAAATCCGCTATTCCCAGAACGATCAGTCGATGGCCATCGCGAGATATACGCTCGCTGTTGACCGCAGAGGACGCAGGGATGGCAATGATGGTCAGCAGACTGCTGATTTTATCAGCTGTACCGCTTTCAGGCAGCAGGCAGAGTTCGCGGAGAAGTATCTGCGCAAGGGGATGAAGATCGCCGTTGTCGGCAGGATTCAGACCGGCAGTTATACCAACCGTGACGGACAGCGTGTCTACACGACAGATGTGATCGTGGATGAGCATGAGTTCTGCGAGAGCAGAGCTGCCAGCGAGCAGAATGCGGCGAATTTTGCGCCGGCAAACAACGGTAACAGCAGGCCATCACCTGACAATGCAGTCGGCGACGGATTCATGAATATCCCGGACGGCATTGATGAGGAGTTACCATTTAATTAACAGGAGGTAAAACAATCATGGCTTACAATAAAGATGGAAAAAGCGATTCTCCGATGAAGAGAAGAGGCGGCCGCAGAAGAAAAAAAGTATGTGTATTTTGCGGCAAGGATAACGTCATTGATTACAAGGACGTTAATAAATTAAAAAGATATATTTCTGAAAGAGGAAAAATTCTTCCGAGAAGAATTACCGGGAACTGCGCAAAGCATCAGCGTGCGATCACCGTTGCGATCAAGAGAGCGCGTCACGTTGCTTTAATGCCGTATGTTCAGGACTAATGACAGGTCAGTGATTTTTGATTGACGAAACAAGGCACTTTCCGGACGATGGAACGTTTGGGAAGTGCCTTATGTTTTTCAGATGGTTAGTCAAGTATAATCAAAACTGTAAAATCTCTTTTGTTTTTGCGGTATATGTGATATACTGTTTGGTAAGTGGCTCTTTTTGGTGATAAAAAGAGTCAATTTATAGTGAGAGGAACAGCGTACGCAACGGGCGCTCATACAAGGGCTATTTGATATGAATCAGGACATTAAGCTGAAGGGAAAACTGAAGAATTATATCCGCATGCCGCTGTATATGACGATTTTGTTCGCCGCACTCAATGCCTGGATCTATTTTCTGAACATCCAGGCCGGACTGATGTGCTCGGTTTTTGTCGCTTTTTATTTCGTAGTGGTTCTTTTCATGTACCGGAGGAACCGTGTGACGATCCTGAATGAAATGATTGATTTTGCTACGCAGTACGGGACTGTCCAGCGCAGACTGTTAGAGGAGTTTGAGATTCCCTATGCGATCCTGGATCAGGCCGGCAGACTGATGTGGATGAATTCCAGGTTCCGGGAGGTCGTGCAGAAAGATAAGAATTACCATAAGTCTATTGCGACGATCTTTCCCCAGATCACCCGGGAGCAGATTGACAAAGCGGATGTCGTCAATCTGAAAGTCTATCGGGAAGAGCGCATCTACCGGGCGAACATCAGCAAGATTTATTTCTCTGAGATGATGAAGGAAAGCGAGAGCATTGAGACCCGGGATGAGACACAGTTCCTTACGGTCATTTATCTGTTCGACGAGACTCTGCTGAACCGTTATCTCCGGGAGAAGCAGGAGATGCAGATGGTTTCTGCTCTGGTCTATATCGATAATTATGATGAAGTGATGGAAAACGTGGAAGAGGTCAAACAGTCTCTTCTGATTGCGCTGGTCGACCGGAAAGTAAACAAGTTCTTCTCCTCCCAGGGAGGACTGGTCAAGAAGACGGAGAATGATAAATACTTTGTTGTCTTCCCGCATAAGGCGCTGGATGCGATGGCGAAGGATAATTTCAGCCTGCTGGAGGAAGTCAAGAACCTGAAGGTCGGCAACGAGATGTCTGTCACATTGAGTATTGGTATTGGCGATGTGGGAAGCGACTATGCAAAGAATTACGGTTATTCCCGCATGGCGATCGATCTGGCTCTGGGCCGCGGCGGCGACCAGGCGATCATCAAGACAAAAGAAAAGACCTGGTACTATGGCGGGAACAGCCGGCAGGTTGAAAAGACGACGCGGGTGAAGGCGAGGGTAAAAGCCCTGGCTCTCCGGGAAATCATGATCAGCAGAGATAAGTTTTATATTATGGGACATCGCATTGCGGACGTGGATTCTTTCGGAGCCGCTGTCGGGATATACTGCGCGGCGCGCCAGCTTGGGAAAAAGGCCCATATCGTGATCGATACAGTCAACACATCTCTGCGTCCGATCAGGGAATGTTTTTCCGAGGAACACGGATATCCGGCCGACATGATGATTTCGAGCGAAGAGGCGCTGGGAAGTATCGATTCCCATTCGGCGCTCGTGGTTGTCGATACGAACCGTCCCTCCTATACCGAGAGCCCCGAATTGCTGTCGAAGGCGAAGACCATCGTAGTTTTCGATCATCACCGGCAGGGGGAGGAGATTATCAAAAACCCCGATCTGTCCTACATTGAACCGTATGCTTCTTCGGCATGTGAGATGATCGCCGAGGTGCTGCAGTATTTCGATGAGGATATCAAACTGTCGGCCATGGAGGCGGACGCGATCTATGCCGGTATCCTGATCGATACCAACAATTTCATGTCCAAGACCGGCGTGCGCACCTTTGAGGCAGCCGCATATCTGAGACGCTGCGGCGCGGAAGTGACACGAGTCAGAAAACTGCTTAGAAACGATATGAATGCCTATAAAGCAAAGGCGGAGGCTGTGCGCCACGCGGAAGTATACCGCGGATCCTTTGCGATCAGCATCTGCCCGGCAGACAATATAGAAAGTCCGACAGTCGCATGCGCACAGGCAGCGAATGAGCTGTTGAATGTTATTGGAATCAAGGCATCTTTTGTGCTTACGGAATATAACGGAAAGATTTATATCAGTGCCCGCTCGATCGATGAGATCAATGTTCAGCAGATCATGGAACGTCTGGGCGGCGGCGGTCATTTGACGTCTGCGGGAGCCCAGCTTACCGGCTGTACGCTTCTGGAGGCCAGACAGATCATTGAACGGGCATTGGATGAGATATTAAAAGGAGGTATCAGCTAATCATGCAGGTCATATTATTACAGGATGTAAAGTCCCTTGGGAAGAAGGGAGATATTGTTAAGGTCAGTGACGGATATGCCAGAAATATGATTTTGCCGAAGAAGCTTGGCGTTGAGGCTACGGGAAAGAATCTGAATGATCTGAAACTGCAGAATCAGCATGCAGAAAAGCTCGAAAAAGAGAGACTGGAAGCGGCAAAGCAGCTTGCGAAAGACCTCGAGGACAAGATCGTTGAGGTTCAGATCAAGGCCGGAGAAGGAGGCCGCACATTCGGATCTGTTTCCACGAAGGAGATTTCCGCGGCTGTAAAACAGCAGCTCGGGCTGGATCTTGACAAGAAAAAAATGGTTCTTGCGGATCCGATCAAAGCGCTGGGCATGTATGAAGTGGGCATTAAGCTTCATCCGCAGGTGACGGGGATGCTCCGGGTAAAAGTCACAGAGGCATAGAAAACGGCCGGCCTGAATACAGATGGAAGGGGCCGGATACGGAGGAAAAGTCATGGATGAAGCGGTAATCAAACGGATCATGCCCCATAGCCTGGAAGCAGAACAGTCTGTCATTGGCTCCATGATTATGGACCGGGACGCGATTCTGACAGCTTCCGACCTGCTGGTAAAAGACGACTTCTATCATCAGCAGTATGGTATATTGTTTGAGACAATTACAGAACTTTTTAATAATGGCGACGCAGTTGATCTGGTTACACTTCAGAACCGCCTGCGGGAAAAAAATGTCCCGCCGGAAATCAGCAGTCTTGAGTATGCGGCAGATCTGGTCGCGGCGGTCCCGACTTCGGCGAATGTAAAATATTACGCCCGGATCGTACAGGAAAAAGCTGTCCTGCGCAAGCTGATCCGCATCAATGAGCAGATCGCAGACAACTGCTATCTGGACAATGAGAGTCTGGACACGATACTGGAAGATACGGAAAAGAAGGTATTCGGCCTTCTTCAGAGCCGGACGGCGGGAGATTACGTGCCGATCCGGGATGTGGTCCTGCGTGCGCTGGACCGCATAGAGCAGGCGTCAAAGACGCAGGGGACCGTAACCGGTATTCCTACCGGCTTTGTGGATCTGGATTATAAGCTTTCCGGTCTGCAGCCGTCGGACCTGATCCTGGTGGCGGCCCGCCCGTCAATGGGGAAGACCGCGCTTGTGCTGAATATCGCTCAGTATGTTGCTTTTCATGAGAATCTGCCGACGGCGATTTTCAGCCTGGAAATGTCGAAGGAACAGCTGGTCAATCGTCTTTTTGCCCTGGAATCCAGAGTTGACGCGCAGCTTCTGCGCTCGGGAAATCTTTCGGATGCAGACTGGGAAAAGCTGATTGAGGGTGCCGGAACCATCGGCAATTCCTCCCTCATCATTGACGACACCCCGGGTATTTCCATCTCAGAACTCAGGAGCAAGTGCCGCAAGTATAAACTGGAGCACGGATTGAGTCTGATTATTATTGACTATCTGCAGCTGATGTCCGGTTCAGGGCGGTCGGATTCCAGGCAGCAGGAGATCTCAGATATCTCCCGTTCGCTGAAACAGGTGGCCAGGGAGCTGAATGTGCCTGTCATCGCGCTTTCCCAGCTCTCCAGACAGGTGGAACAGAGGCCGGATCACAGACCGATGCTGTCTGACCTGAGAGAGTCCGGCGCAATCGAGCAGGATGCCGACGTCGTTATGTTCATTTACCGTGACGATTATTATAACAAGGATTCAGAGCAAAAGGGGATTGCGGAGATCATCATTGCAAAACAGAGAAACGGCCCGATCGGGACGGTCAATCTTGTATGGATGCCGCAGTATACAAAGTTTGCAAATCTGGAAAAATAATGTATAATGAGTTACAGAAGATTAACTTCAGGATGAGAAGGAGGTATAAAATATGCAGATACATCAATCAGCAGAAGATTACTTGGAGTGCATTTTAAAACTGAGCAAGATCAGACCGGTTGTCCGTTCCATTGACATCGCTACTGAGATGAATTATTCAAAACCCAGCATCAGTGTCGCGATGAAGAACCTGCGGCTGAACGGGTATATCAATGTAGATGAGAGCGGCTTTATCACACTGACAGAGAGCGGGATGGAGATCGCGTCAAGTATTTATGAACGGCATCTGCTTTTGAGAAAATGGCTCGTGTATCTGGGGGTTGACGAGAAAATAGCTGAGGATGATGCCTGCAAGATCGAGCATAATCTGAGCAAAGAAACTTTTGCGGTTCTGAAAGATCATATTAACCAATGCATGAGTGAATAAGACTGGCTGCAATATGAAACTTTATTTGATGAATGTTTCATAATCGGGGTTTTTATGATGAGCGTATTCCGAAAAAGGCAGTGGCGGCGAAGAAGGAACGGATTTCGCTGCCGCTGTCTTTTTATTGTTAAACATGTATAAAAAATGCATAAATAATTGTGCAGAAAGCAGGATTCTCTTAGGGAATGCTACAAAAACACACAATTTCTACACGTTAGCGCAGAAAAGTGTTGCACAAATCTGTAATTCATAATAAAATAGACCTATAAATTTTTTGTGATTGAGGAGGGTGTAAAAATGAATTATGTAGATGAAGTACTTGCAAAAGTGAAAGAAAAGAACGCAGCCGAACCGGAATTTCTTCAGGCAGTCGAGGAAGTGCTGGAATCAATCAGACCTGTGGTAGATGCCAATGAAGCGCTTTACAGAAGAGAAGCAATCCTTGAGAGAATGACAGAGCCTGACAGACAGTTAAAGTTCCGCGTATCCTGGGTGGATGATCAGGGACAGGTGCAGGTGAACACCGGTTATCGTGTACAGTTCAACAATGCAATCGGACCGTACAAAGGAGGATTGCGGCTTCACCCTTCCGTATATCTCGGAATCATTAAATTCCTTGGATTTGAACAGATTTTCAAGAACTCTCTGACCGGTCTGCCGATCGGCGGCGGCAAGGGAGGATCTGATTTTGACCCGAAAGGAAAATCTGACCGTGAGGTCATGGCGTTCTGCCAGAGCTTCATGACAGAGCTTTTCAAATATATTGGCGCGGATGTCGATGTTCCTGCCGGGGATATCGGAACAGGTGCCAGAGAGATTGGTTATCTGTATGGCCAGTATAAGAGGATTACAGGGCTTTATGAGGGCGTTCTGACAGGAAAAGGACTTACCTACGGCGGTTCTCTGGCCCGTACAGAGGCGACCGGATACGGCCTGTTATATCTGACACAGGAGCTGATGAAATGCCACGGACAGGATATGAAAGGAAAGATCTGCTGCGTATCCGGTTCCGGAAATGTGGCAATTTACGCGATTCAGAAAGCGCAGCAGCTTGGGGCGAAAGTTGTGACCTGCTCTGATTCTACCGGATGGATTTATGATCCGGAAGGAATCGATGTGGCTCTGCTGAAAGAAGTGAAAGAAGTGAAGCGTGCCCGGCTGACTGAGTATGCGGCAGCCAGAGAGAGCGCAGTGTACCATGAGGGACGCGGTGTCTGGGTGACCAAGTGCGATATCGCTCTTCCCTGCGCAACACAGAACGAGCTTCTCATCGATGACGCAAAAGCTCTGGTGGCAAACGGAGTGACTGCTGTATGCGAAGGCGCGAACATGCCGACCACACTGGATGCTACAAAATATCTTCAGGAGAACGGCGTACTGTTCGTTCCCGGCAAAGCTTCCAATGCCGGCGGCGTAGCTACATCCGCACTCGAGATGTCCCAGAACAGCGAGCGTCTGAGCTGGACATTTGAAGAGGTTGACGCCAAGCTGAATCAGATCATGGTCAATATCTATCATAATATTGACGAAGCTGCAAAGCGCTATGGCAAAGAGGGAGACTATGTTGCGGGCGCCAATATCGCAGGCTTCGAAAAGGTCGCAGAAGCGATGATCGCGCAGGGCGTGAACTAACAGAAAACATTCTTTCAACAGGACAGAGGCATCCTCTGTCCTGTTGTTAAAGTGCATAATAAAAAGTTAAAAAAAGTACATGCTTCGTTGAAAATAACAGTTTTCTCAAAATCTCCTTGTCAAAACTGCAAAATGGCGATAAAGTATAATTCAGTGGTAAGGAGCAAAGACTGATACTTACTATTCAACGGAGGTTATAGACGAATGAACAAAAAAGAGGTTGTTATCGCAGATGTTGCCCGGAGATATCATAATCCGATTGCAGAGCTGGTTCAGCTGGCCTGCCAGTTTACGAGCGCGATATTTCTTGTCAGCGGCAGTCACCGGATCAATGCAAAAAGCATTATGGGCATTATGGCACTCAATCCGTGCAAGGGTAAGAAAGTCCTGATTGAAGCAGAGGGCGAGGATGAGGACTCCGCCTGCGAGGCAATGGAAAACTTTCTGTTGTGCAGGTAAGTGAAAAGTATTGAAATAACAGTAAAAACGGCATCGGTTCTCCGATGCCGTTTTGATTTTAAAGAAATGTTTTTCTGAATATCCGCGGGTTAGTCCAGATCAGAGATTTCCTGATCCTCTTTGTAAGCTTTTACCAGAGTTTTGATGCGGTTATAAGGGAGAAGAAGATCACTGATCGAAGCGTCATGGTTGAGCGTATCAATAATATAGGCAATATATTTACTCATGTCGCAGCTGATAAAGTAATCTCTGGACAGCAGCTCCGGTGACTGGTAGGTCAGGTTGGTGCATACGACCTTATAAATCAGACCATCAGCAACCGCCTGATCGAATTTGTCCAGTCCGTTCGTGAAAAGTCCGAAGGTGGCGATGACAAAGATGCGGCCGGCGTTTCTATTTTTCAGTTCCCGTGCAACGTCGATCATGCTTCCGCCGGAGGAGATCATATCGTCAATCACCCATACGTCTTTGCCATTCAGAGAGGAACCGAGAAACTCATGAGCGACGATCGGATTGGATCCGTCCACGACTTTGCTGTAATCACGCCGTTTATAGAACATTCCCATGTCTACGCCCAGAACACTTGCCAGAAATACGGCGCGTTCCGTGGCGCCCTCGTCCGGGCTGATGATCATGAGATGATCATTATCTACTTTGATGTCTTTGCACGATCCCAGAATGCCTTTTACAAACTGGTAAGCGGGACTTACGCTCTCAAATCCCTTCAGGGGGATCGAATTCAGAACCCGCGGGTCATGGGCATCAAAGGTGATGATGTTATCCACACCCATATCGGCCAGTTCCTGAAGTGCCAGTGCGCAGTCCATGGATTCTCTGGCGGTGCGTCTGTGCTGGCGGCTTTCATATAAGAAGGGCATAATTACATTGATTCGTCTCGCTTTTCCGCAGGCAGCGGCGATGATTCGTTTCAGATCCTGAAAATGATCATCCGGAGACATATGATTCTCCAGACCGAAGAGTTTGTAGGTCAGGCTGTAATTGGTGACATCGACAATCAGGAAAAGGTCACAGCCGCGAATGCTCTCATTGATCCTTCCCTTTGCCTCGCCGCTGCCGAAACGGGGGCAGGATGCGTCAATGATGTACGTGTCGCGCATATAACCGCGGAATGTAATGTCATCCTCGTGTTCGTGCTCCCGGACTGTACGCCATTTGATAAGATATTTATCAATTTCCTGTCCCATTTCCCTGCAGCTCTCGAGGGGGATGATGCCCAGAGAACCTACGGGTATAGAGTCTAAGTTTCTTTTGTCATCATGCATTGGAATAGTTCCTCCCTAAATCTTTTTTACTTTAGTTAAAGCTTAATGGCACAACGATTATAGCATTCATTTTGCCATGGTACAAGTCAATATCCGTGAAAAACCGGAATTATTGTTTCCCTGCAAGGCGTTTTTGCACACGGATATCCCGCCCGAACAGATGCAGGAGGATATAATTGCTTGTAATCCTGGAATAGACCCTCTCTGAGTAGATGGATGAGATTCCGTTCAAATCAAGATTGCTGGAGATCAGCGTTGATTTTTGCCGGAGGATCCGTTCGTTGATGCAGGTAAACAGCTGGGAAGCAGAGAAGGCATTTGACAGCTCTGTACCCAGGTCGTCAATAATCAGTAAGTCACATTCATAAATGTTTTTGATATCCGGTCCTGCATTCCCGTTTTTCCGAAAGGCGTGCTCGGCAAGAAGGTCGAAAAGCTGTCCCGCGGAAAAATAGATCACAGAGTGACCGGTATCCAGAAGCTCCTTTGCGATACAGTTGGACAGGAAGGTTTTCCCGACTCCCGTATCGCCGAACAGCAGAATATTTTCGAAGGATGTATCAAATTGCTCTGTGAAGCGGCGGCATGCTGCCCAGGCGTTTCTGGCAGCCGCGAGAGAAGAAATATTCAGAAGCGGATCGGTAATCCCGTCGTCATACCAGTCGAAAGAAAAGGAGTCAAAGTTCTCCTCTTTTAACCGGCCGGAAAGATTGGACTGACGGTAGACCAGATCAATGCACGCCTGTTTCAGGCAATGGCATTTCTGATTGCCGATATAGCCGGTATCCTGACAATCCGGACAGTCATAAGGCGGATCAAAATAATCCGCCGGATATCCGAGAGAGCGCAGAATGCCGGATTTTTTTGCGGAAAGCGCCGCAATCTGCTCTTTGTAACCGCGAAGCGCCCCGCTGTTTCCCGAAAGGAGCTCGCGTGCTCTGGCAACGCTGACGGAGGCAATCTCCCTGTCGATTCCGGATAATTCAGAGGTGCGTTCTGCAACCTCTGCCCGCCGTGAAGCGATCAGATGCTGCCTTTTTAATTGTTTCTCCTGGTAGGAGCGCATGATTTCATCGTATTGTGTGTTGGTCAGTGCCATGAAAATGCCTTTCTGCAGCATGAAAATGTTCAGGATTCCGTTGAGTTGAGATAGGAATTCTGAAGCAGCATCTGCTGAATATCATCCTGATTCTTTTCACGCTGTTTGAAATTGATAAAGCGGTTGGGCGTGCCGGAGGACGGTGTCCTGGTACGTTTTGACTGCTGTATTTTCTGATAGGATTCATCCGCCTTCCTCACGTCTTCCGGCGTACGGATGCCCTGTTTGTGCCAGTTCTCCAGTATGGAATTGGCATATCCGAAACTGGGCTCATGGATGGCGCGGATCGTGCGGCTGCACGCCTCGGAGATCAGCTCCGCGGAAAATCCCATTTTTGCAGTCCATGTATGTAAATAACTGGTCTCAGAAGGAATCAGATTCCGGCCGCGGATGCCGAAGGCTTTCATCACGGCATAATAGACAGCAGAACGCTGATTCATGAGATCTTTGGCAGCTTCTACTGTGCGGATTTCTCTGGCAGCAAAATCTTCTGCGATACGGTTCATATAGTGCAGGCTGGTATGGCCCTTTGCCACACTGTTCTCGATCAGAAACTCGATCAGCTCTGCCGGGAAGCGGAAATCGTCATACCAGAAGAACAGGATATTCAGATCGGACTGGTTTAAGGTCCGGCCAAGATACTGCTCGGTGATAAATACGAGTTCCCGGATGTCTTCTCTGGAACAGAATTCCTCCATCCTGTCTGCGGCGGGGGAGTTCCCTTTGGAACTGTCCTGTACGGCCTGAATAAACTGATCGGCTGTCCCGCCGGCTGAATCCTGTCCGGCATCCTCCCGGCGTATGCCGCATGGCGCGTGCACCGCATCGGTCAGAAAACAGATGCCCGAAAGATTCCTGTTCTCATCGTACTCCAGGCGGAACAGGCGCAGCTTTTCCCAGTATTTTAAGGCACGCAGAATATCCCTCTCCGTGCAGTCAAAATGATCAGCGATCTGTGCAAGGGAAAAATTGTGATCAAACTGGCTGATGCTCCGGAGCAGATACAGGTATACTTTGACATATTCTCCGTTGGCCTGCGTCATATATTCGTCTATAAAAAGATTCGGTACATAAGTAGCCGTTGCCGGCTGTTCGTTATATAAAGTAATTGTTGCCATCTTCATCATCTCTCTCACAAGTGTACATACATTACTATAGCATAGGAAAATCCAAAAGAGAAGGAAAAGATACCCACACCAAATGGTGGACAACCTGTGAACAGCAGTGTTGAATTGTGGAAAAATCAAGAAGAAAAAACAGTGTATTGTGAAAAAAATGATGATTTTTCATGCAATACACTGTTTTTGGGTTAGTTGTATCTGGCAAGGATGCCTTCCCCAATGCGGTAAACATCACCTGCGCCCATAGTTATCAACAGATCATTGTTTAAACATTTTTTTGCCAGAAAATTTTCTATCTCATCAAAAGACGGGAAGTAAAAACTTTCTGTGCCGGATTTCCCGATCTCAGCTGCCAGATCTTCGGACCGGATGCCGAGGGTGTCTGTCTCGCGGGCGGCATAGACATCGGCGAGGACAACGGTATCAGCAAGGGAAAGCGCTGAGACGAATTCATTCCAGAAAGCCTTTGTCCGGGTATAGGTGTGCGGCTGGAACACACAGATGATCCGGTTATGAGGATAGTTCTTTGCCGCATTCAGCGTAGCCCGGATCTCGGTAGGGTGATGCGCATAGTCATCAATGACGGCAGTGCCGTTGAAACTGCCCTTGTACTCAAAGCGCCTTGCGGTGCCGCCGAAGGATTGAAGGCCGCGGATGATCATATCATCTGAAAAACCGGCTTCTTTTGCAAAGGCGATCGCGCTGAGGGCGTTTGCCGCATTATGTTCCCCGGGGACATGCAGGGTGACATGTCCGCACGGACGGCCATGGCAGACATAGGTGAAGGAGGCACAGGCCCTCTCATCATAAGTAATATCGCGGGCGGTATAGTCCTCACTTCCGGTTGTCCCGAAGGTTACGACGCGTCCCCTGCAGTCTGCGGCGATTTCGTCCGGATTGGAAATGGCGCTGTTTAAAAACAGGCAGCCGTTCTCTGCCGTGTTGGCCGCAAACCTTGTAAAGGAATGGCGGATGTCCTGAAGATCCTTGAAGAAATCCATATGGTCTTCTTCAATGTTCAGGATAATGCTGTATTTCGGATGAAAATTTAAAAAACTGTTGGTGTATTCACAGGCCTCTGTGAGAAAGACATCCGGGCCGCCGACACGGATATTTCCCCCGATGGCTGCGAGCATTCCGCCGACAGAAATGGTCGGATCGGTATCTGCGGTCAAAAGGATGTGGGCGATCATGGAAGTGGTCGTGGTCTTTCCGTGCGTTCCGGCCACCGCGATGGAGCGCGCATAGTTATCCATCAGCTGTCCCAGGAACTCGGCGCGGGAAAGCATGGGGATTCCCTGTTGCTCAGCCTGTTTCCATTCGGGATTGTCCGGATGGATGGCAGCAGTATAGACAATCAGATTGATATCGTCTGTAATATTGGATGCTTTCTGCCCGATAAAAATGCGGGCTCCGTGACTTTCCAGCCGGGCTGTCAGGTCAGAGGCTTTACTGTCAGAACCGGAGACCTGAAAACCTTCTTTTAAAAGTATTTCGGCCAGGCCGCTCATACTGATGCCGCCAATCCCGATAAAATAGATGTGAATCGGATTTTGAAAATTGATTTTGTACATATATATCTACCACCTGTATTGAAAAATAACTTAAAACTGACCAGTTACAGTATATCAAAATCCGGAAATTTGTAAACACAAACCGGTGAAAACATAAATATTCACAGAAATGCATTTTTGGAATGTCGATAATTCATAAAAAAATAGTTTAAAAAATGGCGATTTCGTAAATATTAAGGAACCATTTCTGGTAAATTGTGCTATACTATATAGACGGCAAGTCACAAAAAGGACAAAATGGGAAAACGTGTTCATGTGCAGCTTGTTCAAGTAGTAGTAGTAAGGAGAGGTAGTTTATGAACATTACAGATGTAAGAATCCGAAAAATCGAGAAAGAAGGGAAGATGAAGGCCGTAGTATCCATCACGATCGACAACGAATTTGCCGTTCATGATATCAAGATCATTGATGGGGAAAAAGGATTATTCATTGCCATGCCGAGCCGGAAGAATGCAGAAGGAGAATATCGTGATGTAGCACATCCGATCAACTCCGAGACACGCGGCCAGCTTCAGCATCTGATTATGGAAAAGTACGAAGAATTTCTGGCAAATCAGGAAGATGAGTAAAGTGACCCGCTTAAGAAGAGACTTACACTGAATACCTTACTTAGAAGAGACAGGAACATAAGAACAGATCAGAACAGATTTGAGTGTAGAAAGACATTCGAACAAAAGACATACATAAGTGACAGATATAAAGGAAGTAAGATATATGTACTTGATCGCCGGGTTGGGGAATCCCACATTGAAATATCGAAAAACACGCCATAACATCGGGTTTGATGTCATTGATGCGATGGCGGATCATTATAATATAAAGATGAATGAGAAGAAGTTCAGGGCGATCCTTGGAAGTGGATATATCGAGGGACAAAAGGTACTCCTGGTCAAACCGCAGACTTTCATGAATCTCAGCGGGGACAGTTTAGCTCCGCTGATGAATTATTATAAATTGGATCCGGCAGAAGAGTTGATAGTGATTTTTGATGATATCAGTCTGAACCCCGGTTTTATCCGCATCCGGCAGAAAGGAAGCGCCGGAGGGCATAACGGGGTCAGAGACATTATTGCAAAGACCGGGTCCGATCAGTTTTCCCGCGTGAAAGTCGGGGTCGGACATAAGCCCGAGGGCCGGGATCTCGCAGACTACGTTCTGAGCCGCTTTTCAAAGGAGGAGCGGCTTCAGGTCGAGGATGCGATCAGCGATGCGGTCGCAGCAGTCTCCCTGATGGTTCAGGGAAGGACGGAAGAGGCCATGAACCTGTATAACCGCAGGCAGAACTGATTTCGCAGGCAGAACCAACCGATTTCGCAGACCGCACGGGATTTTGTGCGCACAACCAACGATTGCGCAATAAAAAATGACTCTAATTAATTTGGCACAAATAAAAGAAACAGGAGTAAGCATGAAAGCATTTCTGGAACCGCTTCAGGAACTGTATAGTTTTACGGAGCTGGAATCCTCTGTAAGAAAATCACCGGGCGTTTACGCGGCGGCCGGATGCACGGATGCACAGAAAACACATATTATATATGGAATGAACCGGGCTGCAGGCTGCGCCCGGCTTATTGTTACGTTCAGCGAGCAGAAAGCCAGAGAATTGCAGGAGGCTTATCGTTTTTTTGATGAACATGTATATTATTTCCCCGCGAAAGATATTTTGTTTTATCAGTCTGATATCCGGGGGAATGCATTGACAATGGAGCGCATGAAGGTCTATCATGCGCTTTTTCGCGAACCATGCCCTGTGGTCGTCACGACATTTGATGCTCTGCTGGATCCCATGGTGCGTCCGGAAGTGATCGAATCGTTCCTTCTGTGTCTGCACACAGGAGATACGATTGATCTGGAGGAGATCCGGAAACGTCTGGTCTGCATGGGATATGAGTATAATTATCAGGTCTTTGAACCGGGACAGTTTTCGGTGCGCGGCGGGATTCTGGATATTTTTCCGCTGACAGAAGAGGTGCCGTACCGGATCGAACTGTGGGATGATGAGATCGATTCGATCCGGAGCTTCAGCACACAGAGCCAGCGCTCTATTGAGACGGCGGAGATGCTTGAGATTTATCCGGCCAGTGAGCTTGTGCTGACGCAGGAAGTACTGGAGAGGGGACTGAATGCCATCGCAGCTGACGCCGGAAAACTCTATGACCGTTTTCGAAAGGAACAGAAGACCGAAGAGGCATTCCGGCTGAAAGAGATGCAGGAGCTGATCCGCGAGCAGCTTCTGGAGGGAACAGGCATCCGGCAGGCGGAAAGTTTTCTTCCCTATTTTTATGAAGAAACGGTGGATTTCTTTACCTGGTTTACGCACTGCTGCGAAGCCCGGGGGGAGGAAGCTGTGGTATTTCTTGACGAGCCATCGCGCTGCATGGAAAAAGCTTCTGCAGTGGAACAGGAATTTCGAAGCAGCATGCAGCAGCGTCTGTTAAAGGGATATTTGCTGCGGCGGCAGGCGGATACGCTTTTTTCAAAAGAATCGGCGGCTGCCCGCATCAGCTCCGGAAAATGCATTCTGCTTTCTTCCATAGAAATGCGGACCGCCCTGTTTTCGCCGAAACAGACTTTTTATTTTCAGGTCAAATCAGTAAATTCCTATCATTCCAGTTTTGAGCTTCTGGTGAAAGATCTGAAAAGATATAAGAAAGAGAATTACCGGGTGATCCTTCTGTGCAGTTCCCGCACGCGCGCACAGCGGATGGCCCGCGATCTGCAGGAACAGGAACTGAATGCTTTTTATACAGAGGATCCGGACCGTGTTTTGCAGGATGCAGAGATCCTGGTATGGTACGGATCGCTGAAACAGGGGTTTGAGTACCCGGAGATCCGGTTCGTGGTGCTGACGGAGACCGATATTTTCGGGGCGGAGAAGAAAAGGAAAAAGAGGAAAAAATTCCGTGAGGGAGAGAGTATTTCTTCTTTTGATGAGCTGAAGACCGGCGACTATGTGATCCATGAGAACCACGGACTGGGAATCTACCGCGGGATCGAGAAGATTGAGATCAATCATACCGTGCGGGATTATATGAAAATCGAATATGACCGGGGAGGGAATCTTTATGTGCTCGCAACGCAGCTGAACCTGATCCAGAAATATTCCGGTTCGGATGCGAAGGTGCCGAAACTGAACCGCCTGGGAGGCCAGGAATGGAGCCGGGCGAAAGGCAGAGTGAAAAAAGCAGTTCAGGTCATTGCGCAGGATCTGGTGGAACTTTATGCCGTCAGACAAAATTCCGCGGGATACCAGTACGGACCGGATACGATCTGGCAGAAGGAGTTTGAGGAGATGTTCCCCTATGAGGAGACGTCCGATCAGCTGCAGGCAATTGCCGACACCAAGCGGGATATGGAGAGTACCCGGATCATGGACCGCCTGATCTGCGGAGACGTCGGATTCGGCAAGACTGAGGTGGCGATCCGCGCCGCTTTCAAGGCGGTTCAGGAAAATAAACAGGTCGTTTATCTGGTGCCGACCACGATTCTGGCGCAGCAGCATTACAATAATTTTACGCAGCGCCTGAAGGATTTTCCGGTGAACATCGATCTGCTTTGCCGGTTCAGGACGCCGAAGCAGCAAAAAGAAACGATCCGGAACCTCAGGAACGGACTGACGGATATTGTAATCGGTACGCACCGTGTCCTTTCAAAGGATGTAGAATATAAAGACCTCGGCCTGCTCATCATTGATGAAGAGCAGCGATTCGGGGTGACCCATAAAGAAAAAATCAAGCAGATGAAGAAGAATGTGGATGTTCTGACGCTGACCGCCACACCGATTCCGCGTACGCTTCATATGAGCCTGATCGGCATCCGGGACATGAGTGTCCTGGAAGAAGCTCCCTCGGACCGCATGCCGATCCAGACCTATATCATGGAATACAGTGATGAAATGGTCCGCGAAGCCATCGAGAGAGAACTGGGGCGCGGCGGGCAGGTCTATTATGTCTTCAACCGTGTAAATCATATCGCGGATGTGGCGGGACGGATTTCACAGCTTGTTCCGGACGCGTCAGTTGCTTTTGCCCACGGGCAGATGAGCGAGCGGGAACTGGAAAAGGTCATGTATGAGTTCATCAACGGGGATATTGACGTTCTGGTGTCCACTACGATCATAGAGACCGGTCTGGATATCGCGAACGTGAACACGATGATCATCCATGACGCGGACAATATGGGACTTTCCCAGCTCTATCAGCTCCGCGGAAGAATCGGGCGTTCGAGCCGTACGGCATATGCGTTTCTGATGTACCGGCGGAACAAAATGCTGAAAGAAGTGGCGGAAAAGAGACTGTCCGCAATCCGTGAATTTACCGAACTCGGAAGCGGGATACGCATCGCGATGAAAGATCTGGAGATACGCGGCGCGGGGAATCTTCTGGGAGAAGCACAGCACGGACACATGGAGGCGGTCGGATATGATCTTTACTGCAAGATGCTTGGTGAGGCAGTCCGGGCGGCCAAAGGGGAGGAAGTAGAGGAATCGTTCGACACATCCATCGATATTGAAATGGATGCGTATATCCCTGCAGATTATATTCCGAATGAATATCATAAACTGGATATTTATAAACGGATTGCGGCGATCCGCAGTGAAACGGAAAAAGACGAGATGCTCGATGAACTGATCGACCGGTTCGGTGAACCGCCCCGCCCGGTACAGAATCTGCTCGTAGCCGCTGAGCTGAAGGAGCAGGCGCACCAGCTTTTCTTTACCGAGATCAAAGAGAACGCGGATACGATTGTTTTTTGCATGTTTGAGCGGGCAAAGCTGGATCCGGCGAAAATCCCGGATCTGATTCAGTTCATGAAACCGCAGCTCGGATTTACCGCGGATAAAAAGGAGCCGTACTTTATATGGAGGAAAAAGAAGACGGATCCCTCTTCGACGGAAGTGATCCGGACGTTTTTTAAGAATTTCCGTGATTTTTGCTTCTGACCGGGAACGCCCGGATATTCGCTCTTGCGGGATACAGAAAAAAAGGCTATAATCAAAAAGATATTTGATGAGAATGCAGGAGGAAGGTATGAAAAGAAAGAAAATAACCGCAGTCCTTCTTGCCGGCGCATGTCTTGCGTCGCTGGCTTTGTGCGGATGCGGGAATGAGATAGATGAGAATGCCGTGGTGGCGACCATGGGGGACCGTGAAGTTTCTCTGGGATATGCGAATTTCGCGGCGCACTATAATCAGCTGAATTATGACAGTGTGTTCGTGTCTTATTACGGAGAGGGCTACTGGACGAATGAACAGTACGCAGACGAAGACGGGAAGACGATGGAAGATTCTGTCAAAGAATACGTTATGGATGATATCGAGATGGGGTATCTGCTGGAGGACCACATGGCCGACTATGGAGTGGAGGTCACGGACGAGGACCGCGCAGCCATCAAAGCGGCCGCGGATCAGTTCATGTCTGACAATTCCCGGGAGGCGGTCAGAAAGCTGGGCGCCGCTTCGGAATATGTGGAAGATTTTCTGTATTATGAGACGGTAAAAAGCCGTATGACAGAAGCCATTGAGGCCGGCGCGGATACGGAAGTATCCGATGAGGAGTGCGCCCGCAGGACGTTCAGTTATATCCAGATCGATCTGGACGGACACACAGATGAGACGACCGGAGAGTACGTCACCTATACAGAGGAAGAGCGTGATGCGATCCTTCAGAATGTAGATGCTGTTGCGGAAATGGCGAAGAGTGATTTTGAGGCGGCTGCGGATGCGTACTCCTACAGCGTTTCTTCTTATTCTTATGGCCGCGATGAGGCAGATGAATCCGAGGGCGGAT
The DNA here is from genome assembly GCA_946546945.1 of uncultured Lachnospiraceae bacterium. Taxonomy (GTDB): domain Bacteria; phylum Bacillota; class Clostridia; order Lachnospirales; family Lachnospiraceae; genus Eubacterium_I. The sequence continues at coordinate 39,679 of CAMNOU010000002.1, forward strand.
TTGACAATGCGGTCATCGCTGCGGCAGATACCATGTCGGAGGGCGAGATTTCAGACGCCATTGAGGGGGCGGATTGTTATTACATCATCCGGCTTGACAGTGAAAATGATGAAGAAGCGGCGCAAAGCGCCAGAGAGAGTATCATTCAGGACCGGAAGAGTGCCATTTATGATGAAGTGACGGAAGGATACAAAAAGGATTCTGATTTTAAACTGAATGAGGAGGAGTGGGCAAAGGTTACCTTTGATGATATGTTTGCTATTGCTCAGGAGGAAGATCTGAGTGCACCGCAGGAGTGATGGATTAGCAGGTATATAAAGAGAATACTGTATAATACCTTGACAAATGGAATGATATATAGCTATAATATCATATTTGAAAAAACACATAGAGGTGCGAAATGGATCAATATGTAATTAAGGGCGGCAATCCGCTCCATGGAGAAGTGGAAATAGGCGGCGCAAAAAATGCTGCACTGGCAATTCTGGCAGCGGCTGTCATGGCGGATGAAACCATTACAATAGAGAATTTACCGAATGTCCGTGATATCAATGTCATGCTTCAGGCAATTGAGAATATCGGAGCCTATGTGGAACGTGTGGATGTACATACGGTGAAGATCAACGGGTCTTTCATCCACGGTTTTACGGTGGATAATGAATACATCAGAAAAATACGTGCTTCCTATTATCTTCTGGGAGCACTGCTTGGCAAGTATAATAACGCGGAAGTTGCGCTTCCGGGCGGATGTGCGATCGGCACCCGTCCGATCGACCTTCACCTGAAGGGATTTCGCGCGCTGGGCGCAGAGGTCGAAATCCGGCACGGCATGGTGGCCGCGCAGGCCAGGGCGCTTTGCGGGACTTCTATTTACATGGATAAGGTGTCTGTCGGAGCGACGATCAATGTGATGATGGCTGCGGCGATGGCGAAGGGAAGGACCACGATTGAAAATGCGGCCAAGGAACCGCATGTTGTCGATGTGGCCAACTTTCTGAACAGAATGGGAGCACAGATACGCGGGGCAGGAACGGATGTCATCCGGATCACAGGTGTGAGCAAACTGCATCATGCGGAGTATTCCATTATCCCGGATCAGATTGAGGCGGGGACGTTTATGTTCGCGGCTGCCGCGACAGGCGGGGATGTGACAGTCAAAAATGTCATTCCGAAGCATCTGGAGGCTACCAGTTCGAAGCTTGCGGATATCGGATGCCGGATCGAGGAGTTCGATGATGCAGTCCGCGTGATCGCAAAGCGTCCGCTGAAGCATACACAGGTCACCACGCTGCCGTATCCCGGATTCCCGACCGATATGCAGCCGCAGATGGGTGTAGTGCTCGGGCTGGCTTCCGGCACAAGTATTATCACGGAGAGTATTTTTGAGAACCGGTTCAAATATGTAGATGAGCTGGCAAAGATGGGTGCCAATATCAAGGTGGAAGGCGGAAATATCGCAATTATTTACGGGGTGGACCGCTATACCGGAGCACGTGTTTCGGCACCGGATCTGAGAGCCGGAGCGGCGCTCGTGATCGCGGGGCTTGCCGCCGAAGGGATCACAACGATCGATGATATTTATTATATCGAACGCGGCTACGAAGATTTTGATGAAAAGTTCCGGTCCATTGGCGGAATTATGCAGAAAGTAAGCTCCGAAAAGGAGATTCAGAAATTTAAATTAAAGATTATTTCATGACGAAACGACTCCGGCGCTCAGCCGGAGTTTTTATGATATAGGGAGTTGAAGTCCGCTTGCGTACTTTGTTTCGAAAAACCAACAAAATGTTGTTTTTTTGTTGGTTGACTTTTTACAGGCCATGTTGTACAGTGATTGTTGTGTGACTATAAGTTTGCAGAAAACCTTCCTGTCCGCAGCCGTTCAGATGGCTGAACAGACCTTCTGCACATGAAAAACATAAGAAAAACGATGGAGGATATTGTTTATGATGGAGAAATTACTCTTTACTTCCGAGTCCGTTACGGAAGGACATCCCGATAAAGTCTGCGATGCGATATCGGATGCGATTCTGGATGCCTGCATGGAGCAGGATCCGATGAGCCGTGTGGCCTGCGAGACAGTTTCCTGTACCGGTTTTGTACTGGTGACAGGTGAGATCACAACGAATGCGCAGCTGGATATCCCGACAATCGTGCGCCAGACAGTCAATGAGATCGGTTACAATGACGCGAAGACCGGTTTTGACGGAAATACCTGTGCTGTCATGGTTGCCCTTGACCGTCAGTCAGAAGATATTGCCATGGGCGTTGACAAGGCGCTTGAGGCAAGAGAGGGATCTCTGGCAGATGATCTGGATACAGGCGCAGGAGATCAGGGTATGATGTTTGGCTATGCTACCAATGAGACAGCAGAGTATATGCCTTATCCGATCGCTCTTGCCCACAAGCTTGCGCTTCAGCTCACAAAGGTACGCAAGAACGGTACATTAAAGTATTTAAGACCGGACGGAAAGACACAGGTTTCCGTAGAATATGCGGAGGACGGAACACCGAAGAGACTGGAGGCAGTCGTTCTTTCCACCCAGCATGATGAAGATGTTACGCAGGAGCAGATTCATGCAGATATCAAAAAATATGTATTCGATGAGATCCTTCCCGCTGAACTGATCGATGAGAATACCAGATTCTATATAAATCCGACCGGACGTTTTGTAATCGGCGGACCGCACGGCGACGCAGGTCTGACCGGACGCAAGATCATCGTTGATACATACGGCGGAATGGCACGCCACGGCGGCGGCGCATTTTCAGGAAAGGACTGCACCAAGGTAGACCGTTCTGCAGCATATGCCGCACGCTACGTTGCGAAAAACATTGTTGCGGCAGGACTTGCCGATAAGTGCGAGATCCAGCTGTCCTACGCGATTGGTGTGGCTCAGCCGACATCCATCATGGTCGACACCTTCGGAACAGGCAAGCTTTCCGATGAGAAGATCGTTGAGATCGTGCGGGAGAATTTTGACCTTCGTCCGGCAGGAATCATTCAGATGCTTAACCTGAGAAGACCGATCTACAAAGCAACAGCTGCTTACGGACATTTCGGACGTACAGACGTTGATCTTCCCTGGGAAGCACTGGATAAAGCGGAGATTCTGAAGAAATACTTATAAGATTTTGATAAAAATGGGACCGCATGGTTCCATTTTTTTTTCTTTTCGTTTATAATCCAATGTGATATACTATGTGATTAAGCAGAAAGGAAATCCCTATGAAACTGAAGAGCCGGCTGATTGTCGCCTTTTGTACGATCATTATTTTACCGATTGCACTGACTTGCACTGCACTGTGGGGATTTTATACGCTGGAAACACGTCTGATCCGGCAGAATTACGGCCTGGAGGAGAAGGATGCCTATGGCGTACTGTCCAACTCGCTGCAGCTCATGAACCGTTATACACAGACGGATTATCAGGAACTGCTGAGCCTGTCGAAATCAGATCCGCAGCGCCTGGAGAGTGAGGATTATCTGGTCAGGGAGAATGAGAAACTGCTGGACAAGAGTTCGTTCCTTATTTTCTGTAAGGACGGGGAACTGATTTATAATGGTTACGCCGGCGAAAGCAGCTGGGATGATGAGCAGTGGGAGCTGGCGCTTCCGCCGTATGCAGACGCGGAGATCCAGAGCGACGCGACCGCTGGTTATTTTATAGACGGAGAGACACAGTCTCTGATCAAACAGATTGATTTTATCTGCTCGGATGGCGCGAAAGGGAGTGTCTATATTATTACTTCCTCGGAGAGCATCCTGCCCGAGATCCGGCAGATGCTGATTGCGGTGATCGTAGCCGTTGTGCTGATTCTTGCTCTGACTGCCGGTATTATGACGATCTGGATTTACCGGGGGACAATGACGCCTCTGAAAAAGCTCCAGGTCGGGACCAAAAACATCAAAGAAGGCAACCTTGATTTCAATATAGATTATGATGAAAATGATGAGATGGGCGACCTGTGCCGGAATTTTGAAGAAATGAGAAAACGGCTGAAGGAATCCACGGAAGAAAAGATGGCTTCCGAGAAGGAGAACCGCGCGCTCATCAGTAATATTGCCCATGACCTGAAGACGCCGATCACGGCAATAAAAGGGTATTCTGAGGGCATTCTGGACGGAATCACGGATACCCCTGAAAAACAGGAACGCTATGTGCGGACGATCTATAACAAGGCGAATGAGATGGACCGTCTGATCAATGAGCTGACGTTTTATTCCAAGATTGATACGAACCGCATTCCGTATAACTTTAAGAAGCTGAATGTGGCAGAATATTTCGGCGACTGTGTCGATGAAATCGGGCTGGAACTCGAGACGAAAGGAATCGGGCTTACCTATTTTAATTATGCGGACGAAAAGACCGTGATTATTGCAGATCCCGAGCAGATGATGCGGGTGATTAATAATCTGATCAATAATGCGGTAAAATATATGGGGAATCATAAAGGCCAGATCAATTTCCGCATCAGGGATGTCGGAGATTTCATTCAGGTCGAGGTCGAAGATAACGGAAAAGGGATTGATGCAAAAGATCTGCCCTATATTTTTGACCGGTTCTACCGTACTGACGCATCCCGCAACTCTTCGACCGGAGGAAGCGGCATCGGACTTTCCATCGTGCGCAAAATCATTGAGGATCACGGCGGGAAGATCTGGGCGACAAGCAAGATCAATACGGGAACAACCATGTATTTTGTTGTCAGAAAATCGATGACAGTTTAACAAGAGACAGCGTGGAAAGATTAGGAGGTACAAAGTGAGCAAGATATTGATAGTGGAAGATGAAGAAGCAATCGCTGACCTGGAGAAGGATTATCTGGAGCTGAGCGGTTTTGAGGTGGAGATCGAGCATGACGGAACACGCGGACTGGAACGGGCCCTCAATGAGGACTTTGATATGTATCTCCTCGATCTGATGCTGCCGGGCGTGGACGGCTTTGAAATCTGCAGGAAAATCCGGGAGAAAAAGAACACTCCCATCCTGATGGTATCGGCGAAGAAAGATGATATTGATAAAATCCGGGGGCTGGGGCTCGGAGCAGATGATTATGTCACGAAACCGTTCTCGCCAAGCGAACTGGTGGCGCGTGTCAAGGCTCACCTGGCCCGTTATGAACGGCTGATCGGGTCGAATGCCCAGGAAAATGATATCATAGAAATCCGCGGGATCCGTATTGACAAGACCGCGCGGCGTGTCTGGGTCAATGAAGAAGAAAAGCAGTTTACGACGAAGGAATTTGACCTGCTGACATTTCTGGCCCAGAACCCGAATCATGTTTTTTCAAAGGAAGAACTTTTCTCAAAGATCTGGGACATGGAATCGATCGGAGATATTGCTACGGTTACCGTTCATATCAAGAAGATCCGTGAAAAGATCGAATTCAATACAGCCAAACCTCAGTATATTGAAACCATCTGGGGCGTGGGATACAGATTCAAATTGTAGGCGGAATGAGAAAAAAGGATCTTGCAGATGAGAAAAAATGGGATACCGGAAATCCTTTATGAGGATGACGCGCTGCTTGTCTGTGTCAAGCCTTCGGGATGTCCGGTGGAGACGGCGAGGATCGCGCAGAGCGATCTGGTAAGTCTTCTGAAAAACTATCTGGTTAAAAAAGGAGAAAAACCATATATCGGAGTGGTTCATCGTCTGGATCAGCCGGTAGAGGGTGTGATGGTGTTCGCAAAGACCAGGGCGGCGGCAGCAGATCTGTCCGCGCAGGTAAGAGACCGCCGCATCCGGAAAGAATATATGGCGGTGGTCTGCCCGGAAGATGATCCGGAAAAGTTTTTTCCCGGACAGGCCGGGGAAAACGGTACAGAAGATGGGTGGATCGATCTGGAGGATTACCTGCGCAGGGAACCGGGAAGCAACATCTCCCGGGTCGTCCCGAAAGAGACGCCCGGAGCAAAAAAAGCACAGCTTTCCTACCGGGTGATGAAACGGGATCAGAATACCGGGAGGATGCTGGTTCAGATCCGTCTCGGGACCGGGCGGCATCATCAGATTCGTGTGCAGTTCGCACATGCGGGCATGCCGCTGTATGCAGACGCCCGCTATGGGAAGGCCCTGCCGCGGGACGATCATCAGTCAGTTGCGCTTTGTTCCTGCGGACTCGGTTTCCGGCACCCTGCAACAAAAAAGTGGATGAAGTTTGAACTGGATGGTACACAGCGCCTGAGCGGCGCATTGGAGAAAATGTGAAGAAGCAGGAAGATGAAGTACAGAAAAGATGAGTGAAGAAAGTAAAAAGACAGTACAAAAAGAAGAACAGCAAAAGACAGGTGCTTCAAATCCGAATATTATAAAAGAAGACGAAATCACCGAGGTCGTGGACGTAAAGATGCATGAGGTAAAGATTGAAGTGGCGCCTGCGTCCGAAGAAGAGCCTGTAAAGGAAGAGGCATCTGTTCCCGAAAAAGAGCATTCATACGGGACGTCGGCCGCAAAATATGTTGCCAGATCCCTGATGTGGGATAAAAAAACCTTTCATATGATTTTGTTCATTGTCGTGGGTTCCCTGGCCGCATTGTATTTTATTCTGGCAGGGGTATTTCAGAACCGCTTCTTTGCGCACACCCAGATCAACGGCATTGCGTGTGACTATAAAACGGTGGAAGAGGTTCAGGAGCTGATGAGGCAGAGAGTATCCCGTTACACACTGATTTTACAGGAAAGAAACGGGAAGCAGGAAAAAATCCGCGGCGAGGATATCGGACTGGAGGTCACCTTTGACCATCAGATCGAAGATCTGCTTGCGCAGCAGAATCCCTGGACCTGGCCCGCTTCTCTGAAAGGGGATAAGATCTACCTGACAGCGCAGACGGTCTCTTATGACGAGTCTCTGCTCAGCGGAGAGGTCAGCAAACTGAACTGTACCGATGAGAGCCAGATGACGGATTCCAGGAATGCGCATCTTACCGAATACACGGAGGATGGCTATCAGATCGTGGAGGAGGTCTATGGAACAAGACTGAAGAGAGACGTTTTTGATGAGCAGGTAAAAAATGCTGTTCTGAAACTGAAAAGGCACATTAACCTGGCGCAGAGCGGCTGCTATGTGGAACCGGAATATAAAGCGGACTCAGAACAGATTCAGAAGCTTCTGGAAAACTGCAAGGCCTATACAGATACGACAGTCACGTTTCAGTTTGGAGATGAAACGGAGGTCATTGATGGTTCTCTGATTTCGCAGTGGCTGGTGGTGGATGATCAGATGAATGTATCCCTGAATGAGGATGCGGTCGGAGATTATGTCATTTCACTGGCAGAAAAACGGAATACCACGCACAAAGCAAAACCTCTGTGGACCAGTTACGGCAAGTCTGTCACGGTGCAGGCCGGCAATTACGGATGGAGGATCAACTGTCCGGAGACCAAAGCGGCACTGCTGGGGTATCTTCAGAATCATGAAAACTATACGGGGGAGGTCGTTTACAAACAGACAGCGAACAGTTACGGTGAGAAGGATTACGGCAGCACATATGTGGAGATCTGCCTGAGCGCGCAGCATCTCTGGTTTTATAAAAAAGGCGCCCTGATCGTTGAGTCGGATTTTGTCTCCGGCAATGTCTCGAACGGAACGATCACCCATAAAGGCGCTTATTATGTGGCGTACAAAAAGAAGAATGCCGTACTGCGGGGAGATGATTACGAAACTCCGGTCAATTACTGGATGCCGTTCCATAACGGAGAAGGGCTGCATGATGCGGTATGGCGCAGTTCCTTTGGCGGAAACATTTATAAGACGAATGGATCTCACGGATGTGTGAACCTTCCGCTCTCGGTCGCGAAAACCATCTACAACAATATGGAAGCAGGTACGCCGGTTCTGATTTACTGAGTATGTGTTAAGAAAAAATTAAGTTCTGAATTTGCACACACTGATTGCATAAGAAAAATATCATGCTATAATTTGCAATTAGTGAAAGCACAGAGGTATTTAAAATGAACGAAAAGAGAAACAAGGGGTGGCTGAAGCATCTGGATTTCCTGATTCTTGATCTCATCTGCATTCAGCTGGCCTACTTTATCGCATATTGGTATCGCCATCCGGACCAGATTATGTACCGCGGGACGACGCTTTATACGCATCTGAACATTATACTGCTTGTTGTGGATGTATGTTATGTGCTCGTCCGTCCGGTTTATAAGAATATTCTGAAACGAAGTGTATTCCGGGAGGTACAGTCCGTTCTGCTTCATAATGTCGTGCTCTGGCTGATCATCATTGCTTATCTGTATCTGACCAAACAGGCCTTCTGGTTCTCCAGATCCATGATGACAATGGCTATTTTGCTGTGCGTGATTTTCATGATGGCAGGACGAATCTGCTGGAAGATGGTCATACGGAAGCGTGTCTGGAAAGGGAAGCATCAGTCCTGTACGCTGGTCATCAGCACGGAGTCTCATGCAGATAAAATGATTCAGAGGTTCCGGCAGCGAATGTATAATGGATTCAATCTGACCGGTCTTGTGATCACCGATCACAATCTTGAGGGGGAGACCATCGAAGGAATTCCCGTTGTCTGTAATATGGACGGACTGATTGATTATATACGTACACAGGTCGTAGATGAGGTGATGATCAATCTTCCCGGGAAAACACAGGAATGCAGCAATCTCGTCAATAAGCTGCTGCAGATGGGTGTGGTCGTCCATCTGGCTGTCGATTATGAGGAGGAGGCTTACCCGAATGCGACGATTGAGAGAATCGGCGGATTCACCTTCCTGACGACCAGTATTAATACGGCCGGAAGCCTGGCGCTGATTATCAAGCGGATGATCGATATTGCGGCAGGGCTGCTGGGATGCGCGATCATGGGAGTGGCATTTGTGTTTGTCGCCCCGGCTATCTATAAGGCTTCTCCGGGACCGATTTTCTTTAAGCAGGTGCGCATGGGGAAAAACGGCCGGCGGTTCGAAATGTATAAGTTCCGTTCCATGTATATGGACGCGGAGGAGCGCAAAAAAGAACTGATGGCGCAGAATAAAATGGATGGCCTGATGTTCAAAATGGACAATGATCCCCGCATCATCGGGAGTGAGAAGGGGCCGGGGAAAGGAATCGGGAACCTGATCCGAAGGCTCAGCATCGATGAACTTCCGCAGTTTATCAATATTTTAAAGGGAGATATGAGCCTGGTGGGGACCCGTCCCCCGACAGAGCAGGAATTTGAAGCTTACGATATGCATCACAAGATCCGCCTGAGCATGAAACCGGGACTCACCGGAATGTGGCAGGTCAGCGGGCGAAGCCAGATTACTGATTTTGAAGAAATCGTGCGGCTGGATGCATCTTATATTGAACACTGGTCCTTAAAACTGGACTTTCATATCATTGGCAAGACATTTGTTGTTGTCCTGAAACGGCAGGGAGCGGAGTAGAAGAAGTCTGTCCGGCTTTTTGCCTGCGGACATTGTCAGGCGTAAAAAAGGGTGCTTTCGGCACCCTTTTTTCGGTTCCGGAGGGGGCGCGTCTGTGCCGGAGGATGCAAATAACCCTGAATATTCATATTCAGGACAGATTGAGGTAAGTTGAATCATTCTACAATAGAAAGAAAAAATTGGAGAATGAATATGCAAAATACCTATTCCTCTATTTCGGAGCGTCTGACTAGCTATCGGAAACGTCTTTCGATGACCCAGAACCAGATGGCTGAGAAAATGGGTGTTACACAGAGCCATTACAGCAAGCTGGAAGCAGGCAGGATAACTCTCTCTTTTCATAATTTAAAATGCTTTGAGGAAAACGGGGAGGATGTTTATTATCTGATCACCGGCCAACATATCGTTCGGGGAAAAACAGAAGAGTATCTGGCAAAATGTAAAACCACCTATGGGAAAAACAAATTGTTCCAGGTTATGCTCTGGGCAGCCGAAATCGGCTGTGATCTGAGCGGAAACGGGACCAGTCTGTCTGAGCATACGGTAAAAAGCGCGAAACTTGTCCAGAGCTATTCCGATAAGCTGACGATTTGGGAAAATATCCGGAAAGCGGAGTCTGTTTCCCAGATGAAGATGGCAGAGATTTTTGATATCAATATCAAACGATACCGGAAAATAGAGAAGGGTACTTCCAGTGCCGATGCCGAGATCCTGCACTCGCTGTATGAGAAGATGTCTTATTCGCCCCTTCTGATTCTGGATCAGAACCTGTACTACATTGACGAGCTGAATCATATCTGGAGCCAGTTCCCTGCGGAAGTGATGGAAAAGATCGATTCTCTGATGGAAGAGATCATTCGATTGATCAATGAAGCAGAGGAACGGCGAAGTAAATGAAAATACAGACAGGGGCCGGAAGAAAAAAGTGCCGCAAAAATGGATGACTGAATGCAATAAAAAAGGAATCGAAAGCAGAAAAAAGGCAAAAAAGGAGGGCTTTTTTACATATTATATAAAATTCAGAAAAGAATAATCCGGTCACGGTAAAGAATGACCGGGACCTTTTTAATCCCTGTTAAAATTGGTCAGAAGAACAATCTGTTTGTCGACAAAAACAACCTTCGAAGGAGGCAATTTTGAAACAGATGAAGATAACGATGGGAAACAGCGCAAATCGTACCATTTGTCTTCTGACAGGCCTGGTAGAGGGAGACTGGAAATTCCCGGAATATATTAATATTAATGTGATTTCAGAAGACCGGACTGAAGCGATGAAGCAATACGAGCTGAATCAGAACTGGGGAGTTCCGGACAAAAAAACGGTGTTCATCCTGAGAATCATCACCCGGCTGCTGCAGCAGCTTGGCATACCTGCCAACATCAGGGGGTTCTATTATCTGCGGGAAGCGATTTATCTTACCCTTTGCGACAGCAGTATGGTCGAATCCATAACAAAAAAGATGTATCCTGCGGTGGCGGAAGCATATAATACAGCTCCTTTTTGTGTAGAAAGAACGATACGCTATGCCATTGAAACGGCCTGGAAACGGGGACATCTGGAGACGATGGAAGAGTTATTCGGCTATACCGTTCTCGACAAAAAGGGAAAGCCGACAAACTCAGAGTTCATTGCGATGGTCGCGGACCAGATCAGACTCCGCCATTTATTTCAGTGTGAGATTGGCCCCCGCTGAGAAAAACCATATAAAGAAAAGTGCACAATGCTTCGCAAAGACAGCTGCCGGAGAGCAGCTGTCTTTTTGTTGTCCCCTCTGATCTGCGAAAAACACGGGTGTTTGCGGATGGAAACAGAGGATTTCGCTTTGAAACGCAGGGGGACATGGGGCTGCAGACAGAAATAAGGCTTGAAAAATACAGTTATCTAGTTTATGATGGTTAAAGATTTACAGGGTGGAGTATGAGCTTTTTTAGCTTTGGGCACCCGGGCAGATTAAAGGAGCTGAATAATGATTATCACAAAGACTCCGTTCCGCATGTCTTTTTTCGGCGGCGGGACAGATATAGAAAGCTTTTTCCGGGAAAATAACGGAGCAGTGCTTTCTACGACTTTTGATAAATACTGTTATGTTACCGTACGTCATTTGCCGCGTTTTTTTGATTATTCTACACATCTGACGTATTCAAAGATGGAATATGTGAATGAATACGATGAGATCGAGCATCCGGCCATTCGCAATGCCATGAAGATGCTGGATATGCATGAGATCAGACTGACCTATGATTCGGATCTTCCGGCAAGGTCGGGACTGGGAACCAGCAGTTCTTTTGCGGTCGGTATGCTGAATGCGTTTTATGCGCTGAAGGGAAGATACGCGAACAAAAAGAAACTGGCGGACGAGGCGATTTATCTGGAACGCGTTCTGTGTAATGAAGCCGGCGGCTGGCAGGATCAGATTGCGGCAGCCTTTGGCGGGTTCAACCGGATCAATTTCAGCGCCGATGGATATGAAGTTCTTCCGGTGATCATCAGTCCCGCAAGAAAGAAGCAGCTGAACGACAATCTTCTTTTGTTTTTTACCGGGTTTACCCGTTTTTCGACGGCGGTACAGCAGGCCAATAATCTGGGAGCCAGAGATAAAGCGGCACAGCTCAGAGAAATGTATTCTCTGGTCAATGACGCGGAAGAAGTCCTGACCGACGAGACGAAGGATCTTGATGATTTCGGCAGGCTGCTGGATCATACCTGGCAGCTGAAGCGGCAGACCGGAGATGCAGTGAGTACCAACAGTATCGATCTCCTGTATCAGAGAGGGATGGATGCCGGGGCGCTGGGAGGAAAGCTTTTGGGAGCCGGCGGCGGCGGATTCCTTTTGTTTTATGTGCAGCCCGGAAAGCAGAACGCAGTAAAAGAGGCGCTGCGGGATCTGATGTATATTCCGTTCCGGTTTGAGAATGGAGGGACGAGAGTCGTTCATTACGCTCCGGAGACCTATGAACCGACCGGTGAAAAGGAACATCACAGTACACAGAAAGCCTGAACCGGAGAAGAATGATGAAAACAGTGATTATGGCGGGCGGGAAGGGAAGCCGGATCCGGTCTGTTGCTTCTGATATCCCGAAGCCTATGATAAAAATAGCAGGGAAACCGGTGCTGGAGCACGAAATCGAATGCCTGCGCAGCCAGGGGTTTACCGAACTGATCATAACGGTGTCCTATCTGGGCGATCTGATCATGGATTATTTCGGCGACGGCACAAAATTCGGTGTGCATATTACGTATTATAAAGAAGAAGTTCCCCTGGGAAATGCGGGGGCGCTGTTCAAGATCAGACATCTTCTGACGGAGGATTTCCTTCTTCTGAATGCAGATGCTGTATTTGATATCGATTTTAACCGTTTCGTGGATTTCCATAAAAGACACGGCGGCCTCGTTACACTATTTGCGCATCCCAACAGTCATCCGTATGACAGCGGATTGCTGGTAGCAGACGGAAACGGAGCCGTTCTTCGGTGGCTGACGAAAGAGGATGACAGGCCCAGGTGGTATAAAAACTGTGTAAATGCCGGCCTGCATGTGATCAATCCGGCCGTTTTGGATGCCGCCGGTTATGACGCAGACCGTATCGGAACCGTTGTTGACGGGGAGACACTGAAAATAGATCTGGACCGCCAGCTTCTGAAGCCCCTGTGCGGGACGGGACAAATGTTCTGTTACTGCAGTCCGGAATATGTCAAAGATATGGGAACGCCCGACAGATATGAGGCAGTATGCCGGGATTTCGAAACCGGGAAAGTAGAACAGAAGAACCTTAAGCATGCGCAGAAGGCAGTTTTTCTGGACCGGGACGGAACCATCAACAAATATATCGGGTTTCTCAGAGATATAGAAGAGTTTGAGCTGCTTCCCGGCGCGGCCGATGCCATCAGGCTCATCAATGAGTCGGGGTATCTTGCTGTTGTTGTGACCAATCAGCCGGTGATTGCCCGGGGAGAAGTAACGGAAGAACAGCTGCAGATGATTCATAATAAGATGGAGACTCTGCTGGGAAACGAAGGCGCTTATCTGGATGCCATCTATTATTGCCCTCATCATCCGCATAAGGGATATGAAGGAGAAATCCCTGAATTGAAGATGGTATGCAGCTGCAGGAAGCCTGCGCCCGGGATGCTGCTTGCGGCAGCGGAAGAGTTTCATATCGATCTTCAGAATTCCTGGATGATCGGAGACACGCAGAGCGATGTCGGGGCCGGACAAAATGCGGGATGCCGCACGGCTTTGATCGGGGAAGAGGAATGCGGGCAGGATGTAACCGTAAGAAGTCTATTGGATTTTGTGAAAACACAGATCGTGTAACAGGTGATAGAAATGGAACGCAAAAAAAGGGTTCTGGAACCCAGATTGGAACAGCATATAGATCTGCTGCTTGAAAGGTATCCGTCACTTCAAAAGGTGAGACAGGAGATTACGGATGCTTACCTGATCATGGAAGAATGCTTTGAGCATGACGGGAAACTGCTGATTGCCGGCAACGGCGGCTCTGCTGCCGATGCAGAGCATATCGCGGGAGAACTGATGAAGCGCTTCAGGACTCCGCGTCCTGTTCCGGAGGAGTTTGCCGCAAAAATGAAGGAGATCGATCCGGTCCGGGGGGAAAACCTTGCAAAGAATCTGGAATGCGGACTCATGGCAATTCCTCTTGTGGCGCATGAAGCGCTCACGACGGCATATATTAATGATGTGGACGGGCTGGGCGTATTTGCGCAGCAATTATTCGGATTCGGGAGACGCGGGGACGTTTTCCTCGGAATCAGCACCAGCGGGAACAGCAAGAATATCCTGTCGGCCACGGTTGTGGCAAGGGCGCTGGGCATAAAAGTCATCGGCCTGACCGGAGAGCCGGGCGGAGAACTGGCTGAAATATCGGATGTCGCTGTCAGAGTGCCGCAGACAGAAACCTATATGATCCAGGAGCTGCATATGCCGGTCTATCATTGCTGGTGCCTGATGCTTGAAGACAGGTTTTTCGGCAAGTAACAGAGGATCATGGAGAGGAGTTCACAGTGAAGGCAGCAATTGTTGGAAGTTCAGGATATATAGCGGGATTTCTGCTGAAGCGTTTTGCGGAAGAAAAAGAGATCGTACAGACGCTGAAGATCGATCAGACGGATTCGGCAGATGTGAGACTGAATCTGGCGGAACCGGAAAAATTTGATTATTCTGTGCTGGATGATATCGATTTTATTGTTTTTACGGCGGCCATATCGGGACCGGATCAATGTGCGAAGGATTTTGATTTCTGCTGGAACATTAATGTGACGGGAACCGTGTATTTTATCCGGAAAGCGCTGGAGAAAAACTGCCGGGTTCTGTTCTTTTCCAGCGACGCAGTCTATGGAGATATAGAAGGATATATTTACGATGAGGAGTCGGTGACTGCAGCCGTAACGCCGTATGGAAAGATGAAAAAAGCCGTCGAAGACGAATTCAGGGGATGCCCCGGGTTTAAGGCTATCCGGCTGTCCTATGTGGCGTCAGCAAAAGACAGGTTTGTTTCTTATTGTTTAAGCTGTATGAAAGAGAATAAGACAGCAGAAATCTTTCATCCTTTTTACCGGAACTGTACGGTGGTCCGGGATGTGACGGATGTTGTCTGCTATCTGGCGCTGAACTGGGATGTCTATCAGCCGGTTTTCCTGAATGTGGCGGGACGGGAACTCGTCAGCCGCGTTCGCATGGCAGATGAGATGAACCGTTTCCTGAAGAAAAAACTGGACTATAAAGTGGTCGTCCCGGAGGAACAGTTCTTTATCAACCGGCCGAAGATCACACAGATGAAGAGCCTTTATCTTCACAAATATCATATTATTGCGGATGAATCATTTACCGTAAAGTTTAGGAACGAACTGGAGGAGATTATATTATGACAAAAGCTTTGATTACCGGAATTACGGGCATGGTCGGCTCGCACCTTGCGGATTTCCTGCTGGAGAACACGGACTGGGAAGTATACGGAGCATGCCGCTGGAGAAGCCCGCTGGACAACGTCAGCCACCTTCTGGACAGAGTGAACAGAAAGGACAGAGTCTGGTTTGAGTACGCGGATCTGAATGATGAGATTTCTCTGGTAGAACTTATTCAGAAGGTGAAACCGGATTATGTTTTCCATCTGGCGGCGCAGAGTTATCCGCTGACCAGTTTTACAGCTCCGATCGATACACTGAATACCAATGTTCTCGGAACCTGCCGGCTGATGGAGGCAATCCGCCTGGCTATGAACGCGGACAAAGAGTACAGTCCGGTCATTCATGTCTGTGCTTCCTCGGAAGTATTCGGGAAGATACCGGCGGAGAAAAAACCGGAAACAGGGATTCACGAAGAGTGTCCCTTCCATCCTGCAAGTCCGTATGCCATCAGTAAAGTAGGCACGGATCTGCTGGGGAGATATTATGCGGAGGCATATGGCATGACGGTCATGACGACCCGTATGTTTACACATACCGGCCCCCGCAGGGGAGATGTTTTCCACGAATCAACGTTTGCAAAACAGATCGCGATGATCGAGGCGGGACTGATCGAGCCGAAAGTAATGGTGGGCAACCTGAAGTCCCTCCGGACTTATGCGGATGTCCGAGATGCGGTCAGAGCATACTATATGCTGGTTACCATAGATCCGGTTCCGGGCGCGTATTACAATATCGGAGGATCCTATACATGCGAAGTCGGGGATACGTTAAACACACTGATTTCGTACAGCACAAAAAAAGACGAGATAGAGATCGTTACAGATCCGGCCAGACTGCGTCCGATCGACGCGGATCTGCAGGTTCCGGACTGCAGAAAATTCAAAAAGCACACCGGTTGGGAGCCGCAGATCAGCTTCGAGAAGACGATGCATGATCTGCTGGACTATTGGAGAGAAAGAGTCGGGAAAGGTGAGAATTTCCTTACCCGGTAATCATTGGGACAGAATACTTTTAGGAGGATTGCAGCATGCCATTAAAAAGAATGCGCTTCATGAATACATATGTGGATAATGTCACGCAGGAAGAAGCGATTCAGCATATTGAGACGTGTATTAAAAACAGAACCATAGGGCATGTCATCACTCCGAATGTAGATCAGATCGTCCGTATTGAGAATGATGAATATTTCAGGGAGATCTGCAGCAATGCGGAGCTGCTTCTTGTCGACGGACATCCGCTGATGTGGATCGCCAAATGGTACGGGACGCCGATCAGAGAGAAGATCTGCGGTTCTGATCTCGTACCGCTGCTGTGTGAGATAGCGGCCAAAAAAGGATACCGGGTGTTCCTTCTGGGAGCGGCGGAAGGCGTCGCGGCAAAGGCGGCCCGCATACTTCAGGAAACGTATGCGGGGCTGCAGATCGCCGGGACATATTCCCCTCCCTATGGGTTCGAAAAGGACCAGAAAGAAATCGATCATATCAATGAAATGCTGCTTGACTCCCATGCCGATCTGCTGTTTGTCGGGATGGGCGTACCGAAGCAGGATATTTTTATTTATGAGAATATGCACAAATACCGGATTCCGATGTCGTTTTCCATTGGGGCCACCATTGATTTTATTGCGGGGGAACAGAAACGGGCGCCGAGATGGATGACCGATCACGGACTGGAGTGGATCTACCGCCTGTTCAGTGATCCGAAAAGAATGTTCAGACGCTATATTTTAAATGATATGAAGATCATTAAACTGGCCTGGAAATACAGAAAGCAGAAGGCTGATACGTAAGCAGGATCTGATGGTTGGAGGATGAGACGGCATGCGAATGATTTATCTGTATACATCAATAAACTGGTACAGACTTTCTTTGTTCCGGAGCTTATCCGGATATGCGGATGTGCATGTTTATATTTTGAATAATCCCTCCGTGGGATATCAGGGGATTGCGTATTCACCGGATTATGAGGGGATCAATATTACTTTTTTGAAAGAAGAGGAAAGTGGTTTCGCGGCTCTGTGCAGGATTCTGGACCAGGAGGATTTTGATGCGATTGTTGTTCCCTCTATGAACAGTGCGTTTTATCTGAGGCTGACTACAAAGCTTGCCAGGTATTATTCCGGAAAGGGGAAAGCGGTTCTCTACTTCTGGGAGTACTGGCCGATGGAAAGCAGGCATGCATCTGTATATAAAAAACTGAAACAGGCAATCCGGCATATTTATACAAGGCGCAATATCCGGTACATTGACAGGTTCCTGGTTCCGGGCATTTATACATATGCATTTTATAAAAAAATGGGAGTGCCCTCCTTTAAACTTGTCCGCTGCCATAATGCGAGCGAGGTATCCGAAGAAGGGATGGACCCGAAACGGATCCGGCAGCAGTACGGGATAGGGGAAGAAGACAAAATTGTTCTGTATTTTGGCCGCATAGAAGAGTACAAGGGAATCTATGAACTGATCCGTGTGTTCAGACGGCTGGATAACCGGGAATGGCATCTGCTGATCTGCGGACCGGGCGGAGACCAGATCCGGAAGGAGGCAGACGGGGATGAAAGAATACATATCGCGGGCAGCGTGAGTCCGCAAGACCGGTGCAGTTATTATGCTGCCGCCAATGTGTTTGTGCTTCCCAATACCAATAAGGGAAAGGCGGAGCCGTGGGGGCTGACGGTGAATGAAGCGATGGCATTCGGAGTACCGGTCCTGGCTACTGAAGCTACGGGAAGTGCGGTGGATCTGATTATTAACGGAGTCAATGGATATATCATGAATTCCGACCGCCTGGAAGAGGAGCTTTCTTTCTACCTGAACCGGATTCTGACAGATCCGTCACTGGAAAAGGAACTGGGGAAAAACGGAAAAGACATGATCGGGGATTATACATTTGATCATATGGCCAGAGCGTTTGTCTCGGCCGCCGAACAGACACTGTTACCGGGAGTAAAGCCATAATGGGTATTGTTGAAAAACTAAAGAAAATAGAGTATTCAGATAATGTCATTGTTGTGGATGATGACCTGCTGCAGCGCATCCAGGATCATCTGACCGGCATGATGAAAGATATTGTACCGGTGCTGGAAAAGCACGGCATCCGGTGGAGCCTTTCGGGAGGAAGTATCATAGGTGCTGTGCGCCATCACGGATTTATCCCGTGGGATGATGATATTGACCTTTTTATGGAGCGGAAAGAGTTCGAGAAGTTTAAGCGTGTTTTTAAAGAAGAGCTGTCATTCGATTATGAATTGAAGCTTCCCGGAGATCCCGGATACCTCTTCCATTTTCCGCAGATACAGGATAAGCGGACAAAGATCAAAAGCATCCAGTCTGTGGGAGATGAATGCGAGGGTCTGTTCATCGATATTTTTATTCTGGAAAATACTTATCAAAGCAAATTTCTGCGCACGCTGCATGGAATACAATGTACGATGTATCTGTTTATCCTCAGCGCGCTCCGGATGAAGCTGTGTAAAGAGAATATCGTTAAATATTCCAATCATGATCCGGAAGTGGAAAAAGAAGTGAACAAAAGAGCGAGGTTTGCCTTTTTGTTTGCGTTCCGTCCGATGGAGGCATGGTTAAAAAAAGCAGACCGTTGTTTCGGGAAGGTGTCCGGCAAGTCGGAGTATGTGGTCGTGCCAAGCGGCGGGCATCACTTTTTCGGGGAGATTTTTGACCGGAAGGAAATGTGCGAGCTGGTAAAAGCCGATTTTAACGGGGAAAGCTGGTATATTCCGAAAGGGTATGATTATTATCTGACCAACAGATACGGCAGGGATTATATGGTTATTCCCGAGGCAAAGGACCGGGAACGGCACATCTATGCGCAGCTTGATCTGGGCGGGCCGGACTGAACATGAATAGCAGGAGAATCGTAGTATGAATATCGGATTATTAATTGCGGGAGGTTCCGGTGCGAGGATGCATCAGGATATACCCAAACAGTTTATTACAGTAAATGAGAAACCGGTCATTGTCTATACGCTGGAGGCATTTCAGCAGCATCCGGGGATCGATGAGATCGAGGTTGTGTGTATAGAAGGATGGGAACAGGTTTTATGGGCATACGCGAAGCAGTTTAATATTACAAAGCTGAAGTATGTGGTTCCCGGAGGAGAGAATGGACAGGCATCCATCCGAAATGGTGTTTATGAGCTGGAAAAGCATCATGACCCAAAGGATATTGTCCTGATTCATGACGCGATCAGACCGATGGTCTCGGCCGAGATCATTTCGGACTGTATCAGTAAAACGATGAAGTACGGCAATGCGATTACGGTCATTCCGTGCGCGGAGGCCATGCTGGAAACAGAAGATGAGATCTCCTCGACGGGCAGTTATCCGAGAGACCGGCTGAAAAGAACGCAGACACCGCAGGGGTTCCGGCTTGGAGATATCTGCGATCTGCACCGGAGGGCGCTGGAAAAAGGGATCACAAATTCCGTCGCGTCCTGTACGCTGATGATAGAAATGGGAGAACAGGTTTATTTTTCTGCCGGCTCTGAAAAGAATATCAAGCTGACAACAGTAGAAGATATTGATATATTTAAAGCGCTTCTTGCCGCAAAAAGGTCGGACTGGCTGAAAGGATAATGGAGAGAATGAGTATTTATAAAAGCGGATTATGGACGGAGGATCTGGACCGGATCATCCGGGCAGTCCCGCAGCTTGAGCGGCTGGAGGGAAAACGTGTGCTGGTGACGGGGGCCGGTGGACTGATCTGTTCCGCACTGACCGATGTGCTGCTCCGCTATAGTGAAACGCATGAACGGCCGGTTACTGTTTACGCGGCCGGGCGCCATTTAGAGAAACTGAAAGAGCGCTTTTCCAAATACCTGCAAACGCCTTTTCTGAAGCTGATGTTTTATGACGCAGCTGCGGACACAAATGACATGGAGCCGGGATTCGATTATATCATCCACGGGGCAGGCAATGCGTCGCCGGACCGGTTTATGAAAGAGCCGGTGGAAACCATGGTCACTAATTTCAACGGCATGCTGCAGCTTTTGAAATACGCGAAAGAGAATGAAACGCAAAGGCTTCTGTTTATCTCGAGCAGCGAAGTATACGGGAAAAAAGATAAAGAAACGCCCTTCCGGGAAGATGAATACGGATGGATCGAGCTTTTAAATCCGCGCAGTTCCTATCCGGTCGGAAAGAGAGCGGCAGAGACCCTGTGCGCAAGCTTCGCCGGTGAATACGGAACGGATGCGGTGATTGTCCGGCCGGGGCACATCTATGGTCCCACGGCATCAGAAAACGACCGCAGAGTATCCTCCGCATTTGCCTTTCAGGCTGCGCGGGGAGAGGACCTGGTTCTGAAGAGTGACGGCGCACAGATCCGAAGCTACTGTTATTGTCTGGACTGTGCTTCCGCGATCCTGCAGGTTCTTCTTTGCGGAGAAAACGGCACCGCCTACAACATTTCAAATCCGGATTCCATTCTTTCCATCCTGGAAATGGCGGAGATCCTGGCTGAAGCCGGCGGTGTGCAGCTGTCTCATACGGTACCTGACGAAGAAGAACGAAAGCAGTTTAATCCGATGAAGAATTCTTCTCTGGACAGTACCCGCCTGCAGCAGACCGGCTGGGAAGGATGCTTTGATGCAGAAACCGGACTGCGCCATACCGTACAGATTCTGAAAGAGATGGCGGGACAAACAGACTGATGGCCGGGCATGGAGTGGAGTAATCATGAGATATGCTTTGTATTGCAATACACAGTATCAGGTATTCGCGGCGGAATGCTTTTTGCTGAATCATTGTGACCGGGACGCGGATACATGTGATATTTATATCGATATTGATAACGCAGAGGGAATGGAAGCCTGTGCGCAGAAACTGGAGAAACAGCATTTGTTTTCCCGTGTTTACAAGGTCAGGCGCATCATGAATGCCGAGAAGGGATGCAGGCTGTACGTACATAAAGTGCAAAGTTACCTGAACCCGAGAAAGATCTTTGGAAAAAGCGTTGTACAGTCCGGTCTCAAGGGGACAGATGCCTACGATTATGTTATGATTTCTCATCTGGGCCCGCTGGCCCGCTGGTTTGTTTTTTCCTTCCCGGAGGCGCAGGTGTGTTTCTTTGAGGATGGACTGGGAAGTTATCTGAATGACACACAGGAGATGTTTGTTACACGGAAAGACCGGTTCTTTGAAAAGCTGACGAAGCGCGGACCGGGCACGATCCGGCCGGTCTGCTTTTACCTTTTCTGCCCGGAGTTTTATAATGGCAGATATGATGCGATAAAAAGAAAAATAACCGTGGTTGATGAAACGCAGAAAGAGAATGCAGAGGAGCTGGAAGAAATCTTTCCGCGCACAGGCAGCACCGTCTACAGTGATTATAAGTATATCTATCTGGATCAGCCGGTCGCAACTCTGAATAAAGCATTGACCGGATGCCAGGAGCAGATCTCGCAGGAGATGGATTCTCTTCTGAACAGAAAGCTGGGAGAAAAAGTCCTTGTGAGGCCGCATCCCCGGCAGAAGAAAAAGGATTACCAGAGGATGCGCGCAGACCGCGCGGGTGAATCCTGGGAAATTTCGTGTACGCCCGGACTTCGTGATGACTGTGTTTTGATCGGAAGATATTCCACGGCCCAGTTCACGCCGAAGCTTCTGTATAACAAGGAACCCTATCTTATTTTTACGCACAGGCTGTTCCCGGAGGATGGAAAGGGCGTCAGCTATGCGGATGCCGGGGAAACCATCGAGAGGCTGAAAAAATTATATGTCTCAGAGAACAGGATTTTCTGCCCGGAGAACTTTCAGGAACTTGAAGAACTGCTGGATTCGATGGAATAAATGAGAGAAATGGTCAGATCACTAAAAAATATTAAAAATTATGTGAAGGTGAATAAAACCTGCGTTTTGTTTTTCTTTCTGATGCTGCCCTTTTTCCAGCCGGGATGCATTGATAATATGATTGCCTATGGAATGCATACGGCTTTATTTGAATCCATCGGACTGGTCTACGCTGTTGCGAGAATGGGAGTTTCCGTTTTCGCGGTCATCGCGTATATTTACATGCTCATGCACAAAAACATAAAGATCAACCGGTATTCCGCCGTGTTTATGCTGTGTACAGTGTGTGTTATTTTTTCAAATCTGTGGAATCAGGCAGGCTTAAGCGTGATCATATCGAATGTCTGTGAGATCGCCTTCCTGTGTTTGTGTGAACTGCTTTTGATGCAGAAGAACAGTCAGTTTGTTTATGTACTGACGGCTATATTCGGTATACTGAGTATCGTGGGAGCTATCTCCATTTTTGCTTTCCCGCAGGGACTGAATCACGCTCCGGATATTCATGTGGCCATTTATTTCCTTGGCAGTAAAAATGCTTCCGTGAATCTGTATATTGTGTTTTTGATGGGATTTGCGGGCATCGCATGTGCCTCAAAGAAGAAACTGCCCATTAGCGGACTGCTCTGGATTCTGATCTTTCTGGCAACGGGAATCATTACAGAATCAGGTTCTGCCATCCTGTGCATGGGGCTGCTGCTGGTCTGGTACCTGCTGTACCGGATCGTAAAAAAAGAAATCGTGATCTCTCCGTGGATTCCTTTTCTGATCGTGGCTTGTGTGCTGGTCCTGATTTACAGCGGGACAACGGTCCCTGTTTTTTCAAATGTACTTGCCGGCCTTGGCCGGGACATTACCTTCAGCGGCAGAGTGCCGTTATGGCAGCAGGCCCTGGATTATTTTAAAAAATTCCCTCTGCTTGGGACAGGAATCGATGTGGAATTCAGGAACCTGAGCGGCTATATCCAGCAAAGCGCGCACAGTCAGTATCTGGACCGCCTTGCAAAATACGGAATTGCTGCTTTTGTGTGCTTCATGGCGGAAATCATTTTTGCCGTCAGAGATCTTCAGAAAGCAAAGCGCAAAAAACTCGCCGGCTTTCTGGGCGGTATTTTTGCCGTCTACCTGCTTCGCATGGGGTTTGATACATACAGTTTTTACTATTTTATCGTGCTGGTATATCTGATTCCGGAACTGATCAGGTACGCTGCCGGCGGACAGGAGGGAAGCCTCCGGGGTTAAAAAATGAATAATGACAGGCTCGCACTGAAATCCGGGATCTGGTATACCGTGTGCAATTTTCTGCTGCGCTGTATCGGGTTCATCACGACCCCCATTTTTACCAGACTGCTGACGCAGGAGGATTTTGGTGCTTATAACAATTATACATCATGGGTAAGTATATTAACGATTTTGGTGACGCTGGATCTGGGGGCGACTCTGATCAGCGCGAAGTTTGATTATAAGGAGAAATTTGATGAGTATGTTCTTTCGGTCCTTGCGCTGAGTTCCCTGTCCTGTGTGATCTGGTTTGCAGTCGCGCATGTTTTTGCGGACAGGGTGATGAATCTGCTGGGAATGGATATGTTTTATATCAATTGTCTGCTGATCTATCTGTTCTTCTATTCGGCAGTCAATTTGTTCCAGATACGGGAGCGGTATCTGTTTGCGTATAAGGGAACAGTTTTTTCCAGTATCTTTATTACGGTCGGAACGGCTTTTCTGTCTGTTGTCCTGGTGCTGACGATGGAGAACCGCCTGACCGGCAGGATCATCGGCAGTATTGTACCAACTATTTTGCTGGGCGCCATTCTGTATGTATATTTCATCAGGAAAGGAAAGCGGATCGATGTAAGATGCTGGAAATATGCTCTGCCGATCTGTCTTCCCTATATTCCGCATCTGTTATCGCTGACCCTGCTGAATTCGATGGACAGGGTGATGATCACACGCATATGCGGGAAAAGGGATAATGCTTTATACAGTCTGGCTTACAACTGCGGCACGATCGTTACGCTTCTGATGACTTCGCTGAACGGGGCGTTCTCCCCGTGGCTGGGTGAACAGCTCCATGCGAAGGCTTACGACCGGATCCGGCGGATATCGAAAAAATATATCCTGATTTTCTGCTATCTGGCGGCCGGGGTCATGCTTCTGGCGCCCGAGGTGCTGCTGGTGCTTGGCGGAAAGGCTTATCTTCCGGCAAAGTACGTCATGCCTCCCGTGGCCATGGGGTGTGTGTGCCAGTTCCTGTATACGCTGTTCGTCAATGTGGAACAGTTTGAAAAGAAGACGATCGGCATGGCCTTTGCCAGCTGCGCAGCTGCCGCTGTCAACTATGTGCTGAATGCTCTTCTGATTCCGGTATTCGGATACGTGGCGGCGGCCTACACGACACTTGCGGGATTCCTCCTGCTGCTGCTCCTGCATATGCTGTTTGTCAGGCACATGGGATATGCAAAGGTATACAGTTACCGCTTCATCATTCTGGTGACGCTGGTCATGATGGGAATGACAGCAGGCATCAATGTTGTTTACTCGTACGATTATATCCGCTATGCGATTCTTGGCGTATATGTGCTGATTTTTATCTTTGCGGCACGGAAGTATAAGACTCTGATCATAAATTTTGTAAGAAAGAAGACGGCGTAATGCCTGAGGAGAAAAAATGTTTGATTTGGAACAGTTTATCGGAAAACATGTAACCAGAAGACCGCAGAGCATGTTCCTGGAGGATATTGAAAAGAACAGAGAACAGCTTACACAAAAGATTCAGGGGAAAACGGTGCTGGTCATCGGCGGCGCAGGTTCCATCGGCTCTTCTTTTATCAAGGCGATTCTGCCCTTCCGCCCGTCCGCCCTGGTTGTTGCGGATACGAATGAGAACGGCCTGGCAGAACTGACCCGGGATCTCAGAAGCACGAAAGGCATGTTTGTCCCGGAAGATTATATTCCGTATCCGATGGACTTTGCATCGCCTGTTTTTAAAAAGATGTTTACGGCCCGCAGAGGATTTGACATTGTGGCTAATTTTTCCGCGCACAAGCATGTCCGTTCGGAGAAAGATATTTATTCCATAGAAGCGCTTCTTCAGAACAATGTGCTGCATGCGAAACAGCTTCTGGATCTCCTGGAGCAGTATCCGCCGGAAGAATACTTCTGTGTATCCACGGATAAGGCGGCAAACCCCGTGAATATTATGGGGGCTTCCAAGCGGATCATGGAGGATGTCATCTTCAGCTATTCGGACAAGTTCCCGGTCAAGACGGCGCGGTTTGCCAATGTGGCCTTCTCAAACGGCTCCCTTCCGGCCGGATTTCTGGCGCGGATCTCGAAGCTGCAGCCCTTAAGCGCGCCCTCGGATGTCAGACGTTATTTTGTCTCTCCGGAGGAGAGCGGTCAGATCTGCATGCTGGCATGTATGCTGGGAGAGAACAGGGAGATCTTTTTCCCGAAGCTGGAGGAAGCGCAGATGATGACGTTTGACAAGATCGCGACGGCGCTGCTGCATGAGTACGGGTATGACGTCCTGGAATGCCGGTCGGATGAAGAGGCCATTGAGCTTGCAGGCAGCTTACGGCAGGGAAGCCGGCGCTATCCGGTGCATTATTCGCCATCCAATACGTCCGGAGAAAAGGCGTTCGAAGAATTTGTGACAGACACAGAGACCGCCGACAGGGAGCGTTTCTCGTCTCTGGGAGTGATTACCGGGAAAGAGATTCCGCCGAGAGACCGGGTGGAGAAACTCTTCCGGAGTCTTTCCGATGCTTTTGACCGGGAGAATACTACGAAGGAAAGAATCGTTGCTATTCTGCAGGAGTATCTTCCGAATTTTCAGCATATGGAAACCGGAAAATCTCTGGACAGCAAAATGTAATCAGATAAAGAAAGAGGATGATAGTATGGGAAGATTTATTCCGTTGTCGATACCGAATTTTGAGGGAAATGAAAAAAAATATGTGAATGAAGCACTGGATCAGGGATGGGTGTCGACAGGCGGCGCCTTTATCACCGAACTGGAGCGGCAGCTTGCCGGTTTTTTACATACGGAAAATGTGGCAGCCTGCCAGAGCGGAACATCGGCGCTTCATCTTTCTCTGGTAGAGGCAGGGGTTCAGCCGGGAGACGTTGTTCTTGTGCCGCCTCTGACATTTATCGCGGCCGTGAATCCCGTCAGGTATCAGTTCGCGACACCGGTTTTTATTGACTGCGATGACAGCTTCTGCATGGATCCGCAGAAACTGAAAAGCTTCTGCGAAGAGGAATGTGAGTGGGAACAGGGAGTCCTTTCGTGGAAAGGAAAACCGGTGAAGGCAGTGATCGTCGTCCATGTGTTTGGGAATATGGCAGATATGGAAGCCATTATGGACATTGCCGGGACCTATCATCTGAGCGTTATTGAGGATGCGACCGAGGCGCTCGGGACCTGCTATACCGAAGGCCGTTATGCGGGAAAATATGCGGGATGCATCGGAGACTTCGGTGCCTTTTCCTTTAACGGAAATAAGATCATTACGACCGGCGGAGGCGGAGCGGTGACTGCGTCGGATCCGAAGCGGGTCGATCATATCCGCTTCCTGTCCACCCAGGCCAAAACGGATGTCCATTATTACATACATGATGAAATCGGATATAACTACCGCATGACGAACCTGCAGGCTGCGCTGGGCGTTGCGCAGATGGAGGAACTGCCGGAGTTTATCAGCCGGAAACAGAAGTTCTACGCACTCTATCAGGAACTGTTCGAGGGGTATGCTTTCGCTGAACTGATGCCGTTTCGGGAAGGGACCGCTTCCAACAAATGGTTTTATTCCCTGAAAATCAATCGTGACAGAATCAAAGCAACGATGCGGGAAATCATCACGGGACTGGAAGAAGACGGCGTACAGACCAGAGCAATCTGGGGACTGATCAATGAACAGAAACCTTATCTCGGCGAGTTTGCCTACCGGATGGAGAAGGCCCCTTATTATGCGGAGCGCATTCTGAATATCCCTTCGAGTACACAGCTGACTGCGGACGATATCCGGTATGCGGCAGACCGGATCAAAAAACGACTGGAGGAACTGGCCAATGGATGAACACCGGCTTACACTGTTTCTTGCTCCGCTGACCGCTTCGGTCGTCGAGACCATGCAGATGATCGATAAGAATGCGGGCGGGATTCTCTATATTACCGATGATAACGGAATATTGCGGGGATGCCTGACGGACGGAGATATCCGCCGCTGGATCATCCGGACGGGAGATCTGCATGCGGCAGCGTCCCAGATGATGAATACGGCGCCGAGAGTTCTCCCGGAGGGACAGATCAGGGAAGCAGAGCAGTTCATGAAAAAAGAATGCATCACTTCCGTTCCGATCGTAGACGAGAGGAAAAAAGTCTGTGATGTTCTTCTCCTGAAGGATTTTTCGGAGCAGACCCCGTACCGGAAAAGCAGTGATGCGCTGAAGAAAACCCCTGTCATTGTCATGGCAGGAGGAAAGGGAACGCGGTTATATCCGTATACAAAAATACTGCCCAAACCGCTGATCCCGATCGGGGATATTCCGATCCTGGAAAGGATCCTGAACCGTTTTTGCGAAAACGGGGCGGAGGAATTTTATATCACTGTTAATTACAAGAAGGAAATGATCAAGTCCTATTTTAACGAGCTGGATCCGCCTTATCAGATCCATTTCGTGGAGGAAACGATACCGCTCGGGACGGCAGGAAGTATCCATCTGATCCCCGGCCGGTTTGAACAGCCTGTGATCGTCACGAACTGCGACATCCTGATCGATGCGGATTACGGGAAAATCATGGAGCATCATCGTGATTCCGGAAATGATATGACCATCGTATCCTCCCTGAAAAATACGGTCATTCCCTATGGTGTTCTTCATTCCGGAGAGAACGGAGTCATATCGTCCATGGAAGAAAAACCGCATATCTCCTATTTTATCAATACCGGAATGTATGTGGTCAATCCGGAACATCTGAAGAAGATTCCGGCAGACCGGGTATTTCATATGACGCATCTGGCGGATCTTCTCATGCAGGAAGGGGCGAAGGTCGGGATGTATCCGATCAGTGAGGATTCTTTCCTGGACATGGGACAGTTTGAAGAAATGAAGAGGATGGAAGAAAAAATCAGCAAGGGGACTTAAATGAAAGATATCATTTTGGTCGGTTCCGGCGGATGCATGAGAGAAATTGTCTGGCAGATGCTGGAACCGCAGGCACAGGACCGGCAGTGGAATGTTCTGGGATATACAGATATTCACCCGGCAGAACAGGAAGTCATGGTCTGCGGGCAGAAGATCCCATATCTCGGCACGGATGATTATTTTGACAGGCTGGAGGAACCGGCCGATGTGGCCGTCACGGTCGGGAATCCTGCGCTGAGAAAGAAAATTGCAGACAGACTGAAGGAGAAAAAGCAGCTTCGCTTTCCGGCGATCGTTCTCGGGAATGCATATGTCTGCTCAGATGCGGTGATCGGGGAGGGATGTATTCTGTGTGACGGAGTCCGGATATCCACCAATGTGCGCCTGGGAGCATTTGTTTTCTGCAATATCGGCGCGACCGTCTGCCACGATGGGGTTCTGGAAGATTTTGTGACGATCAGCCCGCATGTGAATCTTGCCGGAGATGTCCGGATCGGAAGAGGCTCCGACATAGGGATCGGATCGACTGTCATCCAGGGGATCCGCATCGGCGAAGAGTCTGTGCTGGGAGCAGGAAGCGTAGTAATCAGAGACATTGCAGGGCACTGTGTGAGTGCAGGAGTGCCTGCGCATTTGATCAGGCAGGAGAGGGAAGAATATGGCAGGGACGCTTATCATTGCCGAGGCGGGCGTAAATCATAATGGAAGCCTGACTCTGGCGAAAGAAATGGTCAGAGCCGCAAAAGAGTGCGGGGCCGATATCGTAAAATTTCAGACCTTTCATGTGGATGCGCTGGTTTCGAAATCAGCCGGAATGGCGGAGTATCAGAAACGAAATACAGGGCAGGAAGAGTCACAGAAGGAAATGCTTTCCAGGCTGTGCCTTTCCGATGAAGAATTTCTGGAACTGGCTGCGTACTGCAGGGAGACGGGAATCCGGTTTTTATCGACTCCCTTCGACATCGAAAGTATCCGGTTTCTGAATGATCTGCAGGATATGTGGAAGGTCCCTTCCGGCGAAGTGACCAATTATCCTTATCTCGCAGAAATCGGGAAAACAAAAAAGCCGGTCATTTTGTCTACCGGCATGTGTGATCTGCGTGAAATAGCGGAAGCGAAGGATACACTGTTTTCGTTCGGCACGGAAGATCTTACGATCATGCACTGCACAACGGAGTATCCTGCGCCGGTGCAGGAGGTGAACCTGAAGGTGATGGATACCTTCAGAGAAAAGTTCGGCTGCCCGGTCGGCTATTCGGACCATACCGAAGGCATTGAGATCTCTCTGGCGGCAGCGGCCCTGGGAGCAGTGGTGATCGAGAAGCATTTTACACTGGACCGGACGCTGCCCGGACCGGATCACAAAGCAAGTCTGGAACCGCAGGAGTTAAAGGCGCTGGTCGATGGAGTCCGCAAAATCGGGCTGGCAGCCGGAAACGGGATCAAGCAGCCTTCGGCTGTGGAAATCATGAACAGGGCAGCTGCCAGAAAGAGCATTGTGGCTGCCGGCCCTATCCGCTGCGGGGAGATTTTTACGGAAAACAATCTTACAACGAAAAGGCCCGGGACCGGTGTTTCCCCCATGATGTGGAATCAGGTGATCGGCACGAGAGCAAAGCGTGATTTTGAAGAGGACGAACTGATCGAATTATGAAAAAAATAGCAATCATTACGGCGACCAGAGCAGAATACGGGATCCTGACGCCGCTGATCAGGGCGGTTCATGAGCACTCGGACTGTGCGCTGCAGTTATATGTTACCGGGACACATTTGTCGGAAAAGCACGGCTATACGATTCAGCAGATCAGAGAGGATCATTTCCCGATCTTTCAAACCGTGCCGATTCTCGAAGAAGGGAACACGCCCTGCGATATTACCTGCACCATGGCGAATGCGGCAAGGGGATTTGCGGAATGTTTCCGCCGGGAAAGGCCGGATCTGGCTGTGCTGCTGGGAGACCGGACGGAGATGCTCGGAATTGCGGCGGCAGCTCTGAATGAGCGGATCCCCATTGCACATATTCACGGAGGGGAAGTCACGGAAGGAGCCGTAGATGAAAGTATACGGCATGCCTTAACGAAAATGAGTTATCTGCATTTCACCTCCGCGGAGATCTACAGACAGAGAGTGATACAGCTGGGGGAAGAGCCCCGGAGGGTTTTTAATACCGGTTCGCTCGGCACGGACAATATTCTTCACAGTGAGTTGATGACACAGGAGGAAATCCGCAGGGAAGCAGGGATTCCCGGGCAGATTCCGTTCGCGGCCGTTACCTTTCATCCGGTCACGCTGGAGCCGGATACCGCAAAGGCACAGACGGAGGAACTGTGCAAAGCGATGGAGAGGAATCTTTCGTTTTATTATCTTATTACCGGAGCGAATGCGGATGTGGGAGGCGATATTGTCAATGCGGTGCTGGCGGAGTTTGCGGATGCCCATCCCGAAAGAGCGCGTCTGGTCGCGTCTCTGGGCATGAAACGCTATCTGAGCGCGGTGAAGTACGCATCCTTTGTACTCGGAAATTCCTCAAGCGGGGTCATCGAGGCTCCCGTTCTGGGAACGCCGACCGTAAATGTGGGAGACCGCCAGAGAGGGCGCGTCATGGCAGACAGCGTTATTTCCTGCGGCCCGCGGGCAAACGAGATTTCGGATGCCATACAAAAAGCTGCTTCGATGGAGCACAAACCATCGCTCTTGTTCGGGGACGGCAATGCAGCCGGCAGGATGATGGATGTCATCCTTCGATTCCTGAATGAGGAACCGGCAGACCTGAAGAAGAAATTTTACGACATACCAGTAACAGGAGTATAGAATCATGAGAGTTTTGATTATCGGATACGGATCAATGGGAAAGCGCAGGATCCGCCTGCTGCAGAAGCTGGTTAAGGATCCGGAAATCTGCTGTGTGGACAGCAATCCGCAAAGACAGGAGGACATCCGGCAGGCAGGCCTGACCTGCTATGCAGATCTGGAACAGGCACTTCAGGATCCGTTTGATCTTGCCTTTGTCTGTACCTCGCCGGGGCATCACGCGGATATCATTCTGGCGCTTGTCAGACATGGGATTCATGTATTCACGGAACTGAATCTGATCGACGACGGATATGACGAGATTCAGGAGGCTGCAAAGGACAGCGGCTCGGTGGTCTTCATGTCGAGCACGATGCTGTACAATAAGCAGATTGAAAAAATCGATCAGCTGGTCAGACAGACGAAAGGGCCGCTGACTTACATCTACCATATCGGGCAGTATCTTCCCGACTGGCATCCGTGGGAGAGCTATAAAGACTTTTTCATCGGGAAAAAGGAAACAAACGGCGTGAGAGAGATCTATGCGATCCAGCTTCCCTGGATCATTCATACCTTCGGGAAAATAAAGTCTCTGTCCGCAAATAAGCAAAGGTGCACCGGACTGGATATTGATTTTAACGACAGTATTCTTGCCAGTTTCACCCATGAGAATGGGAATATCGGCGTTTTTGCCGCGGATACTGTGTCCCGAAAGGCGGTTACGAGTCTGGAAGTGATCGGCGAAAACCTGCATTTATTCTGGAATGGCCATAATGATGATCTGCGTATTTATGATTATAAGGAAGCGCGGATGGTCAATCTGGAAGTATATGATCATGTTGAGCACGAAGAAGGATATGCGGATAACATTAATGAAAACCAGTATGCCGATGAGATACAGGATTTCCTGAATACGGTTTATCAGCATACCGTGCCGAGGTATTCGCTGGAAGAAGATAAATACACATTATCCATTATTAATCAGATTGAAGGTGTTTGATCGTGAATGTATGTTTTGTGGGCCTGGGCTCCATTGCCGGGCGGCATATTCATAACCTGAAGGAACTTCTCGGGGAGGATGTGGAGATTGATGCTGTCCGAAGCGGGAGAGGGAAAAAACTATCCCCTGAACTGGAGGAAAATCTGTCCGGGATCTATTACAGTCCCGGGGAAGCCAAAGACCGGTACGACGCTGTCTTTATCACCAATCCGACCGGCATGCATTATGATACCTTACAGAGCTTTCTTCCGAAAAGTGACTGTTTTTTCATAGAAAAACCGGTTTTTCAGTCGGGAACGGAGGACCTGACGCCTTTTCGGAAAGAGAACAAGATCTATTATGTGGCATGCCCGCTGCGCTATACAAATGTGATTCAGTATCTGAAAAAGAATATTGATTTCAGCGAAGTGTATTCCATGCGCTGCATTTCGTCCAGCTATCTGCCGGACTGGAGGCCGGGAACGGATTACAGAAAAACGTACAGCGCCCATAAAGCGATGGGAGGCGGCGTTTCCATCGACCTGATCCATGAGTGGGATTATATTCACTACCTGACAGGCAGCCCGGAGAAGGTGAAAAGCCTGATCTTGAGGAAATCGGACCTGGAGATCGATTCGGACGACCTCGCGATCTATATCGCGGAGTATGCGGACAAGGCAGTTGAGCTGCATCTGGATTATCTGGGGCGCAAGCCGATCCGGAAACTGGAACTGTTTATGAGAGAAGATACAATCTGCGCCGACCTGATCTCACAGAAAATAGAGTGGCTGTGTGAAGGGAAAGTTCTGGATCTGGCACAGGAAAGAAATGACTTCCAGAAAAAAGAACTGATGCATTTTCTGGATATCATCAGCGGCCGGGCAGAATGTGATAACGGACTGGAAGAAGCATGCAGTATTCTTCGGATCACGAAAGGAAATTAGAATCATGAACATACTTTTTACAATCTGCGGAAGAGCGGGATCAAAGGGAATTAAAAATAAGAACATCCGTGATTTTGCCGGGAAGAAACTCCCGTATTATACGATTTCAGCAATCGATCTTTTCCTGAAACAGGACAGGCCGGAGGGCAGGATGGATATTGTGGTCAATTCCGACAGCCCGGAATTGC
This sequence comes from uncultured Lachnospiraceae bacterium, assembly GCA_946546945.1. Lineage (GTDB taxonomy): Bacteria > Bacillota > Clostridia > Lachnospirales > Lachnospiraceae > Eubacterium_I. The sequence goes on from CAMNOU010000002.1 coordinate 72,856, forward strand.
TTGGCATGATGGAACAAAACCCGCTCAGAACGGTCGATACGATCGTGCGCGGACCGGAATTAAGCGGAGACGCGGTGGGAAAAGTGGATGTGATCCATGATTGTCTTGTGAAGATGGAAGAAAGAAAAGGGTACCGGTATGACATGGTCGTAGATCTCGATATCACATCTCCGCTCCGAACGGTGAAGGATATTCGCGAACTGATCCGCGTCCATCATGAAAAAAGACCGGACGTCACGACTTCCGTGACAACAGCCCGGAGAAATCCGTATTTCAATCAGCTGAAGGCAACCGGACACGGGTATAAAAAAGTCATCGACTCCGCGTACACGGCCAGACAGCAGGCACCGGAGATCTTTGACATGAATGCGTCTCTGTATGCCTATTCGCCGGAGTTTTTAAGAACAGGGAAAGGCGTTTTAGACGGATACTGTGAGTGCATTCAGATGTACGACACCGGAATCCTGGATCTGGATCATGAAAATGATTTTGAACTTATGGAAGTCATTGCTTCTTATTTATTCTCCCATAATGAAGCGTTTCGGGAGGTATATGATAATATATGAGGGACATTGATCTGAAAGCGCAGACAGAACGGATCCTGCTTCACCAGCTTGACGGATACTGGCCGGATTATGACAGAGAGGCTATCGCTAATCAGATTCTTCCTGCCCTTGCGCTCATGGAAAAAAATTACAGTGCCATGCCTTCCGCGCGTTTCTGGCGGGACGGGGAAATGGTGTTTTCTCCCTGGTATTCCGTGACCTGGATGATTTTCCTGTACCGGCTCAGCCATCTTCTGAGCGAAAACGGGAATGCGCACGAGGCGGATGTCGTTTATTACCTGAATAAAATCATGCATTCCATTGACTGGTTCTATCAGGTGGATCTGCCGGTTCATTTTATGGCAGAACATCCGCTGGGAAGCGTGCTGGGAAGGGCAAAGTACTCGGATTATCTGTTTATTTATCAGGGAACCACCGTTGGCGGCAACCGAAAGGGGAACAGCATCGCGTATCCGACCCTGGGGAGCAATGTGGTCATGTATGCCAACTCCACAGTCCTGGGGGATTCCGTCATCGGAAATAACGTGATTATTTCTGCGGATACCTTTATCATCAATGGGAGAATCCCGGATAACTGTATTGTATTTGGAAAATCTCCCGATCTGATCATAAAGAAAAAAACGGCAGATGAGATCCGGGATATGACCAGTGCTTTCTGGAAATGGTAGCAGAGGATGATGAGAAATACGGAGGAGAATATGGACAGACAGAAAATGAATTATGCTGAATTCATGGAAAAGGATATCCTGGTGAATATACCGGACATGGTGAAGGAACTGCTGCGAAAAATCTGGATTATTCTGATCGTGGCGGTTCTCGTTGCGGCCGGGGCGGCAGGAGTCCGCTACAAAAGCGATCTCAAGACAGCCAGTCTGGAGTCTACGCAGAAAACACAGACGATTGCGTCGCTGGAGGAAAGCCTCTCAGATTCCGAAATCAGCGATGTAAAAGCTGTACTGGCTCTGACCGCGTCCCTGAATCAGCAGAAAGAATATTTGTCCGACTCCATTTATATGCAGATCGACGGCGTCCATGAGGACCGGGTCAGCATGCAGTATTACATTGAAGCGAATGATGCCTCTGCGGATATTGCCGACATGTACATCCGCTTTATCAACAACGGCGGCCTGACGGCAGCGCTGCGGCAGAAAGGCGTTGACATTGAATCCCAGTATCTGAAGGAGCTGGTTACGGCGACCTCAAAAACCGAGGAGAAGAACGCGTCTGCAGACATGGTCGTTGATACCGTCCCGTACAGGAGCAGTCTGTCTGTATTTGTGGTCCACCAGGATGAAAAACAATGCATTGAGCTGGCTGATTCTGTGACCGAATGTATCCGGGATTTTCATGACAGCCTGTTAACGACGGTGGGAGAACACAATCTCTCCCTGCTGGATCAGTATTATTCCCAGGTAGTAGATGAGGAAGTTTGGAATAAGGGGCTGTTCTATTCGAATAATATTCTGACGGAGACCACCAGACTCGATACACTGCGCGCTTCTCTGAACGGAAGTCAGACGAACCTGCTGCAGGCGTATCTGTCTGACGGGGAAGACAAAGCAGAAGCTTCCCCGGCAAAAAATGTGCCGGTGCGGATCAACCGGAAAGTTGCTGTATTTGGCGCGGCAGCCGGATTCGTCATCGCATGCATTATCCTGGCCCTCTGGTATGTCCTTCGGGGAACCATCAACTGCAAAAAAGAGCTGCAGGGGATGTATAATCTCTGTGTGCTGGGAGAAATGGACGGATCGTCCGGGAACAAGCATGTCCGCAGGGGCAAAAAGAATTCCGACAGTCCGGAAGTCCTGCTTGCAAAATGCATCAATATCTGCCGGACGGATGGAATCAGCAGAGTGATGACCGTGTCTTCCGACACGTCAGCTCCGTGGATGAAAGCGTTTAAAGAAGGAATGGAAGAGGCCGGTATTCAGATGGAGATCGTTCCGGAACTTGATTCCGCCGGATCCATTCAGAAAATGTCACAGTATAAACAGATTATCCTTACAAAGCGGCTGAAGAAAGATCATTACCGCGATCTGGAAAAAGAAGTTCAGCTGTGTATGGAACAGCAGGCGGACATTCTGGGCGTCGTGCTGCTTTAGAAGATCAATTGGAGGGAAATAATGAGATCGATCTATATTCGGAATCTACTGAAAAGCTATCTGAAGAAAAAGAAAACCATCCTTCTGTGCCTGATCGTCCTGATCCTCGCGTTCGGAGCGCTTGGTGTAAGACAGGCCTATCCGGAAAAGGTTTCCTCTTCTCTTGCTGAGGAAGTCGGTGAGTACGAGGATGCGCTGAAGCAATACGATGATGCCATCGCAAATATAGAAGATAATATCGAAATCTCGCAGGATCAGGTCGATAAACAGCAGAAATACTGTGATGAGTCCGTATTTATGCAGATCGATCCGACCAATGTACAGACCGCGGGCATGCAATACATGATCACGGTCCCGGATATGATGACGACGGCTGCCAGCTCGCAGATCACCTATATTCTCAATGCATGGACAACCTATATCAATGGCGGAAGCCTGAAATCGGAACTGGCAAACGAACTGGGGAACATATCGACCGAGTATCTTTCGGAACTGATCACCTGCACTGCGGCGGGCAATACCTTTACCATTACCGTCAGGCATTATGACATGGAGGCCGCAAAAGATATCCTGAACCGTCTTGATGAAAAGATATCCGCGCACCGTTCTGTTGTGGAAAACTCGCTGGGGAACTTTGAGATGATCGTACTGGATTCTTCCTCATATGCGCTTGCGGATATGACCGTGCAGAATACACAGAGCACGAATCTGAAAAATCTTCAGACCTATAAAAATACACTGACCGATTTCAAAACGAAACTGGTTACACAGCGGACACAGAAGAATAACTATCAGCAGCAGTACAAGCCGGCCGGAGTAAGTACCAAAAGTCCGAAAAGAACACTGGCTGAGTATGGCGCGCTTGGAGTCGCAGCCGGGATTATCCTTCCGTTCGCGCTCTATGCCATTTACTATACTTTAAGCGGCCGGATCAAGGACAAAGATGAACTGCTGGCGGCGGGGCTGAATGTCATCGCGTCCTGCCATCCGAAAAAAGGCTTTTCGCCGTCCGCGAAGCGGGCTGCAGCCGATATCGGTCTGCTTGCGAAACAGAGCGGCGCTTCGTCTGTATGCATCAGCCGCTTAAGCCCGGGAGAGGAAGCCGCGAAGGCGGCCGGAGAAATCAGCGCTTTGCTGAAGGAGAAGGATCTGGAGATCATCGAAGCAGAGCCGGGAAAAGAGACTCCCGAAGATCTCCTTTCGATGTCGCAGGCCGGGAATGCGGTTCTGTTTATTGAAACCGGACAAACTACGTACACGCAACTGGAAGAGCAGATGCAGTTCTGTCAGCGATTCCATATTACAGTCTGGGGATGTGTGGTCATTGAATAATATGAGAGAGTGGTGTATAGGCGCAGAAAGAAAAAACAGAATCATGCAGTATCTGAATGACCGCGCAGCCGGAAGACAGCTCTATCTGCTGGCCTTTACGGTTTTCCTGTTCGCGGAAGCGCTCAGTACGACCATGTTCCCCATCCCGGGAAAAGTCCTGCTTTTGATGCGGGGACTGGCATTGCTCGGTGTGCTTGTGAAAATAATTTTGTATGACAGGCTTTCCGTCCGCGCTTTCTGGTTGTCGGCACTCCTGCTGTGCCTGGGGCTGCTGATCGCGGCTGCCTCCGGATATAAGGAACCTTTTTTCTGGATCGGAATGATTCTGGGCGCAAGGGATGTTCCGTGGAAGAAGATTCTGCAGATTTATCTGATTATTTCCGTCAGTATTGTCCTGCTTGCTTTTTGCGCGTCGATGCTGGGAGTGATTGAAAACCTGCAGTATACCCGCGAAAATACGATGAAAATGAGAAATTCCTTTGGGATCATCTATACGACGGATTTCGCTTCACACATTTTCTCTGCCCTTCTGGTCTTCTTTTACCTGATGAAGGAAAAGGCCAGGATCTGGCATTATGCAGCGGCGTGTGTGCTGGCCTGCCTGGTGTACCGGTTCTGCTATACGCGGCTGGATGTGGGCTGTATCTTCCTGATGATCGTGCTGTTTCTTTTCCTGAATCTGCACGGCAGAAGGAGAACCACGGAACATAAGTACCGGTCCGGGCGGAAACTCGGCCTGGTTTTCTGCCTGCCCATGCCGGTGCTGGCACTGATGATGTGGGCAGCGTCCCGGCTGTACCGGGATGACAGTTCCATTATGGTCAAAGCGGATACGCTGGCTTCCGGGAGACTGGCGCTTGGCAATGCCGGATTGAATGCGTATGGGATTTCTCCCTTCGGACAGTTCATTGAGATGGTCGGAAACGGCGGATCTGTTACGCAGATAAAGGAATATTTTTTTATTGACTGTTCCTATTTGTATATATTATTGTGTTACGGAGCTGTTTTTTTCCTTGTCGTTCTGGCGGCCTATATGCTTTGCTGCCGGAAAATGGCCGGGGATCACTATTATATTGCCGCGGTGATCGTGATTTCGATCAACTGCATGATCGCGCATCACCTGATCGAGCTTGCCTATAATCCGTTTGTGCTGGCGCTGCTTGCCGATGCTGCCATAGATACGCGGCCCGGGAGCAGTCAGATGCTGTGGAACGGCAGATATGCAGGAAACTCAACAAGAGAACATACAGGAGAGGAATAAGGACTGTGAAGATAAGATCCGTTAAATACAATTTCATAATGAATGTTATATTGACGGCATCGACCTTTATTTTCCCGCTGATCACGTTTCCGTATATATCACGAGTGCTGGGACCCGCCGGGGTGGGAAAGGTCAATGCGGCGACTTCCGTTGCGCAGTATTTTGCCATGGTGGCCATGCTGGGCGTCCCGACCTACGGAATCCGTGTCTGCGCACAGGAAAGGGATGACAGACAGAAGCTGACCAGGACCGTACAGGAGCTTCTTCTCATGAACCTCATCCTGTCTGTGTTTGCCTATACGGTCTATTTTCTGGCGGTGTGGAAAATACCTCAGTTCCATGAGGAGGCTCCTCTTTACTGGATCATGAGTTCGACCATCCTGTTCAATGTCATCGGAGCAGAGTGGATGTACAGGGGGCTCGAGCAGTATTCCTACATCACCATGCGCTCCATTTTGTTTAAAGCGATCGGGATCGTGCTGATGTTCCTGTTCGTAAAACAGCAGGGGGACTATGTCATCTACGGAGCAGTCAGCATCGTGGCAGGCGTGGGATCGAATCTGCTGAATTTTATCAATCTGAGAAAGTATGTGGATCTGCGTCCGGTCGGCGGCTATCAATTCAGGCGCCATCTGAAGGCAATCGGAATTTTCTTTCTCATGTCGGTTGCGACGACGATTTATACCAATCTGGACACGGTCATGCTCAAGTTCATGAAGGGGGATACGGCTGTCGGGTACTACAGCGCGGCCGTGAAAGTCAAAGTCCTGCTGGTAGGATTTGTGACGGCCCTGAGTGCGGTACTGCTTCCGAGAGTATCTTATTATATAGAGAATAAGATGCAAAAGGAATTCGAGAATGTCAGTAAAAAGGCATTGAATTTTACGGTTCTGATATCCCTGCCTGTTGTGGTATACTTTATTATTTATGCACGGGAATCGATTTATTTGTTGTCGTCCGCAGCTTTCGAGGGAGCGATTGCCCCCATGCAGATCATTATGCCGACTGTATTGCTGATCGGGCTGACAAATGTACTCGGGATACAGATCCTGGTACCGCTCGGGAAGGAAATCCTGGTCTTTTATTCCGTTCTTGCCGGAGCGATTGTTGATTTTGTGATCAATCTTATCTTTATACCGTCCATGGGAGCATCCGGTGCATCCCTGGGAACGCTGGTCGCGGAGGCCGTGGTGCTGGTTGTTCAGCTGTTTATGATGAGGAAACAGATCCGGAGTCTGTTTTCCGCAATACAGCCGGCAAAGGCAGTCCTGAGCGCTGCCGCCGCGGGAGCTGCCTGCTTCCAGGTGAAATGGCTGGGCTGGAACAGTTTTCTGGCACTGGTGCTTTCGGTTGTCATTTACGGACTTGTGTACGTCGGGCTGCTGCTTATACTGAAAGAACCTCTTGTCGGGGAAATCATTCGGGATGTTATTAGCAAAAGATTCCATAAAAAATGACGGTGTTTAAGAAAGAATTAAGAAAAACGAGATGCATTGTAAACTCTTTTGCTATACAATAGAGGTTAAAGGATTGATTATATGAAGTCAGGAAAAGATGTTAAAATTATTATAGCGACACATAAACAATACCGGATGCCGCAGGATGCCATGTACCTGCCGCTCCATGTGGGAGCGCAGGGCAAGACAGCTGAAGATGGAAGCCCGCTCGATTTCGGATACGCGAAAGACAATACAGGGGATAACATTTCGGAGCTGAACCCTTCTTTCTGCGAAATCACAGGGTTATACTGGGCGTGGAAAAATCTGCAGGCCGATTATATCGGGCTGGTTCATTACCGGCGCCATTTTTCCATGAAGCGAAAAGCGGATCTGTGGGACAGTGTGCTCACCTATGCGCAGCTGGAACCGTATCTGGGGAGGAAGCGTGTGTTCACTCCGACGAAGAGACGCTACTTTATCGAGACGCTTTACAGCCATTATAAACATACACATTATGCCAGCCAGCTGGATGAGACGAGAAGAATTCTGGAGGAAAAATATCCGGAATATCTGGGGGCCTATGACCGGGTGATCAAACGGCGGTACGGATATATGTTCAATATGATGATCATGGAGAAGCCTCTGTTCGACGCTTACTGTGACTGGCTGTTTGAAATACTTTTTGAACTCCGCAACCGAATCGGCGGGGAGGAACTGTCCGCGTTTCAGGGCAGGTTTTACGGGCGGATCAGCGAAATTGTCTTCAATGTATGGCTGGCCCGGCAGTTTGCCTGCGGCAATGTGAAACCGGAGGAACATATGGAAATTCCGGTCATTCACATGGAAAAAATAAACTGGTGCAAAAAAGGCGCCGCTTTTCTGAAGGCGAAGTTCATGGGCAAGAAGTACGAGGGAAGTTTTTAAGGAAGGTGACCAGGATGGTATCCGTGATCATACCGGCGCATAATGCCGAAAAGACAATTGAACGGGCCGTTGTCAGCGCTGCGCAGCTGCTTCCTGACAGCGAGATCATTGTGGTGGAAAACGGGTCAGAAGACGCAACACAGGCTGTCGTAAAGAAACTGCAGAAAGAGATCCGGAATCTGATTCTGATTTTTTCGGACTCCGGTGTGTCAAAGGCGAGAAATGCGGGCCTGGCCTGTGCTTCGGGAGAATGGATCCTTTTTCTGGATGCGGATGACTATCTGGAGAAGGAGGCCGGGCCTGTGCTGAATAAATGCGCGGCAGACCGTTCGGCCGACCTGTGGCTGTTCGGGCACCATGCGGGAAGCAGGGAACGGTCCGTTACGGATGGCGGACAGGAGGAGATCTATCCTGCCGGCAGGATCACGGAAGCGCGCGTGAGAATGCTTCATGATCCCACCCGGTACATGCAGGTCTGGGGAAAGCTGTTTCAGCATTCCATTATCCGGAAAGAAAACCTGAAGTTTGATGAACAGCTTACATTATCGGAAGACAGCGATTTTACTCTGCGCTATACCCGATTCTGTAAAAAAATCTGTTTTTCGCCCTGTGTGATGTACCATTATTCTGTTGATAACGTTTCCGCAATGCGCCAGTATGACGGAACAAAGGCGCAGAGGTATGTGCGGGCGATGCAGGAAACCGGGAAAAAGATGGAAGGCGAAGAAGACGAGATCCGGGACGCGTTTCGCAGGTATGTCCTGATGCATATGAATATTGCGATGGTCAGGGAGATCTTTGCGGAAGGGAACCGGAGCAGTGCGGCACAGAAAAGAGAACAGATGGCCGCCCTGGCAGGGACAGACGTTTTTGCGGAGGCGATCGCGGATACAAAAGCGGGGGAGTGCCGGAATCTCCGGATGCTTCCGATCCTGTTTCTGAAGAAACACCTTTACCGTCCCGCGGCTTTGATTTATCGCGCAAGGGTCAGACAGAATGCCCGCAGACAGATAAGAGGATGAGGGATCATGTTGAGAATACTTGTTTTTGGAATGACAGAAAACCCGGGGGGAGTGGAAAGTTTTCTGGTCAATTATTACCGGCATATCGACAGAAATTCGATACAGCTGGATTTTTTATGCAACTCCCATGAACCGGTGGCGTATGAAGAGGAGCTTCTGGCCCTCGGAGGACGTACCTTCCATATTACGGCGCGCAGCAGGAACCGGGCCTTATACAGGCAGGAGCTGGAGAAGGTGTTTCGGGAACATGCTTCCGAGTGGAAGGCAATCTGGGTGAATGTCAGCAGTCTGGCCAATATTGATTATCTGAAGATCGCCAGACGCTATGGGATACCCAGGAGGATCATACACAGTCATAATTCACAGAATATGGATTCGAAATTACGAGGCCTGCTCCATAAATGGAACAGACTTTTTGTGCATAAATACGCAACGGATTTCTGGGCTTGTTCAGAGGATGCGGCCCGCTGGTTCTATTCAGAAAAACTGATGGAGCGCACCGTGGTCATACGCAATGCCATTGAGGTCGACCGGCTTTCCTACGATGAGACCAGGCGCCGCCAGATCCGGGAAATGCTGGGACTGAAGGACGAATTTGTGATCGGGAATGTCGGGAGACTTCATTTCCAGAAGAACCAGTCTTTCATGCTGGATATCTACCGTGCGTTTCTGGACAGGTGTCCCGGCTCCCGGCTGGTTCTGGTAGGACAGGGAGAGGATGAGCAGATGCTCAGAGAAAAGTGTGCAGCGTTAAAGATGACCGACCGGGTGATTTTTGCCGGCGTTCAGAAAAATGTGGACGCGTGGCTAAGCGCATTTGACCTGTTTTTGTTCCCCTCTGTATTTGAAGGACTCAGCATTGCAGCGCTGGAGGCGCAGGCAAACGGGATACCGGTACTGGCTTCCGAGGGCGTGGTCCCCAAAGATGTCCGCCTGAACCGGAATTTTGTTTTCTGCAGCCTGGAGCAGGGCCCTGAAAAATGGGCGGAGAAGATCCTGGAGATGCAGCGCGACTCGGTTCGCCTGAGTCCGGATGAGGTTAAGAAGGCTTTTACAGAGAAGGGATATGAGATCGGCGCGGAAGCGGTCCGGCTGGAAAGGCTGTTGGTGGAATAGAATGAAACTGTTTCAAATTACAGAAGTGACAGAGAGTTTTAATCATGCGGGATCCAAGGCAACGGCGGATATTGCGGTGATCGCGGAGGAACTCGGCTTTTCAAAGATCCCGGTGCGGATGGATTCGAGCCGGGAGAATGCAATCGGCAAGGTACAGCGGCAGTGGGGGTATTTCCGGGACTGGAGACGGTGCGGGAAAGAGATCCCTGAAGGAGCGGCCGTTCTGCTGCAGCATCCGTTTCATTATAAACAGCTGACGCGGGAGAAGACACTGCGGAAACTGAAAGAAGAAAAGAAGGTCCGTTTTATTTCTCTGATCCATGATGTGGAGGAACTGAGGGCTTTTCGATACAGTGATTACTATGCCCGGGAGTTTCAGACCATGCTTGCGCTGGCGGATGTTCTCATTGTGCATAATGATGTCATGCGGGAGTGGTTCATTCAAAAGGGGGTTCCCGAAAAAAACCTGGTCTCCCTGGAGATCTTTGACTATCTTCAGAAACCGGATCCGGAGAAGAAAGCTGTTTTTTCGGGCAGTATTTCGATTGCCGGAAATCTGGATACGCAAAAGTGCGGATATATTGCCGGGCTGGGGGAATTGAAGAATGTGAAGGTGAATCTGTACGGACCCAATTTTGATGAAAGGCTGAAGGAGAATCCCAATATCGTTTATCACGGATCCTTCCCGGTCGATGAGATTCCGGGAAAACTGACGGAGGGATTCGGCCTGGTGTGGGACGGAGCCGGCCTGAATGGCTGTGAGGGACTGTCCGGGCAGTATCTCCGGTATAATAATCCGCATAAGTTATCACTCTATCTGTCTTCCGGAATCCCTGTTATTATATGGAAGGAAGCCGCAGAAGCTTCGTTTGTGAAGAAGAACCATGCGGGCCTTTGCGTGGACCGGGTCAGCGACCTGGAAAAGATCCTTCCCGGAATGACGGAGGAGGAATATCAGGGATACACGGACTCTATTGCGGCAATCCAAAACAGGCTGCAGACCGGGTACTATGCAAGAAAGGCAATACAGGAAGCATTGGAAAGACTGGAAAGCAGGCAGACGCTATGAGACACAGGGAAATGCTTACAGTAAAAAACGGAAGAATCGGGCAGATGGATTATCTGAAGGGGATCTCCATCCTGACCATCGTGCTGATGCATCTGATCCAGGGGTATATCCCGGGCGTCCCGTCGGCGGTGCGGACTGCATCGAGCATCGGAGGCACAGGTGTCCATGTATTTTTTCTCTGTTCGGGAGTGGGACTCTATTACAGTTATTTAAAACACAGGGTTTCTTTTACGGAATTTCTGAAAAAGAAGTTCCGCAGGCTTTATCTTCCGTATATTTTGGTTATTCTTATTTCCTTCCTGCTGCCCTGGATGTATGCGGGAAGCGGCAGAGTTACGGCACTTTTAAGCCATGTATTTTTGTTTAAGATGTTTGTTCCGGAATACGAACAGAGTTTTGGGGTCCAGATGTGGTTCATTTCCACAATCATACAGCTGTATCTGCTGTTTATTCCGATGTGCAGACTGAAGGAGAAGGTGAGAAAAAACCGTTCTTTCTTCGGAATTTTTCTCGGGGTCAGTGTGCTGTGGTGGATTCTGGTTTATGCCCTCGGCATAAGTGAAGTACGGGTCTGGAACAGCTTCTGCCTGCAGTATATCTGGGAGTTCGCGCTTGGCATGTGCCTCGCGGATCTGCTGAACCGGGGAAAAGAATTCAGGGCCGGCCGTGTGAAACTGTTTGCTGCGGCGGCAGCCGGAATCGGGCTGCAGACAGCCATGGCCATGCATTCCGGTGCCTGGAAAGTGTTTAACGATATACCGGCTCTGATCGGATATACCGCACTGGTTCTTCTGCTTGGCGGCATCCCGTTCATCAGGCGGATCGGAGAAATGGTTTCCGGTTTTTCCTATGAACTGTTTCTGGTACATATCCTTGTGCTGCATACGGTTTTTCATTTTGCGGCAGCGGATTCTCTGAAGATGCAGATCGTGACGGGAATGGCCGGCTTCGCATTGAGCATGGCCGCAGGATGGCTTTATGCAGGGCTGATCCGGAAGATAAAATCCCAAAAAAAGACATGATTTGCTGTTGACAAATTTTGGAAGATGGGACATAATCGTCCCTATGGAGGGTAAAAAATGAAATTGAGAAAAATTAGCGTAATCTTAGCAACTGCCCTGTGCTGCGCTGGTTTATCAGCGAATCCGGTACTGGCGGCAGATCCTGTTTCCGGGACTCCGGTACTGGAAGCAGACAGTACTTCAGCGGGTGAAGCGCAATCAGATAGAGACAGCAAAAACACGCTGGCGGAAGGTCAGGAAAATGAGAGTTCCGACGAAGTGTCCGTGACCGCGGATGACGGGACTGCCGGGGTGCTTTCCGTACAGGAAGATACACAGAATAAACCGGCAGAAGACGGTTCAGAGACTTCGGACCCAGAAGGATCCGTTCCGGGAGAGAATCCGGAAGATCCGACCGATCCGACTGATCCGACCGATCCGGGAGAAAATCCCGGAGAAGAACCGGAAAAGAAGGCTTCTGTCACTCTGAAGCAGACGGAATTGCTGATCAATACGATCAACACGACGCATACTATTGAAGCAGTCGTTGAAGATGCTTCCGATGATACAAAGATTACCTGGACATCTTCCAACCCTGAGGTAGCTGTTGTAGATGCACAGACAGGTGTTATTACGACGGTTTCAAAAGGACAGACGGTCATTACGGCTACGGTATCGGACGGAGAAAACGGAAGCGCCGAATGTGTTGTCAAGGTCGACAAACTGCTGAACGGTCTGGTGAAGGATCCTACCGGCGAAACTGCGGACAAATGCTACTACAAAGACGGCGTATTTCAGGATGTTACGGATGTCCTCCAGATCGGAAAGGACGGGAGATGGTATAATCTGGTGAACGGACGCCTTCAGCCGAGTACCGTCGCACAGAATAAAAACGGCTGGTGGTTTATTAACTCCCTCGGCGTTGTAGACTTTAAGTATAACGGTTTTGCGCAGAATAAAAACGGCTGGTGGTACTGCACCAACGGCAAGGTGACCTTTAAGGAGCACAATGTCATCCAGGATACCCGCGCGCGCATCAGCGGGGCAAAGGACTGGTGGTATGTCAACGGCAGCAAAGTGCAGTTCACGAATACGGTCGCGAGAAATAAAAACGGCTGGTGGCGCATCGAGAACGGCAAGGTCAATTTTAAGTGCAACAGCGTGGAAAAGAATGAAAACGGCTGGTGGTACATCAAAAACGGCAAGGTAGATTTCGGCTTTACCGGACTGGCCAGAAACGCGAACGGCTGGTGGCGCATTGAACATGGAAAAGTGAACTTCCAGTGCAACAGTGTAGAAAAGAATTCCTACGGCTGGTGGTATGTGAAAAACGGCAAGGTAGACTTCGGATATACCGGAGTTGCCAGAAACGCGAACGGCTGGTGGCGCATTGAGAAAGGAAAAGTCAACTTTGGCTTTAACGGCATCGCGCAGAATGAACATGGCTGGTGGTACCTGAAAAACGGCAGGGTAGACTTTGGATTCACCGGTCTGGCTCATAATCAAAACGGCTGGTGGCGCATCGAGAAAGGAAAAGTCAACTTTGGCTTTAACGGCATCGCGACCAATGCAAACGGCAGCTGGTATGTAAGGAAAGGAAAGGTGGATTTCGGCTTCAGCGGCAACGTGACCTACAACGGAAAGGTCTATACCGTGACGAAGGGAAAAGCGGAACTGTCCATCAGTGCAATCATGGATGCGAAGGCACAGGCGGCCGGCAGCGCGACGAACTGGCTGCTCATGGTAGACTATGATAACTGCTATGTCGGTGTTTACCAGAGATCCGGAGGGAACTGGAATAAAGTTCATTACTGGAGATGTTCTGCGGGAGCGCCGGATTCGGTGACTGCGCACGGCACCTTCCGTGTGACTGGAAAGGGATTGCGTTTTGGTGAGAATCACGGATATACCTGCTGGTATTATACACAGTTCTTCGGTGACTATCTGATTCACTCTGTAAAATACAACATTGGAAGCCAGACAAGCGTACAGGATGGACGTCTGGGCATGCATATCTCCGGCGGATGTGTCAGACTTCCGATTGAGCAGGCGAAGTGGATCCATGATAATATTCCATACAACTCAAGGGTGGTTGTATATTAGAACGATTACGAAAGAGAAACAATGAGGGAAAAGGGAGCAATTAAATAAAATTGTTCCCTTTTTTTGCATTTCAATGCCTTTTTCGGAAATCAGGTGGAATTTTCTGATATTCTATGTTAAGATAAAAAACACATTTTTTCAAAGGGTTATTTTTTTAGAAGGATAAGAGTAATTGATGATGAGCCGAATTTGGAAGAAAACAGGCAGCTTGCTGCTGATCGCCATGATGACCCTTCAGGTACTGGCCTGTCCGGTCATGGCAGCGGAAGGAAATGGAGCGAATCAGGCAGCGAAAGAGGAGAAGGCTGCAGGCGGGGAAGCGTCACCGGGAGAGATTCTGACAGATGCCGGTGATTCAGAAGTCCCTGAAGACATGAGGGATTCAGACGAACCAGCCGCCCCGGCGGAGGATTCTGCAGATTCTGTTCCGGAGGATGGACAGGAAGGGGAAAACAGCGGGAATCAGCCGGAAGAAAAGGATTCCGCAGAACAGACAGAAGAAGCAGTTATAATAGAAGAAACAGAAGAAACGAAGGAATCAAACGGAGCAGAAGAAGTACCGGGGACGGATCTCGAAGGGCAGACCGTTGAGGAAACAGCCGTTCCGATCGAGTCGGCACCGGTCGATCTGGAACTGGTTCTTCAGTATGACGACCGCTATACGTTTGAGGATTATGAGATCGTTGATATTCCCAGACAGAACGTATTATCCAGACAGGTGTCTCTGGGCCGCGTCCAGAGCAGTTTGGATGAGGCGGTGCTGACAAAGGTCAGCAGCTTTGAAATGAAGGCTTCCGGTGTCGGAATGGCAATCGTTTTGTTGAAAGACAAGACAGATCCGGAGCTGACCAAAACCATGCGTGTTATTGTAAAACCGGCTTCTCTGACGCTGGTATTTCTGGCCGGACAGAGCAATGCGGAGGGAATGTGCTCCGGGAATCATTATCATTCCTATCACCGGAGATTTGCTGTCAGCTGTGATCCGGGCACGGTCTATTCTACGTATGCGCCTTCGGTTCAGAGTACAGAAAGAAACTGGGCGAACAATATATCCGGAGTAACGTTCCAGAAGGGATGTACTTCCGGGAATGCCGCTGAATTTGTGTGCGGATCCCTGACCGGTTCAAAGAGTATTGCGGGTACGGAACTGACCTATCCGGTCAACTCTCTGACATCGGAAGGAAGCGGAAAAACCGGCATGGACGGAGCGATTGCCCGGAAATGGGCAGAACTCTCAAATGGCAAGGTATGGGTGGTGAATACGGCCAGCAGTACCACATCCATCACATCATGGGTGCCCGGCGCGGAATGTTATGAGCGGTCGGCTGCCGTCTTAAAATATGTTTATCAGACCTATGCAGCGGAAATTGCCGCCGGACATTTTGTTCCCGGGGATAAGATTATGTTCTGGCTTCAGGGAGAGGCAGATCTGAACATGTCCGCGCAGACATATACCGCTTATTTCAAAAAAATGTACCAGGGCCTGCAGGGCAGCTATCCCATGGAGGCCATCGGGATCATTTCGTCCCGGTCTTCCCTCGGATCCTACACCAATCAGGATGAGATTGTTATGAACGGGCCGCGCATTGCGCAGTATACCATTGCGGCAGGCACGGATTACCGGAATGTCTATATGGTCAGTAATGTGAATGAACAGTGGACCGGCAGCGAGGGAGTCAAAGCGTATTTTCGCAATGCCTATCCGGAAGGATATCTGAATTATCCCAAAAGAGGCGTGCAGGGGGGGGCGCTTCCTTCGACGATGAGTGAAGTTCACTGGGATATCCATTATTCACAGATCGGACATAATGAGAATGGGTTTACGGCCGCAGAAGGGCTTTATGCTGTCTTGCATAAAAAGGAAAATCTTCAGAATGTCATCTGGAGAGACCGGACCGGCAGCCCAATCTTAGATCTGAACCTGGCCAGATCGGGGAAGGAGACCCTGGTGGCAGAGGCAGTCCCGGTCTACTGTGCAAAACAGATGACGATCACCTGGTCAGGGAAAACCAATATAGCGTCTTATTCGGGCGCAGATGCGAGTGTCACAGGGAAAACAAACGGAAGCGCTGAGCTGACTGCCATGAATGGAAATCAGAAGATTTCCTCCCTTCCCGTAACGGTCTCGGATGTCAGGGATTTTTCAGATACAGCAGGCGCAACCTATACCGGATTCTACAACCACGGAGGATCCTGGTGGTACCTGAACAACGGACTGGCACAGAATTACTATACCGGGATCCGCCAGGATCAGGAGGGAAAAATCTCTCCGGAGAAGAACTGGTGGTATGTGAAAGACGGCAGAGTAGATTTCTTCTTTAACGGGTTTGCGAAAAATGAGAACGGCTGGTGGTATGTGAAGAACGGGAAGGTTGACTTCAGCATTACAGAGGTTCTTCAGGATAAGTTTGGCCATATGAACACAGCAAGAGACTGGTGGTATGTAAAAAAAGGAAAGGTTTCCTTTGAAAATACGGTTGCGAAAAACGGGAATGGCTGGTGGTATATCAAAAACGGGAAAGTGGATTTCGGCTATACCGGCGTCGCGAAAAACCAGAACGGCTGGTGGCGCATTGTAAAGGGCAAAGTAGACTTTGGCTGCAACAGTGTAGAGAAAAATGAGAACGGCTGGTGGTATATCCGAAAAGGAAAGGTGGATTTCGGCTATACCGGCGTTGCGAAGAACCGATATGGCTGGTGGCGCATTGTGAAGGGCAAAGTAGACTTTGGCTGCAACAGTGTGGAGAAGAACGAGAACGGCTGGTGGTATATCAAAAACGGGAAAGTGGATTTCGGCTATACCGGCGTCGCGAAGAACCGATATGGCTGGTGGCGCATAGAAAGCGGCAAAGTGAATTTAAAGTTTAACGGGATTGCGGAAAACCAGTTTGGCTGGTGGTATATCCGAAATGGCAAAGTGGATTTTTCCTATAATGGACAGTGGAATGGAGACGGAGTTGTATATCGTGTGGCCGCAGGCCGCGTATACAGATAGGAGATTAAGACAATGAGCCTGAAAAAAACATTAGGAATACTGGCAGGAATATGGTTGAGCGCTGCGCTTTCGGCAGGAGGGAGTACGGTATGGGCCGCGGAACAAAATGCGGCTGATTCGTCCCTGCAGGAGAGCGGGAGCGCTGTGGTATCTGATGAATCAGCAGATCTGGAAGAAGTCTCTCAGCAAGTGGAGTCTGCCCTTGCGTCGGCGGGAAGCAGCGTTCGCCTGAGTTCTGCGAACGGCACCCTGGTGGTCGCGCTCGATCCCGGGCACGATGCAGGGCATACAGGGGCCTCGGCACACGGAGTGAGGGAAGAGGTGGCGACCTTAAAAATCGCCCAGTACTGCAAAGCGGAATTGGAGACCTATGGAGGAGTATCGGTCTATATGACCCGCACAACGGCGGCCTGCCCTTATCCGGAGACCGTCGGCATCACCGGCGGAAATCTGAAAGATATTGATAAGCGGGTGCAGGCGGCGAAAGCGCACGGTGCGGATGCCTTTGTCAGTATTCATCTCAATTCCAGCGACAATACGGATGCGAATGGCTCGGAAGTCTATTATCATGCTCTTTCCGGTCAGGGAAAGAGTCTGGCGGAAAAGATTCTGGCAAGGCTCGCAGCGCTCGGCCTGCGCAGCAGGGGCGTGAAAAATGATCCTGCTTTCCGTGTAACGATTGACTGTTATAACGAAAAAATACCGGGCATTATCGTGGAGCATGCTTTTCTTTCCAATGTGTCGGATGTAAAGAATCATTTGTCTACGGAGCAGCAGCTGAAACAGCTGGGGATTGCGGATGCGACCGGTATTGCGAATTATTTCAAGCTGTCAAAAAGCAAACACTGGGCGAATTATGATGAAGAGAAAAACCAGTGGATCTGTTTCACCAACGGGAAGGCGGATTATACCTATACCGGAATGGTGGAGAGCTCTGACGGCTGGCTCTATGTGAAAAACGGTGTTTCTGAT
This sequence comes from uncultured Lachnospiraceae bacterium, assembly GCA_946546945.1. Taxonomy (GTDB): domain Bacteria; phylum Bacillota; class Clostridia; order Lachnospirales; family Lachnospiraceae; genus Eubacterium_I. The sequence goes on from CAMNOU010000002.1 coordinate 90,758, forward strand.
TTTACCTACACGGGGCTTGCGGCGAACGGAAGTCTGCTGACATATGTGACGAACGGGAAACCGGATACGTCCTATACCGGTCTGGTATCCTATCAGCAGGAATGGCTCTATGTCAAAAACGGCAGCGTCCAGAACGGGGTCACGGATCTGGTGCGCACGACGCTAAACGGGAACACCGGCTGGTGGTATGTAAAGGACGGTAAGGTTTCCTTTACAAATGCGCTTGTGAAAAACAGTTATGGCTGGTGGTATGTGAAGAACGGGATGGTCGATTTCAATCATTACGGCATCGAGAAAAATGAGAATGGCTGGTGGCGGATCGAGAAGGGCAAAGTAAATTTCGGATTCCGGGGATTTGCACAGAATCAGAACGGCTGGTGGTATCTGACCGGCGGCAAGGTCCAGTTCGGAACGAATGGCCTGATGGAAGGGACCGTTGACGGGAAGCAGGGCACCTGGGATGTTGCCGGCGGCAAGGTTCAGTTTGTAAACGATATCGTGCAAAGCGGAAATACCTGGTGGTATATCCATGACGGAATGGTGGACAGGACGCATGACGGAGTTGAGAAGAACCGGAACGGCTGGTGGCGGATCGAAGCAGGGAAGGTGAACTTCGGCTATCAGGGATTCGCAGAAAACAGCAACGGCTGGTGGTATCTGACCGGCGGCAAGGTCCGGTTCGAATCAAATGGTCTGATCAGAGGAACCGTTGACGGGAAGCAGGGCACCTGGGATGTCGCCGGCGGCAGGGTTCAGTTTGTAAACGATATCGTGCAAAGCGGAAATACCTGGTGGTATATCCATGACGGAATGGTGGACAGGACGTACAGCGGAGTCGCAAAGAACCGGAACGGCTGGTGGCGGATCGAAGCGGGGAAGGTAAACTTCGGCTATCAGGGATTCGCAGAGAACACCAACGGCTGGTGGTATCTGACCGGCGGCAAGGTCCACTTTAATGTGAACGATGTCATCAAGGGCGATGTCAGCGGCGTCAATGCGTGGTGGTACGTAAAGAACGGGAAAGTCCAGTTTACAGATACGCTTGCCAAAAACCAGAATGGATGGTGGCGCATCGAAGATGGCAAAGTGAATTTCGCCTTTAACGGAATCGCGAAGAATGAATACGGCTGGTGGTATCTTAGAAACGGGAAAGTGGATTTCTCATATAACGGAACGGTAACAGAGAATGATGTTACTTATCAAGTGGCGAAAGGAAAGGTAGATTATACCGCTTCCGCTCCCACTCTGGCCGCTGCGCCCGGGGAAGCACTGACAGAAGAAGTGACCGGGGCGGAACAGTCAGAAGTTTCGGGGATGACAGAAGATCCAGGAACAGAGCAGGATTTCAATGAAGAGCCGGAGTTGTCCGAACAGACTCCTGCAGATCCTGCGGACGCCATAGAAGAGACGGATACCGTGAAATCCGGTGCAGGTGAAATAACGGCAGAGGATCTTCGCGGTTCTGACGATTCCGAAGCGGAAGAAAGAGAGAAGAAGGCAGAGTAGTTCAGACGGAAAGCAATGCCGGCTGCCAAAGAAGAAAACAACACGATGAGGGACAATGTGATGATGAGCAGAAGCCGAAAAAAAGCTGCAGCAGTTCTGGGGGCGTTCACTCTGGGAATACTGAGTGTGCTTTCTCCCTGTACAGCGCAGGCAGAAAATTTGACGGACACAGCTGAAAATAATTCACAGATCACGACGGAGACGGAATCCGGGCAGACGGGGCCGGCAGAGGTCCTGCCGGAAGCAGAGCCGGACAATTCTGCGGAATCCGGGCAGACGGATCCGGATGTTCTTCCCGGCACAGGAGAGGAAACCCTCCCGTCCGGGGAAGAGCCTTTGCCCGGCGCGGATCAGGAAGTCACCGGAGCCTCCGGGGAAGCAGTACAGGAGGAGTCTGTGCCTGAGGAGGCCGCCGAGGGACTGCCGGAGGATACAGAGGAGTCTGAGCAAACGGCGAAGGACGCTGCTCCGGAAGAGGCCGCAGAACCGGAAGAGGAAGGAGAAACTCTCGATCCCGCAGAGATTTCCGAAGAAGCGGAGGTGCTGGATGCCACCGCGACCTATGTGGTGGACATCACGACGGCAAGCGGCTCGTATTTTACCTACAGCGAGTACGCGACCGGGAAGGAAGGCTATATAAGCGGCACTTACTGCGCGGATGCCGCTTATCTCGGGACAAGCGGAGACAACTATATTTTTATGGTTTCCGGAGTAATCGGGAAAGTCAATAAGAGCAAGGTATCTCTGCGCGCGACCAGCACGGTGAAGTCTCTCAGTCACTATTTCGTGAGCGGCGGAACGATTTATCACAGAATCACAAAGAATCTCTCCGGCAGTTCGTATGTCTCAAGTCTGGACAACGGAAAGGCGCCGTCCTATCTGTCAGAGGGGAAAAACTACTACAGTTATGACGGTCATTATTTTTATACCAGCTATTCTGCCATGATCGCGGATTATGTGGGAGATACCAGGTCCCATTCTGTCAATCCGGGAACTCCCTTTTTTAATTATTTTCAATTTCTCCCCCTGCGAAGCGGAACGGTCTATACAGCGGCGCAGATGAACCAGACAATCAACAGTAAGCTCAGTTCCACATCCGTGATGAAGAACATCGGAAATGTCATGGTGCCTTATCAGAACACCTATGGAGTGAACGCACTGCTGGCCTCCGGCGTTGCCGTTGTGGAAAGCGGATGGGGAAACAGTACGATCAGCCGGGAAAAGCATAATCTTTTCGGACTGAATGCCGTGGACGCCAGTCCGGGACAGAGCGCCAATTATTACAGCAGTCCGGCTGCCTCTGTAAAGGATTTTATGGAGACGTACATGTCCAGACAGTATCTGAATCCTTCCAGCTGGAAGTACAGCGGAGGATATCTGGGCAACAAGGCCGGCGGCATCAATCTTCAATATTCCTCAGATCCTTACTGGGGAGAAAAGGCAGCGAACATCGCCTATTATCTGGAAGACAGTTTATCCCAGAAGGACAGCGGCCGCTATACCATTGCCGTGAAAGATCCGGCCGCGAAGCTGCGGACCAGTCCGGTCAGTTCCCTGGCTGTGAAAAAGAGCGCTTCCGCATCTTCGGGAAAGCTGTACAATGCGGCAGCAAATTTCGGAGCTTCCTTTATCTTAAAAGACGCATCGGCAGCGTCCGGAGGTTTTTACCGGGTGCAGAGCGATCCGGTCCTGAACAGCGGCCGCACGGCCATCAACAACAGTACGGGGGCATACAGCTTCTCGAACATGTATGGATATGTGCCGGTCTCTTCGGTGACAATGGCGGTTCAGGGAAGCGGAGCTGCCGACCCCGTACAGACGGCGCAGACGCAGATAAAAAACGGAGTATGTAAGGCGGAGGACGGGAACTGGTATTATTACCAGAACGGAGTCATTAACACTCAGTATACCGGAATCGCGCAAAACAGCAACGGCTGGTGGCGGATCGAGAACGGGAAAGTGAATTTTCATTTTACCGGATTCGCGAAGAACAGCAATGGCTGGTGGTATCTGGCGGGAGGAAAAGTCCAGTTCGGCATGAACAGTGTGCTCAAGGGAACCGTCAACGGATCTTCCGGCTGGTGGTATGTTGTCAAAGGAAAGGTGACCTTCACGACGACCGTTGCGCAAAACAGCAATGGCTGGTGGCGGATCGAGAACGGAAAGGTAAATTTTAATTATAAAGGGTTTGCGCAGAACAGCAATGGCTGGTGGTATCTGGAAGGCGGCAAGGTTCAGTTTGAAACCAATGATATCATCCAGGGGACGGTCAACGGATCTTCCGGCTGGTGGTATATTGTAAAAGGCAAGGTGACCTTTGCAGCAACGGTCGCGAAGAATAAATACGGCTGGTGGCGCGTTGAGAACGGGAAAGTGAATTTTGATTTTCAGGGACTGGCCCAAAACAGCAACGGCTGGTGGAAGATTGCGGATGGGAAAGTAGATTTCAGCTTCCATGGATTTGTACAGAACCAGTACGGCTGGTGGTATGTAGACAAAGGCAAGGTTCAGTTTGATGTGAGCAGTGTCATCCAGGGAACGGTCAACGGAGTTTCCGGCTGGTGGTATGTTGCGGACGGCAAGGTGTCCTTTACGAATACCCTGGCAAAAAACCAGTATGGCTGGTGGCGCATTGAAAACGGCCGGGTCAATTTCAGCTATCAGGGATTTGCGGAAAATCAGTATGGCTGGTGGTATCTGACCGGCGGAAAAGTGCAATTTGAAGCAAACGGAGTATTCGAGGGAACGGTCAGACAGGAAAAAGCACTGTGGTATGTTGTGAACGGGAAGGTAGACTTCTCTTTCGACGGGACCGCGACTTTCAATAAAGTAAAGTATCGGATTGTAAAAGGAAAGGCTGAAAAATTATGATGAGAGGCCGGGCGGCACAGAAAAACAGAATAAAGATAGGGACAGTCCTGCTGTGCTTGTGTCTGTTCTGGGGCATGGCCGTTTCGGCAGAAGCTTCCGGGGCGGACGATGTTTATGAACTTCCGGAGACAGAGACGGAGATCTTCGAAAATCCGCGTTATCCCGCGGAAGAGGCAGTTTTGCTGCCCCCGGAGGAGGACGAAGAAAGTGCGCCGGAGGAATCCGCGTCTGAGAACCGTGCACCGAAGCTTTTCGCAGCGGTTTCCGACAGACTGACTTCGAAGGATGAGGCGGTGCAGATGCTCCGGGAGCAGATGAAGAACCGGCAGGAACAGTTTACCATCTCTCTGCGGCTGGAGGATCCGGACCTGGCGCAGGAGAGCAGCCGGAAAAATCTTTCGAAAGAACTGTTTGAGCGGGCGCTCTCCCATACCGGAGACGGGCAGGAGGGAGATTATCTGGCCTGGCACTACTCCAGATGGAAAGCTGAAGTGGAAGGAACCTATTATAAAACCCGGGGATACTATGATCTGAATCTGAAGTACACCATTTCCTATTATACAACGAAAGAACAGGAAGATGCCCTGACGGCCGATCTTGCGGCGGTCGAGCAGTCTCTGGAGACGGAAGGGAAGACGGATGTGGAAATCGTCCGGGCTGTTTACGATTATATCTGCAGCAATGTCAGATACGATTATGATCATCTGTCAGACGACAGCTATGTGCTGAAGCATACCGCTTATGCGGCGCTGGAAAACCATACTGCCGTCTGTCAGGGGTATGCGCTTCTGTTTTACCGGATGGCGCTGGATCTGGGGGCAGATAACCGGCTTGTCAGCGGATATGTATCTCTGACGGACAGGCATGGATGGAATCTCGTCAAAATCGGCGATGCCTGGTATTACGTTGATGCGACCTGGGACGCCGGGAAACAGGAGTATCTGTACTTCCTGAAAGGGTCCGCGTCCTTTTTGCAGAGCCACAGACTGGCGGAAGGAGAAGATGAGCTTGCCTCCACTTCCTCCCTGCTCGTTGCACAATATCCGGTATCGGAGACCGATTATACTGAGCTGCAGGGCACTCCGGATGATTCGGAGGAAAGCATCTACGGTACCGGAATCTATTCCGTAGATGGCGTACAGGTTTATTATGAAAACGGAGTCCGCCAGACCACGACCGATGTAAAAAAGATCGGCGGAATCTGGTATAATCTGGTGGAGGGCGTGGTGACGCCGGATACGGTGGCCCGAAACAGCAATGGCTGGTGGTACATCAACGCGGAGGGCGTGGTGGACTTCGGGTATGACGGGTTCGCGCAGAACAGCAACGGGTGGTGGTACTGTGAGAAGGGAAGAGTTACCTTTCGCAGGAATGATGTCATTCAGGGAACGGTCGGCGGACGTTCCGGATGGTGGCTGGTCCGCAGAAGTATGGTGACCCGCAAATCCACCATAGCGCAGAACAGCAACGGGTGGTGGTACACGGATCCGGAAGGCAGAGTAGATTTTTCCGCGAATACCGTTGCGAAAAATGAAAATGGATGGTGGGCTGTTCAGAATGGGAAAGTGAACTTCCGGTATGACGGGTTCGCGCAGAACAGCAACGGATGGTGGTACTGCGAGAAGGGAAAGGTCACTTTTCACAGGAATGATGTCATTCAGGGAACGGTCGGCGGACGTTCCGGCTGGTGGCTGGTCCGCGGAAGTATGGTGACCCGCAAATCCACGGTGGCCCAGAACAGCAATGGCTGGTGGTATACGGATCCGGACGGCAGGGTAGATTTCGGCTTTGACGGAATTGCCTCGAACGAGAACGGGAGCTGGTATCTGCAGAGAGGCAGGGTCAGCTTCGGATATAGCGGAACGGTCCGGTTTCAGAATAAGACCTGGCGTATTGTCCGGGGAAAAGTCGTCTGAATACAGGAATGGCGGGGGAAAATGATTTAACATTGGATACAGATCAGAAGGATAGTTTCAGAACAAGAAAAAGGCGGCGAAGGGTTTTTTTATTCGCCGTTCTCATATTTGCGGCAGGATTTTCGGGCATCCTTATGGTGCGTCTGCCTGTCAACGGAATGCATCCGTCTCTGTTCAGACGGAGACTGTGCTTCTATAAGCATGGTTTTATAGACCGGGAGTACACGGGCATGGCCGAATACGGAGGAGATTTCTGGTACGTAAAAGAAGGAAAGACAGATCCGTCTTTCGGCGGCTTCGTGAAGACCCCGCAGGGATGGTTCCTGATTCATGAAGGGAAAACGGATACGGAATTTAACGGTTTTGTGAATGACGGGGTATTCTGCTGGTATCTGCAGGAAGGTTCCTTCAGCCCGGATGCAGAAGGGGTGTTTTACGGAGAAGTAAAAAAGGAGACCGGCTGGTGGAATGTCCGGCACGGACAGGTAGTCTTCGGAGATGATGTCGTAAAAAAGAACAGAAGCTGGTGGCGCGTGGAGCGCGGCCGGGTAAACTTTTCCTATGACGGCATCGCGGAAAACCAGTACGGGAAATGGTATGTCCGCAACGGAGAAGTGGATTTTTCAGGAAGCGGCACGGCACTGTTCGGCGGCAGTGCCTATCAGGTTGAGAAAGGACGGGTTATGGAAGAAATATCTTCAGTCAGAACAAGGTTTATTGCGCACAGAGGTCTGAGTGCCCAGGCGCCGGAAAATACGGTGCGTGCGTTTACAGAAGCCGGAAAAGCAGGGTTCTGGGGGTGTGAGACGGATGTCAGAGAAACGGCGGATCACCGGTTCGTCATCATGCATGATGATACATTTGAGCGCATGTGCGGGGTGTCCTCCCGCCCGGGGGAACTGACCGCTGAAGAGATCCGCAAACTCCGGATCATTTCCGGGAAACATCTGGAGGACTGGAGCGATGACGAGTCTGCTTTACGGGTCGCATTCCTGGAGGATTACCTGGAGGTGTGCCTTCAGTACGACATGGTTCCGGTCATTGAAATAAAGGACAGCGCGCAGGCGCAGAACGAGACAGACCAGAAACGGGTGCGGGCATTATTTGATACCGTGAAAGAGATCATGGGGAACAGGGAGGTCATCTTTATTTCCTTTGATTTTGAGAGTCTGCGGCAGCTGTGCCGGATCAGTCGTGAGGAACAGGCGGATCATGTTTCCCTGCAATGTCTGAGCCGGGATCCGGAGCACGTTCCCGTTTCCGAATGTTCGGAACTGGGAATCGGTGTGGATCTCTACTATAAAGAAGCAGATCCGCCATTCATCAGCGCGATGCATGAAAAAAATCTGGAAGTAAACACCTGGACCGTGAATGATACGGAGCCGGTGTTTGTGCTGATGCAGGCCGGGATTGATTATGTAACGACAAACCGGATCCTGTGGCTTGATTTTAAAGGAACAAAATAAGGGGGTTATACAAATGAAAAAGAGAAAGCGTGTTTTGTCCGGATTATGTATGGCGGTCCTCACCGCATCCCTGCTTCTGACACCTGCAGGACGTATTGCCGCAGAGGAACCGGGATCCGTTCCCGCACCGGCATCTGTCATACAGGAAGGAGAAACAACAAAAACGGAAGCGGATCTGCCGTCAGAGGCAGAAGATGTGTTCCCGGAGGATGCTGTGCAGATGGAAGAGTCCGTGCAGATGAATACGCCGGTGAATGAGGAAGTGCAGGGGGAAGCGTCTCAGGACGGGCAGCCTCAGGACGGGACAGAACAGCAGGAACAGAACCCGGAAGGGGAACCGGAAAACGAGCCGGAAATACCGGAGACGGTCACCGGAATGAAAAAAGGACCGGACGGAATGTATCATTATTATATTCAGGGCGCGGAACAGCCCGCTTATACGGGGCTGGCCATGGATCTTGATAACAATACAGTCTGCTATTTCCGGGAGAATGAGCAGTTTCCCTATACGGGATTCGCGGAATATGAACAGGTATGGTACTATGTGACGGACGGAAAGCTGTCGCAGGTGAAGGAAGATATCCTGCAGGGAACGGTCGGTCAGGAAAACGGCTGGTGGTATGTGAAGGACGGGAAAATGGAACGGACCGATACCGTTGCCAGAAATAAAAACGGCTGGTGGGCTGTCCGGAACGGAAAAGTCGATTTTGCCTTTTATGGTTTTTCCCGGAATCAGAATGGCTGGTGGTATCTGGAAAGAGGGAAGGTCACTTTTCAGAAAAATGATGTGATCAGAGGAACCGTCAACGGCACGGACGGCTGGTGGCTGGTCCGGAAAAGCAAAGTGACGCCGCAATCCACCGTCGCAAAAAATGCGAACGGCTGGTGGTATACAGACCGGAGCGGAAAAGTCGATTTCGGATACACCGGCATCGCAAAGAATGAAAATGGCTGGTGGCGCATTGTCAGGGGAAAAGTCGACTTCGGATACACCGGCATCGCAAAGAATGAAAATGGCTGGTGGCGCATTGTCAAAGGGAAAGTAGACTTTGGCTGCAACAGCGTGGAGAAGAATGAGAACGGCTGGTGGTATCTGCGCAGGGGAAAAGTTGACTTCGGATACACCGGCGTAGCGCAGAACAGGAACGGCTGGTGGAGAATCGAACGGGGAAAGGTGAATTTCGGATTCAACGGGCTTGCTTCGAATCACAATGGAACCTGGTATCTGAAGAAAGGAAAAGTAGACTTTGGATTTACCGGCTTCTTTAAGCAGGATGGAAAAACATACCGCATAGTGAAGGGAAAAGTGACCGGACAGGCGGGAAGTATTGACCCGTCCAGACCAATGATCGCGCTGACTTATGATGACGGCCCGTATTCCCCGGTCACGAACCGGATCCTGGATGCGCTGGAAGCAGTGGGAGGGCACGCAACGTTTTTTGTAGTAGGAAACCGCGTATCGACCTATGAGTCTGCTGTCCGCCGCGCGAACAGTCTGGGCTGCGAGATCGCCAACCATACCTGGAACCATACTTCCCTGACATCGCTGTCGGCATCGGATATTGCCTGGCAGATCAGCAGGACGAACAGCGCAGTAAAAAACATCACCGGAAAGACGCCCGCGCTTGTGCGCCCGGTCGGCGGGGCAGTGAACAGCAATGTAAAAAATGCCGTGAATTATCCGATGATTCTCTGGTCTGTGGATACGCTGGACTGGAAATACCGCAATGCGGACAGTGTGTACAGCAGAGTAATCGGCCATGTACATGACGGAGATATCATTCTGATGCATGATCTGTATCCTTCTACGGCAGCGGCTTCGGAGCGGATCATTCCGGAGCTTGTCAGACAGGGCTATCAGCTTGTCACCGTCGACGAGCTTGCCGCTTATAAAGGATACCGGCTGTCCGGCCATACGACATACAGCAGTTTGAGATAAGGAGAGAACAGTACGATGCAGACAAAAACAGAACAGCCTGCCCAGACAGGAAAAGAGCAGTCCATACGGACCTATATTCATACGGTACAGTACTATGAGACAGACGGGATGCGGATCGTTCACCATTCCAATTATATCCGGTGGATGGAGGAAGCAAGGTCCGATTATCTGAAGCAGGTCGGACTGGACTACGACAAAATGGAGGAGCACGGGATCATGATTCCCGTTCTGGCGGTATCCTGTAAATACAAAGTATCGGTGAGTTTCGGCCAGCAGGTTAAGATTTTTGTCTGGGTGGAAAAATTCAACGGGATCAAATTTACGGTATCCTACCGGATCACAAGCATGGATGAAACCGTGCTGCACGCGGAGGGGACGACAGAGCACTGTTTCCTGAATACAGACCTGAAACCGGTGAATGTGAAGAAGGCGGCGCCTCCGGTTTACGCGCATTTTTCGCAGTTTCGAAAAACAAAAGCATAAAGTGTTTGCATATTTGGTAAAATGGTATTATACTACGCTTAGTGATGAGAAAGGAGGAAAAGTCGAATGGCTAAGATAACGAAAGACACCATGATTGGTGAGTTATTACGTGATCAGGATCACATTGAAGATATTGCAGAAGTATTATTCGGAATTGGAATGCATTGTCTTGGCTGTCCGTCTTCCCAGATGGAGACTCTGGAAGAGGCTGCTATGGTTCACGGAAAGGATCCGGATGAACTGATTGCACAGCTCAACGCTGTTGTAGAGTAAAAAAAAGTGTTTTTATTACTCAGAAGGAGATTGTACTCTTTCTGAGTTAAACGCTCCGCGAGGATGTGCAGAGATTCGGAGAGGAAGATGACGGCTAATGCCGTCCCGAATCTCGCACCAAGTCTCGAAGGAGCGAGACTTGAATTTGAAAAACTGTAAGAGGGGGCAGACGCAAGGTCTGTCCTCTTCACAGCATGGAAAAAATATATGTCACTGTTTTCAATTAAGTTTATTGTTTTCCTGATCCTTACGGTATGTTTATACTATGGCCTGCCAAAAAAATGGCAGTGGAAGATACTGCTGATCGCAAGCCTTGTATTTTATTATATTTGCGGCGGCTGGTCGGCAGGGATTTTTATATGTGTGACCATTGTAACGACCTTTGCCGGCGCGCGGGCGATCGACCGGGAAGCCGCGGCGCATAAAGAACGGCTGAAGAATGGGGATCATCCGCTTACAAAAGAAGAAAAAGCAAAGCTGAAACGCGCTTCGCTGAAGAAGAAAAAAGGAATACTCGTTCTGGTGCTGCTGATCAATTTCGGCATGCTGGGTGTTTTGAAATACGGAAATTTTGTGGCTTCGAATGTATCCGGACTGTTTCATTCCTTTACAGGGGGCAGCGGAGAAGTCACCTTCCATTTCCTTTTACCTTTAGGCATTTCATTTTATACCTTTCAGTCGATGGGGTATCTCATTGATGTGTACAGAGGAAAATACGAAGCCGAAAAGAATCTGTTCCGCATGGCGCTGTTTACCTCCTATTTCCCGCAGATCATACAGGGACCGATTGGAAGGTATGACAGTCTTGCGCCGCAGCTGTTCGCCAGCCGGAGACTTGACGCGGCGCTGTTTCGCCGCGGCTTTTTGCGTTTATTATGGGGCTTTTTCAAGAAGATGGTCATTGCGGAGCGGGCAGCCTTTGTTGTGAATGAGATCATCGATCATTATCAGCTGCACGGCTATGAGGGCTTTACCATATTCTTTGGAGTCCTTTTTTACGGCATTCAGATGTACGCGGACTTCTCCGGGGGCATGGATATGGTCTTCGGTGTCTCCGATATGCTGGGGATCTCTCTGACAGAGAACTTCCGGCAGCCGTTTTTTGCAAAGAGCGTGGATGAATTCTGGAAGCGCTGGCACATCACACTGGGACACTGGATGCGGGACTATGTCTTTTATCCGATCGCGCTTTCCAAGCCCTTTTCGAAACTGCAGAAAAGAGCGAAAAAGCGTTTTGGTGTATATTACGGAAGGGTCCTTCCTTCTTTCCTGGCTTCGTTCATCGTGTTTTTGCTTGTCGGCATCTGGCACGGGGCGAACTGGAAGTATGTCGTCTACGGATTATACCATGCGACCCTTGTGTCGACGCATACTCTGTTTGAGAAGCATTATGCGGCCATGCGCAGGTTCTGTCATGTCGATGACCGTTCCGCCGGATGGCGCCTTTTCCAGATGGTCCGGACGACGGTGCTGGTTACCTTTGGCCGTTACTTTGACTGCGCGGCCGGTGCGGGGATGGCGGCCGCCATGCTGCGCGCTACATTTCGCACCTGGAATCCGTGGGTCCTGTTTGACGGCTCCTTCTACGCGGCAAGTCTGTCGCAGAAAGAGTTTTACTTATTGATTCTGACGATCCTCTTCCTTCTTGTGGTGGACATACTCAATGAGAAAGGGATTGTTGTGAGAGATGTCATTGCCCGGCAGGGTATCGTATTCCGCTGGATCGTCTATGTGTCGGCAATCATCATTATCCTGATTTTTGCCGTGTACGGACCGGGATTTGACGTAAATGCATTTATCTATCAGCAGTTTTAACCTGCTGTTTGTATCATAAATAAATATTCAGGAGGTATGAAAATGGACGAGCTGTTACAGATTCTGGAGGAGACCAGACCGGATGTGGATTTTGCCGCGGAGCAGGCACTGATCGATGATGAAATACTGGATTCCTTCGACATCATTTCCATTGTTTCAGAAATCAATGACACATTTGATATTGAGATCAATGTAAATGATCTGCTGCCGGAGAACTTTAATTCGGTGGATGCGATGTATGAGCTGATTACCAAATTGCAGAATGAATAGGGTGAAAACCGGGCAGTTATGAAAAGAAGAGCAATTATTCTATGTAAGGCCGCTGTATTTGTAATAATCCTGTCGGTCTGTCTGCATTTTCTGACAGATGCATTCCGGGTAAAGGATGAGGCCAATATTGATTCGGGTTTTTATCATTATCGGGATCATTCCTTTGATGTTATTTCCTTTGGGACATCTTTTTCCATGAATGGGATCTATCCGATGCAGATGTGGGAGGAACATGGAATTACTTCCTACAATCTCAGTGCGGGCAATGAATCAATCGGCACATCCTATTATCTGGCCAGGGAAGCGATAAAAAGACAGCATCCGAAACTGATTATTTTAGACTGCGGAACGGCATACTGGGACTGGAAGATCATGTCTAATGAGCAATTCCGCCATGTTACCGACACGATGCCGTTGTGGTCTGTGAACAGGACAAAGATGATTCTGGATCTGGCAGACGAGGGACGGGAAGCCCTGCTTTTTCCTTTTGAAGCCTATCACATGAGATGGACGGATCTGACGCAGAGTGATTTTGAGAAAAATTATAAAGCACAGACGCTGGGCGCCGCTCTTTCAATGCGCGCGGATGGCGGAGAGCAGTTCGAACGGCATGAGCTTGCGGCAGAGGGCGCGCTCAATGATATCCAGATGGAGTATATTGAAAAAATCAGGAATCTGTGCGAAGAGACAGACACACAGCTCCTGCTGCTTGTGATGCCTGTGATCGGACCGAGTTTTGTGTTGGATCAGCCGACGTTTGATCTTCGCAGAAATGCGGCTTATGCCCTGGAAGACTATTGCGAACAGGAAGGAATGGATATTCTGAATCTGACAGATGCCGTCGATGAACTGGGGCTGGATCCTTCTAAGGATACGGTAGAAGGCGGTCACATGAATATGCGGGGGGCCGCAAAGGTCACGGCTTATCTGGGAAACTACATCGCAGAACACTATGAGATGCCGGATCACAGAGGAGATTCCCGGTATTCCTTCATGGACAGGGCATACCCGGAGTATCAGGAAACGTTTCAGGAGAAAAGGATCCAGACGTGCGATCAAATGAACGATTTTACAGATGCCCTGCGAGACGAAACGTTCCGGGACCGGTATCTGGTTGTCATTGCCTCGGGCCCTGAGGCCTGCGGGTTGTCAGAGGAAGCTGCAGAAGCAGTCCGAAGCCTGGGAATCAGCCAGGATCTTTCCGGGTGGAAGGATCAGGCATTTATTGCAGTCCTTGACGGCGGGAAAAATGTATATGAAACGCCGCTGAGCCAGAAACAGGATGCGGACGGGCAGGAATTTACGCAGGATGGATATGAAATCTTTGTAAAAAGTAATATCCGGGATGCTGAGGAATGTCTGGTCAGGATCAATGGCCGGGAATATCATCTGCATGAACAGGGGCTGAATATCCTGATCTATGATAAGTACAGGAACAGGATCACAGATATTACGACAGCTTCTGAAAAAGGAATACGCTGAAAAAACGCCTCACCTTCAAAAGGTGGGGCGTTTTAATTTTGCCGTATGGGACCGGGAAGTTCCGGATCCGGTCAGATCCCGCCAAGCATTTGCAGGGCCTGTTTGCCAAGGATCACACGAAAATGTTCTCTGCAGAAGGCCTCGCTTCCCTCTGCGCACTTTTCTTTTTTCAGATAATTGGAAATCATGTGTACATACCGGTTGAAATCCAGGGCAGTGTGGGCCCCCTGGTGAATGAACAAATGGTATACACCGGTACAGGGGTCTTTGTAAAGCGAGTTTTCGCCCTCATACGCGGGAAAAACCATTTGAGCGGCATCCATGACCTCGTTCAGATTCCTGCAGGAAAAATGCCTCGTCTGATTCTGCTTTTGTGAAACGGGCGCATCATCCGGAACCGGTTCGCAGGTGTCGGGATTGTCTTTTTTAATTTCATTTAATAAATCACTTAAATCAGATTCGGGATCCGGCATTTGAAGGAACGGATTCTTGTCGGAAACGGATTCTTCCAGGAAATCTTCCGGATGGGTAAAGCTGGAAAATCTGGTATCCAGTTCATCCGGAGACTCAACCTTTGTAATGATCAGTACAATCTTCTCCGGAGAGAGAGGGATGGCTTCGATCATGAGAGGAATATCATCCGCCTCAAACCCAAACTCTCTGGAAGCCTGTGCCATCATGTCATGAAACAGAGCCCGGGTCTTCTCTGTGCCGTAGGCCAGTTCACTCAGGTTGATGTGCCGTTGAGCCAGATCTTCTTTTGTAAGCGTGCAGCGAATCTGATGATCGTTTAATTTTTCTATCTTCATGGCAGTACTCCCTTACTTTGCTCAATAATAACAAAAAAATTCGCAGATAGCAACAAAAAAATAGTTGAAATAAGTGTAATATTGTGTTATAAATGGAAATGAGCATTCCGTTTTGCAACGGACGGATTACATATCATACTGTAAGAATCAAGCATTGTACATTTCGTACATTTATATTTGCATTACAGTATGTCAGGGAAGGCATTTTCCTTCCATGACAATCTAATTGACCAGATACGGTCTTCCTTTAGTATCTCCGTTATCGTATGAATTACACGGCAGAAGTATGTCTGTCCGGATTTCGTTTCAGGTTAGTCTGTCCGGAAAAACAGAATCTCATCATTACCTTTTTGTCAGTATCTTTGCCTGTTCGCAATGCTGACAAGATGAAGAAGGGAGGGATGATCATCTTTTTTTCGGACAGATGATTTCCGGGTTGACAATTGGATATAAGAATAAATACAAAGAAAGGAAGGTACAAAAAGAACAGTAAAAGATAAAAGGAGTTCAATCCGGGAACACTGTCCCGCCATGTGTATCACAAAACGGTAAGATTTGCAGATGCATTCTGTCGGAAAGTGTCTGTAAATGGAGCCGGCTGGTTTTGCTTTTCAGAAGTAAAAAGGAGGTTTTACGAATGAAAGGGCAGGCGTTGATCGTTGAGCTGCAGAACTATGAGCGGCAGGGGATCTCCATCTGGTTGAACGGGACACAATGCGATCCCAGTCAGGTGGCAAAAGCTATGGCTGTCCGGGATGAAATCTCTTATATGAGAGATTTTGTTTTCCAGTCCGGTAAACTGAAGCAAGTTCATTTTGATAAAATAACGAAGTCTTAGTTACTTATTCACGGTCTCTTCGTCAAAGGGGAGTACATGTATCTTTATTGTAACAATGATTACGGATCATCGGTCCCTCGATGCCGCGGAAATGCCGGTCGGATCCGCATTTCCCTTACGGACGCAGGGGATTTCTGCCGCCGGACGTTCAGGCAGAGGTCCCCTGCGTTTCCTTATTGCGCCGGGGCATAAATTCATGTATACTGGTAACCAAAAGATTTGGTAAGGAGGACAAAATGGCTGCCAGTCGAAGAAGGAAAGCCAGAAGACAAAAGATACTTCTGATTACAATTATTGTTATTCTGATCGTTATCGCTGCGGGAATCGCGATGATGGCGACGGTTGTCAAAAAATATTTTTATGGCCGGGAGAGGTCGGATTATGCCTCTTTTTACGGGCTTCAAAATGAGCAGGATATGTTCATTACCTATGATCATTCTGTCCTGGAGGATACCGGGATCCTTTCTGACGGGGAGGCCTATGTTCCCTACAGCGCAATGCATGATTTCCTCAATGCGCGTTTTTACTGGGATGAGACAGAGCATCTTCTGCGCTACACCATTCCGGAGGGCATCGTGAATGCGGCGCAGGATACAACGGAATATACCATTGGGAAAAATGCGCAGTCTTTTGATCACGTGATCGTTAAGATGGAGGGGGACGAGCCCTATATTTCGCTCTCTTTTATCGAGCAGTATACCAATCTGCGCCATCAGATTTATGAGAATCCGAACCGCGTCGTGATTTCAGACCAGTGGGGAGATGTCTCCTTCACGAACGTGAAGCATGATACCGCTGTCCGGGAGCTGGGAGGGACCAGAAGTCCCATTCTTACGGAGATTGAAAAAGGAGATCTGGTCACGGCCATCGAAGAGACCGATTCCTGGACCAAAGTATGCACGGAGGACGGATTTGTCGGATATGTCAAAGGCCGGACGCTTGGGGATGAGCAGATCGTACTTTATGAAAGTGAATTTGAAGAGCCGGAGTATTCGCATATGCTGCGGGAGGATACGGTCAATATGGCATGGCATCAGGTGACGAATCAGACGGCAAATAAAAACGTCGCCAGCGTGCTGGCCTCCGCAAAAGGCCTGAAGGTCATCTCGCCTACCTGGTTCTACCTGAATGATAATACGGGGGAGATCGCTTCCCTGGCCAGTGCAGACTATGTGGCTGCCTGCCATCAGCAGGGGGTACAGGTCTGGGCTCTGATCAGCAACCTGGAAAACCCGGATGTCAATACGACACAGGTGCTGAATGTGACATCCAACCGGGAAAAACTCATCAATAATCTGGTCGCTGAAGCAGTGAAATATGATCTTGACGGGATCAACGTAGACTTTGAAAACCTGGAAGGCGCGGCGGGCGTCGGCTTTCTGCAGTTTATACGTGAACTGTCGTTAAGGTGCAGGGCCAATGATATCATATTATCCGTGGATAATTATTCCCCGGCCTCCTACAATTCCTTTTATACCTGGGATGAGCAGGCTGTCTTTGCCGATTATATCATCCTGATGGCCTATGACGAACACTACAATGGTTCTGAGGAGGAAGGGTCGGTCGCATCCATCGGATTTGTGCAGGAGGGTGTGGAAAATATGCTGAAGTATGTACCGGCCGAACAGCTGATTCTCGGAGTCCCGTTTTACACCAGGCTCTGGCAGCTGACACCGGATGCATCAGGCAGCGGACTCTCTGAGATTTCCAGCGAGGCGCTGGGGATGGCAGATGTGGAAAAACGGATTGCTGAGAACGGAGCGACCTTCAAGTGGCTGGACAGCTGCGGGCAGTACTATGCGGAATACAGTGCGAACGGAAATACCTATAAGGTCTGGGCGGAAGAAGCGGAATCGATCGGAAAGAAGCTGGAAGTCATGCAGACCAACGGGCTTGCCGGAGCCGCCTTCTGGAAACTGGGCTACGAAAAAAAGGAAATCTGGGATGCCATTTTAACTTATATACAATAACAGAACATCCATTCCCGGTCATTTTCAGGTATCTTCTTTCCGGGGCGTTCATATTTTTTATAGAAAGCTTCGCAGCGGATGGAACATGAAATTGAAAAAAAGAATGGAAGTTCTGATGGGAGCGGTGCTGATTATCCTTGCGACGCTGACTGCACCGCATTCAGCCCGTTCTGTGATGAGCATGAGGGCGGGAAAGGCACCGGTATGTATTGCAATCGACCCCGGGCATGGAGGGAGCGATCCGGGAAAGATTGGGACGGGAGGCACGAAAGAAAAGGATATTAATCTGAAGATTGCTGTCAAACTGAAGCAATTACTGCAGGAGAAGGGAATGCGGGCAGTGCTGACCAGGGAAGAGGATACCGATCTGTCCGAAGACGGGGATCGTTATGTCAAGTCAGCGGATCTGAAAAAAAGGTGCAGAATCATAGAGGAAGCAAGGCCGGCGCTTGCCATCAGCATTCATCAGAACAGTTTTACCGACAGCAGCGCCATGGGGGCGCAGGTGTTCTACTTCGGGCAGTCGGCCGAAGGAAAGCTTCTGGCAGAAGCATTGCAGAAGAGTCTTTCTGAAAATCTGGATCCGTCCAATACAAGAGCTGCGAAGGCCAATGAAAGCTATTATATGCTCAAAAGGACTTCTGTCCCGACAGTCATCGTAGAGTGCGGGTTCCTTTCCAATCCGGAGGAGGAAACCCTGCTTGCAGATGAAAACTATCAGGACAGAATCGTGGAGGCAATCTATGAAGGGATCGCCGGATATCTGAATTCGTCAGCAATAAAGAGTCGTTCATAATTCCAGAAAATATCTTTCATACGCATTGATCACGGTCGTATCCATGTAGCGGGTTTCCCGCTGCAGCCGGTAGTCGTAGGTGATGTGCACATGACCGTGCAGCATATAGCGCGGGCGGTATTTTTCCAGCAAAGGCAAAAAGGCTTCATATCCCTGGTGGGCATGGTCCTGGGAATCGCCGATGCCCCGGGCAGGGGCATGGGTGACCAGTACGTCGAACCCTTTGTGTTTTTGGATCTGCCGCTGCACTTTCTTGATGCGCCTGCGCATCTGGTTTTCTGTATACATGTATGATCCGGGCCGGTAGGGCAGACAGCCCCCAAGACCCAGAAAACGGATGCCTTCATGTACATAGATCTTGTCGTCTATGCAGATACAGCCCTCCGGAGGAATATGATCATAGCAGTCATCATGATTCCCGTGTACGTAAAGCAGAGGGACATTGGTGCATGTGACCAGGAAGGACAGATAATGCGGATGAAGATCCCCGCAGGAGACAATCAGGTCTGTGTCATCCAGACGATTGTGGTTATAGTGATCCCAGAGTGCCTTGGACTCTGTATCGGCAATGGCCATAAGCTTCATAGCTTTTTCTCCTTCTCTTTTGTTCTGAATCCCTGAATTATTCCTTTGCGGGAACGGGTCCCCTCCGGGTGATGCCTTCCTGACGGACAAAGGGCTGGGCGGATTCAATCAGATCCCGCCAGTCAGGGATGGAACCGATGACGTTATCCGCGAGCCAGTCCATGTAAATGATTTCTTTGGCAGTCAGGCGGTTCTCGGGATCCTGAGAGAGAATGCCTTCCTGAGAGCGGAGAACTCCGGAAAACGGGTTCAGATCGTAGTGAATGAGCGCGTTCTTTAAAGCGGACAGAAGCATTCGGCTTTCCTGCGGAACGGCTTCCGAACATACAATGTCGATCACTCCGGCCGACATGCCCCACCAATAAGTCACGGCCTTGTTCGAATCAGATTTTTCTTCTGTGTTCCAGGTGCCGTGCCAGATGCTGTAAATAATTCTTTCGTAGTATTTCCCCCAATCCCAGATCGGGAACGCCAGGTTGACCGGTTTTTCCCCTGTGACCCGGTACAGCCCGAAACGGCGCGAGGCGCGGCGCGGTACGATCATGTCGTGGTGCGAGATGTAATTGGCGCCCAGATCACTCAGTTTCGCAGTCAGGTCAACTCCCTGATTCTTTTTCAGAGTCGACCATTCCAGATAGATCTTTGCGTCCGGGTTGACCATTTTTGCGCCAATAGAGAATGCATTGATGTTGGAAAGCATCCCGGCAATCGGATAATCGGCAATATATCCGATTTTATTTGTGTCTGTCATGATCCCGGCCAGTATTCCGCTCAGCAGTTTGGCTTCAAACATGCGGGCATAGTAAGTACGGATATACTTGTGTGAGGCATTCAGGGAACAATTCAGGATTTTCACCTCCGGATGATTGACTGCCGCAGTTATGCTTGCGGAAAGGAACTGCGGGCTGGTCGTAAAGATGATGGTGTTTCCTTCGCTGATGGCCTGTTCGATGGAAGCCAGCGCATCCTCGCTGCCTGTATTGTTGTCGTAGGATGTGGTCTCAATTTGTCCGTGGAAGATGTCCTGAATATACATGCGTCCCAGCTCATGGCCGTAGGTCCAGCTGGAGGTTTCCGCGGTTTTGCTGTGAATAAATGCAATCCTGGAATCTGCTTTTGCGGCTTTTGAGGTTGAGGTAAACAGGTTCGTGATGATATTTTTCCTGTGGTCAGGAGTGGGATCCATCTTCAGTGCGACCCTGGAATCCTCCCGGTCTTCATTCAGGTTCAGATCAATCTCTTCCCAGACTTTTTTCAGATTGCTTTGAATCTGATCCGGAGTCTCCTGCTTCAGCTGGTCGTAGCCGAACAGGAAAAGATAGGTCAGCATTGCGTCGCCCGGGGTGCAGGAAAGACGGTTGTCATTGACCACGCGGAAGGCTTCTTCGAAACGGATATAGCAGGAGCGCAGGTCGATGCGGTCCTCAAAACTCCAGCGTTTGTGGAACGGCTGGTCCGTCAGACTGCAGAGCTTCCGGTAGGAACCTTCTCTGGAAAAGAGAATAAAGTATATATTTGTGGCATCATAAAAATCGAGGAATTCATAATAAAGCCGGATCTGTTCGGTGTCCTGCCAGGCGGGAATGATCCGCGTGACATAACCGGGGACACTGGCCGCGTTAAAAAATTTGAGTACGCTGACCCGTTTATTTCCTTCCAGGATATAATATTTGTTCAGATATTCATAGGCGATGACCGGGTCGCGGATGCCTTCCTGCAGATGGGCAGAACAGAGGCTTTTCCATTTCATGGAGAATTCTGATCCGTCCTCCAGAACCGGCATAAAGTCAGGCGCAAAGGAAGAAGCCCTGGCTTTGGTCCTGGTCCCTGCGATGAGCTCTGTCGGAATATCGATCAATCCCAGAGGAACTTCCGCGCGCACGGATTCATTTTCCAATATGTCATCCAGGGAAGGCAGAGAGGTCGGAAGACCTGCCGCTTCGTTTGCCTGTATTGTTTTTTTGCCTGCCTTCAGGGCAAGGTTATAATGTGCCTGTGGCATAAAAATCTCCTTTTTTCAAGGAAAGAGGGCTCACCGGGAGTCCTCTTTTTGTCAGCGTTTTTTCGTGAAAGTTGAAAAATGATAAATGGTTTTTGTCTTGAAGGTTTCCTGCGCTTTCAGAATCACAGACGGAAAATGCGGATGGCTGGTCGCATTCGGAAAATGCTGTGTTTCCAGGCAGACACTGCCGTATGCCGGATAGACGTGACCGTCTTTCCCGCTATTGGCAGGGGAAGCTGCAGGGATATAAAGCTGCAGGCCGGGCTGGTCTGTAAAACAGGTCATGCGGATCCCGGAAGCTTCCGAGCACAGAACAGCTGCCTCTGACAGTCCCTGTCCGGTCAGGACAAAGTTATGATCATATGTTTTCGAGTAACTGATCTGTCTGTAATCCGCATGGATATCCTGACCCAGCGGTTTTGCTGTTCTGAAATCCAGCGGGGTGCCGGCAACATCCAGAATTCGTCCTGTCGTCAGCGCATTCTCGTCTGTCTCTGTGAACGAGGAAGCATTGATCATCAGCGTATGGTCCAGTACGGTCGGCGCGTCTTCTCCGTTCAGATTGAAGTAGGCGTGATTGGTGACATTAAAGACCGTATCCTGGTCGGAGACAGCTTCGCAGGAAATAGAGAGCTCGTTATCTTCGCTCCAGCCATAGATGACCCGGACCGAAAGGTTTCCGGGATATCCCTCTTCCCCGTCCGGAGAGACGCGGGAAAAAACAACGGTGTTTCCGGCAATCTGGGAGTTCCAGTTATAGTGGTGAAAACCGCGGACTCCGCCATGCAGGTGATTGGGGCCGTCGTTAATGGCAAGATGATAGGAGACGTCATTGAGCGTGAACGTCCCGTTGCCGATCCGGTTAGCGTGACGGCCGACGATGGCGCCAAAGCTGGCGGTATCGGCCTCATACTCTTCGAGCGTGTCATAGCCGAGACAAACATCCCTGAGCTGCCCGTCGCGGTCCGGAACACAGATGCTGACGATACGGCATCCGTAGCTGGTCAGCGTGACATAAGCTCCTTCTTCGTTTTTCAGACAGTACAGCCATGCCTGGTCTCCTTCTTTTGTGATCCCAAAGGGGGTTTTACTGATGCTCATGTGTAATATCCTCTTCTTATTTCTTTTACCGTTCACAGGATACCCGCCCGGGGACTGTGAACAGCAACTTTTTTTCAGTATACTCCAACTGGAATATGCTGACAAGTACCAAAAATTATGCTATAATCCTCCTTATGACTACGAAAATATTGAAAATTGATGTAAATCATCCGGAAGAAAATAAGATTGCGGAGGCGGCGTCCATCATAAAACAGGGCGGCCTGGTCGCATTCCCTACCGAGACCGTGTATGGGCTGGGTGCGGATGCGCTTCTGCCGGAAGGGGCAAAGCGTATTTATGCCGCAAAGGGAAGGCCTTCCGACAATCCGCTTATTGTGCATATTGCTGATTTTGAGGCTCTGGACAGGATTGCCAGAGATATCCCTGCCGGGGCAAAGGCGCTGGCAGATGCATTCTGGCCGGGACCGCTGACCATGATTTTTCATAAGACAAGTCTTGTTCCCTATGAGACGACAGGGGGATTGGATACAGTTGCCGTGAGGATGCCGGTTCACCCGGTGGCACTGGCACTGATCCGGCAGGGAGGCGGATATATCGCCGCGCCGAGCGCCAATACATCCGGAAAACCGAGCCCGACACAGGCAAAGCATGTGGCCCTGGATCTGGATGGGAAAATCCCGCTGATCCTGGATGGAGGACCGGTGCCGATCGGAATTGAATCAACGATCGTAGACCTGTCGGGTGACATTCCAATGATCCTGCGGCCCGGGTATATTACAAAGGAGATGCTGGAGCAGGTGATCGGAGAAGTCCGTGTCGATCCGGGACTTACAAAGGAAGATGCACATGTCCGTCCGAAAGCGCCGGGCATGAAGTATAAGCATTACGCGCCGAACGCGGACCTGATCCTCGTCAGCGGACAGAAAGAAGATGTAGTGGAGCGAATCAATTCTCTTGTCAGAGAGGGCCGTGAAAAGGGAGAAAAGGACGGAATCATCTGCACAGAGGAGACCGCCGGCCTGTATCAGGCGGATATTGTAAAAAGTATCGGCAGCAGGCAGGATGAGGATAGCATCGCAAAGCATTTATACGAGATTCTGAGAGAGTTTGATGAACTGGAAGTAGATAAAATCTACTCCGAGAGTTTTCAGACGCCCCGTCTCGGACAGGCAATCATGAACCGGCTGCTCAAAGCTGCGGGACATCAGGTGATTGAAGTATAGACAAAGCAGAGGTAAGAGATATGCAGTTCAACAGAGTGATATTTGCCGGAAAACGCGCGACCTGCCGGGAACCGATGGCTATGGCGCTCCTTTCAAACGAACCGCTATGGCGGCCGATCGAAGTGCTGGCCAGAGGAATCGTCGTACTGTTCCCGGAACCGATGAACCAGAAGGCGGAAGCGGTTCTGGCCGGCAGAGGAATCCGCCTGCCGGATTATAAATCGAGCCTTCTCGAACCTTCCGACTTTACGGAGGACACATTGGTTCTGACATTTGATGAGGAAATCAGGCAGAAAGTCCTGGAGATGGAGGGGGCGAAGAATGTATATGTCCTCACCGATGTGACCGGTGATGAGCTGGAGATCATAGATCCCTATGGGGGCGAGATAATCCAGTATGGGATCTGTCTTGAAACGATGAGCAACTCCATCCGGAAACTGGCAGAGATTTTAAATGAGAATATTTTATTTGAGGGATTGCCGAACTGACTGAAGTTCGGCAGTCCCTTTTTTCAATTTATAGGAAATCGCGAGTTTCTATGACAAAAAAGCGCTCCGCTAAGGATGCGCAGGAATTCGGTTTGGAAGATGTCAGCTGACGCTGACCCGAATTCCGCGCCAAGTCTCGCAAGCAAGGCTTGAAACAGAAGCAAGTTTGGGGCTTTCGAGAGCGGAACCGCAGCCGGAACCCAAACCGGAGGGTAAGAGAAGGGCGTAATGGGTCCTGCGGTGGGAAATCAGGGAAAAAGACCCGGGGAGAGAAGCAAGTTTGGGTCTTTCGAGAGCGGGACCGCATCCGGGACCCAAACCGGAGGGTAAGAGAAGGGCGTAATGGGTCCTGCGGTGGGAAATCAGGGAAAAAGACCCGGGGAGAGAAGTAAGTTTGGGGCTTTCGAGAGCGGAACCCCCGCCCGGGATTCTGCAGGCTGCTTACATGCAAGCATGACGCAACCGGCAGAATCCCGGGCGGGGGCCGTGAAGAGGAAGACTCGGTTTTAAAAACTGTGGCCGCCGCCTCCTCCTGAGGAGCCTCCGCCACCGCCGCCGCCACCGAAGGAACCGCCTCCGCCTCCGCCGGAGGAGTGTTCGATCGGGCTGTAGCGCTTGGTTTCATTTATGAAGTGAACGTCTGGCTGTGTGTACTGAAAGGAGGATTTTGCTGCATGGATCATCGGGCCGATGCCGGCACGGCGAAGCCGTGTTACGCTGTTGATCAGTATAAAATTAATCAGCAGTGCGATCAGAATTGCCAGCAGGGCGTTGCTGATGTATTTCATTGGCTGCGCGATTGCGTTTCCGCTTAAGATGGTGTAGATCTGAGCGTAGGCTTCGCTGGCGCAGCGGTAGTAGTCTCCATTGGACGCATACCGATATACATTGTCTGTGATGGTCTCCGCGCGGCTTTTGGTGACAATATCATACACTTCCCCGTCAGAGAAAATGTAGATTTTTCGGTTGTCCATGTCGATCAGGAACAGGGTGCCGCTTTCTTTTCCGAAGGTCTGATGGTAATAACTATCCGCAAAGGAAGGGGCTGTTGTGCTGTTCGTGTCAATGGATTTGAATGCAGCGTTTCCGAATTCCGTAATGTCATCCATGTCGGATACGAGGGCAGTTTCTTCGCTGTCAGTCAGCAGATCCGCGTCGTCTTCGATCACAATACGGTACCCGGTATCCGCATTGGTATAGGCGGGATCCGCGGCAAAAGCAGACAGAGGCATACTGAAACAAACGATCAGCAGGGCTGTCAGAACAGGAATCCTGAGTTTATTTGTTTTCATATTCTTCGCCTCCTCTCGTATTGAACTGCGGCAGGGGTCTTGTGGTCATCCGGTTATGCATGCTCAGGATATCCCAGAAAGACCAGGCAACAAAAATCATGGATATGATTGCCGCTGCGTAATAGTACAGGTCGGAAACCGGAGCAAGCACGATGATGGCCAGGGAAGCCGCGATGCCGGCGATGGGTTTCCAGAGCGTTTTCATTTTCTCTGAGAAAGGTGCCGGCTGGATGACTTTTTTTACTTTTCTGCGTTTGGTTCCCGATGGCTTGATCAGGCTTTTGATCAGGAAGAACATTCCCAGAATCGTGAGCATTCCGCCGAAAGGAATGTCAAACAGACCCTGCAGCACAAACAGGACGACAATGACTGCCACGACAATGAGCGTGCGCAGGGCACCGCCTTCAAAGGTGATCTGTGCGGGCTCTTTTTTCTTTGCAGTATCCCATGGATCCTGCAGAGACATGTAGCCCTTGTCATCAAGCTTGTTCTCAAAACAGTAAATAAGGTTCATCTGACGATTCGCCAGGATCATGCCGATCAGGCCGATGATAATCGTTATAATCAGGGCACGGCCCGGAGTGAGCGTCAGCAAAAGGTTGAGGAGCAGAAAGACCGGAACCGCAAGAAGCAGTGTGCCGAGGAACATTTTTTTGCGGTCCACCGGAAGATCGGCAGCCACTTTTCCGGTCTGTCCGTTGACTACTGCATAACTGACACGGTCCCCTTTTTTGTTGCGGCAGGCCAGAAACCAGACCGGATACATGGCCAGCTTCGGCTTCCCCGCGTTCAGCTGCAGGGAGTTTGCGAGGGAATAGGTGTCTACTCCGTATTTCATGTACTCCCTGGACCGGGAGAGCTCACCGGCAGCATGAGAGGCGGCGATGTCTTTCGCGTCAGTCTGATAGACGGAGGCGGAAACATCATTGGTATCCGCGTAAAACCCGCTCAGAAATCCGGGCGCGAAGCGTTCGCTTTCATTGAATTCAAAGGGCGCGATCGCCTCGCTTAAGTTATCTGAAAAAGAGGAAGATCCGTCAAAGGAAAGGCCTTCATAGGATGCGTTGATATCGGAAGTCAGGCTGTAGTGGCGGGAAACAATATAATCCCCCCGCCGGTGCTGCGTCTTGCCTCTGGTTTTAAAAGCAGAGTTTTTGTTAAACGAATATACCCAGTAAGGCATATAGATGCCGCGGAAGTGCTCGATCTGCTCCTCCCGCTTCATGTCGGAAGGCGCATAGAGAGCCTTCTTTAAGGCAGACCGGTAGGCATGCAGACAGTCTTCCCTGGTTTTTTTGAAGGGGATGATATAGTCCGGGCGTTTCTCATGGCTGATCCGGCTGTTCAGCAGGACCGAGGAGCCGCAGAAACTGCAGAAGGTCGCTGCCGTATCGTCTGTGGTCAGAAGTTCGCCGCCGCACTGCGGGCAGGTCATCAGAGTCGCTTCATAAGTGTCATCCGCGGTCTGTGCGGATTCATCTGCGTGGATCGCGTGTTCTGTATCGTAATCATGCGGATTGACCTTTGAGCCGCAGTGGCTGCACACCAGCTGCTGCTGCGCCGGATCAAAGCGCATATCTGAACCGCAATTGTCACATATGATCAAATGCTTCACCTCTTTCTTATGGTGCAGTTCTAAATCAGTTTCATGTCTATTCTATTACAGATTGACGGTAAAACCAACAAAAACTTTGTGGAATTCTGTTTTTGGAGCGTGTATAATAAGATACAAAAGCAGCGGGGGACGGCCCCCCGGTTGAAAAGATGGAGGAAAAATCAGAATGGAACAGCAGCTTTTTACAAATGAAATCATCCTGTCCTGGCTTCAGTATTTCGCGAAAAACACACCCATCGATCTGGAAAAGGTAAAGATGCTGGATATTACCAGAAAGAACAAAAATGTCATCCCGACCGTCGAGTCGCACCGGGCGGTCCTTGTTTTTACGGAGGCAGGCAATCCGGATATTTTTTACCGCATGTGGAATGCCGGGCTGGGCGACTGCGAGGTTTGGTATAACGAGGGATCTGAGCCGGCCGGTGAAGTTCTGCATGATAAGGTCAGCAACATGATCAACCGGGGAATTAATGCTTCGGCGGGGATGCTGATCGTGAATCAGAATGCCAGAAATACATACAAAATCGGAATGGACAATCACAATTTCCGCCGCGGATCCATTCACTATGTCGGCAGCGAGATCCGTTCTGTCATCCTGAACAAAATGCAGGTGGGCAGACAGGATGACATTGTTGTGATCAGCGGAGAGAGTATTGCGGTCGAGGCGGCCATTATAGCGATTGAAGGTTCTGTCACAGCGGTGGAATACAATCAGGATGACCGGGCCACGATGGAGGACAACATCGACCATTTCGGTCTGCACAATATCCGCGTGATCGATCATGTGGATGAAGCGTCGATGAAAGACTGCCCCGTTCCCTCACTGGTATTCCTGGTGGCTTCCGCCAGCATGGAGCAGGAACTGGCCCTGCTGACAAAGATCAATCCGAAAATCAGTGTTGTAGTCTATACGCTGGATTTTGGCGTTGCTGCGGGAATCGGAACTGTTTTTGAAAAATACGGAATCCGGGACACGGAAGTGATCCAGATTTCCGTGTCCAGACTGAATGCAAAGAATTCCTTTGAACAGGAGCCGGCCCCCTGGATCATCACCGGTAAGGCTGAGGCGCTCCTGAATTGAAATAAGGTATTGAATTTTGATTGAAATAAGGTACAATAGAAGTACAGATTATTATATTTTATGGAGGTATCTGGACCAATGTTTAACAAATTAATACAGAAATTAAAAGATGATCCGAAGACCATCGTTTTCACAGAGGGAAGCGATCCCCGTATCCTGGAGGCTTCTTCCCGTCTTCTGAGCGGAAGTTTTCTGAAACCGATTCTGGTCGGAAATGTTGATGAAGTAAAGAAAGCTGCCGAAGAGACCGGCTACAACATCAACGGCGCAGAGATTATCGATCCGCTGAATTATGACAAGATGGATGAGATGGTTGACGCCATGGTGGAACTGCGCAAGGGCAAAATGACACCGGAACAGTGCCGCGAAGCTCTTTCAAAGGGCAATTACTTCGGAACCATGCTTGTAAAAATGGGCGTTGCTGACTGCCTGCTCGGCGGAGCAACCTATTCTACCGCAGATACCGTTCGTCCGGCTCTTCAGCTGATCAAGACAAAACCGGGCAACAAGATCGTATCTTCCTGCTTTATCCTGGTTCGTCCGGCTGCTACGGGAGAGAACGAAGTACTTGCGATGGGTGACTGCGCGATCAACATCAAACCGACAGAGGATGATCTGGTTGAGATTGCTGTTGAGACAGCAAAATGCGCTAAGATTTTCGGTATCGATCCGAAGGTCGCATTCTTAAGCTACTCTACACTCGGCTCCGGAAAGGGCGAGGATGTGGACAAGATGCACAATGCCTGCGCAAAGGCAAAAGAGGCTGCGCCTGATCTGGATATCGATGGCGAGCTTCAGTTTGACGCTGCGGTATCTCCTTCCGTTGCAAGAACAAAATGCCCGGAGTCCAAGGTGGCAGGTCATGCGAACACCTTCATTTTCCCGGATATCAATGCCGGCAACATCGGCTATAAGATCGCACAGCGTCTCGGCGGATTTGATGCTTATGGCCCGATCCTTCTGGGTCTGAATGCACCGATCAACGATCTGTCCAGAGGATGCAATGCTCTGGAAGTTTATTCCATGGCAATCATCACAGCTGCATTAAGCTGAAACGATTAAAACGGCAGGGGACTGGTTCCCCTGCCGTTATTTTGGTTCCTGCATCCATTTCCGGGCAAAGGCCCGTGCATTTTCCACATCTTCTTCATTGGGATGCCCTTTTGCGATGATCTTAAAACTTCCCTTGCACAGAAAAGTCTCCGTTTCCGCTAAGAAGCCCTTCTCTTCAAGGATCTTGCGGATCTTTTTGCATGGATCTCCCATGGCGGCTGTGCCGAAGAGAATGATTTTACCGACATTTCTGCGGTCCAGGCGTGTGATAAAGCCTTTGATACTGTCGTCAATCTTGCCGCCGTAGAGTGCGCCGCCTAAAAAGAGTGTGTCCGTATAGCCGCGCACGCGCTCTGATGTGGGCACTGCCTCACATCCCAGTTCCTGTGCGATGGCCTGTGCGATCTGCTTTGTGTGCCCGCCTCTGGAATAATAGCGGACCCCGAATCTGTATTTGATCTGTTCCATAGCATCCTCCTTGATGATCTCTGCGCTTCCGCAGACCTTATCTTCCTTCCAGCCCGAACAGGGCCGCGCCGAGCGCGCCCACGATTTCGGGTTCTTCGTAGATGTAGAGCGGGGATTTCAGTTTTTCCTCCAGCACTTTGACGACGCCCGGATTTTTTGCGACTCCGCCCGTCATCATATATCCTTTTTCCAGACCGACTCTCTTTAACAGGGAGATGGCTTTTCCGGCAATCGCATTGTGAATCCCGCGCGCAATGTCCGCTGCATCTTTATTCTGCGCGATCAGAGAGATGACCTCTGATTCTGCAAAAACGGAGCACATGCTGCTGATTTCGATGGTCTCTTTCGCCTGCAGGGAGAGAGGGCCCAGTTCATCGATGCCGATCTCGAGAGTCCTTGCCATCATTTCGAGAAAGCGTCCGGTTCCGGCCGCGCATTTGTCATTCATGACAAAGTCGGTCACATCCCCCCGCTCGTTCAGGCGGATCGCTTTGCTGTCCTGCCCTCCGATGTCCAGGATGGTCCTTACAGAAGGATTCAGAAAATGCGCTCCCTTTCCGTGACAGCTGATTTCGGTTACATTTTTGTCCGCAAAAGGGATGCTGACACGGCCGTATCCTGTCGATACGATCAGTGCCAGGTCTTCCCGCTTCAGGCCGGAACGCTGCAGAATCTCTTCCAGAATGCGGTCTGCGCTTTCCCTGCTCTTCGCTCCGGTCCGGATCACCGCGGAGGAAATAATTTCTTTTTTCTCATTGATAATGACTGCGTTGGTCGAGGTGGACCCGCTGTCGATTCCCATTATATACATGTGTGTGTTTCCTTTATCAGATCGTGATGCAAAAAAACCGGAATCCTGCCGGATGTCCTGCATGGTCAGCCGGTTTTGAGAAGCAGAACCGGCGTCGGGGCAGGCGGCGCATCCTGCCTGCGGCGTGTGCATCCCCGTCTTAGCGGGCGGTTTCTGTGTGCGCAAAGATTCCAGAAAAGCCTCGACCCTGGTAAGGATCTGGCCGGCGCATTGATCGGTCGCATCCGTTTCCAGCTTGACGATAGGGAGGATCCCGGCCTCTTTGAAAGCAGTATATTCATAGGCATAGATATCACAGAATTTGACAGTGTGGTAAATGATGCCGTCCAGATCTTTCGCGGCTCCTTCGAGAAGGACCTTCCGGTCTTTCGCATCCCCCATGCGCATGCAGGGAATCTGCTGAAGGAGACTTTTTGCATAGCTTTGCAGGGGGTCCTTTTCGTCGACAGCATATTCCCGCGTGATGCCGGTACAGGTCAGATCCAGCGCGATTTTCGCGCCGTGCGATTCAATGAGCTGCTTGATGGCAGATCCGGGCCGGGCACCCGCAAGGCAGATCTTCAGGTCCGCATCTGCGGAGGGGAGAAGCTTTTTCTCCAGAAGTTCCTGTTTCCTTTTTTGCATTTCGAATTCCCGGCGGCACATGTCTGTCAGCTTTTCTTCGGAAAAGCTTTTCCCTGAAAAGCGCTCATAGGCCGAGATCAGCTTCCGGATCTGTCCGGCATAGAAGGAGACGGTGAAATCATTGACTTTGCGGGGCAGATCCATCATGAAGAAAAATTTTTCGGGATAGCGGTGCCGCAGAGTATCATATAAACGCCGGGAACTGTCGCAGCATGTTGTAAAGAGCATGCCTTCATAGTTCCCGTTTTCAAATTCTTCCAGAACCGCCTTCACAAAGGAGCACAGGTTCGGATGCATGAGTGTGTCTGCCCTGGTGAAATTGGTCACATGCGGCTCCATCATGATGACGGGCGTCCCGCAGGCCTCCAGAATCTCGATCGGGGCATATTTGCACATGTAGGTAATCATAGGCTGTTCTCCTTTTTCTGACGGATGATTTCCAGAAAAGCCTCAAAACGGGTTCGGATCTGCCCGTCATGGCTGTTGCGTCTGTCCATGCCGTCTCCGTCCAGAATCAGGAAGGGCATATCGATCTGCTGCATTTTCTCCTTTAAAAGCATCGCTCCGCCGGAGGATTGCTTGCAGCCCCAGTGGCAGAAATTGATGACGCCGTCTGGGCAGATGTCCTGCGCGATTTTCTGAACGAGCGAAGCCTTGCGCTCATAGGAACCGTTATAGATATTGCAGAGCATTTTCCTGGCAAGCGCAGAAAACGGATGACTGACATCCAGTTTTTCCCGGTAATCCAGACTCAGATCCAGGCCCTGGATCTGATATTTGTCACTGGTGTTAAAATAACTTCTCAGTGTTTCCTGATAGTAAGGAAGCAGGTGCACCCAGAAGACGTTGATTCCGTCAAATTCAGGCGCTTCCCGCACTTCTTTTTCCATCTGCTGATAAAAATGCAGGATCTGCGGTGTGCCGATATTCAGATGATTGGCGAACAGAAGAAACATCTGCAGTGTCAGCGTACTGGTGTATGCTTTGGTGCGCATCATTTTCAGAGTGCGCTCGTAGCTTGCCTTTGATTCGTTTTCCCGCTCCAGAGCCTCCTGCAGCTTTGCGGGATCCAGTTTTTTATGAAAGGTGTCTTCCAGTGCCGCGGTCAGCTCTTCCAGCTGGCTGACCACATAGGCTTCCGCTTCCGGGGACCAGGCATCCGGTATGTCCAGCAGGACAAAAGGGATCCGGTGCCGTTCGGAAAGGTGACGGAAGGTATTGATATTTCCGTCGCATATGCAGGAAGTGGTCACGGAAAAAGCGGCCGGAGGGATGACGCCGCTGTCCACGGCTCCGATAAAATTCTTGTGATAGGAGCAGAGCGTGGGCGCAATGCCCTCGTTTTCCGCATAGTCCAGAAAGTAATTCTCGATGGTAAAGCCTGACAGAAAGGAAGACAGGCATTCAATGGAGAGGGTATGGACATCAAAACACTGCAGGATCTCGACCGGCGCGAAGATGTTCGCCCATACCGTCCTGTCCGGGCGGCGGAGCGCTTCCAGGACTTCCCTGACGGCATAGGTATTCAGATAACGGTAGGCAGCCGGCAGATTCCGGTCGGCCAGGTGACGTGTCCGGAAAAGCTCCAGCGCAAGACCGGTCCGGATCATCCGGAACGCGGCGGCCGGGTGGTCCGGAGCATATTTCTTGATTATATTTCCATAGGTTTGAATGGCGCCCATGCGTATTTCCCTTTCCCTTTGAGTTCATAGAAAAATATAATACCATAGTTTTATAAAAATTTAAATGTTTTCCCTCAGATTCTATGGTAAAATAGGAACCTGAAAGAAATAAGTATATAGAAGGAGACCGATATGAGTCCACAGGATAGAGTTGAACGGGTTTTAAAAGAGATACACATTACATTTACGCAGTGCCCGACTTACAATGGAGAGCCGGACCGGATCATTGTTGACAGAAAGCAGTTCCTGCAGCTGCTGGACCGTCTGAATAACGGAATCTTTGATATGATGGAAAAGTACGAGCAGACCCGGCAGAGCCGTCTGAACGCGGAACGTGCCTTTAAAAAGAAGGGCGACGAGATCATTGAGCAGGCGAGTTCCAGCGCGGATGATATTTATGCGGCCTCGGTACTGTATACGGCAGACGCGATCGGGAGGATACGGGAACTGATGGATCAGACGAATGAATCCATGAACGATCTGTTTATCAGGTTCCGCAAAGAGCTCAGGGAACAGAAGGATGTGCTGAAGTCTCATGAATCGGAGCTTCACGCACAGCTGATCGATCTTTCCGACACCAAAAAATATCTTTCTGTGCTTCAGGATATCAATAAAGAGCGGGCGCGTTCCGCCAGAGATCATCAGAGCAGCAAAGAGGCAGGGGAGGCGGCGCCGCAGAAACCGGCCGCAGTTTTGCCCCGGGCCGAAGCCCCGGCTCAGGAAGCCGCCCCGGCCATGAGTGCGGAAACGGATGGAGCGGAAAAACCGCAGGTGATCGTTAATCAGAATGCTGCTTATTTCAAATGGAAGGTAGCGCAGGAGGCAGATCATTCCCAAGCGGAGGAAGCAGCAGATCCGGATGCCGCAGAAGCAGCCGGAGAGCCGGAACAGATCCCGGATACGCAGGGACAAATAGCCGGAGAACCGGAAGTGAACACGGACATGCAAAAAGAGGAAACGGAGGCGCCGGAACAGGAGACTGCAGCGGAGGACATCCCGTCAGAGGAGCCGGATATCCGGGTATCTGAACTTCCGGATGAAGAAAGCATCCGCCAGGCGGTTCTTGCGGATGAACGCGCGCAGGAAGCGGAAGAAATGGAGGCAAGAGGGCGCGAAACACAGGGACGGGGACATATTCTGAAGAATCTGATTTTCGGTAAAGATGAATAGAGCAGGAAAGGGAAAGGAGCTTTATGCAAAGGATACTGGTATGCGATGATGACAGGGATATCGTTGATTCCATCGAGATTTATCTGCAGCAGGAGGGGTATGAAGTGTGCAAGGCCTATGATGGGCTGCAGGCACTGGAGATCCTGCAGAAAGAAGATATCTGCCTGATCATCATGGATGTCATGATGCCGCGGCTGGACGGGATCCGCACGATTTTAAAAGTGCGGGAGCAGAGTAATCTGCCGATTATCGTTCTTTCCGCAAAAAATGCGGATGCGGACAAGATCCTCGGACTGAATGTGGGAGCGGATGACTATGTCTCAAAACCGTTCAATCCGCTGGAACTGGTGGCCAGGGTCAATTCCCAGCTCCGCCGTTATACGCAGTTCGGGAATGCGGCAGAAGCGGATCATGTCTATTCGACCGGGGGGTTATTTATCAATGACGATCTGAAAGAAGTGACCGTGGACGGCAAAAATGTGCGGCTGACCCCGATTGAATATAATATTCTTCTTTTGCTGGTCAAAAATCAGGGAAAGGTTTTCTCAATCAGTCAGATTTATGAGCGGATCTGGAATGAGGAGGCAATCGGAGCGGACAATACCGTTGCCGTTCATATCCGCCATATACGCGAAAAGATCGAGATCAACCCGAAGGAACCGAGATATCTGAAAGTTGTCTGGGGAGTAGGATATAAGGTGGAAAAACTGTAGAAAATGGAGATGTTTCAGAGATGGACGATACAAGACGCAGATATTCCGCATTCGCAAAACTTTTTATCTTCGGACTTCAGATGTTTGCCGGTATTCTGATGTCTCTGTGCAGTGTGGTTCTGATTGCCTATATTGATCAGAAGCTGTTTCAGGAAGCACAGGAGGAGGCTCTGCTGCACATGGCGTCCCGCAGTCTGTGGATGCTGGCGGCGGGCGGAGTGCTCTGGCTTTTCTGCCTGTGTTATCTGACGGTCGCTGCGGGGAAACGCTGCGAGGACACAGAGACACATTTGAACCGATTTGACCGGATCCGGACAGAGGTGCCTGTTGCGCTGATGTTCGGGTCATTGTCTGCCATCCTGTTTCTGGTCGTCAAAGCCTGGCATCAGGATTATCAGCTGATGGGGCGCATGATCGTGGCAGGAACGTTTTCTCTGCTCGCGGAACTGTGCTTTATGGGCCTGTATCTGAGCCTGGTCCGGCGCGTCAAGGCAGACACCTTTGTTTCCAACAGCTTTCTGTATGTGCTTCTGCACAATTTGAGAAACCAGCTGAAATATCCGTTTTTTCAAACGGGATATGCCCGGAAGAAGAGGCTGCTGGAAGGCATTGAACGAATCACGAGCGGCGATCTGGATTATAAGCTGGATGTGCTGGAGTTTCAGGGGGCGGACCGTCAGCTTGCGGAAGGGATCAATCACATGGGAGA
Organism: uncultured Lachnospiraceae bacterium; assembly: GCA_946546945.1. GTDB lineage: Bacteria > Bacillota > Clostridia > Lachnospirales > Lachnospiraceae > Eubacterium_I. The sequence continues at coordinate 125,770 of CAMNOU010000002.1, forward strand.
GAATCTCTCCGTTCTGATCAGCGGGCGGGTAAAGGACGAACGGGCAAAGGCAAATATGATCACCAATATTTCCCATGATCTGAAGACGCCGCTGACCTCCATTATCAATTATATCGGACTGATACGGAGGGAGGACATCGAAAACCGGAAGGTCAATGGATATGTGGATGTCCTGGAACAGAAGGCGCTCCGTTTAAAACAGCTGATGGAGGATCTGACCGATGTGTCCCGCATCTCATCCGGCAATATCACGCTTCAGATGGAGGAGATTGACCTGGTCGAGCTGATCCGGCAGACCGGCGGAGAGTTTAACGGGAGACTGGAGGAAAAAGGTCTGAATGTGATTACAAAATTTCCGCATGATCCGGTCATGATCCGTGCGGACGGACGGCAGCTCTGGCGCGTGATCGGAAATCTCTACAGCAACGTGACAAAATATGCCATGCCGAATACCCGGGTGTATGCGGAAGTATCGGAAGAGGAAGGGGGAGCCTCTTTCTCAATCAAGAATATTGTGGAAAACCCGATCCAGACAGATGTCAGTATGCTCACAGACCGGTTTGTGCGCGGAGATGAATCGCGGAGCACCGAGGGAAGCGGACTTGGCCTGTCTATTTCAAAGATGCTTACAGAACTGATGGGGGGGACTTTTTCTCTGAAGGCGGACGAGGATCTTTTTAAAGTGACGGTAACTTTACAAAAGCCTGTTTAATGCTTATAATGTTATAATTATACAGATTCTAAAGGAGACGAACCATGAAATTACATGAAAACGGTGTGTACCTTCTGAATGGTACAGAGGTGATTGAAGACAATCCGTCCGCGGCGGCATGTCTTGCTTCCAAAGGAGCATCTGCCGATCAGGCAGCGGCCAGAAAGGGTACGATGGCTTACCGTATTCTGGAAGAACATAATACTTCCGGCAATATGGAGAAGCTGGAGATCCGGTTTGACAAACTGACTTCTCACGATATTACCTTTGTCGGCATTATCCAGACAGCCAGGGCATCCGGCCTGGAGAAGTTTCCGATCCCCTATGTACTGACGAACTGCCACAACAGTCTGTGCGCGGTCGGAGGTACGATCAATGAGGATGATCACATGTTCGGACTCAGCGCGGCAAAGAAATACGGCGGCGTTTACGTTCCCCCTCATCAGGCGGTCATTCATCAGTATGCCCGCGAGATGCTTGCGGGAGGCGGAAAGATGATCCTCGGATCCGATTCGCATACCAGATATGGCGCGCTCGGAACGATGGCCATGGGAGAGGGCGGCCCGGAGCTGGTCAAACAGCTGCTCTGCCAGACCTATGACATCAATATGCCTGAGGTGATTGCTGTCCATATGACGGGAGCGCCGGTGAAAGGTGTCGGACCGCAGGATGTGGCCCTTGCGATTATCGGAGCGGTATTCAAAAACGGCTATGTCAACAATAAGGTCATGGAGTTTGTGGGACCGGGCGTAGCGTCTTTAAGTGCCGATTTCAGAATCGGTGTCGATGTCATGACGACAGAGACCACCTGTCTTTCTTCCATTTGGGTGACCGATGAAAAGATCAGAGAGTTTTATGAAATCCACGGCAGAGCCGGTGATTACAAAGAACTGAAACCGGAGCCGGTGGCTTATTATGACGGATGCATCGAACTGGATCTGAGTGAGATCCGGCCGATGATCGCGATGCCGTTCCATCCGAGCAACACATATACCATTGCCGAGGTGAAAGAGAATCTTACGGATATTCTGGCTGATGTGGAAAAGAATGCCCTCGTCAGTCTGGGCGGCGCAGTGGATTATAAGCTGAAGGACAAAGTGCGGAACGGAAAGCTGTATGTGGACCAGGGAATCATTGCCGGATGCGCGGGCGGCGGATTTGAAAATATCTGCGCTGCGGCAGACATCCTGGAGGGCAGGAGCATCGGCCCCGATGAGTTTACGCTGAGTGTATATCCGGCATCCATGCCGATCTGGATGGAACTGGTCAGAAACGGTGTGGCAGCTAAGATCATGGAGACAGGAGCTGTGATGAAGACAGCATTCTGCGGGCCGTGCTTCGGAGCCGGAGACACGCCGGGCAACAACGGATTCTCCATCCGTCACAGCACCAGAAATTTCCCGAACCGCGAAGGTTCCAAGCTGCAGAACGGACAGATCGCTTCCGTTGCCCTGATGGATGCGCGCTCGATCGCGGCGACCGCGGCAAATAAGGGTTATCTGACCGCAGCCGATGAGATCGATGTGGAATATACCGGCCCGAAATATTTCTTTGACAAGAAGATTTATGAGAACCGTGTGTTTGACAGCAAGGGAATCCCGGATCCGGATACGGAGATCAAGCTCGGGCCGAATATCAAGGACTGGCCGGTCATGAGCGCGCTCCCGGAACATATGATCCTGAAGGTTGTGTCTGAGATCCATGATCCGGTCACCACAACAGATGAGCTGATTCCTTCCGGCGAGACCTCTTCCTATCGTTCCAATCCGCTAAAACTGGCAGAGTTTGCTCTTTCACGAAAAGACCCGGCCTATGTGGGACGCGCAAAGGAAGTCCAGAAAGCGCAGAAGGCGATCGAAGCAGGCACATCCCCGGCGGACGCCCTTCCGGAACTGAAACCGGTACTTGAGGCAATCCGCGGACAGTTTTCTGATGTCACAGAGGGAACCTATGGCGTCGGCAGCACGATCTTTGCTGTCAAACCGGGAGACGGATCGGCCCGCGAACAGGCTGCATCCTGTCAGAAAGTACTGGGCGGATGGGCCAATATTGCCAATGAGTACGCGACCAAGCGCTACCGCTCGAACCTGATCAACTGGGGTATGCTTCCGTTTCTGATCCCGGAAGGCGATCTGCCTTTCGCCAACGGAGATTACCTGTTTGTGCCCGGTATCCGCAGCGCGGTTGAAAAAAAGGAGACCAGGATTCCTGCTTATGTAATCAGGAACGGGGCTCTGGAAGGCTTCAATCTTACCATCGGAGAGCTGACGGATGATGAGAGAGAAATCATCCTGAAAGGCTGCCTGATCAATTATAACAGAAGATAAAGAGATGAAAAAAATCTGCATCAGAATGGGTGCGGATTTTTTTATTGATTTTGCAAATGCCATCTGTTATATCCGAAAAAATTATGTTATACTATGAACTGAATCACTATGCCTGTTGGAAAGACATGAGGGTAAACAGAACATATATGACAAAACAGGAGAACAATCAGCCGGGCGAGAGCCCGTCAGAAAAAAAGAAAGAGTACAAAGGTCCCTGGGACATCCGGCCGTATCTGGCGATTGGCCTGACGGCAGTCCTGGTCGTTTTGGTATGCCTTGCGATATTCTTTTTTATTTTCCGCTTTCAGGGATTTACGGAAGGCGTTTCGAAAATAATCAGCAGTTTGCGGGGAATTCTTTTCGGGCTGCTTTTGGCATATCTGCTGAATCCGGTCATGACATTTTTTGAAAAGAGATTCCGGAAAAAATATGCGGCGAAGCATGTACTGACACAAAAAAAGGAGCGGACGATCCGGGTCCTTTCCGTGGTCTGCGCGATGGCGATCTTTCTGGCCATCATCGCTGTGCTTCTGATCCTGATCGTGCCGAATCTGGTCAACAGCATCCAGGAACTGGTCTTATCCATGGGGGATAAGGTCGATGCCCTGATGTCCTGGCTGGAGCGCCTGTCGGAAAAGGGCGGTATTCTGGACAATGTCCGGGAAGGCAGACTGGAGACCTTTGTGCAGGATGCTTTTAAATATCTGCAGGACTGGCTGGAGCAGAAGCTGCTTTCGGGAGAGGTGGATATCTTCTCGAGAGTGACGGCCGGCGTTTATACGGCCGTGCAGTTCATTTTTAATGCAATTGTCGGAATCATTGTCGCTGTCTACGTCATGATGACGAAGGAAAAGTTCGTGGGACAGGCCAAGAAGCTGGTCTATGCGATATTCAGACCACGTCTGGGAAATTTCGTGATGGAAATCATCCACAGAGCGGATGATGTTTTCGGCGGATTCTTTATCGGAAAGATTATCGATTCACTGATCATCGGATTTATCTGTTTTGTGGTTATGTATATCATACGGCTGCCTTATCCGGTTCTGATCAGTGTGATCGTCGGCGTGACCAATATTATTCCGTTCTTCGGGCCTTATATCGGCGCGATCCCCAGTCTGGTCCTGATCCTTATGGTGAGTCCGGTGCAGGCGCTGTATTTTCTGATTTTTATTATCATTCTTCAGCAGGTGGACGGCAATATTATCGGGCCGAAGATTCTGGGGAATACGACCGGACTATCTCCGTTCTGGGTCATCTTTGCCTGCCTGTTATTCGGAGGCCTGTTCGGAGTGGGAGGAATGATTTTCGGTGTGCCGGTCTTTGCCGTGATCTACTATGTGATCAAACGGATAGCGGAGCATTTCCTGCGAAGGAAAAAGCTTCCTGAGGATACGGCAGAGTATGTACATCTTAACCGGGTCGATATACAGACGAACCGGATCGAGGAATGGGAAAAAGACCGCAAACCGCTGAATCAGATAGAAAGAAACAGCTTTTTCAAGAAAAAAGAGGATAATGAATCATAGTACTTATGAGGTGATAGAGTGGATAAATATGAATACAAGCTTAAACTGGATCAGATAAAAAGTCTTGTTGCTGCTGAGGATTACGAGACTGCGGCAGCCATTGCCGATTCCATAAACTGGGAACGTGTGCGCAATGCCAACACGCTGATGATGGTGGCAAGAATCTATGAGGAGACGAATCAGTTCGATGCCTGCAGAGATGTATTGCTTCATGCATATGATCATTCATCCCTCGGAAGGAATATTGTCAGCCAGCTTGCGGATGTGGCCATCAAGGCAAAACGTGTGGAAGAGGCAGAAGAATATTACAATGAGTTCCTGGAGATCGCGCCCAGGGACAATAAGCGGTATGTTATGGCGTATAAGATCAGCTGTCTGAAGAATGCGCCGCTCACAGACCGAATCGCGATTCTTGAGGAGCTGAAGGAAAAAGAGTATTCAGAAATCTGGGCTTATGAACTGGCGGCCCTTTACAGCGAAGCGGGCATGCGGGACAAGTGTGTGGAGACCTGCGATGAACTGATCCTCTGGTTTGGGGAGGGCAGTTATGTCGAGCGCGCACTGGATCTGAAACGCAAATATCAGCCCCTGACTGCCGCACAGGAGGAAAAGTACCACAGACTCCGCGCTGCGCGGGGAATCGTAGATGTGGACGTTCCCAAAAAGGTGGAGGCATCGATTTCGGAGGAGACAGGGCTTCCGGCTATTAATGTGACGTCTGTATCTCCCAGCCGGTTCAATACCATGAATCTGCAGGAGGAACTGGCCAAGAGCATGCAGCAGATCATGGAGGCGACAGAGCGCGAGACGGTCAACGACACCATGGACAGCATTAAGAAGATCGTGAATGATATTCCGTATCTGAGTGGTGACATGGAAGAGACCGGCCAGGAGGTCTTTGATCAGGAAAGGATCAATGAAGCCGTTGACGAGAAGCTGAAGGCTGACTTCGAAAAACGGATGGCTTCAGAATACGGAAAACGGCCCCGTCCGGCGGATAAAAGAGTGTCGGATCAGATTTCCGGCCAGATGAGTATCGAAGAAGTCCTTTCTGAGTGGGAAAAGACGAAGCTTGCGGCGGAAGAAGCTATTGCTGCGGCGGAACAGAAAAAACTGGAGCTCGCCAAAGAACAGGCATTGCGGGAAGCCAATGAAATCATGGGGCGTCTGCAGAGCCTGCTTCCGGTCCTCTCGGCAGAACCCGGTGATGAGACGGACGAGGAGGCGCAGACGGTTGCTGCCGCGCTGCGTTCCAATGATCCGAATATAAAAGACCCGGATGAAAAAGAGCGGGACGAAATAGAAAAGCAGATTATTGTGCAGACAATTGCCAGGGAGACGGCTGCCGCTGAGGCAGCGGCGAAGAAAGCAGCCGAGAAAGCAGCAGAAAAGACTGCAGAAAAAGCCGGATCCGGGCGTGAACAAAAAGGTTTTGGAATCCTGGGGAAGGCGAAACATGCGGAAGCAGAAGATGCGAAGAAGCAGGATGACAGCATAAAAGAACCGGAGATCGATATTTCTGTAAAAGCAGCAGAGGAGCCGGAAATCGCTGTAACCGAAGAAGTGACCGCAGAGGAGCCGGAAATCGCTGTGACCGAAGAAGCAGCTGCAGAGGAGCCGGAACCTGCCGTGACCGAAGAAGCAGCCGCAGAGGAGCCGGAACCCGCTGCGCCTGAAGAGGTGACCGCAGAGGAGCCGGAAATCACTGTGACCGAAGCAGCGGCCGCAGAGGAGCCGGAAATCACTGTGACGGAAGAAGTGGCTGCAGAGGAGCCGGAACCCGCCGTGGCGGAAGAAGTGACCGCAGAGGAGCCGGAACCCGCCGTGACCGAAGAAGCAGCCGCAGAAGAACCGGAGAAAGAGGACAGCGCTTCGTCCGACCGTCTGTCGGAGACACAGCGCCTGGAAAATATTTTGGCATCTGCCGCGATCGATATCAATATGGAGGAACAGCCGGAAGAAAAGGTTCCGTCACAGGCAGCTGCGAAACCCGTACAGGCAGATGTTCCGGAAACAGAATGGAAGAGACAGGAGGAGACCGCACCGGTTCCGGAGACCGAACAGGCTTCGGAGTCTGCTCCGGAGGAGAAACAGGAAGCGGAGGCTTCGCCTCTGCAGGAAGAGATGCAGGAGAGTGAGGATACCGCATCCTATGGCGGCATCCTGAGCGAAGAAGACAGAAAGATGTTTTCCTATTTCCTGCCGGTGCCGGGTGTGGAAGAGCAGATCTGCCAGGTACTCAGAGATGCTGAGAATCATATCGGACATACCGTTACCTCCCTGACCGGCAATATCATTGTCCAGGGAGAGGAAGGAAGCGGAAAAACCGTATTGGCGACCAGCCTGATCCGTGCGATCCAGAAGATTGTCGGAAAAGAGGACGCAAAGATCGGGAAAATCAGTGCAGAGGCTCTGAACCGAAAGGATTTTTCGGCTCTGGTTCCCAGACTGGAAGGCGGGTATCTGATCATTGACAAGGCGGGCGAACTGACGAAACAGACCGTTCAGAAAATGTCCGCTGTGATGGAAAAGAATACGCAGGGACTGGTCATCATTCTTGAGGATGACAGCGCCGGTATCCGGAAGGCGCTCGGACAGGATCCTCTGTTCGCGAAGAAGTTTACCGGCAGAGTGAAGATACCGGTATTTACGATTGATGAACTGGTAGAATTCGGAAAATCTTATGCACAGGAAATGGAGTGCGTCATGGAAGATATGGCTGTTCTGGCACTCTATAACCGCATCAATAATATCCGCAGACTGGATCATCCGACCACGCTGGCGGAGGTCAAGGATATTGTAGATCAGGCAATCGAAAGCGCCGAAGGCGGCGGCATCAAAAAGCTTTTTGCAAAGAAGTACAATACAAATGATTATCTGATCCTTCGCGAAAAGGATTTTGAAATGCAGTAAAGAAAGAAAAGGAGAGGCAGTATTATGGGGATGATATCTGAGTATGATATGTATCTGTTCGGAACAGGGGTGCATTACGATATTTATAAAAAACTGGGGGCGCACCCTCAAAAATCCGGAAACAGATATAAGGGCGTCGAGTTTGCGGTATGGGCGCCGAATGCAAAAAGCGTTCATGTGATCGGGACATTTAACGGATGGGATGAGTCAGCCGATGAGATGACCCGCCTGGAACCAAACGGAATCTATGAGCTGTTTGTTCCGAAAGCAAAAGTGGGGGATCTTTATAAGTACCTGATTGAAACAAAGGATGGCCGGAAACTTTATAAGGCAGATCCGTACGCGAATTATGCCGAGCTCCGGCCGGGGACAGCATCCAGGATCGCGGATATCAGCGCAATCAAATGGACGGATGATGTCTGGATGAAGGAACGCAGGGAGACGGAAAACATCTACGAAAAACCGATGAATATTTATGAGGTTCATCTCGGCTCATGGAAACGCCATGAGGGATATGACCGCGATACCGGTTTTTATACCTACCGTGAAATGGCGGCAGAACTGACGAAATATGTCAAAGAGATGGGGTATACCCATGTGGAGCTGATGGGGATTTCGGAGTACCCGTTCGACGGATCCTGGGGATATCAGGTGACCGGCTATTATGCGCCGACATCCCGCTACGGGTCCCCGGAGGATTTTGCCTACATGGTGAACTATATGCACAAACACAAGATCGGCGTCATCCTCGACTGGGTACCGGCACATTTTCCGCGCGATGCCCACGGTCTTGCAGAGTTCGACGGGAGTTGTCTGTATGAGTATGCAGACACCAGAAAAGGGGAACATCCGGACTGGGGAACCAAGATCTTTGATTATTCCAAAACAGAGGTCAAGAACTTCCTTCTGGGAAGCGCCCTGATGTGGGTGGAGCATTATCACGTTGACGGGCTTCGCGTCGACGCGGTCGCTTCCATGCTTTACCTGGATTACGGGAAAAAGGACGGACAGTGGGTTGCCAACAAATACGGCGGAAATGAGAACCTTGAGGCCATCGAACTGTTCAAACATCTGAATACTCTGATCTGCGGCAGAAATAACGGCGTTGCCATGATCGCGGAGGAGTCGACGGCCTGGCCGAGGGTGACCGGAAATGTCAAGGATAACGGCCTTCACTTTACTTATAAATGGAATATGGGATGGATGCATGATTTCCTGGACTATATGAAGCTGGATCCGTACTTCCGCAAGGATAATCATAATAAGATGACCTTCGCCATGAGTTATAATTACAGTGAGAAATATATTCTGGTTCTGTCGCATGACGAGGTGGTGCATCTGAAGTGTTCCATGCTGAATAAGATGCCCGGACTCGGAATCGACAAATTCAGGAATCTCATGGCCGGATACACATTTATGATGGGACATCCCGGCAAGAAGCTTCTGTTCATGGGCGGAGAATTCGGACAGCTCAGAGAGTGGAGCGAAGAGCGGGAACTGGACTGGGAGCTTCTGGAGGAAGAGGATCATGCCCGTCTGCAGGCATTCGTAAAAGAATTGAACGGGATCTACAAAAAGTATCCTGCCATGTATCAGCTGGACGACCAGCCGGAGGGCTTTGAGTGGATCAATGCGGATGACGCATACCGCAATATTTTCAGCTTTGTGCGTCACGGAAAGTCCGGACGGAACAGCCTGCTCTTTGTAATCAACTTTTCGCCGATGGAACGAAAAGACTACCGTGTCGGGGTTCCGAAGAAAAAGAAATATACGCTCATACTGAACAGCGATGAGGAGAGATTCGGAGGAAGCGGCGCGGAAAGACCGGTTACCTATACCGCGTCTGCGTCGGAATGCGACGGAAGAGAATTCTCCTTTGCCTATGAACTGCCGCCGTACGGTGTAGCAATATTTAAATTCTGATAAAAGCGATTAAATGAATTGAGGATAAAATATGGATCAGATCATCCAACTATTACAGCATTATGACGGACAGCTGCTGTTGTTCATCCAGAATTACCTGCGGTTTGAACAGATTACGCCGGCGGTGAAGATCATCACACATCTGGGAGACAAGGGAATCCTGTGGATCGCGCTCACAATCCTGCTGCTGATCCCGAGGAAGACCAGGCGGATCGGGCTGGTATCGCTGCTGGCCCTGGCGGGATCCTACTGCATCACGAACCTCTTCCTGAAGAACTACGTGGCCAGGATCCGGCCCTATGAAGTTGTGAACGGGCTGACCTGTCTGATCCAGAAAGCGGATGACTGGTCTTTCCCGTCCGGTCATGCATCCGCATCCTTTGCCAGTGCCGTGGCCATTTACAAATGCCGGCCGAAGCTGCTGGGGATTGCCTGTATGATCATGGCTTTTCTGATTTCGCTGTCGCGTCTGTACGTGGGGATCCATTATCCCTCGGATGTGATCTGCGGAGCGATCATCGGAACGCTGCTCGGACTGATCATGTTCTGGCTGTTCGGGGAAAAGAAATATAAAAAAAGGGCACGAAGGGCCCGCAGATAACAAAAAAAGACAGCGCCCGCTATACCGGCAGGCACTGTCTTTTTTGTTGTTCCGGGGAATTGCGATTTCCTGTGATGATGCAGGAATCAGCATTTTTCCGGTTCCGGATATTCTGTTCCGAAAGTTTCAACCGTAACTTTCTTCATCATCTGTTTCTGAAGGGGACGGTCGCTGTAATCGGTTCTGACCGCTGCGATCTTATCCACGATATCAAGTCCCTCAATGACCTTGCCGAATGCGGCATATTCTCCGTCCAGATGAGGAGAGGTCTTATGCATGATAAAGAACTGGCTTCCCGCTGAATCCGGGACCATGGTGCGGGCCATGGAAAGCACGCCCGGCGTATGCTTCAGGTCGTTCGGGAAATGGTTGCTGGAAAATTCTCCTTTGATGCTGTAGCCCGGTCCGCCGATGCCGGTTCCTTCCGGATCGCCGCCCTGGATCATGAAACCGGAGATGACTCTGTGAAAAATCACGCCATCGTAGAAGCCCTTCTTCACGAGAGAAATAAAATTGTTTACTGTGTTCGGGGCGATCTCCGGATAAAGCTCTGCTTTCATCACATCGCCGTTTTCCATTTCAATAGTTACAATCGGATTCTGTGCCATAATATGAATTCCTCCTGAATGATTCTGATTGCGCCGGAAAGAAGGCTTTGTACATAAGCCTGAAACGGCGCGCCATGCTGCTATTTTATAGGAATTTTCATGGTTTATCAATAGTTTTATTGGAAGGCGGCATAAGACGGAGCGGCAGAGCAGAAACTAAACATGGAATTTAGCGCTATTGTATGGTAAAATATATCAACTGGGAGTGGGACTTGAACGTGATCCCAATAATGCGAAAGAAATGAGGTAAGTATGATAGATAATAATGATTTTCGGGAAGTAACGACAGACGGCACAGAAGAGATCCATTCCGTGCCGGAGACATCAAAGGACAGCGCAAAAAAAGACGACTCGAATCATAAAGAGGAGTACTGCGCGATGTGCGGCAGGCCGGAGAGCCAGTGCGGCAGGCTTCTTCATGTTCCTAATCAGATGAATGTGTGCATGGACTGCATGCAGGCGACGTTTGATAATATGGGCGGACTGGGCGGTTTTCCGGGGTTCCCGGGCCTGAATCCGTCGGAACCGGGTGCGCAGGGTCCGGAAGGGATCAATCTCGGTGATCTGTTTCAGACAGGAGGAAAGACGCCGAATGTAAGCTTTGTCAATATGTCGGATCTGCAGGGCCTTTTCGGGGGACAGCCGAGGGTCAAAGCGAAGAAGAAGAAAAAAGAAGAAAAGAACATGGAGCCGATTCTGGATATCAAGAAGATCCCTGCGCCGCACAGGATCAAGGCGAGCCTGGATGAGTATGTGGTCGGACAGGAACATGCGAAGAAAATCATGTCCGTCGGAGTATATAATCATTATAAGCGGGTGGCTGCGTTTGAGAAAGAACAGCCCGACGATGATGTTCTGATTGAAAAATCCAACATGCTGATGGTCGGCCCGACCGGATGCGGAAAGACCTATCTGGTCAAGACGCTCGCGAGACTGCTGAATGTACCCCTTGCCATCGCGGATGCCACCTCCCTGACAGAGGCAGGCTATATCGGTGATGATATTGAGAGCGTGCTTTCCAAGCTTCTGACCGCGGCAGACAATGACGTGGAGAAGGCCGAGCGGGGAATTGTCTTCATTGATGAGATCGATAAGCTGGCGAAAAAGAAAAACGCGCACCAGAGGGATGTCAGCGGCGAGTCGGTGCAGCAGGGGCTGTTAAAGCTCCTGGAGGGAGCCGAGGTGGAAGTACCTGTCGGAGCAACAAGCAAAAATGCGATGGTTCCCATGACTACGATCGACACCTCGAACATTCTCTTTATCTGCGGAGGAGCATTCCCGGGACTTGAGGATGTGATCAAGGAAAGACTGAATGAACATGCATCCATCGGATTCCGCGCGGATCTGAAAGATAAGTATGATAAAGAAGAAAATATCCTGCGGTATGTGACGACCGAAGATGTCCGCAAGTTCGGAATGATCCCGGAGTTTATCGGGAGACTGCCGATTCTGTTTTCTCTGGATGCGCTCACCGAGGATATGCTGGTCGAGATCCTGAAAGAGCCGAAAAATGCCATTATCAAGCAATATCAGAAACTTCTGGCCATGGATGAGGTGCAGCTTGAATTCGAAGAAGACGCTCTGCGGCTGATTGCCAGAAAGGCAAAGGAAAAGAAGGTCGGGGCGCGTGCGCTGCGTTCGATTCTGGAAGAATTCATGATGGACATCATGTATGAGATCCCGAAGGATGACAATATCGGAAGGGTCACGATCACAAAGGAATATATAGAGCATACCGGGGGACCGAAGATCCAGATGCGGGGAGTGGACCGCCTGGAGGCCCTTCCCGTGCACTAAGGAGAAGCGAAGGAAAGGAGCTTAATCAGGAAAGATGTCAATCAAAGCAGCCGGCAGAACTTTTTTTCTGGAAACGAAGCACAGCCTGTATCAGATGAAGGCTGACAGCCGCGGGGTACTGAAACATCTGTGGTATGGAGAGAATACAGGGCAGGACATGGAATACCTGCTCGATTATCCGGATGTCTCATTTTCCGGAAATATTTATGACGCGCAGGATCAGAGATCCTATTCCCTGGATACGATGCCGTTGGAGTATGCGTCCGAGGGGACGGGGGATTACAGAATATCCGCCGTCAGTGTGTGCCATGAAAACGGAGCATCCGCACTGGATCTGCGGTATGAAGGATACCGGATCCTTCCCGGAAAATATTCCATCCCGGGACTTCCGGCTGTCTATGCCGGAGAATCGGAGGCGGAAACTCTGGAGATCACACTGAAAGATACAGCATCCGATGTCCGTGTAGTTTTGAAATACGGTGTATTGCCGGAGTATGATGTGATTACGCGGAGCGCTGTGATTATGAATGACGGAGCAGATACCGTCATGCTCAATAAAGCGCACAGCCTGTGCCTGGATATTCCTTACGGCAGCTGGGAATGGATCCATTTTCACGGAAGATGGGCCAGGGAACGAAATCCGCAGCGTCTGAAACTCCTTCACGGTATTCAGGAAAGCTCCAGCATCAGAGGAACCAGCAGCCATCATCAGAATCCGGCTGTGATTCTCTGCAAAGAGGGCTGTTCAGAGACGAACGGGACTTGTATCGGCGCAGCTCTTATGTACAGCGGCTGTTTTCAGGCACAGGCGGAATATGATCAGTTAAGGCAGGTCCGCTTGGTGATGGGGATCCATGCAGATCTGTTCTGCTGGGAACTGAAACCGGGAGATTCCTTCTATACGCCTGAAGTCATTCTGTCCCATACAGAGAATGGACTGCAGGCTCTTTCTCATCAATTCCACAGAGTGCTGCGCGAACATGTATGCCGGGGGAAATATCAGAAGGCGGAACGGCCGGTCCTGATCAACAACTGGGAGGCGACCTATTTTGATTTCAATGAAGAGAAGCTGCTGAAGATTGCGGAGGGAGCCGCTGCCCTTGGCGTGGACATGCTGGTCATGGATGACGGGTGGTTCGGAAAGCGGGACAGTGACACCCTGGGGCTGGGGGACTGGTCTGTGAATAAAGAAAAAATCCCCGGCGGTCTGGACGGACTCGTGAAAAAAATAAACGGCCTGGGGATGCAGTTCGGCATCTGGTTCGAACCGGAGATGGTTTCGGAAGACAGCGATCTTTACCGGGCGCATCCGGACTGGGCGATCCGGATCCCGGGCAGAAACCCGGTGCGCAGCCGTTTTCAGCTGGTGCTGGATATAAGCAGAGCAGATGTGCGGGAGTATCTGTTCCGGGCGGTGAGCCGGATTTTGCGCCTTGCGAATATAAAGTATGTGAAATGGGATTTTAACCGGAGTGTCTGTGACTGGTACACCGAGAGCCTTCCCGCAGGAAGACAAAAAGAAATGCCTCACCGGTTCGTGCTCGGGCTCTATGAGCTGTTAGACCGTCTTACCGGTGCTTTTCCGGATGTTCTGTTTGAAGGATGCTGCGGCGGAGGGGGAAGATTTGACGCCGGTATTTTGTATTACTGCCCCCAGATCTGGTGCAGTGATGACACCGATGCCTTTGAGCGGACACAGATTCAGTACGGAACCTCCTTCTTTTATCCGGTATCGGCTATGGGCTCACATGTATCCGCGGTGCCGAATCACCAGACAGGGCGCGTGACATCCTTAAGAACCCGTGCGGTCACAGCCATGTGCGGAAGCTTCGGGTATGAACTGGATCTCAATACCCTGACCGAAGAAGAAAAAGAAGAAGTGAAAAGTCAGATCCGGGCTTTTAAAGAGTTCGGTCCGCTGATCCATAATGGAAAATTTTACCGTCTGAGCGATCCTTATCATGACAATTACGCCATCTGGCAATTTGTTTCAGAGGATCAGAAGGAGACGCTGGTGCAGGGGATGATTTTCAGATCAGAACCGAATATGCTGCGCAGCCCGGTCGTTCTTCGCGGGCTGGATCCTCAGAAAAAGTACTGCCTCAGAGAAGACGGCCGGGTTTATTCCGGCAGTGCGCTGATGGCCGGGGGACTCCTCCTGCCGGAAACATCCGGGGATTATGTGCCGGTGGAGTTTTATCTCAGTGTGAGTCTCTCACACTGAGATAAACGCTCCGCGAGGACGCACAGGAATTCGGATCCTTAAGCCAGAACCGGGCATGTATAAATGTATGTACCGGGGAGTGAAAACATTGCATTTTCGACATATTTTATTTATAATATTTAAATATACTACCAAGATTTAGTTTGTGAAAAGATGAGAGTAATCATATGAAGGAGAAGCAAGACATTCTGGAACTGGAGAAAGAGCTGTCTTCACAGGAAGAGCAGATCACTCGGATTTATGATTTCATGAGCCCGGAAGACCTTCACCGGCAGCTGCTGGACACGATTCGCGAGTATCATCCGTCTGCGGATATTTCCCAGGTGGAGAAGGCATATCAGATCGCAAATGAAGCACATAAGAGTCAGGTGAGAAAGTCGGGAGAGCCGTATATCATTCATCCGATTTATGTAGCGATCATTCTGGCGAAACTGGAGATGGATAAGGAGACCATTATCGCGGGGCTTTTGCATGATGTGGTGGAAGACACCGTGATGACGGAGGAAGACCTGACAAAGGAGTTCGGGCCGGAAGTAGCGCTTCTGGTCGACGGTGTGACAAAACTCGGGAAATTGTCCTATGACGCCGATAAGATCGAGGTTCAGGCAGAGAACCTGAGAAAAATGTTCCTCGCCATGGCGAAGGATATCCGTGTCATCATCATCAAACTGGCGGACCGGCTGCACAACATGAGCACTTTGCAGCATATGACGCCGGAGAAGCAGAAGGAAAAAGCCAGAGAGACGATGGATATTTACGCGCCGATCGCGCAGAGGCTGGGTATATCCAAAATAAAGATCGAGCTGGAGGATCTGTCTTTAAAATATCTGGAGCCGGAAGCTTACTATGATCTTGTGGAAAAAATCGCACAGAGAAAGTCCGCCAGAGAGGCCTATGTCAATTCCCTTGTGGAGGAAGTGGGGGCTGTTCTCAAAGAGGCCGGCATTCAGGCCAGGATCATGGGCAGAGCAAAGCATTTCTTCAGTATCTATAAGAAAATGGTCAATCAGAATAAGACCCTGGATCAGATTTATGATCTTTTTGCCATCCGCATCATCGTGGCGGATGTCAAGGACTGTTATGCGACTCTTGGTGTGATTCATGAGAATTATACGCCCATACCGGGCAGATTCAAAGACTATATCGCGATGCCGAAGCCGAATATGTATCAGTCTCTGCACACGACACTGATCGGCCCCAGCGGGCAGCCTTTTGAGATTCAGATCCGAACGGAGGAGATGCACCGCACATCAGAGTACGGTATCGCGGCCCACTGGAAATATAAAGAATCGAACAACGGGAATGCCATCGGCGGGGAAGAGGAGAAATTGAGCTGGCTCCGCCAGATTCTGGAATGGCAGCAGGGAACCTCAGATAACAGGGAATTCATGAGCCTGCTGAAAAATGACCTGGATCTTTTCGCGGATACGGTGTTCTGCTTTACGCCCAACGGCGATGTCAAAACACTGCCGATGGGGTCGACACCGATCGATTTCGCTTATAATATCCACAGCGCAGTCGGGAACAAGATGGTCGGCGCAAAGGTAAACGGGAAACTGGTCCCCATTGACTATGTGATTTCCAACGGAGACCAGCTGGAGATCCTGACATCGGCTAATTCGAACGGACCGAGCCGGGACTGGCTGAACATTGTAAAAAGCACACAGGCCAGAAACAAGATCAACCAGTGGTTCCGTCATCAGTTCAAGGATGAGAATGTTCAGCGCGGAAAAGAGATGCTGAACAATTACTGCAAGTCAAAGGGAATCAATCTCGGCGACATCAACAAGTCGGAGTATCAGGATAAGGTCCAGAAAAAATACGGATTCCGCGACTGGGAGTCTGTTCTGGCGGCAGTCGGGCACGGCGGTCTGCGGGAAGCGCAGATCATCAACCGGATGCTGGAAGAGTACAGAAAGACAGCCAGGATGCAGATTACCGACCGGCAGATTCTTGACGGCGCCGCGGAAAACAAGGAAAAAACAGATTCCAGAAAAGATGCCGGAAGAAAGAGCGGGATCATTGTCAAGGGACTGACCGATGTTGCTGTTCATTTTTCAAAATGCTGCAGCCCGGTGCCCGGGGATGAGATCGTCGGGTTCGTAACGAGAGGACGGGGCGTTTCGATTCACCGGACAGACTGTTCCAATATCATACAGCTTCCGCAGATCGACCGGGAGCGGCTGATCGATGCGGAATGGCAGCAGGGAGCTGCGGAGGAGGAGCTGGGCTTCGGAAGATATCAGGCCGAGATCAGAATCTTCTCTCATAACCGGACAGGTCTGCTTGTCGATATTTCAAAAGTCTTTACGGAGAGGGAGATTGACATTGTGTCGATCAATTCCAGAGTCAGCAAAAAAGGGATCGCGACGATCTCGGTCGCTTTCCATACGAAGGGGAAGGACGAACTGAACTCCGTGATTGAGAAGATCCGTCAGATCGAGAGTGTCTACGACATAGAGAGGACCTCTTCATGAAAGCCCTGCATCTAGAGAAAGAAAGGAACCTGTATGGCAGATTTACAGATTTTAGAATATAATGTCGGAGAGATCGGGACAAACTGTTATTTACTGGTCAATACGGCAACAAAGGAAACCATTATCGCGGATCCGGGCGGCGATGCGCCGATGCTGGAAAAGCATATCGAAAAAAACGGCCTGAAACCGGCGGCGATCCTTCTTACGCACGCGCATTATGATCATGCCCACCATGCGGCTGTATTGAAAAAGCGATATCAGATTCCGGTCTATGTCCATGAGGAGGAACGCAGGACGATGACAGATATCCGGATGAATGTGTCTGCCATGTTCGGGCATCCGGAAACCTACGAGGCGGACTTTTTTGTGAAGGACGGACAGAACCTTGAGCTTGCCGGTTTTTCAATCACCGTGATTTTTACGCCGGGGCATACGCCGGGCGGGTGCTGCTACTATTTCCCCGACAATAAAGTACTTGTCAGCGGGGATACGCTCTTTTGCGGATCGGTCGGACGGACAGACTTCCCGGGCGGAAGCATGTCTGCCCTCGTGCGCAGCGTCAGGGAGAAGCTCCTCATCCTGCCGAGAGACGTGGAGGTGCTTCCGGGCCATGAGATGCGCACAACAATCGGCCGGGAGGCAGAGTATAATCCATTTCTGTGAAGGCTGCATGAGACCGGAACAGATGCTGTAAGGAGACAGCAGGAAGAAAAAGAATGATAACTGTTGAATTAAACAAAGCTGATTTTGAATATGATATCCATTCCCTGGTGAAGGCTTTTTACCCTGAACAGGATGTTCTGGTAAAAGCCGGAAGCCGGGAGGATTTTCCGGAAAGCTTTTTCCATCTGGTGATTTTGTATGAGACAGAAGAAATCACCTTTTCTTTTTATCAGAAAGAGGAGCAGATGCTGACCGGGAAAACAGCGGCGGACTTTTCTGACCGCAGAACCACGAAAAACAGACTGAAGCAGCGCCTCTATGAGCTGCTCTCTGATTTTTCGGGAAGAAAGCTTCCCTGGGGTACGCTGACCGGAATCCGTCCGGTAAAGATCCCCATGTCGATGCTGGAACAGAAAAAGACAGAGGATGAGATCCGCGCGTATATGAAGGAGACTTACTTTGCGTCCGATGAAAAAATCTCGCTGAGCATAGAGGTAGCAAAGCGCGAGAGGGAGGTATTGTCCGGTATTGATTACGAAAACGGATACAGCCTGTATATCGGGATCCCTTTCTGCCCGAGTACCTGTCTGTACTGTTCTTTTACCTCTTACCCCATTGCGCAGTGGAAGAACCGGATCGGTGATTATCTGGACGTGCTGGAGAAGGAAATCTGCTGGACCGCAAAGACGATGCAGAAGAAAACCCTGAATTCCGTCTATATCGGAGGCGGGACGCCGACATCGCTCCCTCCGGAACATCTGGAACGGCTGATCAGCATGATCGGCAGGCATTTCCGTTTGTTTGATGAGCAGGAGAGGATCGTTTATGGGGAGAACCGGCTTCTGGAATTCACGGTAGAGGCAGGACGTCCGGACAGCATCACAAAGGAGAAGCTGCAGGTGCTGAAAAAGCACAATATTTCCAGAATCTCCATCAATCCGCAGACGATGAAGGAGGAGACGCTCCGCCTGATCGGGCGCAGCCATACGGTGGAGCAGGTAAGGGAAAGTTTTCATCTTGCAAGAGAGATGGGCTTTGACAATATCAATATGGATCTGATCGTCGGACTTCCGGAAGAGAGCATGGAAGACGTGCGCTGCACGATGGAAGAACTGAAAAAGCTGAGACCGGATAATGTGACGGTACACTCTCTGGCCGTGAAGCGGGCAGCCAGACTGCAGACACAGAGAGAGGAATATGCGCATCTTCATATGGAAAATACATGGGAGACGATCCGTCTTACGGCAGAATACTGTGCAGAGATGGGCCTCTTTCCCTATTATCTGTACCGGCAGAAGAATATGGCGGGCAATTTTGAGAATGTCGGCTACGCAGCTTTGGGAAAAGCCGGCGTGTATAATATCTTGATTATGGAAGAAAAACAGACTATAATGGCACTTGGTGCAGGCGCGACCTCCAAGGTGGTGTTTGCCAACGGAGAGCGGATTGAGCGTGTCGGCAATGTAAAAGATGTGACACAGTATATAGAGCGTATTGATGAGATGATCGAACGCAAGAGAAAATTGCTTGAGAATCGTTAAAACCCAGGAGAAAAGGAGATTGTATATGGCGTTGAAGAAGAAACCGGTCAATGGCATGAAGGACATCATGCCGGATGAGATGGCCGTTCGTGAGTATGTACAGAGCGTGATCCGGGAAACCTACCGTTCCTTCGGATTCACTCCGATTGAGACTCCCTGTATGGAAGATATTTCGAATCTGACCAGCAAGCAGGGCGGAGAGAATGAGAAACTGATTTTTAAAGTATTAAAGAGAGGCGAAAAGCTGAAACTGGAGACGGCACAAAGCGAAGCGGATCTGGTGGATTTCGGCATGCGCTATGATCTGACCGTGCCGCTCTGCCGGTATTACGCCAATCACGCGAACGATCTGCCGACTCCTTTCAAGGCTCTGCAGATGGGAAATGTCTGGAGGGCAGACAGACCGCAGAGAGGGCGTTACCGTCAGTTCATGCAGTGTGATATCGACATTCTGGGAGAACCGTCCAATCTGGCGGAGATCGAACTGATCCTCGCGACGACGACGACACTCGGGAAAATCGGTTTTCAGAACTTTGAGATCCGCATCAACGAGCGCAGGATCTTAAAAGCCATGGCGGCGTACAGCGGATTTGCCGAAGAGGATTATGACAAGGTATTCATCATCCTGGACAAGATGGACAAGATCGGACCGGACGGCGTGGCGCAGGAGCTTGAAAAAGAGGGCTTCGCGCAGGAATCTGCAAAGAAGTACCTTTCCCTGTTTGAAGGGGTTGAAAAGGCAGAGGACGGCATGGCCTATCTGGCGGAACAGCTGGGCGGTTATCTGGAGGACGAGGTCGTTGACAATATGCGTGAGATTGCGCAGGCTGTCAATGCTTCCAGAGCAGCAAAATTCGAGCTGGTCTTTGATCCCACCCTGGTCCGCGGGATGTCCTATTATACAGGAACGATTTTTGAGATTGCCATTCCTGAGTTTGGCGGCAGCTGCGGAGGCGGCGGACGCTATGATAAGATGGTGGGCAATTTCACCGGAAAAGATGTCCCGGCATGCGGATTTTCTATCGGCTTTGAGCGTATAATCCTGCTTTTGATGGAAAACGGATTCCGGATTCCCGAACAGCCGAAAAAAACGGTCTATATGCTGGAAAAAGGTATTTCGGGCGAAAAACTGTCTGCCATCATCGGACAGGCGCAGCAGGCCAGGGCAAACGGAGAACAGATTCTGGTCGTCCGCATGAATAAGAATAAAAAATTCCAGAAGGAACAGCTGACCAAAGAAGGGTACGACGATTTTAAAGAGTTCTACAACCGGGATTAAGAGCAAAACACACAGCGGCAGGCAGGCCGTGTGATGAAAACAAAAAAGGAGATATAAATCATGGCAGAATCCATGCGGGGATTGAAGAGATCCCACAGGTGTACTGAGGTATCCACCTCAAATATCGGTGAAAAAGTGACAGTGATGGGCTGGGTGCAGAGAAGAAGAAATCTGGGAAGCCTCATCTTTATCGATTTAAGAGACCGTTCCGGCCTTTTGCAGATCGTTTTTGACGAGACCAGGGTCGGCACAGATGGATTTGCGAAGGCAGGAACGCTTCGCAGTGAATTTGTGATTGCCGTAGAAGGAACCATTCAGAAACGAACGGCAGCAGTCAATGAGAATCTGAAGACAGGAGATATTGAAGTGATCGCGGAATCGCTCCGGATCCTTTCCGAGTCGGATACACCGCCTTTCCCGATCGAGGAGAATTCCCAGACAAAGGATGATCTTCGCCTGAAATACAGATATCTGGATCTGAGACGCCCGGATATGCAGCGCAATCTGATCCTTCGAAGCAAGGTGGCCTATCTGATGCGGGAGTTTATGTACAAAGAA
Source organism: uncultured Lachnospiraceae bacterium (assembly GCA_946546945.1). GTDB lineage: Bacteria > Bacillota > Clostridia > Lachnospirales > Lachnospiraceae > Eubacterium_I. The sequence continues at coordinate 146,919 of CAMNOU010000002.1, forward strand.
GGATTTATTGAAGTGGAGACTCCGATGCTGACCAAATCCACACCGGAGGGAGCCCGCGACTATCTGGTCCCCAGCCGTGTTCATCCCGGAAGTTTCTATGCGCTTCCGCAGTCTCCGCAGCTGTTCAAGCAGCTTCTGATGTGTTCCGGATATGACCGCTATTTCCAGATCACCAGATGCTTCCGTGATGAAGATCTGCGCGCCGACCGCCAGCCGGAGTTTACCCAGGCCGATATGGAGCTGTCCTTTGTCGATGAGGACGATGTGATCGATGTAAATGAGCGTCTGCTTGCATATATCTTTAAAGAAGCAATCGGAGTGGAGCTTACGATCCCTTTCCCCCGCATGCCGTGGCAGGAGGCGATGGACCGTTTCGGTTCGGACAAGCCGGATACCAGATTCGGGATGGAATTGACGGATGTTTCTGCAGTCGTGAAGGACTGTGACTTTTCCGTCTTCACTTCCGCACTGGAAAACGGAGGAAGCGTGCGCGGCATCTGTGTGCCGGGCAAAGGCGATCTGGGCCGCAAGCAGATCGACAAACTGGTGGATCTCGCGAAGACCTACGGAGCAAAGGGACTGGCTTATGTCCAGCTCAAGACAGATGGAACGGTCAAATCCTCTTTCTCAAAGTTCTTTACGGAAGAGGGCATGCAGAAGCTGATCGACGCGATGGGAGCAAAGGAGGGCGATCTGCTTCTCTTTGCCGCAGATAAGAATAAGGTTGTCTGGGATGTGCTGGGCGCCATGCGTCTTCATATGGCAAAAGAAATGGATCTGCTGGATCCGGATCAGTACAATTTCCTCTGGGTGACCGAGTTCCCGCTGCTGGAGTGGTCGGAAGAGGAGAACCGCTACAAGGCAATGCATCATCCGTTCACCATGCCGATGGAGGAAGACTGGGACAAGGTGGATACCGAGCCGGGAGCGGTGCGCGCCAGGGCTTATGACATTGTCCTGAACGGAACCGAACTGGGAGGAGGTTCCATCCGTATTCATCAGGACGATATTCAGGAAAAGATGTTCGAAGTACTCGGGTTCACGCAGGAACAGGCCTGGAATCAGTTCGGATTCCTGCTGGGTGCTTTCCAGTATGGCGTGCCGCCTCACGCGGGACTGGCCTACGGACTGGACCGCATGGTGATGCATATGGTACATGCGGATTCGATCCGTGACGTCATTGCTTTCCCGAAGGTAAAGGATGCGTCCTGTCTGATGACAAACGCTCCGGATACCGTCGATTCAAAACAGCTGGAAGAACTTGGCCTTGCCGTCATCGCAAAAGAAGGAGTATGAGATCATCAGAATACACCTATGGTATTCTGGTAACAATAGCAGGGGCAGCCTGCTGGGGAATATCCGGCACCTGCAGCCAGTATCTGAGTTCCGTACAGGGAATGGACCCGAGATGGATCACTCAGATCCGGCTGCTGGCTGCCGGAATCATTTTGCTCCTTTTTGCGTACCGGAAAGAAAAAGAAAAATTTCACAGGATCGCACATACCCCGAAGGCCATGTTCTATTGCATCGTGTTTGGGGTTTGCGGCCTGATGTTCACGCAGTTTGCCTACAGTTCTTCGATAGCGGCCACGAATTCCGGAACCGCTACTGTATTGCAGAATCTTTCTGTGATCCTGGTACTCCTGGCGGGATGTATGATGAAGCGCACTCTTCCGGTGCGAAGGGAAATCATCGCGATTCTTTCCTGCCTGGCCGGGACCTTTCTCGTGGCAACACACGGCAGTTTTACAAAGCTCAGTATCTCCCGGGAAGGTCTGTTCTGGGGGATTTTGTCCGCGGTGGCCGCGGCTTGTTATATTCTGATCCCTCAGAGATTGATGAAGCAGTGGGGAAGCATCCTCCCGGTCGGATGGGGAATGCTGTTCGGAGGCATCGGTTTCTTTTTCCTCTCACGCATCTGGCGCGTGGATATCGTGCTTCGTCCCGGAGGCATCCTGGCGCTGACAGTCATCATTCTGGCGGGGACCGTCCTGGCCTTTACCCTGTTTCTGGCAGGAACTGCCCTGATCGGGCCTGCCCGCGGAAACATGCTGGGATGTATCGAGCCGCTCACCGCGACGCTGACGACGGCGCTTTTTTTGCATACCGTATTTACCGGCATGGATCTTGCCGGGTTCGCGCTCATCCTGGCAACGGTTTTTCTGCTTGCGAAGAAATGAAAAATAGACTTGACAAAACCAATTTAATTGATTACAATTAAATTACAAAAAATAAATTAAAAACTGCAAGGAGGAAGAACGATGAGTATATATGATTTTACAGTAAAGGCGCAGGATGGGACAGATGTTTCGCTGGCAGATTATAAGGGAAAGGTGCTGCTGATCGTGAACACCGCAACAGGATGCGGTTTTACACCTCAGTACAGCGAGCTTCAGGATCTGTATGAAGCGCATCAGAAAGATGGCCTGGAGATTCTTGATTTCCCGTGTAATCAGTTCGCCAATCAGGCACCCGGCACGGATGATGAGATCCACACCTTCTGTACCGGACGTTTCGGGATTACCTTCCCTCAGTTCTCCAAGATCGATGTCAATGGCGAGAACGCGGATCCGCTTTATCAGTGGCTGACCCGGAATACGAAATTCGAGGGATTTGAAGGCCCGGCGAAGCTGATGCTCGCACCGATCGTAAAGAAGATGGATAAGGATTATAAGAACAACGGCAATATTAAATGGAATTTTACAAAATTCCTGATCGACCGGGACGGCAATATCACGGCACGTTTTGAGCCGACGGCCGACTGGAAGAAAGCGGTCGCGAAGATCGAGGAGGTTTTATAATGTTTCATTATGATTATAAGACAAAGAATACCTGTTCGCAGCTGATCAGCATGGATCTGGACGGGGACAGAGTTCACAATGTGGAATTTCTGGGAGGCTGCAATGGCAATCTGAAGGCCATTCCGGCCCTCATCGATGGCTGGACCGTAGATCAGATCGAGGAGAAACTCTCCGGTATCACCTGCGGCCGTCGTCCGACTTCCTGCGGCGACCAGCTGGCAAAAGCGGTAAGAGAGGCGTACAACGCCGAGCAGAGCGGCGCAGCCACCCGCTGAGCGTGCAGCCTCTGGCGGTTCGCAGACGCGAAAAAACAGAAGAATTCTCTGACCAGGGGATTGCGGATGGAGGATAATCATGAGTGAACAGACATATGATGTGTTAAAACTGGAGAATCAGCTTTGTTTTCCGCTGTATGCCTGCGCCCGCGGGCTGATCAAGCAGTACAAGCCTTTTCTGGATGAAGTCGGGCTGACCTACACGCAGTATATTGTGATGATGGTGCTTTGGGAAAAGAAATCAGTAACGGTTAAGTCGCTGGGAAAGAGCCTGTATCTGGACTCCGGCACACTGACTCCTCTTCTGAAAAAGATGGAAAGTATGGGCCTGCTGTCGCGGGCGAGATCCAAAGAAGATGAGCGCGTGCTGATCGTCACGCTCACACAGAAGGGAGAGCAGTTAAAAGAGGAAGCGGTAAAGATTCCTCTGCAGATGGCGCAGTGTGTCAGGCTGGATGAACAGGAAGCGAAGGTATTGTACCGGCTTCTGTATAAACTGCTGGAACAGGAATGACATAGAATCATAGAAAACAGATATAAAAGAGAGCCCGTTCGGAAATGGAACGGGCTCTCTTGTGCTATGTATCATTCAGAAAAGAATCTTTATACCATCGGCTTCAGATCTTTGGAGATGATCAGTTTTGCTTCGGTAGCTTCCTGAATCTGCTCAACTGTGAATTCAGGGTTATACTCGGTGAGGACGATGCCTTCCGGAGTAACTTCCATAACGCCCATCTCGGTAACGATCATGTTGACCTGTTTCTGAGCGGTAAGAGGGAGTGTGCATTCCTTTAAGATCTTCGGTGCGCCCTTCTGGGTGTGCTCCATGGCAACGATAACCTTTTTCGCGCCGACAACCAGATCCATAGCACCGCCCATGCCCGGAACCATCTTGCCCGGAATGATCCAGTTTGCAATATCACCATTCTCAGCAACCTGAAGGGAACCAAGAACAGTAGCATCTACATGTCCGCCGCGGATGATCGCGAAGGATGTAGCAGAGTCGAAGAACATACCGTCTTTCTCAATACCTGCCGGCTGACCGCCTGCGTTTACGGTATAAGCAGCATCGTCTGCATCCGGATCAGCAGCTGCCAGACCGATGAAACCATTCTCGGACTGAAGTGTGATCTTTACACTGGGATCAAGGTAATCAGGAACCATGGTAGGAAGACCGATACCTAAATTGACAACATCACCGTCATGAAGTTCTTTCGCAACACGTTTTGCGATAAAGGGTTTGATTTCGCTTCTTTCCATCTTATGCTTCCTCCTTTAATACTAAGTAATCAACAAAGATATGCGGAGTCTCCACATAGTTCGGTCCGATCTCTCCTGCCGGAACGATCTTCTCAACTTCTGCGATAACGATATCTGCAGCAGATGCCATCATCGGGTTGAAGTTGCGGGCAGATCCTTTATAACGGATATTGCCGGACTCATCAGCGATATATCCCTGGATGATCGCAACATTGCCGCGGATCGCTTTCTCAAGAAGATACTCTTTGCCATCCAGCTCAATCAGCTGCTTGCCTTCCAGTGTGGTATCCGCATTGCTGTCAGCAACGATGGTGCCGACACCGGTCGGTGTTAAGAATCCGCCGAGACCGGCTCCGCCTGCACGAATCTGCTCTGCCAGAGTACCCTGGGGCTGAAGCTTCAGATCCAGCTCGCCTGCGTTGAACTTAGCAGCAACTTCTTTGTTCAGACCAACATGGGTTGCGATCAGTCTCTTGATGCAGCCATTGTGAAGAAGACGACCGGTTCCTTCGTTTTCAAATCCGCCATCGTTGCATACAACGGTCAGATCTTTTGCGGTCACTTCATTAACGATAGATTTTGCAGTACCGTTTGTCATGAAGCCGCCGACTAATACAGTATCGCCATCTTTGATCAGAGCGGCTGCTTCTTTTGCAGAAATAACTTTTGTTTTAGCCATTTCTTTCCCTCCTAAATGAATGATATAATGATGTATGAACTGTCATGAAAGTAAAGTGTTTCTTAACAGCATATATTCATTATAACACTATCCTTTATAAAATCCACAGGATTTGCGGAAAAAAATGAAAAAGTTGACATTATTTCAGGAAAGTTGTACAATGCAATACGTTAGTTTAAAAATGATAAAAATCTTATCATGAATTCTTTTTTTTTACAGAAAAAACAATGTGACCTGAAAGGAGATTATGAAATGGCAGATAAAGAGAAAGTTGTTGTAGACTCTACGATCACCAGTGAAGAAGCTGTAAAGACAGTTGAGGAGAAAAAAGCAGAAGCAAAAGAGGCATCTGCAAAAGCAAAAGAAGCCAGAAAAGAAGCAACGAAGAAAAACGTTGAGGCAACTGCGGCAGTTGTAAAAGAGACTGCAGAAAAAACTGCAAAGAAGACAAAAGCAGCGGCAAAAAAAGGTGCTGAGGCAGCGAAGGAGACCATGAAGAAGACAGCTGAGGCAGCGAAAACAGCTGCAAAGGAAAAGAAGGCAGAGGCTCCGAAGCGCAAATATGCGAGAAAGCCGGAGAAGAATGTCGTTGTTCAGTATATGGGACAGGAGATTCAGGAGGAAGTGCTGACAGAGAGAGCACTTGCACAGTTCGCAGCCATGGAAGGCGCTGCAGCGGTTAAGAAGATCACACTTTATATCAAACCGGAAGACAATGCGGCATACTATGTTATCAACGACGAGTATACAGGCAGAGTAGATTTTTAAAGAGAATCAGATATTAAAAAAAGGACGGCAGTTTGCATGCCGTCCTTTTTTTGTTCATTTACTGGTCGCCGCCCATTTTGATTTCGCCCCGCTCGCAGCGGTTCCCCCAGGAATCGATGAGTTCGCCTTCCCGGTAGACACAGATGATCTCGCAGTGGTTCGCGCAGTTCGGGCAGATCACTTCGCGGGTCAGGAAATCCATTTCCGCGACATCAAAGGAAAATTCTTTTTCTACGCCGCAGCCGAGGGCGAGGATCGCGGCTCCGTAGCAGCCCATCAGGTGGCCGTTCTCATCCACGAGGATCTCCTCGCCGAGGGAATCGGCAAAGGCTTTTACCACGCCTTCGTTCTTGCTGACACCGCCCTGAAATACGATGGGCGGAAGGATCTTTTTCCCTTTTCCGATGTTATTCAGATAGTTATTTGCGACCGCATTGCAGAGCCCGGCAATGATGTCTTCTTTTTTGTGTCCCATCTGGATTTTGTGTACCAGATCGGATTCGGCAAAGACGGTACATCTGGCGGCAATCGGAGTCGGGTTCTTGCTGCCGAGGGCGATTTTGCCGAACTCCTCTACTTCCACGCCCAGCCGTCTTGCCTGGCTTGACAGAAAAGATCCGGTGCCTGCCGCACACAGTGTGTTCATGGCGTAATCGACAGCGACACCGTTTTCCACACAGATGATCTTGGAGTCCTGTCCGCCGATTTCCAGGATCGTGCGGACGTCCGGGTGCAGAGTGGTCGTGCCGACTGCATGGGCAGTGATTTCATTTTTGACAATGCTCGCATTGCACATGGCGCCTACGAGCTTGCGGGCGCTTCCGGTCGTGCCGGCCGCGACCACTTTATATTCCTTATGGTCAATCTGTTCGCCGAGGGCGGCGATGACTTTCTTGGCAGCGCCCATCGGATTTCCCTCGGTCCAGAGATAGATGCCTGCCAGAATATTTTTTTCTTCGTCAATAATGACGCCTTTGGTCGAAATGGAACCGATATCGATTCCGAGGTATGCTTTTTTCACCGTATCTTTCATCCTTTCTGTTTCTTCATAGCCAGCATATCATAGAAGGCTTCCAGTCTGGTCTCGATTCCGGTATCACTGGTCTGCGTATCGTAGCTCATATACAGTGTGGGAATCTTGTAGTCTGCGCTGATATTGTGCAGCACCGGGATGCAGTCCATCTCCGGCGTACAGCCGAAGGACTTAATGTGGACCAGTCCGTCAAACCCTTTTTTAGCATAGTATTCTGCCAGCGTGATGGTTGAAATGGAGGAACTTCCCATGTCGTATTTCACATATTTTGAACTCTGCTTTTTCTGAATGTCGACCCAGATGGAGGACGGGAATTTATGCAGGTCATAGTTGATATAATGCCGCAGCTTCCGGAGGGTTGATTTCTCCGGACAGATGAACAGGCTGTGGGAAAGGTTCATCCAGCGGTGTATTTCCGCCCCCATCTGTGCCAGTTTTTTCTCAACTTCGTGGTTGGAGAACGGATCCATGATTGTGAAATATTCCCCGACAACGCCGATCCGTATGGGATTTTGCGGTTTATCAACAGGGAGGGCCTTCATCTCCTCCATCGCTTCCCGGTAGATGCGGTTCACTTCGCTGCGCTTGTGCGCCTTCTTAAGGCCGGACAGAAAGCGGTTGTATACCTTGTCAAAAGAACCCTTCGTGATCTCAAAGCCCATATTCTGACGATAATAATCCTCAAACTTATCGATGTTGATAATCATCTGGAAGGCTGCCGGGATCGCCTTTGCCATCTGAAGCAGGGTGGCGTCCGGAGCATATTTTTTCATCCCTTTCAGCATGCCAAAGAGATTCCGGTAGCGAAAAAGGGTGAGGTTGAACATCTCAAAGTCATAGCCCATATCTTTCAGGATCTGTTCGTGAAGTTCGCCGTAATAGCCCAGACGGCAGGTGCCTCCGGTCTGGATGAGAACATTGGCCCCTTTTTCCAGCGCTTCGATATAATTGCCCATGTGGCATTTGAAAGGGGCGCACACGAAATCAGGGCTGTTTTTTGCCCCGATGTCGATGGTCCGTTTGGTCATGGAAGGCGGACTCATGTATGCAAGATGCAGGCCGTTGTTTACAAAATAGCGAATGGCGATATCATAATTGCCCAGCTGCGGATAGCACAGCCGATATGGTTTCTGGGGCATTTTTATTCAAGCTCCTTTCGGAAACGGATAATGTCGATAAAGCTTTCCAGGCGCGTCTCTACGCCCGCATTGCCGTCCTGGCTGTCAAGAAGCAGATTGAGGATCGGCAGATCATTGATCCGGCGGATGATCATCTCATTGATCATGGAATCCGGTCCGCAGGGGAATGCGGTGATCAGAATGATTCCGTCGACCCGGCTTCTGTATTTGTGAATGGCGCCGAGAAGCTCCCGGCTCATGATCCAGGGAACGTTTTTACAGATGTTTTCCGAATCCTTCTGTGCCTGGTCGAAATCGACCGCGTCTGCACAGACAGGAATGGCGTCCAGCCGCTCGATCCCTTTCAGGATCGGTTTCCCGATATATTCATCGTAAAGATTATAGCTGTGGCCGACCACAAGGATCTTGATCCGGTCTCTTTTGAGGGCTTCCTCCTGTCTCGCAATCTGTTCCCGCTGGTGCTTCTTCCAGGCGAGAAACGCTTTTTCGAAGGCAGCTGCGGATTCTCTTCTGGTCTTTCCGAGATCCTGTCCCAGACGGATATAGGCCTCGGAGGAAGGCTTTTTCTGCTGAAGATCAACATTACAGCTGATAAAGTCAATGTCCTTGTCACGGAAGGTGTTGGTGCACATATCGTAGATGGCCTCAAAGCGGGTGCACAGGACACCGTTCCGTCCGTAGTTTGCGATGCGCGGCACAAATACCTTGTCGCATTTGCCTTCCAGTGAGGCGGTATGGCCAAGGTACAGCTTGCTGGAGAGACAGTTCTCATCGATGGCATAGCGGTTGCCGGCGTCCAGCAGTGTTTTATTTGTGCGCGGGCTTAATATGGTTTCAATGCCCAGTTCTTTAAAAAATACATCCCACAGGACGTGATAGCGGTAATAAAGAAGGGCACGGGGAATTCCGATTTTCATTCCATTATCTCCAAATATCCTCTTGTTTTAAAATAATCCAGGTATGCGCCGATCATTTTCTGGTCTACCGGCGGGCAGGTAATGCCTGACTGTCCCAGCAGGATCTTCGCGTTGCTGGTATCGTAGATGGGATCCCGCCCTGTAAAATGCCGCAGAATATTCGGATTGCTGGCATTTCCTGCCTCAAAGAGGCATTCCAGAAGCACCATGGCGTTTTCGGAAGCATCGGCTCTGCGAAGCCGGCTTTTCCACAGCGCAAAGGGGATGTAGCGTACGGTGTAACCGCAGTTTCTGATATCATTTACGATTTCACGCAGGGTCTGCCCTTTCGGATTGACCAGATTGAATGCATGGCCGAACACTTCTTCTTTGCGCGACAGGTAGACCAGTGCCTTTCCGACATAGTCGACCGGGGTCATGTGGAAGCTGTAGCGCGCACGCGGGACACCTTTCATCTGAATGATGCTGACCAGCATGCGGCTGACCATATCATCCATCTCCCAGATGCCGTTTGCGGCGCCGGTAATGTCGCCGGGGCGGTAAATCGCTGCTTTCAGTCCGCGGGACATGGCAATGCGCGTGATCTTCTCGGAGACCCATTTGGTCTCGGAATAGGAGAGGGAGAATCCTTTCCAGGTGCGCAAAGGGTCGTCTTCCATGACCCGTCTGCCTCTGTTGTCCGGCGTATCATATACACTGTAAGAGGAAACGTAATGGTAATATTTGGGTTTCTCTTCACAGGCCAGACGGAGGGTCTCTACAGTTCCTCCGACATTGGTTGTTTTCAGGTAATCATAAGGGAAGACAAAATTTAAAATGGCTCCGTTATGATAAATGATTTCTACATCCCGGGCAAGCTGATCCCAGGTTTCCGGATCCAGACCGAGCTTCGGGCTGGACAGATCCCCGGTGACCGCCTCCAGGATCTCCGTCATGTCGTCCTGCCAGCAGTCATAGTGCTCCAGATTCTTTTTGAGGCGCTCCAGTCCGGCCTCTTTCGATTCGGCGCGGACCAGACAGTACAGCTTCAGCCCGTCATGGGGATATTGCTGCCGGATCGCGCGGATCAGCTGCGCTCCCAGGAAACCGGTCGCGCCTGTCAGGAATATGACGCGGCAGTCGGACACAGGTTTTGTGTATTCGCCCTGCGGACGGATGCTCTTGTCCAGCCGGCACTCCTTTGCAAGGTTGACAGAGTTTCCGGAGGACACCGCCCCGGAGAGTACTTCATGAATATATTTTGTGACGCCAACGACCGAAGCATCGCGAAGCAGCTCGCGGAAATCCAGCTTGACGTGAAACTTCTGTTCGATATGATTGACCAGTTCAAACCCGGTGAGGGAATCTCCGCCCAGTTCCAGGAAAGAATCCGTCAGACTGAACTGCTCGACCTTCAGCACCTTCTGGAAGGTATCGCGTACCTGAAGAAAGATATCATCCGCCCAGTCGATCAGTCCGTCCGCCCGGTCGAGAGAACGGTCGATCAGTTCGTCTGCCTTTTCGATGGAGCGGTCAAATAATTCATCGCCGCGCTCAATGGCCCGGTTGATCAGGCGGGCGCGCGGATTGGCTGCCCGGTGGTCGTGGCTGCTGTGAAGAATGTTCAGCCGCCCTTCCTGATAAAGGGTCCGTGCCTTCAGGACCTGCAGCTTTCCGTTGTCCGTCCGCGGAATGGTCATGCGCGGGACAAAAATAATATCATAAAAAGAGAAACGAAACCGTTCGGAAACCGCCGCATTGATCTGATGGACCAGCCGGTCAAAATCATCTTCCGGATTCGCTTCCACGATGGCGATGATCTGTTCCTTCGTATCTGTTGTGCAGGAGAAGAACCCGACTGCATTTCCCGCCAGTGCCGGAACGTGCCGGTTTACGGTCACCTGAAGATCGCTCGGATATACATTGTGCCCGTTTACGATCAGCATCTCTTTGATGCGGCCGGTGATGTAGAGCTGGCCTTCATGCAGAAAGCCCAGATCTCCGGTCTTATAAAATTCACAGTCATATCCCTGCATTTTTACATGAAAGTTCTTATTATCCCTGTGATTGCCCCAATATCCGTCCGCAACACTGTCTCCGGCAATGAAAATCTCGCCGATGCGAAGATCCGGATAGACTTTTCCGGTCTTCGGATTGCCGACGACCAGAGTCAGATCCTTTACCGGCGTGCCGACGCTGACGATCTCTTTTGCGTTTTCCCCGTCGTCAACGATCACGGCCCGGTTGTTCTGGTAGGCCTCATAATCCAGCTTCAGCGTGCGGTAATCTCTGCAGGCAAAGGTCGCCAGGCAGACATTTTCCGCCAGGCCGTAACCGGGAGCCATTGCTTTCGGGTCACAGTGAAACAATTCCGTGAACCGGGATACCGATTTTGCGCTGATGTACTCGGAACCGTTCATAAACAGTTCGACATGAGTAAGCGCGTTCTTGGCAGCTTCTGATTCGGAGAAGATCCGGGTGCAGGCATCATAAGCGGAACCGGGGCCGACCGTCAGGGTTATTTTGAAATCTGCCATCAGACGGATCCAGAGCTTTGGATTTTCCAGGAAACGCATGGTGTGCAGATAATAGATCCGTGAATCCACTGCCAGGATCGGCATACAGATCGTCACGACCAGGCCGAGATTGTGGAAGAAGGGCACCCAGGTGGCCAGTGTTACATTGGTGAAATCAAACACATGCAGGCACTGTTCCAGGTTTTTCATAAGATTCTTCCAGGTGACCCGGACTCCCTTCGGGGAGCTGGTCGATCCGGAGGTGTACTGCAGGTAGACCAGATCCTCTTCCGAAGCGGGGACGATCACATCTGTGCGGCGGTAGGGCTCCAGGCGATCCGTAAAGATTCGTTTTAAGCGGATGGTGTCCGAAAAAGCATCCTTAAGAAGCCGTCCGGTCAGTTTTGCCCCGGATTGCTGTTCTAACGCGTAATTGGAAATCAGCGCCCGCGGCCGGGCAGACTTCAGCACAGAGATGAGCCGCTCGATCTTGTCCTCATCCAGCGGGGGCGGCAGTATGATAAAGGGGACTCCCGCCATCATGCAGCCGTAGACCGCCGCGACCGTGCCGAAATCCTGCATGCTGAAAATCAGCGCGCGGTCTCCCGGACGGACCCCTTTTCGCCGCAGAGTGTGCGCCGTCTCGAGTGCTTTGTGATAAAGCTCTCCGATCGTATGATTCTTCAGAATCCATTTGCCGATCTCTTCGTCAAAATCCGCGAAAGAGAACAGGACCTGGTCTGAAGAAGTCTGCACTTTCTCCTGTAACATATGAATCAAAGTGGTGGCATTCTTCATAATCTTTCTTTCCTTTGAGATGCTTATACGGTATGCAAAACATTACTATTATCATACTCTGTATCGCGGTTTCCCGCAAGTGGAAAATACTTGACCGGCAGGTCAGCAAAACCGCAGGCGGGGGCGCTCTGCCTGATCCGGAGTTGTTAAGAATAAGTTAAGAATTCGCCTTCTCTTTTGGAAAGATTTCTCTGATAATGTATTGGCATGGAGCAAGTCCTGAACTTGTGATAAGATATAGGGGAGGTGATGAAAAATGATGAACATATTAGTGTGTGATGACGATAAGGATATTGTAGACGCCATTGAAATCTACCTGGCGCCGGAAGGATACCATATTATTAAGGCTTATGACGGAATCGAAGCAATCGAGGCAATCAGAAACAACGACATCCATCTTCTGATCCTGGATGTCATGATGCCGCGGATGGACGGCCTTCGGGCAACCCTGAAGATCCGGGAGCAGTCAAATATTCCGATCATTATTCTGTCGGCAAAAACAGAAGATACAGACAAGATCTTCGGGCTGAACGTAGGAGCTGATGATTATGTGACAAAGCCCTTCAATTCGCTGGAACTGGTGGCCCGGGTGAAGTCCCAGCTGCGCCGCTACACGAAGCTCGGGACGATCGCGCAGGAGGATGATTCCAATATTTACCGGACCGGAGGGCTGGTCATCAATGATGACACCAAGACGGTGATGCTGGACGGAGAAGTGGTGGAGAAGTTTACCCCGATGCAGTACAATATTCTGCTTTTCCTGACGAAAAACAAGGGGCGGGTATTTTCCATCGAACAGATTTATGAGAACATCTGGAAGGAAAATGCAATCAATGCGGACAATACGGTGGCCGTACATATCCGTCACATCCGGGAAAAAATAGAAATCAATCCGAGAGAGCCCCGTTATCTGAAGGTGGTCTGGGGCGTCGGGTATAAGATGGAGGATCTGCCTCCTGCTTAAAGGAGAATGAAAGATGGAACAAAATAAAGTGAAACGTTACAGCACATCCAGAAAGATTCTGATTCTCATTGTGCTTATCATATCGTCAGTGATGATGGCGGTCAGCGGAAGCTGGATCATTCCCGGCCTTTTCAACGGCATGACGTGGAAAGAGGCGCTGATCACGAGACCGTCTTATGAACACAGCCGTTCTGCGGGAGCCTATCTGCAGGAAGAAAGCGAGATGATCCTTGCCGATGCGGTGGAGATCAAAGCGATCACGGGGACCGGGGGATATCAGATCCTGCCGGCGGAGCGGACGAATGCGCTTCTGTATATGAGAAATCTGGATACAGGCGCAGTCTATACCACGGTAAAGGACTGGGGAGGATATTCCTTGGAAGAAGTGAAAAAGAATTATCTGGGGTCTTCCTATTCCGCACATCAGGAGAGCGCATGCTATTACAGCTTTACGACAGAGGATGGCGCGGAAGCCGCCGGAATGCCCCCGGAGGCGCAGGCCTTCATGAATAGTGATCTGGCATGGAATGCGCTGGCGCTGCTTGCGGCGGAGGGTTCGGCGGAAATACTTCAGTCAGACTATCCGGATAACTGGGAATGGTTTGTCGGCCTGAATGCCGGCTACCCTGTCAAACAGTCCAGAGCATACCAGGCTTCCGTTTTTTATGATGCTTACCAAAGCATGGCGCCAAAGCTGAGCATCCTGGCTTTCCCGTTCGCGGGTCTGGCAGTCCTGATGCTTGTGCTTGTCGGCCTGCAGGCCGGGCATAATAGTGAAGACCGGGAAATCCACATGAATCTGCTTGACCGTTTCCCTCTGGAACTTTGGATCCTTTCCGATGTGATTCTGATTCTGATCGGACTTTTCTTCCTTGCAGAAGGACTTGGCAGACTGGATAATGCCGGGTATTACAGTTCCGGATTCGGTTTCGGAATCTTCGATTCCGGACTTATTGTCACGGGAACGCTGATTTTGATGCTCACCATTGCAAAAATGCTGAATCTCTATCTGCGCAGGATCAAGGCAAAACAGCTCGGAGGTAGTCTGATTTGCTCCTTCGGAAATGGATTCATCAGAGCAGGCAGGAAGGTAAAGCGGGGCATCCGGACCATCTATCTGTCCCGAAAAGAGAATCAGAAGCTGATCATCCGCTTTGTCATCGTGGCAGCAGTCAATATCCTTTTCAGCGTGATCATGACAGCAGCGGTTTCCGGTTACATGCCCGGAATCGCATTGATTTTTTTCATTCTTCTGATTGCGGCGGATCTGTATCTGCTCTGGCGTCTTGTGACCGGTAACCGGGGCAGGGAGGAAATCCGGACTGCACTGGCAGCAATCTCGCAGGGGGATCTGGACTATCAGATTGATACAGAGGAAATGAATGCGGAGAACCGGATGATGGCCGAGGAGGTCAACCGCATGAGGGACGGCCTTCGTCTGGCAGTGGAGACAAGGCTGAAGAGCGAACGCTTAAAGACGGATCTGATCGCGAATGTCTCCCATGACATCCGTACCCCGCTGACTTCTATTATAAACTATGTGGATATCCTGAAGAGGGAAAAAATCGGGGACGAAAAAATCAGCGGTTACATTGATATCCTGGACCGCAAGTCTGCACGGTTAAAACAACTCACAGATGACCTGATCGAGGTATCCAAAATCAGTTCCGGAAATGTGACACTGCATATGCAGGAAATCAATCTGAAGCAGCTGATCAAACAGATCAACGGGGAATACAAGGAGAAATTTGACGCCAGGAATCTGCAGTTGGTCTGCTGCCTGCCGGAAGAGAATATGCTTGTGAATGCCGATGGACCGCGCATGTGCCGGGTAATTGAAAACCTCTATAACAATGCAGCGAAATACGCCATGCCCGGCTCCCGTATTTATGTCAATGGAGAGCTTCGTGAGGAGGAAGTAGTGTTGTCCGTTAAAAACATGTCGGAACATTCGCTGAATATCAGTGCGGACGAACTGATGGAGCGCTTTGTCCGGGGGGATGAATCCAGAACGACAGAAGGCAGCGGGCTGGGGCTTGAGATCGCGCGCAATCTGACCGTGATGCAGAAGGGAAGCTTTGATCTGTATCTGGACGGCGATCTGTTCAAGGTGACGCTTGTTTTTCCCGCGGCGAAATAGTTACACGATCGGACAGTTTTTTTCATAAACAGGAATCATAAGGACAGGGTTTGTGTCAGCAGGGCACAGACCCTGTCATAATTTTACGATGAAAATTTCTTGAGAGTGCAGATATTTGCTTCTATAATAAAAATATCATATGGAAATGGAGGACTCGTTGTGGAAAAAGTGCGTTATATGATTTCAGATGCGTCCAGCCTGATCCGGGTCGAATCGCATGTGCTGCGGTACTGGGAAGAGGAATTGGAGCTGGAAGTCCCTCGAAATGAGCTGGGACACCGTTATTATACAGAGGAAAACATCCGCCAGTTTGAGCAGATCAAGAAGCTGAAAGAGGAAGGATATCAGTTGAAGGCAATTAAAATGCTGCTTCATAACCAGGACCGGGGAAGGGAAGAGGCGGTGAAGGCGGAAACCGAAAATGCGGGACCGGATACAGAAATCATCAGCGGCAGTTCCTCCGTGCCGGAATCTGCAGATCAGAAAAATCTATCCAGGCTGGAACAGTTTCAGATCATGATGACGCAGATCGTCCGGCGCGCAATCGCCGAGAACAATGAAGCCCTGGGGGAAGAGGTCAGTGCACAGGTCGGCGAAAAGGTGATCAAAGAAATGAATTACCTGATGCGGGAGAGAGAAGAGCAGGAGGAAGAGCGTTTCAGAAAACTGGATGAGGCGATCCGCTCCCGTCAGAGACGTTTGCGGAAAGAGAAGATAAAAAAGAACGAAAAAAAGAAGGACAGGCCTAAAAAAGTGCGCCTGCGTGCCGGTGAGAGCGTATCCTGAAACCGGGGACCAGATCGACTTCACGGATGATTACAAAAGAAAAAGAGGGATAAGAGATGTACTATTATTCTTGCGGCCAGCTCATAAAAAAACTCAGAAAAAACGGCGGTCTTACGCAGGAAGAACTGGCCGACGGCATCTGTTCTGTGAGTACAATTTCCAGAATTGAAAATGACCGTCAGGTGCCACATTTAAAAAAGATGGAGGCATTATTACAGAGGCTCGGCATAGAAAAAGGAGACAATCCGGGGCCTGACTTCGGAGATGATGCCTGCTGCCTGATCATGATCGTTTCAGAGAAGACACCGGAATATAAGGAATATAAAAATTAGATGCTCCGCCGGATCTGGCGAGCCTGGAATAAAGAAGATGCCCACCCCTGTCCGGGGAGAAATTTCAGGCTGTCCCAAGAATTCCCGCCAAAGAATACTCTTCCGGCGGAGCCTTGCAAAAAGCGTTTGCTCATATAGTATCTTATAAAAATTCTTTCTGTCCGAACATAGCGTTTCACGAAAAATCTGAAGATTCCCCTGCCTTGTCGACAATAATCGACATTATTTTATATCTTTTCAAAGATAGGCATTCACAAAACGCCGCAAATGAGTTAAACTAGTACAGCGGATAATCAGCAGACGTTGAAGTGCTGCATTTGTCCCTTGAATGATGAAACAGAAACAAGGAGTAAAAATATATGAATATTGTGGTTTTAGCCGGAGGACTGAGCACGGAGCGTGATGTTTCCTTCTCCAGCGGCAGAATGATTGCCAAAGCGCTGAAGGGGAACGGACACCATGTGATCATGCTCGATGTTTTTATGGGATATCGCGATGAGGAGACGGATATTACAGATATTTTTTCAGGGGATCCGGGTTCAGATGAATTTCTCGGCACGATTCCGGCAGAAGCACCGGATCTGGAGCAGGTCCGGGCCATGCGGAAGGATCAGTCAGACTGTTTCTTTGGCCCGAATGTCATCAGAATCTGTCAGAAAGCAGATATTGTCTTTATGGCGCTTCATGGAGAAAACGGAGAGAACGGGAAAATCCAGGCGGCCTTTGATCTTTACGGGATCCGCTATACAGGAACCGGATATCTCGGCAGTGCGCTGGCCATGGATAAGGCGCTGTCCAAAAAAATGTTTGAAGCGGCCGGAATCCCGACACCGCGCGGACTTTCCATGAAAAAAGGGGAGGCGAAGTCCCTTGCGGAAGCGAAGATCTCTCTTCCCTGTGTCGTTAAGCCGTGCTGCGGCGGATCCAGCATCGGGGTATCCATTGTTCATTCACAGGAAGAGTATGAGGCGGCTCTTGCAGAGGCATTTCGCTATGAGGATGAGATTGTCGCAGAAGAATATATCAGCGGCCGTGAGTTCTCTGTTGGAGTGATCGATCATCAGGCACTCCCTGTCATTGAGATTGCGCCGGTGGAGGGCTTCTATGATTATCAGAATAAGTATAAAGCAGGAAGCACCGTGGAGACCTGCCCGGCTGACATCCCGGAGGAGGTTGCCGCGAAAATGCAGAATGCGGCGCTCGCAGTCTGTGACACGCTCGGACTGGACACCTATTCCCGCATGGATTTTCTGCTGAATGACAGGAATGAGATTTTCTGCCTGGAAGCCAATACACTTCCGGGGATGACGCCCACCAGCCTGCTCCCGCAGGAGGCCCGGGTGATCGGAATGGATTTTGCAGCGCTTTGTGAAAAGCTGATTCAGATTTCGCTGGAAAAATATAACCGCAGGTAAGAAGGAATACAGGAATACAGATATGAAACAGATGACATTAAAGAACATAGCCCGTGCATGCGGCGGTACCTTCCATGGGGAGGACGCTCTGCTTGAAAAAGAGATTGCCGGAGCCGTGACGGACAGCCGTCAGGTGCAGAAGGGTGATCTCTATATTGCGATGCGCGGAGAGCGGGTGGACGGACACAGCTTTATTCCGTCTGCTTTTGAAAAAGGAGCGGCTGCCGTTCTGTGCGAACAGAAGCCGGAAAACCCGGCGGGTCCCTGGATCCTCGTGGATTCCTGCCCGCAGGCCCTGAAGGATATAGCGGAATTTTACCGTTCTACTCTGAAGATAAAAATAGTGGGAATTACCGGAAGCGTCGGGAAGACCAGTACCAAGGAAATGATCGCGTCGGTCCTGTCAGAGAAATACAATGTGCTGAAAACCGAAGGGAATTTCAACAATGAGATCGGACTGCCGCTGACGATCCTTCGTATCCGGGAGGAGCATGAAGCAGCTGTCGTGGAGATGGGGATATCGGAGTTCGGTGAAATGCACCGCATCGCCAAAGTGGCAAGACCGGATATCTGTGTGATGACCAATATCGGGCAGTGCCATCTGGAAAACCTGATCGATCGTGACGGTGTGCTCCGCGCAAAATCCGAAATCTTTGATTTCCTGAAAGAAGACGGTGTGATCGTCCTGAACGGAAACGATGACAAATTGTCCGGCATCGGAGAAGTGAAGGGAATCCGGCCGGTCCGTTATCTGGTGAACGAAAGCGATGCGGATTTGAAGGATACCTCTTATTTCGTCACAGCGGACCATCTCAAAAATCACGGGCTGAAGGGAATGTCGGCCATCCTTCATTTTCCGGATGAAGACTGTGCAGTCACGGAACCGATTCCCGGCATTCATAACATTTACAATGCCTGTGCGGCGGCCTGCGTCGGAGATGCGATGGGGCTGACCCATGCAGAGATCTGTGCCGGCATTTCGCATGCACGCACGATTGCGGGGCGGACGAATCTGATCGAGGCCGGTGATATCCTGATCATTGATGACTGCTATAACGCAAATCCTGTATCTATGAAGGCATCCCTGGATGTGCTGAGCCTCGCGCAGGGCAGAAAGATCGCGGTGCTCGGCGATATGGGAGAACTGGGGGCAGCCGAAAAAGAACTCCACAGAGAGGTGGGAGCTTATGCGGCTGAGAAAAACATTGATATGGTTCTTTGCTGCGGGGAACTGTCTGAAGAACTTGCAAAAGGGGCGGAAGCAGGCTGTGAGACAAAGCATTTTGAGAAAGTGCAGGATCTGATCGGCGCGCTGAAAAAAATCATAGAACCTCAGGACACGGTTCTGGTGAAGGCATCTCATTTTATGCAATATGATCAAATAGTCAGGGCTTTGCAGGAAGAAAGAACCCCGGAAAAATAGAAAAAAGGTGCGCTGTCTCCGTAAGAACAGGAGACTGCGCACCTTTTTTGTACCTCTTTTTTAAAGAAGTTCCCGGTTTTTTTCAAGTATCCCGGCAATCACATCATGTGTGATCGCGCCAAGCGCCTTTTTCTCTTCCCGGGAAAGTTCGTTCGGCCAGATTGGATCTCCGTATTCCAGGATAACATGTGTGGGTTTCACGATCGGCATATGATCCAGCAGGATGCGTCGGGTATCTGAAATGGCAACCGGAATCACCGGACATCCGGTCTTTTCCGCTATCTTCATGCTTCCTTCCTTGAATTCTCCCAGGCTGCTGTCCTTTCCTCTGGTCCCTTCCGGGAAAATACAGATGGAAATGCCGTTTTTGACATATTCGATGGCTTTCAGGATCACCTTCAGGCTCTGCTTCATATCACCGCGTTTCAGGAAAAGGCAGTAGAGCCGGCGCATCCAGATGTTTAGAAGGGGAACTTTTTCGATGTCATCCTTTGCGATGTATCCCGTCAGTCCCGGGCACAGTGCGTAGGAGATAATAATATCAAAATAGCTGTTGTGATTGGCTGCATAAAGAACGGGCTGGTCTGCCGGCACTTTCTCGTGTCCGATAACCGTCAGCTTTACTCCGCATATTCTGCAGATGACACGAAAGGCCCATTGCACGATCCGCAGACTGGAAAGATCCCTCTTCGCAGGATTTTTCTTTCCGATCAGGTATTCGATTCCAAGGACAGGAATCCCCAGGATCAGAAAACAGATGGCAAACAAAACAGCACAAATAAATCTCAACATACAATGTTTCCTCCAGAGTGATTATCATATCTTTAATAAAATACCACAATTCCTGAATGATTTGTATAGGAACTTTCTTTTTTTTCAATATTCAGCGCAGGATTCCCGTGACTTCGGCCGTGGTACGAAGAGCAGAGGATAATCGTCAGATAAATTTAAAAATAAGACTGACAATTTAACTAAATATTAAAAACATTTGCAAAACGGGTTGACAATCAGAAAAATATCTGTTATCATTTAACCATCAAAAGAAGAGAGGTACAGTCCATTGAGATAAGTTTTCATTCGGAAGAAAAATTTTGGGAAGAGAGGTATGGTCCATTGAAATAGTCAGAAAGCGAAATCATTCATTCGAATCTCATATGAGTTTACATAGATGTAACTAAGAGGTGATGATTGTATGAAGAGCAGGGATCCTTAGCAGACGAACCAAAATCTATCAAAGGAGGTACGGTCCGAAAAAAACTTAATTCTTCAATCAAAATCTAAGAAAGCAGAAGGTGTAGACAATGAAATTACTGGAACTTCATTAGGGACCCGGTCGAGAGGGAAAAGAATCGGCCGGGTTTCTATTTTTGTGTGCAGAATTATTTTCCCCAGAAAGGGCATACTGGAAGCATAAGCATTTTTATTTGCTTGTTCACAAAATGTTCACAAAAATTATTAGCACTCCCTATTGACGAGTGCTAATATATGTGCTATAACGTATATAACAAATAAAACAAATAACACAGAGCGAAAGCCATGTGAGAGAAATGGAGGAAATGATTATGTTGATGCCTAGTATTTTTGGAGAAGATTTATTTGACAGCTTTTTTGATGATTTTGCACGTCCGGTACGGAATTTCGCCAGACTCAGCACACCGTCCGCGAGTGTGATGCGGACAGATGTGAAAGAGACCGAGACAGGCTTTGAACTGGACATCGATCTTCCGGGATATAAGAAAGAGGATGTTCAGGCAGAACTGAAGGACGGGTATCTGACCATTTCGGCAAGTACCGGTTCGAACAGGGATGAGAAGGATGAGAAGGGCAGATATATCCGCAGAGAAAGATATGTCGGATCCTGCAGCAGAAGCTTTTATGTAGGAGAAGAGATCGGACAGGAGGATATCAAGGCAAAATTTGAGGATGGTATCTTAAAGATATCCGTTCCGAAAAAGGAGCAGAAGCCTGAGGTAGAAGAAAAGAAATATATCTCGATTGAGGGATAAGCATAAAGCAGAAACAGGCTGCGGAATCGCGGCGCAGGCTGAGGTAAAGCGACAGGGGTGGGAATGTGAATGATCTTCGATGATTGGATGCATTCCCACCTTGTTTTTCGGGAAGTGTCATCTCAGTGGGAGATTGGACCCCCACTGAGATAAACGCTCCGCGAACGAGACTTGAATTTGATGGAAAGAAGGAGGTGACAGTATGAACAGCAGGAATCTGTATTCCATCCTGGGCGTGCCGAAGGATGCGGATGAAAAAGAACTGAAGCGGGCTTACCGGAAGCTGGCCAAGAAATATCATCCGGATACAAATCAGGGAAATGTTTCGGCGGAACAGAAGTTTAAAGAGGTGACCGAAGCTTATGATATTCTGTCGGATCCGGAAAAGAGAAAACTGTATGATCAGTTCGGCATGGCTGCTTTTGACGGCAGCATGGGGGATCCTTCGGCATGGCAGGCACAGTCCGGAAACGGATATGAAGATTTTTTCAAAGGAGACAGAGGATATACACAATATCATTTTCATACCGGCGGCAGCGATGATATGGATGACATACTGCATGATTTCTTTGGCGGAATGTTTCATGGATACGGCGCAAAAAGATCTGCGCAGAGATCTTTTGCCGGGGAGGATCTGCACGCGGAGATTACCATTCGTTTTGAAGAGGCGGCATTCGGCTGCGATAAAGTGATTACGATTGACGGCAGCAGGAAGGAACAGCTGCAGGTTCATATTCCGGCCGGAATTAATGAGGGACAGAGCGTGCGCCTGAAAGGAAAGGGATATTCCGGAACAAATGGCGGAAAAGAAGGCGATCTGCTGCTGAAGGTGCATATACAGGAAAGTCCGTTCTTTGAGCGCAGAGGGCAGGATGTTTATACGAAAGCCTCCATCCCCTTCACCACGGCGGCTCTGGGCGGGGAAGCGACATTCCGCACACTGTACGGGATGGTTCAGTGCCATGTCCCTGCAGGAACGCAGTCGGGCGGAAAGATACGTCTGAAGCAGAAGGGAATCGTTTCCATGAAAGAACCTTCGCAAAAAGGTGATGAATATGTTATCATACAGATAGAGGTTCCGAAAAATCTGTCTGAACAGGAAAGGGCTGCGATTGAGCGGCTGAGGGAGGTTCAGAGAGGGCATGGAAGACAGAACCGCAGAGCAAGTTAATTTTTCAGGAGGAAGTCATGGGAAAACAGGAGTTGAGTCTGAATCATACACCGGAAAGGGTAGTTTTAAAGCCTTATGAGCATAAGACCCGGTATTATGAGACGGATCAGATGGGCATTATCCATCAGACGAATTATATGAAATGGATGGAAGAGGCCAGGATGGATATGATGGATCAGCTCGGTCTGGGCTATAAACAGATGGAGACGATGGAGATTATCAATCCGATGCTTTCGGCATCGATCGATTACAGAGGTGTCGTGCGTTTTGATGACACCATTGTCGTTGAGACAAGGCTGACCAAGTATGACGGTGTGCTGATGGAGATGGAGTACACGATGTATGATAAGGAAACACAGGACGTGCGGGCGAAAGCGACCAGCAGCCATTGTTTTCTGAACCGGACAGGCGCCCGGATCTCTCTGAAGAGAGTCTATCCGGAACTGGATACGAGGTTTTTCGAATTTAAAAATGAAGGTGTTTAATTTTTGTTCAGGAACGGTAATTTTTTAAATGTCAATACTTTAATTTGATTTTATTTATGATAATATGTTGTAGGTGAGTGATTTCACAAATACAATATATAGGGGTGTTGACATTATGGAGAAAGACATAAAGCTTGTTGCGCGTTATCGGTATCAGGATGGTTATTTTATAGAGGTATCACAGGAGAATTCGGCCATCGCGGGGCGGGATTACTGGCTTTGCAGCCGGAAACAGCCAAAGAAGCTGTTTATGTTCAGCAGTCCGTATAAAAATCAGCGCAACGAAGAAAAACTGATTCTTCAGCACATTCGTGAGAGTGTCAGGAAGTATGAAGAACCGGTTCTTATGAGGGCTTAAGAAAGGGAACGCTTTCTGTTTATAGATTCAGATATTCAATAAGGTCACACGGGTTTGTTTTCCGTGTGACCTTATTTTGGGTTTTGGAAAAACATGGGTCAATTGTCATTTGAGTTTGAAATGAAAGAATGGAATTGTTATTTTAATTGCAGACATGTATAATGTAAGAATAATCAGTCAGGAGGACTTAGATGATGCATTTAAATAAGACGAAAACCGTTTTTCTGGCAGGAATCATCGGGGGAATGCTTTTGTCGATGACAGGCTGTCAGGGTTCTTCCGTCACAGCCGCGGATTCTGCAGGTGCAGAACCGATTCAGATTACCAATGTTTCCTATGATCCGACCAGGGAACTGTATGCCGCATATAATGAGGCATTTGCATCCCATTATAAAGAGGAGACGGGAAAAGAGATAGAAGTCATTCAGTCGCACGGAGGATCCGCTTCGCAGGCCCGCTCAGTGATCGAGGGCGCGGACGCGGATGTGGTGACGCTGGCGCTGGCGCACGATATTACACTGATCGAGAAGGCTGGACTGATTGAAGAAGGCTGGAGCGATGAGTTCAGCCTGGATTCTTCGCCTTATACATCTGCCATCGTATTTCTTGTGCGGACAGGCAATCCGAAAAATATCCGGGACTGGGATGATCTGACGGCTCCCGGTGTGGAGATTATTAATCCCGACCCGAAGAGCAGCGGAGGTGCCTGCTGGAATTTCCTGGCAGCCTGGAATTACGCGGACAGGAAATATGGGGGCGATGAAGAAAAAATCAGGGAGTTTGAGCATTCGCTTTACGGGAATGTCACTGTCATGGATTCCGGCGCAAGGGGAGCGACAACGACCTTTGTGGAGAACGGTCAGGGAGATGTGCTGATCGCGTGGGAGAATGAGGCACTGCAGACAATGTCTGAACACCCGGATGAATTTGAAATCATTTCTCCGAGTGTCAGCATTCTTGCGCAGCCAAGCGTAGCGGTTGTAGATGAAAACGTGAATAAGGACGGAACGCAGGATGCAGCGCGGGAATACCTTTCCTATCTTTATTCGGATGAGGCGCAGCAGATCATTGCAGAGTATGGATATCGCCCGTCTAATGAGGAAATTCTGAAGCAATATGCCGATAAGTTTGATCTGAATATGAATCTTTGCACCATTCAGGATTTCGGCGGCTGGGATGCTGCCTACGAGAAATATTTTGTTGATGGCGCAGTTTTTGACGAAATCTATCAATAACAGGGGAATGTAAACGAAAGTGAAAGCTGTAAAACGAAGGATGAAACATGGCCGCGTCATTCCGGGGTTCGGACTGACGATGGGAATAACAATTGCAATGCTTTCCTCACTGATTCTGATACCGCTCGCGTCGGTGTTTGTATATGCATTTCGAATGACGCCGTCTGAGTTCTGGAATGCCGTGACGCAGCCGAATGTGCTGTATGCATTCCGGACCAGCCTGGTCAGTGCGCTGGCAGCAGCCTTGATCAACAGTGTATTTGGCGTTATTCTTGCCTGGATTCTGGTGCGTTATGATTTTTGGGGAAAGCGGATCCTGGACGGTCTGATCGAGCTGCCGTTCGCTCTGCCGACGGCAGTGGCCGGCATTACATTATCGAAGATGTATTCAACGACCGGGTTTCCCGGAAGACTGCTCGCCCGGCTGGGAATCGAGGTGTCCTATACACATCTGGGGCTGATCGTGGCTCTTGTATTTGTCGGGATCCCTTTTGTTGTGCGTTCGATTCAGCCGGTGCTGGAAAAGCTGGACGCACAGTATGAGGAGGCGGCCTGTATACTGGGGGCGGACCGGAGACAAACTTTTTTCAGGGTCATCCTGCCGGAACTGCGGCCGGCTCTGCTGACCGGTTTCGGACTGGCATTTGCCAGGGGGATCGGAGAGTACGGAAGCGTCATCTATATTTCCGGAAACAGTGTCAAGGAACATACACAGGTGGTTTCCTACATCATTATGCAGAAGTTAAATTATGTGGATTATGAGGGGGCCACGGCGATTGCGCTGGTCCTTCTGATTATATCTTTTGTGCTGCTTCTTGTGATCAATATACTGCAGGTACATCAGTCGCGGCGAACGAATAATGTTTAGGAGGAGCGGGTTTCATGAATGAGCAGAAGAAAAAAAATAAGACCCGGGCGGTTCTGATCGTGATCGGGGTGCTCTTTGTCGTGGTCATGCTGGTACTGCCGCTGATTTCCGTGGTCGCTAATTCCCTGAAAGAGGGACTGCAGTATTATTTTGAGGCGCTGAATACGGAATATGTGCACAGCGCCCTTCGGGTAACGCTTCTGGCAACTGTGATTTCCGTGGCTGTGAACACCTTCTTCGGCATTATGGCAGCCTGGCTGATCACAAAGTTTTCCTTTCCGGGGAAACAGATTCTGGCTACACTGATTGATATTCCTTTTTCCATCTCGCCGGTCATCGCAGGTCTCGCCTTCGTCATGACCTTCGGACGTCTGGGATGGGCATATCCTGTGATTGACGGGATCAACCGGCTTTTCGGAACGGATGTCCGCGTTGTGTTCGCATTGCCGGGCGTCGTGCTGGCAACCATTTTTGTCACCTTCCCGTTCGTATCCAGAGAGCTGATTCCTGTGATGAATGCGGAGGGCAATGCTGAGGAGGAAGCGGCAGCCCTGATGGGGGCAAGAGGCTTCCGGATATTCAGAAAGATTACCTTTCCGCAGATCAAATGGGCGCTGATGTACGGCATCATTCTTTGTACAGCGCGTGCGCTGGGGGAGTTCGGCGCAGTCAATGCGCTTTCCAAAACCAGGGGACAGACCTTTACGCTGCCGCTGGAGATCGATGCCCTGTATCTTTCCGGATCCGCCGATTCGATAACGGCGGCATTCGCAGTATCTTCGGTGCTGGTCATTCTTGCGGTCCTTGTACTGATCCTGCGCAATATTCTGGAATTCCGCGCAAAGAAGACGGGCGAAAAGGAGCTGTAAATCGTTATGTATGTGGAATTGAAGTCAATTAATAAAAAATACGGAAATTTTCAGGCTGCAAAAGAGATCAGTTTTCAAATTGAAAAGGGAAGTCTTGCAGCTCTTCTCGGACCGTCGGGAAGCGGGAAAACGACGATTCTCAGGATGATTGCCGGACTGGAGATGCCCGACAGCGGTGATATTCTGATCGCCGGGACGCGGGTCAATGATCTGGCTCCCGCAGAGCGGGGGATCGGGTTTGTTTTTCAGAATTATGCCCTGTTTCGTTACCGGACGGTCTATCAGAATATTGCCTTTGGGCTGGAATTGAAAAAAATGCCGAAGGCAGAAATCAAAGAGAGAGTCACAGAACTGATTCATCTGATCGGGCTGGACGGCATGGAAAAGCGTTATCCCAACCAGCTTTCGGGTGGACAGCGCCAGAGAGTCGCGTTTGCCCGCGCCCTGGCTCCGAACCCGAGCCTGCTGCTTCTGGATGAACCTTTTGCCGCCATCGATGCAAAGGTGCGAAAGGAACTCAGAAGCTGGCTCCGCGAAATGATCTACCGTGTGGGAATCACCAGTATTTTTGTAACACATGACCAGGATGAGGCAGTGGAAGTCGCGGATCAGATTATTGTTACGAATCACGGCAGGGTCGAGCAGGCAGGTTCGCCCAATGAAATCTATAACAGCCCGCAGACACCGTTTGTTTCCGAGTTCGTCGGAGAGTCTACGGTCATCCGGTCCTATGACCGGCTGAAGGGCTTTGAAAAGGGAAACTATAAGGGAGCCATCGTGCGTCCGGAATTTGTAGAAGCTTTTAAGAGCGACAACGAGAAGTTCCGGGATGTGATCGCCTTTTCACAGGAGGGAGTGATCAAAGATATTCTGTTCCGGGGGAATACGCTGGAGGTCAGACTGGATGTAGAGGGCATTGAACTGATCACACATCGTTCTCTGGCACGCCGCCCTGTAGAAATCGGTGAAAAAATGCGCGTCATTGTTTACCGGATCTTTGCCTTTGATGACAGGAGAGCATATTTGCTGGAAAATCAGGCTCTGAAAAAGTCAAAGGCGGGGGCTTCCCATCTTGAGAACGCGCTTTATGAGGAATCCGGCACCCTATTCGGCCGGTGATTCCCGGTCTTGGCAGATAAAGAGGAGAACAACATGATTCGTGTGAGCATATGGAATGAATATGTGCAGGAGCAGCTGGATGAACAGAAATTTGAATTTGTGCGGGAATGGAATGTCTCCGAACAGGTACAGCAGGAATTTGCCCGAAAAGCGGAAATGATCCGCGGGATCCATCATGGGGCGATTCACAATACACTGTGTGATCTGATCCGGGAAGAGGCTGATCTGGAGGTCCGCCATATCGGAACGCTGGAAATGGAGGAGTGCGGGCTGACAGAAGATGTGCTGAAGGATACGGATGTCCTGATCTGGTGGTCCCACATTGCTCAGGAACAGGTGCCCGACGAGATTGCCTGGCGTGTGGTCCGGCATGTGCAAAGAGGAATGGGGATCATTTTCCTTCACTCTTCGCATATGTGCAAACCGATGCGTTTCCTGCTCGGAACGAGCTGTACGCTCCGGTGGAGGGAAGGAGATTTCTGCCGGGTCTGGAATGTAGATCCGACACATCCGATCGCGAAGGGGATTGATGATTATATTGAACTGGAGGAAGAAGAAATGTACGGCGAATATTTTGATATTCCAAAACCGGATGATCACATCTTCTCCAGCTGGTACAGCGGCGGGGAGCTGATCCGTTCCGGCTGTACATGGACAAGGGCGGCAGGAAGGATCTTTTACTTCCAGCCGGGACACGAGACCAACCGCTCCTATTTCCATCCCCAGATCAGACAGATTATCCGCAACGCAGTGCGCTGGTGTGCGGAGCCGGGAATCCGCCTTGAGGAGCTGTCCTGCACAGCGGTGCGCGGGCCCATGAAAAAAGGATGAATTTTCTTGAAACCGTATCGGAAAGACGATATAATATTGTTACCTGCAACACATACATGCCTGCCGCATGACAGGCGGCAGCACCAAAGAAGGAGGGAATGAAAGATGAAACTGTATAAATGCACACACTGCGGCAATATCATTGCCATGTGGCACGACTCGGGGGTTCCGGTTATGTGCTGCGGAGAGAAGATGGTCGAGCTCATTCCGAATACAACGGATGGTGCACAGGAGAAGCATGTTCCTGTGATTGAAGTAAACGGACAGACGGTTACCGTGCGCGTAGGTTCTGTTCCTCATCCGATGCTTGAGGAGCATTACATCACATCCATCGTGCTGGAGACAAAGAACGGCCGTCAGAGAAAAGAACTGAAGCCGGGAGATGCTCCGGAGGCACAGTTCGCGATCCTCGAGGGCGATGAGATCCTTGCTGCTTATGAATACTGCAATCTGCACGGATTCTGGAAAGCATAAAAAAGAATAACGGAATAAAAGGGTATCGGTTTCGGACCGGTACCTTTTTCATCTCAGTGGGGGTTCACTCTCCCACTGAGATAAAATCTCCGCGAAGGATGCGCAGGAATTCGGTTTGGAAGATGTCAGCTGACGCTGACCCGAATTCCGCGCCAAGTCTCGCAAGCGAAACTTGAACGAAATCATGAAGAAGTAATTGTGCATCCTGAAGAAAAATGATAATATAAGAGCAAATACAAACGAGAATCGTTAACAAGGAGATACAAATGAGCAAAATTATACTGGTGACAGAGAGCGGATCAGACCTTACTCCGGAAATTGCCGGTCAATACGGTATTCGTGTCGTGCCCATGTATGTGACATTTGGGGATGAAACCAAAGAGGACGGAAGCTTTGAGACAGAGGCGATCGTCGATTACTATAAAAAGACCGGAAAAGTGCCGAAGACCAGCGGATCGAATGTGGAGGACTTTCAGAAGATGTTCGAACAGATCCATGAGGAAGAACCGGACGCGGATATTCTGTATATCGCATATTCCGCTGTAACGACGGTCTCGTTTACCAGCGCATCGGTTGCCAGAGACGGGCAGGAGCACATCCATCTGCTGGATTCCAAACAGGTCTCCGGCGGTCTGGGAGCAGCTGTGATCCGGATGGCGAAGCTGATCAGGGAGCATGTGGAGTGGGATATCCACCAGGCTTTCGAGGCGGCGAAGGAATTGTGTGAGAAGACGCATTTCAATTTTATCCCGAGCAATATGGATTTTCTGCGGGCGGGAGGAAGAGTCAGCAATGCGGTTGCTCTCTGCGGAAATGTCCTGAAGATCCATCCCTGTATCAATGTGGAAAACGGCTATCTGCTTGCCGGGAAGCGTTACAGGGGAAGCTTAAAGAAGGTGATTCCGGAGCTTTTAAAGGATTTCTGTGAGAAGTATCCGATTAATAAAAAAGAGATCTGGTTAAGCTTCACACCGGGATTTTCAGAGGAGTTAAAGCAGCATACCAGACAAATCGCCGAAAAGATGGGATTCAGAGATATTCACTGGCTGCCCTGCAAAGGCGTGATCACCTCTCACGGAGGGCCGGGGGCACTGGGTGTCACGGGATTTGAAGATTTGAGTTTTGCAGAGTAAAATAGAATAAAAAAGATTGTGGGCTATGCGCCCGCAAGGTCTTCAGAGGAAGAACTTGCGGACGTATAGCCCCTTTTTTATAATGAAAACAAGAAAAAACGTATTGGAGGATAAAAAAATGTTATTGGTCGGTAATGGATGTGTCATCACAAGAGATCCTCAATTACCGTATTTGCCGGACGGCGCATTGGCAATTGAAGGAAGCACAATTCTGGAGGTCGCACCTCTGGCGGAATTGAAAGAAAAATATAAGGAGGCAGAGTTCGTAGATGCGAAAGGCGGGGTGATTATGCCGGGCCTGATCAACGCGCACACGCATATTTATTCCGGCCTGGCAAGAGGGCTTTCCATTGACGGAAACCAGCCGGAAAACTTTCTTGACATTCTCGAAGGGACCTGGTGGAACATAGACCGGCATCTGGATCTGGAGGGGACCAGAGCCAGCGCCTGGGCAACGGTTCTGGAATGTATCCGCTGCGGCGTGACGACGATCTTTGACCATCACGCGAGTTTCCGTGAGATTCCGGGATCTCTTTTTACAATCAGGGATGTCGTGAAAGAAGCAGGAATCCGCTCCTGTCTTTGCTACGAAGTTTCTGAGCGAGACGGAGAAGAGAAGACAATGCAGGCGATCCGTGAGAACGCGGAGTTCGCCAGATGGGCACGGGACGCGCAGGATGACATGATCAAAGCCATGTTCGGCGGACATGCGCTGTTTACCATTTCGGATAAAACATTTGAAAAAATGGCAGAGGCAAACAATGGCATGACGGGATTCCATATCCATGTCGCGGAAGGGATGAATGATGTATATGACAGTCTGCGAAACTATGGATGCCGCCCGGTGAACCGGCTGCTGTATAACGGTATTCTCGGAGAGAAAACAATGCTTGGGCATTGCATCCATGTCAGCCCGGCTGAGATGGATATCATCAAAGAGACCAATACCATGGTGGTCAACAACCCGGAATCAAATATGGGGAATGCGGTGGGATGTGCGCCGGTGCTCCAGATGATGAAAAAGGGAATTACGGTTGGGATGGGAACAGATGCCTACACACACGATATGCTGGAAAGCATGAAAGTCTTTCTTCTTATACAGAGACATCATATGGCACAGCCGAATGTTGCCTGGACGGAAGATGTGAAGATGCAGTTCGAGAACAACCGGGTGATTGCTGAGAAGTATTTTGAAAGAACGCTGGGCATTCTGAAGGCGGGCGCGGCTGCGGATGTGATCGTGATGGATTACCGGCCGTTTACACCCTTCAGCGACGAAAATATTGATGGACATATATTATACGGCATGGTGGGGAGAAACTGCCGGACAACCATTATCAATGGAAAGGTGCTGTATAAAGACCGGGAATTTGTGGAAATCGATGAGGAGCGGACCCATGCGCAAATCATGGAACAGAGCAGAAAACTCTGGGGAGAATTAAATCACAGATCCTATGTGTAGATGGATGAATGGAAAAGAAAAGAAGGAGGGGAAGAATGGGAGATCTGATGAGACCGATGTCCATGGGGCATTTGATGGAGTGGATTTTCGGAGAGTTCAAAAAGAGCGGGAGCATTTTCGGAATTGAAAAAATCGTAAAGTATGAAAGCGGACAGGTTCTGCCGATTTTCCGGGAAAAAACAGAATCACCCTTCGGGCCTGCAGCCGGACCGAATACGCAGCTGGCACAGAATATCATTGCGTCCTATGCAGCCGGCGCGCGGTTTTTTGAACTGAAAACCGTGCAGGTCATGGACGGAGCAGAACTATCCGCCTGTGTAAACAAACCCTGTATTACGGCCGCGGACGAATGCTATAACTGTGAATGGTCGACGGAGCTTTATGTGCAGGAAGCCTATGCGGAATATGTAAAGGCCTGGGTAATCTGTAAACTGCTGGCAAAAGAATTCGGACTCGGAGATCCGGACGGATTTGTTTTCAATATGTCTGTCGGATATGATCTCGAGGGGATCCGGTCAGAAAAAATAAACCGGTATATTGACGACATGATCGAAGCAAAAGACAATTCCGTTTTCCGGGAATGCATTCAGTGGGCACTGGATCATGTCTGTCAGTTTGAACGCGTAGATGAAGCGTATATTCTGGGAATCAGTTCCCGGATCTCAGCATCCATTACCGAGTCGACCCTGCACGGATGTCCGCCGGATGAGATAGAGAGAATCGCTGCGTATCTGATACAGGAAAAACACCTGCATACTTATGTGAAATGCAATCCCACGCTCCTGGGCTATTCATACGCAAGAGACCGGCTGGATTCGCTTGGATTTGATTATGTTGCCTTTGATGACCATCATTTCCGGGAAGATCTGCAGTGGGAGGATGCGGTTCCGATGTTCAGGCGGCTGATGAAACTAGCCGGGCAGGAAGGAGTGGAATTCGGTGTAAAAATCACAAATACATTCCCGGTAGATGTCAGGGCGGGAGAACTTCCCAGTGAAGAAATGTATATGTCCGGGAGATCCTTATTCCCGCTTTCGATTCATCTGGCAAGAAAACTTTCGGAAGAATTCGCAGGACAGCTCCGGATCTCTTATTCCGGGGGAGCGGCGGTCTGTAATATACGGGAATTGTTTGAGGCGGGAATCTGGCCGGTGACAATGGCAACGAATATATTGAAACCGGGCGGATATCAGCGGATGAGTCAGATTGCAGAAGAACTGTCTTCATGCGGGAAAGGGCGTTTTTTGGGAGTGCAGGTTTCTGCGGTCTGCGCGATCGATGATGCAGTGACATCCGGCGATCTCTACCGGAAACCGGTGAAGCCGCTGCCGGAACGGCATATAGAAAAAGCATTGCCTTTGTTTGACTGCTTTACAGCGCCCTGCCGGAACGGCTGCCCGATTGAACAGGATATTCCGGCATATTTGCACGCGATGGAAAACAAGGATGCCCGGAAGGCTCTGGAAATCATTGTGGAGAGGAACGCATTGCCCTTTATTACCGGGACGCTGTGCCCGCACCACTGCACAGACAAATGTCTGCGGAATTATTACGAAGCACCGCTTTCCATCCGGGAGACAAAACTGGAGGCCGCGAAGCGTGCTTTTGATCAGGTACTCCCCGGGCTGAAAGCAGCGGCCGCGCCCGGCGCGTCCGGAAAGAAGGTGGCTGTGGTCGGGGGCGGACCGGCCGGATTATCCGCGGCATACTTCCTGTCGAGAGCAGGCATCCCGGTCACTGTTTTTGAGAAAAAGGAAACACTGGGAGGGATTGTACGCCATGTCATTCCCGGGTTCCGGATCTCACAGGAAAGCATTGAGAAAGATATTTCCCTGTGCCGGGCCTATGGCGCCGAGTTCGTGACCGGTCGTGAGATTTCTTCTGTCCGGGAATTAAAGGAACAGGGATTTACGGATGTAATCATTGCTGCAGGCGCGTGGAAGGCAGGGGATGCAGGACTGCAGTACGGAGAAGCGCTGGATGCGGTCGCGTTTCTGGAGAAAGCGAAGAAGGAACCGGGATCTCTGCTCTGCGGGGCGAATGTCGTTGTTCTGGGAGCCGGAAATACAGCGATGGATGTTGCGAGAGCCGCAAAAAGACTTCCCGGGGTGGAACACGTACGGCTGGTCTACCGGCGTACCAGGCGTTATATGCCTGCCGATGAAGAAGAACTGATGATGGCGCTGGAGGACGGTGTGGAGTTTATGGAACTGCTCGCTCCTGTGGGGGTAAAAGGCGGACAGTTAACGTGCAGCGTGATGAGACTTGGGGAAGCGGATACATCCGGCAGAAGAAGACCGGAAGAGACCGGCGAACAGGTAACTGTGCCTGCAGACTGCGTTATTGCAGCAATCGGAGAAAAGATTGACGGATCGCTTTACCGGGAGTGCGGGGTGCAGCTGGATGCGAAGGGCCGTCCTGCGGCGGATGAGAATATGCGGACAGGAGTGGACGGTGTCTATGCAGCCGGCGATTCCAGAAGAGGACCTGCCACTGTTGTCGAGGCAATTGCGGATGCAGCGAAGGCTGCTGCGGCCATAGCCGGAGTTTCGTTCGATCAATACGCCGGGGAAAATGCCGCGGGCGAGCCGGAGCACTATCGGGCAAAGAAAGGAACGCTTTGTCAGGATCCCTCCCGGATGCCGGATGAGAGATGTCTGGGGTGTGCTGCCGTATGTGAACTCTGCGCAGATGTCTGTCCGAACCGGGCGAATGTCGTGATTCATGTGCCGGGAAAAACAGGCGCACAGATTCTCCATGTGGACGGGATGTGCAATGAATGCGGCAACTGCGCAGTATTCTGCCCGTATGAGGGAAAACCTTACACAGATAAATTCACACTTTTCTGGAAGGAAGAAGATTTCCATAACAGTGAAAACGAAGGGTTCCTGTTGCTGGAGGAAGGAAAGCTTCTCGTACGTCTGGACGGGCAGGTAATACAGACCGATGCAGACCAGACCGCAAAACTCGGAGCGGATGCGGAGGCTGTTATACGGACGGTTTTGAAGGAGTATTCGTATTTATTGGGGAATAAATAAACACAGACGGGAACAGGAAACTTGAGAGGAGGTTACTTATGAATAACACAGAAGCCAAAAGAGGCAGACTGGATACTTTTTTCGGAATATCAAAAGCCGGATCTTCCATAAAAATTGAAGTACTGGCCGGAATCACAACGTTCATTACGATTGCCTACATACTGATCCTGAATCCGCAGGTTCTTTCCGATCCGTATCATATCATGGGAGACGCGGCGATGGCGGGGAAGATCGCAAACGGTGTCTTTATCGGTACATGCCTGGGGTCTTTTATCGGGACGATACTCTGTGCCCTGTTTGCGAAGGTTCCTTTTGCGCAGGCGCCGGGGATGGGGTTAAATGCTTTTTTTGCCTACACCGTTGTGCTGGGAATGGGGTATTCCTATAATCAGGCGCTGGTCATCGTATTGATTTCCGGAATATTCTTTATCGTGATTACGGCAGTCGGGCTGCGGGAGGCGATCATCCGGTCCATTCCGCCTGCCGTGAAGCTGGCCATTACGCCGGGAATCGGATTGTTCATTACAATCATCGGGTTAAAAAATGCAGGCCTGGTGGTAGGAAATCCGGCTACACTTGTGAGCATGGTAGATTTTGCACAGTGGAGAAGCGCGGATGGAGATCTGAAGCTGGTCGGAGGCGCCGTAGTCGCGCTGATCGGACTGATTACGATTGGAGTACTGCATGCGCGTAAAGTCAAGGGCTCGATCCTGATCGGCATTGCGGTCGCTACTGTAGTGGGAATTCCGCTGGGAGTGACGAATCTGTCCTCTTTTGACCTCAGTCTGGGAGCGAAATTTGCGGACTTTGCAGAG
Organism: uncultured Lachnospiraceae bacterium; assembly: GCA_946546945.1. Lineage (GTDB taxonomy): Bacteria > Bacillota > Clostridia > Lachnospirales > Lachnospiraceae > Eubacterium_I. Next base: position 182,008 of record CAMNOU010000002.1, read on the forward strand.
GTTTCTTTCTTTAAACTGGATGTGGGAGGCCTTTTCGCAGGGAAAAGCATGGTGGACGCTGTTCTGACGATTATTATGCTGGTCATCAGCTTTTCGCTGGTCAATATGTTTGATTCCATCGGAACACTCATGGGCGCCGCAAAGCAGTCCGGCATGATTGATGAAAACGGAGAAGTGATCCGTATGAAACAGGCGCTGATGTCTGATGCGATTTCCACTACAGCCGGTTCTGTGCTGGGAACATCTACAGTCACCACTGTTGTTGAATCCAGTGCCGGTATCGCTGCAGGCGGAAGAACCGGGATGACCAGTCTTGTGACTGCGCTTTTCTTCCTTGGATCTTTGATTTTTGCTCCGGTAGTGAGCATTGTTCCGGGAGCGGCCACGGCTCCGGCGCTGATCTTCGTCGGAATCCTGATGCTGAGCAATATCAGGGATGTGGATTTCTCGGAGATGTCAAATGCCCTGCCTTCCTTCTGCACGATCATATTTATGCCGTTTACGTATTCCATTGCAAACGGAATCGCCATGGGACTGATTATGTTTACAGTGATCAAACTCCTGACGGGACAGTGGAAGGAAATCAAAGTGCTCACATGGATCATAGCTGTTGTATTTGTTTTGAGATACGCGTTCATGACATTAGGATAAGAGAATCAGGAGGCATATGAGATGATCAGAGATGAGCGGTTTGCTCTTAAGGGGAACATTATTTATGCGGCTGACAGGGAGAAACTGACCATCTGCGAGCAGAGCTGGCTGGTGTGTGAAGATCAGAAGATTGAGGGGGTCTATCAGGAATTGCCGGAACGTTTCCGGGAACTGCCAAAGATGGATTACGGAGACCGGATCCTGATTCCGGGGCTGGTCGATCTGCATATCCATGCCCCCCAGTATGCCTTCCGCGGAATGGGGATGGATCTGGAACTCCTTGACTGGCTGGACGCCCATACATTTCCGGAAGAAGCCAGGTATGAGAACCTTTCCTATGCGAAAAGAGCTTATCAGATTTTCGCGGACCACCTCCGGGCCGGCGCGACAACCAGGGCATGTGTCTTTGCCACGATTCATCGGGAGAGCACGATCCTTTTAATGGATCTGCTGGAAAAGGCGGGACTGAACGCCATGGTGGGCAAAGTCAATATGGACCGAAACAGTCCGAACCGTCTGCGGGAAACGGCGAAAGAATCAGAGCAGGAAACGATACAGTGGATCAAAGAAGTGCAGGCACGGGGATATCAGAATGTCAGACCGATTCTGACGCCCAGGTTTATCCCGAGCTGCACAGACGACCTGATGCATGCTTTAAAATCGATCCAGGTAAGCTATGATCTTCCGGTCCAGTCCCATCTTTCCGAGAATCCCGGAGAAGTGGCCTGGGTACAGGAATTATGCCCGCAGGCAGAGTTCTATGGAGACGCCTATGACCGGTTAGGTCTTTTCGGAAGGGACTGCAAAACAATTATGGCGCACTGTGTTTATTCCGGTGACCGGGAAATAGAGCGGATCAAAGAAAACGGGGTATTTATCGCGCACTGCCCGGAATCCAACATAAACCTGTCCTCCGGAGTCGCTCCGGTAAGGCGTTTTCTGAATGAAGGACTGCGGGTCGGGCTCGGAAGCGATGTGGCGGCAGGAAGTACATCGAATCTGTTTTATGCGATGGCATGCGCGATCCGGGCATCCAAAATGAGATGGCGGCTGCAGGATGATTCCGAAAAATGCCTGACGATACCGGAAGTGTTCTATCTGGCGACGAAAGGAGGAGGTGCCTTCTGGGGAAATACAGGAAGCTTTGAAAAAGGATATGAGGCGGATATCGTTGTGCTGGACGATCAGAGACTGGTCTGCCCCAATAAACTGGATGTCCGGCAGCGGCTGGAAAGAATCATTTATCTGGCTGATGAGCGGGAAGTCTATGCAAAATTTGCTGCCGGAAAACAGATTTTCTGATTCGGAGAAGGAGGAGTGACAGATATGGAAAAAATCAGCAGACCGATTGTGAAAAAAGATCACGAAATGAAGGCCTCGGGAAAAAGCGTTTATGTGGGAGACTATACGGAAGCGAAAAACGGGGAAAAAATTCTGACAGGAAAAATCCTGTATGGGACTGCAGCAAGGGCAAAGATCCTGTCGGTATGCGTTCCTCCGCTGCCGGACGGATACTTTTATGTAGATGCAGACGATGTGCCCGGAGATAACAATGTAAATATCGTCCTGGATGACATGCCGGTATTCTGCCGGGGAACGGTCGAATTCATCGGACAGGCTATCGGCATGGTGGCCGGCCCCGATGAGAAGGAAGTAAGAAGGATCCTTTCGGAAATCCGGGTGGAATACGAGGAACTGGAACCGGTCCTGGATATCCGGAAATCCGAGACCGCATTCTTTGACTATCATTACGGGCACGGAGATGTGGACCGGGCATTCGAAGAAGCGGACAGGGTATATGAAGAGGAATTCTCCACCGGCTATCAGGAGCAGGCTTATCTGGAACCGCAGGGCATGATGGCGGAGCCGGAGCCGGACGGCGGCATGTATGTGCACGGTTCTTTGCAGTGTGCGTACTATGTCAAAGGAGCGGTTGACCGTGTGCTGGGGTATCAGGATAAAGAGCACGGCACCCATGTTTTTCAGGATGTGACCGGAGGCGCTTTTGGAGGGAAAGAGGCATTTCCTTCGATTCTGGGTTCGCAGGTGGCGGTGGCGGCTTACAAAGCCAAAGCTCCGGTCCGGGTGATCTTTGACCGCAGGGAAGATATGGAATATACATCCAAAAGACATCCTTCGAAATCGCGCTATAAGATGGCGGTAAAAGACGGGAAGGTAACGGCTCTGGAATGTGATGTGCTTTTTAACGCGGGCGCATACAGCACACTGTCTGCCGTGGTCCTGCAAAGAGGAGTGATCGCTGCGCCCGGTGTGTATAATGTTCCGAATCTGCGGGTCAGAGGCCGCGCGATGAAGACCAATACCTCACCGTGCGGGGCATACCGCGGTTTTGGAGCGCCGCAGACATTTTTCGCAATGGAAATGATGATGAATCACGTGGCAAAGGATCTGGGGAAGGATCCGCTCACGTTTAAGATGGAACATATGGCGGCGCAGGGAGACGCCACCTCTACCTGCGGGAAGTATCATTTCTGTGTTCCGCTTGCCGAAATGATCAGGAAAATCGATGAGGCCAGCGGTTTTCAAAAGAAACACAGGGAGTATGACAGAAAACAGACCGGACGTTTCCGGAGAGGAATCGGTCTTTCCCTTTGCTTCCATGGAGCCGGGTTTACCGGATCCGGAGAGAGGGATATCATCAAGGCGGTGGCAAAGCTTCATAAGTATGCGGACGGGACGGTTGAGATCCTGGCAAGCAATGGGGAGATCGGGCAGGGACTTCGCACCACTTTCCCCAAGATTGTTGCGCAGGAGCTGGATCTGCCTCTGGAGAAGGTCTATTACAACCATCCGGACACAGCCCGTGTTCCGGATTCGGGGCCTACAGTAGCATCCAGAAGTCTGATGACGGTCGGGGAGCTGCTCCGCAGAGCTGCAATCAGACTGAAGAAGGAATGGAAAGACGGTCAGGAACAGGAAGTGGAAGAACACTATAAAGAACCGGATTTTATGATTCCGTTCTCTCTGGAAAAATTTGAAGGAGATGCCTATCCCACCTACGCGTGGTCTGTCAGTGTGATTGAAGTTGAAATCGATACCTGCACCGGATGCGCGCAGATCCTCGGAGCATACGGATGTTTTGATGTAGGGACTCCCGTTGATGAGAATATTGTTCTGGGACAGATGGAAGGCGGTTTCCTTCAGGGGATCGGATATTCTGCCATGGAACAGATGGATTATGACGGGAAGGGAAGAATCCGGAACAATTCCTATTCCGATTATCTGATCCCGACCGCCATGGATGTGCCGAAACTGCAGGCGATCCTGCATGTGGAGAAATATCCGTACGGACCATATGGTGCCAAAGGTGCGGGAGAACTGCCGCTGGTCGGTGCCCCGCCTGCATATCTGGAAGCGGTAGAGCAGGCTCTGGGAAATCCCTTCCGGCTGCATCACATCCCGTTTACGGCCGAAGAAACCCTGATGAAGCTGAGAGAGGAGGTACGATAGAATGGATGGGATCCGTTTTCTATTAAATGGGCAGGAACGCACCTGGCAGGGAAGTGCCGGAGAACGGCTTTTAGAAGTGCTCAGGGATACTTATCAATGCAAAAGTGTAAAATGCGGATGTAAGGAAGGAGAGTGCGGGGCCTGTTCCGTGCTGCTTGACGGCAGGCTGGTGAATTCCTGCTGTGTTGCGATGGGGGCTGTGGAAGGAGCCTCAATCGTAACCATGGAAGGCTTTCGCGAAACCGAGCGTTTCCGTGTGCTGGACAAAGCATATGCCAGTGTATCGGCCGTACAGTGCGGCTTTTGTATCCCGGGAATGATTCTGGCTTCGGAGGCTTTGCTGGCAAAAAATCCTCATCCGGATGAGGAAGAAATCCGGGAAGGACTTTCCGGCAATCTGTGCAGATGTACGGGCTACCAGGCGATTGTGAAAGCAGTTCAGATCGCAGCAGGAGAGGGGGATGGCTTATGGTAAACGGATACAGACCGGAATCTCTGCAGGAGGCATTGCAGATACGCAAAGAACATCATGCGCGCCCGTATGCGGGAGGAACGGATCTTATGGTGGAAAATCCGCAGGATGCAGAGTTTTTGTTCCTCGGCCATCTGGCGGAATTAAAACAGATTTTTACGGATGAACAGGGACTTCATATCGGAGCGGCCGTAACGTTTACGGAAGCACTGGAATCAGAACTGGTGCCGGAGCTGATGAAGAAGGCGCTGGCAAAGATCGCGGCTCCCGCAATCCGGAATGCCGGCACTTTTGGAGGAAATCTGGGCAACGGATCGGCGAAGGCAGATACCGTATTGATTGAATATGTAATGGATGCCTGTGTGCATCTCAGGTCTGCAGATGCGGAGCGGATGGTACCGGTATCTGCGTTCTATCAGGGACGGAAGAAACTGGATCTGAGAGAGGATGAGCTGATTACAGAGATTCTCTTCCCTTCTGCAGAAATGCAGCATTACTTTTACGAGAAAGTGGGAGGCAGACAGGCACTGGCCATTTCGAGGATTTCCTTTGCAGGTATTCTGGATACAGAGGACGGACGGATCACACGGTTTCGCGCGGCCTTTGGCGCCGTAGCGGATACAGTCCTGCGGTTCCCGGATATCGAGAAGCGGCTGGAGGGACTTCGCCTTCAGGATGCGTCACGGATCAGAGAAGATATCCTGAACAGTTACAAAAGCCGGATGAATCTGACCCGGGGACGTGTATCTGCGGAATACAGAAAAGAAGTATGTATGCGTCTTCTGGAAGAATTCCTGCAGAGATCCGGTATCTGAAGGTAGTCATTTTTTCCGGATATGAGAGGCCTGAAATGAAAGATTTTTACAAAGATATATCACTTTTGGAACGAACAAAAAAGCATATGGCATTCACGGTGATCTCCGGACAGCATGCCGGTGAGAAGGCGCTGCTTTTTGAGGATGGAACCCTGAAAGTATATGAGGAAAACAGCTTTTTTGCAGACAAAAAAGACCGGATCGATGAGCTGTCCGGGAATGGGATGGAAAAGATGGACGGAGAAACAGTCTATTACGAGCAATTAACCGGAAAGCAGAGAATGGTCATCTGCGGAGCCGGCAATGTATCGATCCCCCTGATCCGTCTCGCAAAAATGACAGGTTTTCTGGTAACGGTCATTGAAGACAGGCCGGTATTTGCTGATCAGGCCAGAACAGCGGGGGCGGACTGTGTCCTGTGCGACGCCTTCGTCCATGCTCTGGAAGCAATTCCCGGAGGCAGGGATGCGTATTTTGTAGTGGTCACGCGCGGACACCGGTATGATCTGGACTGCCTGCAGAGTATCCTTTGCAAAGAATATGCCTATATCGGAATGATGGCAAGCAGGCGGCGGACAACGATGGTGAAGGAAACGCTGACCGGTCTGGGATTCGAAGAAAGGATCTGCCGGGAAATCCATATGCCGGTCGGACTGCCGATCGGGGCGGAAACACCGGAGGAAATCGCGGTCTCTATTATCGGTGAGATTATTCAGGAGCGCAGCCGGAACGGGTACAGCCAGGGATATCCTGACGATGTTCTGCAGATGATCAATGAGCCGGATGCAAAATCAGTCCGGGAGTCCGGGCAGGCAATTCTTGCGACCATTATACAGAAGAAAGGATCCGCTCCCCGCAAAACCGGCACAAAAATGCTGTTTTTGCGTGATGGCAGCAGCGTCGGAACGATCGGAGGCGGCTGCGCTGAAGCCGCTGTAGCCATGCAGGCGCATCGGATGTTTTTGAGCAGCGGCGAAGAACAAAAAGTGGCACATGTCGACATGACCGCGGAGGAAGCGGAACAGGAAGGCATGGTATGCGGCGGGACTTATGATGTGCTTCTGGAAAAAATCATGCTGCATACAGACAAATAAAAGGAGGGAGCCATCAGCGGATGGCTCCGCCTTCTTCGGAGGGGAGAGGAAGAAGATCTGAAAAAAGTGTGTGATAAGATTCCTGGGAAAAGCGGTAGATTTCTTCTTCATACTTCTGCCAGCGAAGCAGGAATTCTTCGCCCTGAATCGTAAGAGAGGTCCGGCCGCCGTTTCGGCCTCCCTGTTTGCGGGTGACGACAGGAAAGCCCAGTTTTTCTTCTAAGGCATTGATCATGTTCCAGGCTTTTCCTTTGGAGATAGCCATCGATTCACACGCAAGCCGTACATTCTGGAGACTGCTGATCAGAAACAGCAGAAGTTTCAGACGGCTGTCGAAAAATGCGGTCTCGCTTCCAAGGCTGATGCGGACAGAGGGATGCAGAAGGGCCTGGTTGTGTTCCGGGACATGTTCCATCAGGGGCTCGTCTTCCAGATTCAGGGACAGAATGCCCGCATCCGGGACAGGCACGCGAATGCGGCGGCTGTCAAGACTGTGGAACAGCCCCCTCAGACCATTGGCACCTTTATAGGAGAACACCTCCGGGAATACCTCATTGCGGATCAGTACCGGATGGCCGGATTCTTTGCGGAACGAGGGGGTGGCGATGTCAGCGTCCGTGCTGCACAGCTTCAGGATGGTCTGTGCGGTAAACAAAGGGGCGTTCACCGGGGTGAAGAGGATGCTGTCGCATTTGCCGATCAGAAATCGGATCCCGATCTGTACATTCTGAAGCAGACTGGGAGATTCCGAATCGGCAGCGGGAATAAAGATGACATTGTCGCCGGCAAGCTGCCAGCGAACTTCATCTTCCTCAGCACCGGTGATGATTACAATGGGGAAAATCCCTGCCTGCTGCATGGTCAGTACGATTCTTTTCACTGCAGTGATTTCCCCGATCCGGCGAAGGGGATTTGCGCGTTTCGGATTTGCTGCGCCGATAATTCCGGCAGTCTGACTGATATACATATCGATCTCCTTAAAGTATTTGTCCGAAAGTATAGCAGGTACCAACCTACAGGGTACAAACAGATCAGGGACAGGGTAAAAAACTGCTTTGGCTCAGGCAGGCGAGTTCTTCTGAGGAAGTATTTGCGGGTTTTCTTTCGCTGCCCGTATAATGAAATCAGACAGAGAGGAGGGAAGTTATGTATAATGTGAAAATCAACGGAAAAATCTATACATCGGAACATGATAAGAAACTTCTTCGTTTTCTGCGCGACGACCTGCATCTGACTGCGGCCAAAGACGGATGCAGTGAAGGTGCCTGCGGCACCTGCACGGTGCTCGTGGATGGGAAAAAAACGAAAGCATGTGTGATCTCTTTAAGCAGACTGGAAGGAAAAGAGGTGCTCACTGTTGAAGGAATCTCTCCGGAGGAGATGAGGGTCTATGAACATTGTTTTGCCATGGCAGGCGCTGTACAGTGCGGGTTTTGTATCCCCGGAATGGTGATTTCTGCCAAAAGCCTTCTGGATGTCAATCTGAATCCGGACAGAGAGGATGTGAAAAAAGCAATTCAGGGGAATTTGTGCCGCTGTACAGGATATAAGAAAATTGAAGATGCAATCCTGATGGCGGCGGATTATTTCCGTGAGAAAAAGCCTGTTCCTGAAAATCCTGTCCGCCTGCATATGGATGAGCACTTTAAGAGAATCGATGCGTCTGAAAAGGTCAATGGCACCGGTATTTTTGCGGATGATATCGAGATCGGGGGAATGATCTATGCCAAACCGGTCTATTCAAAATATCCCCGCGCCAGAGTGGAGCGCGTGGATGTAAGCAGGGCAGAGGCGCATCCGGACTGTGTTCGTGTACTTACGAAAAAGGATGTCCCGTGCAATAAGATCGGGCACATTAAACAGGACTGGGATGTGATGATGGGCGAAGGAGACATCACCCGGTATGTCGGAAATGTCCTCGCTGTCATTGCATCGGAAGATTCGGATAAACTGGAGGAAATTGCGGGACTGGTGGATGTAGAGTATACGGAACTGGAACCTGTCACAACGCCCTTTGACGCATTGAAAGGGGACGCACCGCTGATCCATCCGGACGGGAATGTGATGAGCAGAGCGAACCTCGTCAGGGGGAATGCGGATGAAGCGATCAGAAAATCGAAATATGTAGTGACAAGAAAGTATAAGACCTCCTGGCAGGAGCATGGATTCATGGAGCCGGAATGTGCGGTCGCACTTCCCGAAGGGGAGGACGGTCTGCTGATCTACACCACCAGCCAGTCCGTCTATGATGTGCAAAGAGAGTGTTCAGCCATGCTTCAGATGGAACCTGAAAAAGTGCATGTGCGTACCGCTCTGGTCGGCGGCGGGTTCGGAGGGAAGGAAGATATGACGGTTCAGCCATATGCCGCTCTGATGGCCCGGGTGACAAAAAGGCCGGTCAAGGTGAAGTATACCCGGCAGGAATCCCTCGATTATCATGTGAAGCGCCATCCGATGGAGATGGAATTTACAACGGCCTGTGATGAGAACGGGATTCTGACTGGCATGAAGGGGATTATCATTGCGGATACCGGCGCTTATGCATCCCTGGGAGGGCCGGTTCTGCACCGGGCCTGTACACATGCCGCCGGACCATATAACTACCAGAACATAGATATCTTTGGCATGTCGGTCTATACAAACAACTGTGTTTCCGGGGCATTCCGCGGATTTGGCGTGACACAGAGCTGCTTTGCAACAGAGATGAATATCAATCTGCTGGCCGAAATGGCAGGGATTGATCCATGGGAATTCCGGAAAAGAAATGTGATCAGGCCGGGCGATGTGCTTCCGAACGGTCAGACCGCGGATCCGAATACGAACATGGAAGCCTGTCTGGACGCTGTGAAAGATATTTTCTACGCGCATCCCTATGCCGGCATCGCCTGCGGATTTAAAAATTCCGGGACTGGAATGGGGAAAAAAGATATAGGAAGAGTGCTTCTTTCGGTTGAAAACGGGAAAATCCATATCCGGACATCGGCTGCCTGTATGGGGCAGGGAATCGGACAGATGGTGCTGACGGAGATCTGCCATGTGACCGATCTGGATCCCGCGCTCTTTATACATGAACCGGCAGATACTGTGCGCACACCGGATTCCGGTACGTCAACAGCATCCAGACAGACTGTCGTGACGGGAGAGGCAGCACGCCGCGCCGGCGAGAAGCTGAAAAAGGCTCTGGCGGGTGCGCAGTCGCTGGCGGATCTGGAAAGGCAGGAATTCTACGGAGAGTATTCGGTCAAATCGGACCCGCTCGGCGCAATCAAGGAGAACCCGGTCAGCCATGTATCCTATTCTTACGGAACGCAGGTAATCATTCTGAATGAAGAGGGAAAAATCGAGAAAGCCGTTTCTGCATTCGACGTCGGAACACCCGTGAACATACAGTCTGTGGAAGGTCAGATTGAAGGCGGTATGGTCATGGGCATCGGATATGGAGTCACGGAGAAATTCGAGTGTGTGGACGGACAGCCCAAAAGCAGATTTGGTACGATTGGTTTTATGCGTGCGACCGAGGCGCCCGAACTGGAAGTATTTCTCTGCCGGCCCGCAGAGGAAGACAAACTTCCGTATGCGCTGGGCGCGAAAGGATGCGGCGAGCTCTGCATGATTCCGACAGCTCCGGCCTGTGCGCATGCTTATTACCGGCTGGATGGGAAATTCCGCACCAGTCTGCCGCTTGCGGATACCTGGTACAGCAGAAAGAAAACCAGATAACAACAGCGAAAAGGGGGACGAATAATGGAAGAAATGAAGTGGGTTCTAAATAAAATGCCAAAGAGTGATGACAGATATATCAGCGTCATGAGTCTGGAGAATGTTGAGCGGGCAAAGAATTTTCACCGCAGCTTTCCACAGTATTCTGTAACACCGCTGGCGGATCTGAGCGGTATGGCAGAACGTCTGGGACTGGCAGGGCTGTATGTGAAGGATGAAAGCTACCGGTTCGGGCTCAATGCGTTCAAGGTGCTGGGAGGATCCTTTGCAATGGCCGGATACATTGCGGATGAAATGGGAAAAGATGCATCAGAGATGACGTATGAGTATCTCACGGGCGGGAAATTCCGTGAAGAGTTCGGACAGGCAGTTTTTTTTACGGCGACAGACGGCAATCACGGGCGGGGCGTAGCGTGGGCTGCCAATAAGCTTGGACAGAAAGCGGTCGTTCATATGCCGAAGGGAAGCACGCAGACCAGGTTTGAAAACATTGCGAAAGAAGGAGCCAGTGTGACCATCGAGGAACTGAATTATGATGACTGTGTGCGGCTGGCCGCAAAGGAAGCAGAGCAGACCCCGCACGGTGTAATCATTCAGGATACCGCGTGGGAGGGCTATGAAAAGATCCCGTCATGGATCATGCAGGGCTACGGCAGCATGGCTTCCGAAGCGGCACAGCAGCTGAGAAGCCTGGAAGTGAACCGGCCGACGCATGTGTTTGTGCAGGCCGGTGTCGGAAGTCTGGCGGGAGCGGTCGTGGGGTATTTTACCAACCTGTACCCTTCCGATCCTCCGAAATTTGCAGTCATGGAGGCAGAAGCTGCTGCATGCCTGTATAAGGGAGCCGCAGCCGGGGACGGACAGATCAGAACGGTCGGCGGGGATCTGAATACCATCATGGCAGGGCTGGCCTGCGGAGAACCGAATACCATCGGGTGGGATATTCTGAGAAATCACGTATCCGCATTTATCAGCTGCCCGGACTGGGTATCCGCGAAGGGGATGCGTATGCTGGCCGCACCGGTGAAAGGGGATCCTGCCGTTGTGTCAGGTGAATCCGGAGCTGTTGGAATGGGAGTGATTTCCTCGATTATGACGGATGATACGTATCGGGAACTGCGCGAAGCGCTCGGGCTGGATCAGAACAGCCGGGTACTGCTGTTTTCCACAGAGGGAGACACGGATCCGGAGAAATATGAGAAGATTGTCTGGGGCGGGGAATACCCGACAGCATAAAACGATATCAGTGGGAGCGGGACTTGAATTATTGAATACATCAACATGGAGGGAAACAGAGATGTCACTGGATTTCAAAAAAATCAACGAAGCGGCGGAAAACTACAGAGCAGACATGAGCGCATTTTTACGTGCGATGATTTCTCATCCGAGCGAGAGCTGCCATGAGAAAGAAGTAGTGGAATGTATCAAAAAGGAAATGGAGAAACTCCATTTTGACAAGGTCGAAATCGATGGTCTGGGAAATGTGATCGGCTGGATGGGAGACGGAGAGAAAATTATCGCAATCGATTCTCACATTGATACGGTCGGGATTGGCAATATTGACAACTGGGATCATGACCCGTACGAAGGATATGAAACCGACGAAATCATCTATGGCCGCGGCGGTTCCGATCAGGAAGGAGGCATGGCAAGCGCGGTATATGGCGCAAAGATCATGAAGGATCTGAACCTGATTCCGGAAGGTTATAAGATTATGGTCGTCGGAACTGTCCAGGAAGAGGACTGTGACGGGATGTGCTGGCAGTATATCTACAATATAGATAAAATTGTCCCCGAGTTCGTCATTTCCACAGAGCCGACAGACGGAGGCATTTACAGAGGACACCGCGGGCGTATGGAGATCCGTGTGGATGTGAAAGGGGTCTCCTGCCATGGCTCGGCGCCGGACAGAGGAGACAATGCAATCTATAAAATGGCAGATATTATCGCCGATGTGCGCGCTCTGAACAATAACGGATGCGAGGAGAGCACGGCGATCAAGGGTCTTGTGAAAATGCTGGATCCGAAGTTCAATCCGCAGCACTTTGAAGATGCGAGATTCCTCGGACGGGGCACCTGCACTGTTTCCCAGATCTTCTACACGTCCCCGAGCCGCTGCGCAGTGGCTGACAGCTGCGCGATTTCCATTGACCGCCGCATGACAGCCGGTGAAACATGGGATTCCTGTCTGGATGAGATACGGGCTCTTCCGAGCGTACAAAAATATGGAGATGATGTGACGGTTTCCATGTACATGTATGACCGCCCTTCCTGGACCGGCGAAGTATACGAGACAGAATGCTATTTCCCGACATGGATCAACAGGGAAAACGCGGCGCATGTGCAGGCACTGGCAGACGCGCACCGCGGTCTTTACGGGGACAGGCGTATGGGACCTGATTCGACAAAAGAACTGCGCAACCGTCCGCTGATCGACAAATGGACTTTTTCGACGAACGGAGTGGCCATTCAGGGCCGTTACGGAATCCCCTGTGTCGGGTTCGGACCCGGAGCCGAGAGCCAGGCGCACGCTCCGAATGAGATTACCTACAAGGATGACCTGGTAAGATGTGCTGCAGTCTATGCGGCAGCAGCAAATCTGTACAGGCCTGACAGCAAAACGGAGGATGTATCTCAGTTTCGTGCAGGCAAAACAGACAATGATATCCGCTGATACTGGTCTTGAATAATAAAAATGGAGAAGAAAAATATGGATAAAACATTGCAGAGCTATATTGACAGACTCAATCAACTGAATTTTAAAGAGATGTACAACGGAGATTTCTTTCTGACATGGGAGAAGACGGATGACGAGATAGAAGCTGTGTTCACAGTGGCGGATGCCCTGCGTTATATGAGAGAACATAATATTTCTACGAAGATATTCGAGTCCGGTCTGGGAATTTCTCTGTTCCGGGACAACTCCACCCGCACCCGGTTTTCCTTTGCCTCCGCCTGCAATCTGCTGGGGCTGGAAGTCCAGGATCTGGATGAAGGAAAGAGCCAGATCGCGCATGGCGAGACTGTAAGAGAGACCGCCAATATGATTTCTTTTATGGCCGATGTGATCGGAATCCGTGATGATATGTATATCGGTAAAGGAAACAAATACATGCATGAGGTCGTAGATGCCGTGACACAGGGAAATAAAGATGGTGTACTGGAGCAGAAGCCGACTCTCGTAAACCTGCAGTGTGATATTGATCACCCGACGCAGTGTATGGCAGATATGCTTCACATCATCAATACGTTCGGAGGAGCGGAAAACCTGAAAGGCAAGAAGGTGGCAATGACATGGGCGTATTCTCCCAGTTACGGGAAACCTCTGTCTGTTCCGCAGGGCGTCATCGGTCTGATGACAAGATTCGGCATGGATGTTGTCCTGGCGCATCCGGAAGGATACGATGTGATGCCTGAGGTAGAGGAAGTGGCCAGAAAAAACGCAGCTGCATCGGGCGGCAGTTTCCGGAAGACCAATTCCATGGAAGAAGCATTTCAGGATGCGGACATCGTTTATCCGAAGAGCTGGGCTCCGTTCGCGGCGATGGAAAAGAGGACTGATCTGTACGCAAAGGGAGATCAGGCCGGCATTGCCGCATTGGAAAAGGAGCTTCTTGCACAAAATGCCATGCATAAAGACTGGTGCTGTACAGAAAAACGGATGGCCTTGACAAAAGACGGAAAGGCTTTGTATCTGCACTGCCTGCCTGCGGATATCAGCGGCGTGTCCTGTGAGGAGGGGGAAGTAGAGGCTTCTGTATTCGACCGTTACCGCGATCCTCTTTATAAAGAGGCAAGCTACAAACCCTATATCATTGCGGCAATGATTTTGCTTGCGAAACAGAAAAATCCCCAGGCAGTCCTGAAGGCACTCGAAGAAAGAAATGTGCCCAGACACTTCGAAGCATAATCCGCATACGCACACAAAGGGGGAAGCATTATGGGAAAGAGAATTGTAATTGCTCTGGGCGGCAATGCACTCGGAAATAGTCTTCCGGAGCAGATGGCTGCCGTGAAGAAAACGGCATCTGCCATCGCGGATCTGATCGAGGAGGGGAATGAAGTCGTGATCGCGCATGGGAACGGCCCCCAGGTGGGCATGATCCAGAATGCGATGACGGAGCTGACCCGTTCCGATCCGGAGAAATATATTCCCTGTCCGCTGTCGGTATGTGTGGCAATGAGCCAGGGGTATATCGGTTATGATCTGCAAAACGCACTGCGGGAAGAACTTCTGGACCGCGGGATCCAGAAGGGCTGCGCGACCATGCTGACGCAGGTACAGGTTGATCCGGATGATCCTGCATTTTCTGCGCCGTCCAAACCCATCGGAGCCTTTATGACGAAGGAAGAGGCAGATGCTCTGGTGCGGGAGCGTGATTATAAAGTGACAGAAGATGCGGGGCGGGGATACCGCAGAGTCGTGGCCTCCCCGAAGCCTCTGTCTATTGTAGAGATCGATACGATCCGCTCCCTGGTGGAGGCTGATCATGTGGTTATTGCATGCGGAGGAGGGGGGATTCCTGTTTTTGTCACCGAAGGCCATCATTTAAAGGGGGCGGCTGCCGTGATCGACAAGGATTTTGCGGCAGAAAAGCTGGCAGAACAGTTAGATGCAGACTGCCTGATTATTCTGACGGCCGTTGAGAAAGTGGCAATCCGCTTCGGGAAACCGGATGAAGAATGGTTAAGCGATCTGACGCCTGCTCTCGCGGAAAAATATATTGCGGATGGCGAATTCGCGCCGGGATCCATGCTGCCAAAGGTGCAGGCCGCACTTGCCTTTGCGAAATCCGGCGCGGGAAGGACGGCTCTGATCACCCTGCTTGAAAAGGCAAAGGACGGGATTGCCGGAAAGACAGGAACATGGATCTCAGTGTGAGAGACCCCCACTTCTTAAGTGGCGGGTAATGACAAGCTCGTCT
>CAMNOU010000003.1 GCA_946546945.1 uncultured Lachnospiraceae bacterium
CAGGCGCGCAAGCGGAAAGCGCGCCGCGGCAAGTACGCCCGAGGCGTACTTGATATATTATTGACCAGCCAGATCTTCAAGACGGTCATATACCGCGACGGCACCGTTTTCTATTAATTCCTTTCTGGTACCAAACCCATAAGAAACTCCGATACAGTCAATCCCGGCCTCCACAGCCCCCCTCACATCATACTTTGTATCTCCGATCAGCACCGCCTTCTCTTTCCGAAACCCGGGGTCTGTCTTCTTCAACCGCCGAAAGGCTTCATTGAGAACTTCGATCTTTGTGTCGATTTTCCCGTCCAGGCTTGCCCCGACCACCTCATCCAGCAGTTCTGTAAGCCGGAATTTTTCCAGAATCTTTCTGCACTGCGGCTCCGGTTTTGAGGAGGCAAGCACCTGCACATAGCCTGCTTCCCGAAAAGTCTCAAGCGTTTCTTTCGCTCCTTCGAACAGCTCGCATTCATAAACACCGACAGGAATATAGCGTTCCCGGTAACGGGCAACCGCATCTTCAACATATTTTTCATCAAGTCCGGCTACCTTTGGAAAAGACTCCCGCAAAGGCGGCCCAATGAACTTGCGCAGCGCCGTCTCCCCTTCCGGAAAGATCCCATAGGGCTCCAGCGCATACTGTACGCTCTTTGATACGCCCTCATAGGAATTGATAATCGTCCCATCCAGATCCCACAATATATAATGATATTTCTGACTGATCATTTATTCACCACCCTGTCTTCCTCCGGCATTCAGAATTGCCTCCGTCATCCGTATTGCCTGTACATTTTCTTTGATATCATGGACCCTCACAAAGGCACAGTGATGCATCACTGCAAATACGGTCGTTACTGCTGTGCCGATCACCCTGTCCCCGGTGTCCGCATGTAATGTCAGGCCGATCACCGACTTTCTGGATGTCCCGAGAAGAAGCGGATAGTCCAGCCGTGAAAATGTCTCCAGATTGTTTAAAGTCCGGAGATTGTCCTCATAGGTTTTTGCAAATCCGATACCGGGATCCAGAAGGATCCCGTCATTCCGAATCCCTGCTTCTTTCGCCAGCCGGATGGATTCTTCCAGATCAAGAATCATATCCGCGATCAGATCCCTGTAGTCAGCTTCCTTCCTGTTATGCATCAGGCAGCAGGCGGCATCATATTCTGCAATGACCTCTGCCATCTTTTCATCCTGTTTCAGCCCCCAGATATCATTGATCAGAGCCGCGCCGGCATCGAGACCCGCTCTGGCCACTTCGCTCTTATAGGTGTCCAGCGAGATCGGTACGTCAAAGTGTTTCCTGACTGCACGGATCACCGGAACAACTCTTTCAATCTCCTCTTCTTCTGAAATCTTCGTATAGCCGGGTCTTGTAGACTCACCGCCGATATCGATCACATCGGCCCCTTCCAGGACCATATGCTCAGCCTGTCTTAAAGCCTGATCCACCGAAGAATATTTTCCTCCATCCGAGAAGGAATCCGGGGTCACATTCAGAATTCCCATCACATAGGTCTTTTTTTGTGTGTCAAACTCTCTGCTGCCAATTCTCATAGATTTTTCTCCCATGTTTTTCAGGATATAACCGTGCAGTTTCTTTCGGACTGTTTCCACTTACAGCTTTCCTGTGCTTCACAGCAGAAACAATTTCTGGAAAGATGATCTGCCTGTTCTATGTAAAAGCCTATTGATTTCTCCCTGTTTTCTTTTTCATCACGCCCGTAATGCTCAGTAATGATCTGCAGTGTTTCCCGGGTCCAGGTTTCCGGATAGCGGATCTCCTCCAGCATCTGCCGTGCCAGGCGTACACCGGTCACAGAGTGATGTACTCCGGTCGCATACTGTTCTGCCCTGCCGATGTCATGCAAAAGCCCTGCCACATAGATACGATCCTTTATCTGTGTCCAGTCTTCATCCGTGTGTGCATGCAAATGGTCCTCCAGATAATGAATCCAGGCAATTCTGCATACATCAAGTGCATGTCCTATTTCATGATGACAATAGATCCGGTCTGTCTCAAATTGTCTGATCTCCTGCAGTGTGCTGAGAAAAGATTCATTTTTCAGCAGCCGGCTGGTATATTCCATCTCGCTGTTCACTTAATTTTTCCTCAAATGCCTTTCGAATCTCTTTCAGATAATATAATGAACCAAACACAAGGATGATATCTTCTGTACCTGCTTCATACAGTGCATATGATACCGCATCTTTTGGATTTTCACAAGAGATTGCTCTGATATTTTGTGTACATAAAAGCTCTGCCAGTGCCTCTGCCCGGAGAGCTCTCGGGTTCGGCGGAGTGACGGTAAATACTCTGTCGCCCGGCCGGAACATGATTTGAATCATTTTGTCATACTCTTTATCTGCGAGCACTCCCATAATAAAAAGAATCTTTTTCCCCGGAAAATTCTGATCCAGTGTTGCTCTCAGTTTTCTGACGGCATCTTCATTATGCGCCCCGTCCAGATATACATCCGGAGAAGAACAGATTTTTTCAAACCGGCCGGGCCAGCGGACTTTCTCCAGACCGCACTTGATTGACAGAACACTGATACGCGGATATTGGGGAGCAAGCAGCTCCAGCACGCGGATGGCACAGGCAGCATTCTCGATCTGACAAAGTTCCCGCAGACCGGGCTGAACCGGAACGGGTCCCGATTCCGGGCGCCAGGTAAAGGAAAGGGCTCCGCCCTCACATTTGACATTCTCAATGACAACCGATGTGCTCCAAAACAGCGGGGCATGCATCTGTCTGCATTTTTTTTCAATCACTTCTGCGACTTCCGGTTCCTGTGACATGCTCACCACCGGGCAGTCTTGTTTGATGATGCCGGATTTTACGGCGGCAATCTCAGCCAGTGTGTCTCCCAGATAATTCATGTGATCCATACTGATCGAAGTCAGTACACTGACCAGTGGACGACTGATCAGATTCGTCGCATCTGTCTCTCCGCCCATCCCTACTTCCACGAGGGCAATGTCACACCCGCTTCCGGCAAACCATACAAACGCGGCAGCCGTTTCCACTTCAAAACGCGTCGGATGCGGCATCCCGTTCTGTACCAGACGTTCACAGGCTGCAGCCACAACGGTAAAGACCTCCGCCAGCTCAGTCTTTGAAATGGGCCTGCCGTCCATGAGGAACTCCTCTTCGTAGGAAAACACATCGGGTGTATTAAATCTGGCTGTTTTGTAACCGCATTCGGTAAGAACTGCTGAGAGCATTGCTCCGACAGATCCCTTCCCATTGGTCCCTGCAATGTGCACGACCGGAATGGACTCCTGCACATCATTCAGTTCATGCATTAAATTGACTATGCTGGTCAGTCCCAGCTGACTTCCGTATTTTTTTGTGCTTTCCAGAAAAGCCATCGCCTGTTCATAATTCATCATTCTACCGAATCCTTTTCCATCTCAGTGTGAGAGACCCCCACTGAGATAAACGCTCCGCGAGGATGCGCAGGAATTCGGTTTGGAAGATGTCAGCTGACGCTGACCCGAATTCCGCGCCAAGTCTCGCGTGCGAGACTTGAAATTCTCTACCTTTCCTACTATAACGGACATCGGACAGTTTGTAAATTACTGGATTTGGATTTTTAAAAACATATTTTTATGTTCTTCTGACACACTATGAATGTAAAAATCACTCATAAGGAGGCACCTGACATGAAAAAAAATATCCCTGAGGGTGCGGATTCACTCGCAATGGCGGCCTTTCCGAAACAGGAATGGTGCGAGCCTTACGACTGGTGTTCCGCACTCAAAGAAGGAACCATCTTTCCCTGCCTGAATCTGGCTTTTTATAAAGCTCCGCAGGGAAGCAGCAATCTCTCTGCCTGCAGTGATACGGGAAATGATGAGCAGCGGGATCGGGAAAACCTGTTGTCGGATATCACAGAAATCAGCTTTGCGCTCAATGATCTGACACTCTATCTGGATACCCATCCGACCTGTGAAAACGGCCTCGCTCTCTTTCACCAACTGATGAGCAGGCGGCTTGAACTGCTTGCAGATTACGCGGGCAAATTCAATCCTCTGACGCAGGCCTCGATTATAACCGGAGGTCTGGATGAAGAAACGTATGGCTGGGACAAAGGTCCTCTGCCCTGGGAAGGAGCGTGTATCTGATGTTTGCTTACGAAAAAAGACTGCAGTTTCCGATTAAAATTAATAACACCAATCCCAACATCGCCAAGCTGATCATTTCACAGTACGGCGGTCCGGACGGCGAACTTTCCGCGAGTACCAGATATCTGGCGCAGCGCTATACCATGCCGGTCAAGCCGATCGGCGGACTGCTGACAGACATCGGCGTAGAAGAGCTGAATCATATGGAAATGATCTGCTCCATGATCTATCAGCTGACCCGTGACCTGAATGATGACCATGTAAAAGCAGCCGGCTTTGATGCCTATTATATTGATCATACCAAGGGTCTGTATCCGCAGGCGGCAGCGGGAATCCCCTTTACAGCGCTGGAGCTCCAGTCAAAAGGAGATGCCCTCACAGATCTCTATGAAGATCTGGCGGCAGAACAAAAAGCCCGAACCGTCTATGACAATCTTCTTCGCATCATAGATGATCCGGACGTATGCGCGCCTTTAAAGTTTTTAAGAGCCAGAGAAATTGTGCACTTCCAGCGCTTCGGTGAGGCTCTGGAAATGCTGAAGGAAGAGATGAATTCCAAGAACTTCTACTACTTCAATCCGGAATTTGACCGCAGATAACATGTTGACGGCAGGTAATCATCGCCTGCCGTCACACTCTTCCATCCTCATTATTTCATGAACTCCAGGAATGATTCCCGCAGTTTACTGTAGTCACTGATACCCAGATCGTAGAGCTGCTGCTCGATCTGCGGGTCCTTACTGAAGGTTCCCATTTTCGGGGGATTGCTGGGAGCAAATATAAAGGCCTTGCCCTGTTTCTCCAATTCATACAAATGCTTTTGTTCTTTCGTATACATAATATGACGATTATTCATGCATTCGATCGACTTTGGATACTTCCGGCACATCATCGTGTAGAACGCCTTCATTTTTTCCGGTGTCTTCACAAAATCACGTGTCTTGGAGAGCACTGCTACAATCTTGTCGCAGCCGTCATCCAGCATTTTCTGTACAGGGATCGCGTCGCTGATCCCCCCGTCATAATAATACTCTCCGTCAATCTCGATGGGCCTGCACGCAGCCGGAATCGCACTGGAGGCCATAATCGCACGGTAATCATCCTGTTTCATGTCTGTCTTACTGAAATAGACCGGCTTCCCCGTCCGGGCATTGGTAGCCACGACCCAGAATTCCGCCGGATTAGCCATCAGGGCAGGAAAATCAAGATAATCTGCTCCGTCTGAATTGCTGAGCGTCCCATAAATATACTGCAGACCGAATACATTGCCATCTTTGAAAAAATTCTTAAAGCTCAGATATCCCGGCTCCGTGATGTGATCTGTATAAAATCTGCGGTTGCGTCCGCGCTGCCCGGCCAGAAATGACGAAGCATTTGCCGAACCGGCAGATACGCCGATCGCATAGTCAAATGATACTTTTTCATCGAGGAAAGCATCCAGCACTCCTGCGCTGTAAGCACACTTCATACCGCCGCCTTCCACAAATAAACCTGTTTTTGCCATTGAAATCCTCTTTCCATCCTCTTCATTCAGAGGCTAATACTTCACCTATTATAGTCAATAAAAAAGAAATTGTAAAGTTTCTTTAACTATATTCGGTCAAAAAAATCCCCTTAAGCAGATTTTTCGTCTGCTCAGGGGAATCCTGTATCAAGTCTCGCTCCAGCGGGACTTGAACATTACTGTTCTTTCATCTATCCTGTTATTTATCAGTAAAGACTGTCCGATGTTTCCTCTTCCGGTTTTTCACCTGCTCCGATTTCAGTTCCATCGTATGAGCATAATTTTGCGATCCGGACAAGAAGAAGGATCTGGAATACCAGTGCTATAATCATACCTGCGATCACGATTACTACACCCGGAGCCATTGCTCCGATCACTGCCGCGAACGAAGCCGCACCTGCAGCAGTAGCACCAATAATTCCCACGAACAGAACAACCACACCTGCGAAAACCAGGATGATACCAATCAAAAACAATTTCCACATCTTCAGGAATTTTTCGCCAAGTTCGTTTTCATTGCACAGAACTGCTGTTTCCTGGCAGCCCTTCAGCAGATATCTGTATGTCAGCAGACCGAGAGCGATCAGAATAACAACCACCACCAGCAAAAAGATTATAAGACCGGCGCTCACGGGATTGGATCCTGTTACGGTCATATTCATAATCTGTACTGCAACAACCGATACGGCGATGACTGCAATAACAAATGACACAATAAAAACAATAATCATAAGGTTCCGGGCCTTTTTAAAATGCTCCGAAAGATTTTTTGCCATAGAAAGTCCGACCACTGTCACAATAAACGCAACAATATAAAGAATCCCTCCAAGCGCTGAGGCCGGACTTGTGGATTGTGCAGCTGTAACTGTACCTGAAGACATGCTCATTGTATTCTGGCTTCCAATACCATTGAGCACTCCGCTAATCAAAGTTAACAGCAAACCTATCCAGGTGATTTTCAAGCCTTTTAAATCAAGTTTCGTCATATATAACCTCCTTTTTTAAACAGTAACGTGTGACATTATACTTTACAGGAGCTAACGCAGTACTAACTTTTTTGCTCTTTTTTCAAAAAAATTCACCCTTTCGGATGAATATTTTTCGAAGCGGAGGCCTCGAACGGAATCCGCAGGATTTCGTCTGAGCCCGTACGGGCTCTTTTTGCCCAAAAAAACCACCCGAAGTTTCCGGGTGGTTTTTGGGCAAAATAAAAAGCGCGAGACGGGACTCGAACCCGCGGCCCCGACCTTGGCAAGGTCGTGCTCCACCAACTGAGCCACTCGCGCATGTCATTACTGAACACAAATGATATAATAACGGAAAGAGGATGAAAAGTCAATACTTTTTCATCCTCTTTTTTACTTTTCTAAAAATCTTCTGCTACTGTTTTTCTTTCAGGATTTCGATTGCTTTCTGGATCTGGTTATCCAGCTCATGCGTATACTTTTCGCCTTCTTCTCCCAGAAACTGATATTCGATTTCCACATCGGGTGTGATGCCGATTCCCTGAATACAGGTGCCTCCGGGCGTAAAATAGCGGTGTGTCGTCAGCTTGATGGCGCTGCCGTCATCCAGGCTGCGCACGGACTGCACTACTCCCTTTCCGTATGTGGTCGTTCCGACAATCGTGCCGGCCCCCCGGTCCTGAATAGCCCCTGCGAATATTTCAGAGGCGCTTGCGCTGTATCCGTTGACCAGAACAACAAGCGGTATATCCAGGGACTTCTCATCCGTTGAGTAGATTTCATCTTTCTTACCTTCCCTGTCTTCCGTGTAAACGATCAGACCTTCCGGAAGGATCTCATCCAGCATGTCACAGGCTGTCGTCAGAACTCCTCCCGGATTCATCCGAAGATCGATGATCACAGAATTCATTCCTTCTGAAGATAATTCCGCAAGCGCGTCTGAGAATTGCTGTGTAGTCGCATCGGTGAATTCGGATACGGAAATATAGCCGATTCCATCTGACAGCATCTCGCTCTCAACGGTAGGCAGTGACATCTTTCTGCGGGAGACATCACAGCTCATTTTTTCGCTGCCCCTGTAGAATTCCAGATGTACCGTTGTGTTCTCCTCTCCGCGGATATGGCTGACTACCTCCGCAAGTTCCATGGAAGAGGTATCATAATCATCTACGCGTATGATCATATCCCCCTCCTGAAGACCCGCTTCCTCAGCCGGAGTTCCTTCATACACATGAACGATCGTAACAGCCATTGTCTCCTCATCCTGCTGCAGACTGGCTCCTATTCCGGAGTAGGAACCCTCCAGTGTTGTTTCAAAGAGTTCTTTGTATTCCTCCGGTGTATAATAGCAGGAATAAACATCCAGATTGTCAAACAGGCCCTGATACAGTCCGTTCCGGATTTCCTCTACATCCACATCCTCGTAGTAATTCTCCTGAATAAAGGATGAAAGTGCCTCTACCTTTCTCTCCGTTTCCCTGTCGAGAAGCGCCTGGTTCTTTCCATAAGAGACTCCGGCCCGGGGAATGACTGAGAAAACCAGCGTCACTACCAGTGCGGCGATGATCACCCCTGCCAGAAAACCTTTCGCAAATCCCCGGTTTTTCCTGTTCCCGGAATCCTGATTCATTTTTACATTATTGTCTGTCCCCGGCTGTGCATTCCTCTCCGGTTCCAGACCATTCCTATTCTCATCCATAATACTGTACTATGCCCCGACAGAACCATTTATGAATCAATTCATCTTCTAAACGTTGATGTGTTTGTGAACGGTAATCCGGCTGCCAAGATACCCGATTCCGACTCCCAGGATCAATCCCACCGGAAGCAATATGATAAACACAGTATTTTCCGGGATAAAATTGATCATGTTGCTCAGGAATCCGAACCGCTCTCCCACATAGGTAATGACTTTTCCATACATGGAATACAGAATCGCCAGCGGAATAATCGCCCCCACAAGGCCGATCAGGATACCCTCTACGATAAACGGCGCCCGTACAAAATAATCCGTCGCTCCGATCATCTTCATGATACCGATCTCTTCTTTCCGGACAGTGATACCGGTACGGACTGTATTGCTGATCAGGAATACAGCGACACAGATCAATATGACAATAATAACGATCGATATCGCTCCGATCAGTTTATTTACATCAGACAGCGTATTGGCCACTGTCTCCGACTGCCGGACCCTGCTGACGCCATCCAGGCTTTCCAGGTGTTCCACAAGTCCCTGCTGCTGCGCAATATCCTCCATGTAGATCTCGTAGTTCGAATCATTCGCCAGGGGGTTATCTGTTCCGAATGCGGCTGCCGCATCCTCGTTTCCTTCAAAATACTCCAGCTTATACTCTTCCCATGCCTCATCGGCAGAAACATAATTGAAGCTGGCTACTTCCTCACTCGCAGCAATCTCTTTTCCAATCGCATCGATCCTCTGCTGTGTCGTTCCGTCTTCAAAAAATACCGTGATTGCAACCCCGGACTCAACATCCTTTACAACTCCCTGAAAATTCACAATCATGGCGTAAAATACGCCGAATAAGAATATACAGGCTGCCATCGTTGCAATAGAGGCAATGGAAAAGACTTTATTTGTCCAGACGTTTTTGATTCCCTCTTTGAGTGTATAGCCAAATGTACTAATTTTCATAATCGATACCTCCCAGTTGCACATCGCCGACAACATGTCCCTGCTGGAGGGTGATCACTCGCTTCTGCATAGCAGTAACGATCTCCATATTATGACTTACGACCAGAACCGTTGTTCCACGCTGATTGATTTCTTCAAGCAATTTCATGATTTCCCACGCATTACCCGGGTCAAGATTACCGGTAGGCTCGTCCGCCAGCAAAATCTTCGGTTCATTGACCAGTGCTCTTGCGATTGCCACACGCTGCTGCTCACCTCCGGATAACTGATGCGGTTTGGAACGGTATTTCGCAGCCAGTCCCACCAGGGAAAGCACCTTCGGCACCTTCTTTCGGATGGAACGGTTCGATGCATTGATCGCTCTTTGGGCAAATGCAACATTGTCATAAACATTCTTATCCTTTAAAAGGCGGAAATCCTGAAAGACACATCCGATGTTTCTGCGAAAATACGGAACCTGTCTGTGACGGATCTTTGCGAGATTCTTCTTGTTGATCATGATTGTTCCGGATGTCGGCTCCAGCTCTTTTAAAAGCAGCTTGATCAGAGTTGACTTTCCCGATCCGCTGTCCCCGACAACGAACACAAATTCACCCGCTTCGATATTAATATTCACATCCTTCAGGGCTACCGTGCCGTTCGGATAACTCATGCTGACTTTGTTTAATATTATCACTTTTATTCCTCCTGCATGCTCTTAATAATCCAGTGACTCCATGTATTTCATGTATTTTACGACCATAAGCGCAATTTTAAAGGTAATGGCATCTTCAAATACCCGCAGATCCAGACCCGTGCTTTTCTGAAGTTTATCCAGTCTGTAGACCAGCGTATTGCGGTGAATATACAGCTGCCTGGAAGTCTCGGATACATTCAGGCTGTTTTCAAAAAACTTATTGATCGTAATCAGTGTCTCCTCATCAAACTCATCCGGAGATTTCCCGTCAAAAATCTCGCGTATGAACATTTTACACAGCGGAATAGGCAGCTGATAAATCAGCCGTCCGATTCCTAATGTAGAATACGCTATAATATTGCGTTCCTCAAAAAAGATCTTGCCGACATCCAGTGCCATGTGTGCTTCCTTATAGGACCGGGAGACCTCCTTGATCTCATTGACGACCGTCCCGTACGCAATATGAACAGAAGTATCCCCGCGGAACAGGCTGTAGATCACCTCAGCCGTTTTATACAGATCCTCGTTGGAATACTCATGCCCGACTTCTTTCACCACAATAATGTTCTTCTCATCCACGGCAGTCACAAAATCCTGTGCCTTCCCCTCAAAAATGCTGCGGACGCGGTCCAATTCATTTCCTTCTCTGTCATGATTGGCCTCTATTATATATACCACTCTTCGTACATCAGTTTCAATATGTAATTTTTTTGCACGATTATAAATATCCACAAGAAGCAGATTATCCAGCAGGAGATTCTTGATGAAGTTATCCTTATCGAACCTTTCCTTGTAGGCAATCAAAAGATTCTGTATCTGAAAGCTGGCGATTTTCCCGACCATATAAACATCATCGCTGTCGCCGTTGGCCAGAAGCACGTACTCCAGCTGGTGTTCATCAAACACCTTGAAAAACTGGCATCCGGAAACCACCTGACTGTCAGCCGGTGAATCTACAAATACGACAGCCGGCCCAAGATAACGGTCCGCATCTGAAAAAGTTGTGGCCAGAATCTTCCCTTCAATATCAATCACACATAAATCAACCCTTGTAATTTCTTTCAGGCCATCGATCGTCGTCTGCAGAATCTGATTCGATATCATACTATTCCCCCCTCTGGTAAAAATCCACAATACACACCCACCGATTTATGAATAATCGTCGTCACTTGTATCTATTTTAGTTAAAACACCCAAAAAAGTAAAGCCTTAAAGCAAAAAAAATTATGCATTTCATATAATTTCAGAAATAAATCATCATTTTTTCATCTTTCTCAATGATATTTTAATGAATATGGCATCGTCGGCAGAGAAATTTCGACAGAAATGAGCAAACCCTGTCAAGAATTATTTTTGCATAATCGACAATATCGGCAATCTACACAAAATATTTTTTTTCAACATAAAATGTTTCACAAAAAAAAATTTCATCTTCAAAGTTATCCACACATGGATTCCATGATTTTTCGCCATTTTACAGACTTATACACAGAGTTATTCACATTATCCACATAAAACAGCATAAAAAATAGATCTTTTGCCTCTCTTCATCCGAAAAAATGTTCTGTGCATATGTCATAAAAATGTCAATTTTTTACATGTGCAAATTCGACTTGTGCCGTCAGAAAGAAGCCTTTTTTTCGTTTGAATGTATAAAAAAGTCGTGAATTGTCAGACTTTATTGCAAAGAATGCAAAAGGCCCGCCTCTGATTCGAAAATCAAATGCGGGTCTTTTCGCGCACGCGGCGCTTATCAGCATAAATCAGTGACCGGGTGCAGGGGTCTGCGTGCCCGGGGTCGAAGACGAATTGCCTTCTGCGGAAGGAGCCGTTCCTGTGTTATCCGTACCATTCGTGCCATCTTCGCCCTCAAGTCCGTTGAGGATTCCCTCGATCACACTGGGTGTCGTATGGATATTGCATTTCTCGCCGGGGATTTTGCTCGATCCTTTTACATAAGTTTTTGATGTCACCTTGTCTTCCGGGCAGAATGGTCCTGCGAGCATGCCGGATTCCGTACAAAGTTCAACCGTTACATGTCCCGGACAATAGTCTTCGGGAAGCGTGTCTTCCGTAAAATAATCAGTATATACATTGTAACAGCTGGATCCGGCCCGAAGTCCGGTCGTGGAACAGATCGAGCATTCTGCGATGCTGTCCGGTTTGTTAAAGCCGGGGTCATCCAGCCCCTCATGCAGTCTGGACATAACATTTTTCCAGAGAGTTTTTGCGTAATCCGTTGATTCCAGTTCTGAATTGTCATCATATCCTCCCCACACCGCACAGGTATAATAGGGAGAGAAACCTGTAAACCAGGCGTCACGCGCTGCTGTCGTAGTTCCGGTCTTGCCGGCAAGGGACATGCCATCAAATGCAGCACGCCGTCCTGTTCCGTACTTTACCACATCCTCCATGGCAGATATCAGCATATATGCGGTACTGTCTTTGATCACCCGATGCTCTTCCGGCTCCTTTTCCAGAAGCACGTTCCCGTCATGATCGAGGATCCTGGTATACAGAACCGGCTCGTGGTAAACGCCGCCGTCAGCAATTGCTGCATATGCAGCGGTAAGTTCCATGTTTGTCACGCCGCCTTTGACACCTCCCAGCGGCAGCGCTTCTACTGCATCATCGTCAGCCAGCGTCGTGATTCCGAAATCTTTTGCTGACTGGAAGCATTTTTCCAGTGTCACTTCACGGCTCGTTTTGATTGCGACCGTATTATAAGACTGTTGAATCGCATAGCGGATACTGACCCATCCATGGTATTTTCCATCTGCATTTCTTACGACCTTTCCATTTGCATATTCGACTTCCTCATCCAGAACCTCTGTGGCAAGTGTCACAATGTTCTCCTCTAATGCAGGTGCATAGGTCGTCAGGATCTTAAAAGTAGATCCCGGCTGTCTGGTGGTTCCGTAAGCTCTGTTCAGGGTCTTACTCGCGACCTTGTCTCCTCTTCCTCCAACAAGCGCCTTGACCTGGCCGGTGGCCTGATCGATCACAGTCAGAGCTGCCTGCGGCTGTGGTGTAAAGGTAACATTTTCACCAATGACCGTGCCTCCATCCTGCAGCAGATATTCACGGTAGCCGTTGATTGCCTCCTGTGCATTCTCTTCACTGTAAAAGTTCAGGGAATCCTTGCCCAGTTCCGACTCCAGATAAGGCTTCATTGTCTGCTCATTATAATTGTTCAGCGAACCATCTTCTCCCTGAATCGTAAGCGCATAGGAGAAAGACACCTGACGGTCGATATCATAATTGGACTCGTCATTGACGACCTCATCACATATTTCCTGAATATGCGGATCCTGTGTCGATGATATGGTAAGGCCGCCGCTGTAGAGCGCCTTATAGGCCTGTGCTTCCGAGTAACCGAGTTCTGACTGCAGATCCTTGATCACCTGTTCTGTCATGGCGTCGACAAAATAAGAAGTGATATTGGCCGGCCTGCTTTCATAAGCGATATTGGCATCACTGATCCTGGTGTACACATCATCATTGAGAGCTTCCTCACACTGCTCTTTGGTGATGAACCCTTCTTTACACATATCTTCCAGAACTTTTCTCCTCCGCTCTCCGTTATCCTCCGGATGAGAAATCGGATTATACTTGGAGGGATTCTGAGTGATGGCAGCTATGACTGCACATTCAGAAAGGTTCAGTTCAGAAACATCCTTTCCGAAATATCGCATAGATGCCGCCTGCACACCCAGGGTATTCTGTCCGAGATTGATGGTGTTCAGGTAATTCTCCATAATCCAGTCCTTGGAGACTTCCTTCTCCAGCTCAACAGCAAGATACTGTTCCTGGATCTTTCTCTCAATACGTTCCTGTCTGGTCTCCGTGGTCCAGCCTTCAAACACATTGTTCTTCAGAAGCTGCTGTGTAATCGTGCTCGCACCCTCGCGAAACGATCCGGTCGTCACCCCGACGATGCCGGCACGGACGATTCCCTTCAGATCAATGCCGTTATGCTCATAAAATCTGGAATCTTCAATGGCCACAAACGCATGCTGCAGATCTGTCGGAATCTCATCCAGCGTCACATAGACCCTGTTGGAACCCGTTCCGATCAGCTGCGCTGTCGTATTGCCCTCTGCATCCAGAACAGTAGAAATATATCCGGATGGCGTTGCATCGATCGCACTGATGTCCGGTGTCTTTTTTAAAACACTCATTACATAGTCATAGATACGATGCCCGGCATAGGATGTTCCTGCAATCAGACCAATTACCAGTACAATCAAAAGAATTGCAGTGACCTTGTTCCGGACTGCGATTCCCTTTGACTTAAGATGTTTTCGTATTTTTATAACAGATCTTCTGCTATAGTTCATGACGAATCTCCTTTGAAGCGCGAAAAAACCTCCCTAAGTGTTCATATTATACCATTAATGTGCTATAATAGCAAGAAAACCAGTCAAAAGGAGTCATCAGGCATGTCTTATAAAACCGTCCATATCGGTGGTCAGGGCGAAATCGAAGAGAAAAAATCCCGCTTTATAGCAACTGTTCAGCCGGTTTCCAGTGAGGCAGAAGCACTCGCGTTTCTTGCGAAAATCAAAAAACAGTACTGGGATGCCCGCCATAATTGCTATGCCTATACGATCGGGAAGGCGAATGAGCTTATGCGCAGCAGTGATGACGGAGAACCCGGCGGCACAGCCGGACGGCCAATTCTTGAAGTGCTGGTCAAATCAGATATTCATGACTGTATCATCGTTGTGACGCGTTATTTTGGCGGTACTCTGCTCGGAACGGGAGGTCTTGTGCGGGCTTATCAGAAAGCTGCGCAGGCCGGTCTGGCAGACAGCGTGATTATCGAGAAAGTGACCGGCCGGAAGATGACGATCCGTACAGATTACAATGGAATCGGCAAACTGCAGTATCTGCTTGCCAAAGACAAAATAACCGCTTTGGACACACGCTATACCGACTCCGTTGAAATAGATGTCATTGTGCCTGCTGTTGATTATCAGAAGTTCTGTGATACCATCACAGAGGCTACCAACGCAAAGGCTGTCATCATTCCGGGCGATCTGGCCGAGTATGCAGATGCCGGCGGGGAGATTCTTATTTTTGATGAATACTAGATAAAGGATGGAACTCTATGTTGAAATTAGGAGAAAAACAAGTATTAACAGTGGTGAAATTAGTAGACTTCGGCGCTTATCTCAGCGAAAGCCAGAATGATGAGCAAAGGGTTCTTCTCCCTTCCCGGCAGCTGCCGGAGGGGTGTCAGCTGCACGATAAGATCGAAGTCTTTTTATATAAGGATTCCCGGGACCGCCTGATCGCAACAACCAGAGAACCGCGCCTTACAATCGGCAGCGTTGCGCTGCTGAGGGTAGCTCAGGTGACGAAAATCGGCGCGTTTCTGGACTGGGGACTGGAAAAGGATCTGCTGCTCCCCTACAAAGAACAGCTCCGGCCGCTGCATGAAAATGAGGAGATCCTGGTCACGCTGTATATTGATAAAAGCAGCCGTCTGTGTGCAACCATGAAGGGGCTGTACCATCTTCTTTCTCTGAACTCCCCCTACCGCAAAGATGATACCGTGTCAGGAAGGATCTATGAGTTCAGCCATAATTTCGGCACCTTTGTTGCTGTTGACGATCAGTACTCTGCTCTGATTCCCCCTTTTGAAAATACGGGCAGTTTAAAAATCGGCGACATTGTTACGGCAAAGGTAAAAAATGTAAAAGAAGACGGCAAGCTTGACCTGACCATCCGTGAGAAGGCATATGTTCAGATGAATGAGGATGCAAAAGAGGTATTAAAACTGATCGGCGAATATGGCGGAGTGCTCCCCTTCAACGACAAAGTCTCACCGGAAATCATACAGCGGGAAGCACATATGAGTAAAAATGCGTTTAAAAGAGCTGTCGGTCATCTTTACAAAGAGCGTCTGATCGAGTTTACCGAAAAAGGTATTCGTCTCCTGTAAATATCTGATTCCCAATGATACATAAAAAGAACCTGAAGAATGCTGCGTTCACATTCTTCAGGTTTTTTGTTTAACTCTTTATGATCAGAAAACTCTTCTGATTGCTACCACTGACCGGTATGCGTAATTCCCGCCGATGGTGATACCGGTTCTTTCATTGCTGGCGTGCACGATCTGTCCGCCTCCGATGTAGATGGCCACGTGACCGGAATAACATACGATATCTCCGGGACGGATATCCGATGCGGATACGCCATATCCTACAGATCTCTGAGCTGCGGATGAATGCGGTAATGATACGCCAAAGTGAGCATATACGGATTTAACAAATCCGGAGCAGTCTGCTCCGTTCGTCAGGCTTTCTCCGCCCCACACATACGGATTTCCAATAAAGTTGCATGCATAGTTTGCGACCGCCTGTCCGGAACCGCTTCCCGATGAGGAAGATCCGCCGCCTGAGGAACTGCTTCCGGAAGAACTGCTGCCTGAAGAGCTGCTGCCCGAGGAGCTGCTGCCTGAGGAGCTGCTGCCTGAGGATGAGCTTGATGAGGAGCTGCTGCTGCTCGAAGAAGAACTGCTGCCTGAGGAACTCTCTGAAGATCCGCTGTTCGAATCATCCCTGTTCCCCGAATCAGAACTGTTGTCTTCTCTGGAGGACTGTGAGGAACGGCTTGCCTCTCTCTCCGCTGCTGCCGCAGCCTCTGCTTCTGCCTTCCGGCGCGCCTCTTCTTCTCTCCTTTGCTGAGCTGCCACTTCCTCTGCGATCACGCGGTTCTGCTGCTCAATGGTTTCTTTATACTGAGCGGCCAGTGCCTGTGCAGATGCCAGCTTCGCACTGAAGTTATCCATTTCCTGACTCTTTTTGGCAACCATCACATTCAGAGCGCTCTTCTGTTCTTCCAGTGATCTCTGCTCTTCCTGCATGTCCGCTTCTTCTTCTGCGATCTGATCGATCAGGGCGGCAATCTGTCTCTCCGTCTCCTGATATTCTGTCAGCAGATTGCGGTCATATTTGTACACGGAATTAAACATCTGTACCCGCTTCAGAGCATCGGCGAAATCATTAGCGCCAAGAAGTGCATTAAAGAAGGAAATCTCACCGCCGTTTATGTACATATAACTGATGCGTTCCTTCATGGAGGCATACTGTTTGGCTTCTGTCTCCTGTGCAACGACCAGATCCGCCTTTGCCTGCTGCAGTTCAGCCTCTTTCTGTTTGATCTCATCTTCTATGACCGCGATATTGGCGATCGTTGTCACCAGCTCGGCGTCCAGTGCATTGATCTCTGACTGAAGACTGCTCTGCTTATTCCTTATATCCTGTATATTGCTATTGACCGAATTCAGATTCTGTTCTGCTTTTTCTTTCTCCTGGCGCGCATTATCAAGAGCTGAGGCCATAACCGCGGTGCTTCCCGAAATGCTGATTGCTGCCGCCATGGCAATTGCAGCCGCTTTCTTTAAGATACGGTGTTTTAACATAATATCTCCTTTTTTTGATATTGGATAAATCGTATTTATTTCCATTATAATCAATTTGAAATTTTTTACAAGTAAAAATCACACGATTTGTGACAAACCGTGTGATTTTTGTGTGTTTTTTGTTACATTTTTGTAAATATTATTTTTCAAGCAGCCGCTCGACACTGGCCAGTTTGACACAGACGATGAAGACGCTGCATGCCAGATCCAGCTCTTCGATCGGCGGAAGTGTCGGAGCAAGCCGGATCACGGAGTCTTTGGGATCCATTTTATAAGGAAAAGGAGCGCCCGCCCCGGTCAGAACAACACCGGCATTCTTCGCTTTTTCTACAATATTCTTTGCGCAGCCTTCATTGGCGAAATAGGTAATGAAATAACCTCCGTTGGGCGATGTCCAGTCCCCGGCGCCAAGCCCTTTCAGCTCTTTTTCAAATCTGTTCAGTAACAGTTCGAATTTCGGGCGGATCAGCGCGGCATGTTTTTCCATATGCGCTGCGATTCCTGCCTGGTCTTTCAGGAATTTTACATGACGCAGCTGATTGATTTTGTCAAACCCAATCGTCTGCACAGAAAGCTGTTTGACAATATCTTCCTTATTTCTCAGGCTCGTTGCCAGTCCGGAGATTCCCGACCCGGAAAAAGTAATCTTCGAGGTTGAGCAGAATTCATAAACCATATCCGGATTGCCTGCTTTCTCACATTCGGAAATGATGTCCAGAATCTCATCCTTTCTGTCCGGATATAAGTGATGCACACAATACGCATTATCCCAGTAGATTCTGAAATCCTCTGCTGCCGGTTTCAGATTCGCGAAGCGGCGAACCGTTTCGTCCGAATAGGAAGTTCCTGTCGGATTCGAGTATTTCGGAACACACCAGATTCCCTTGACCGATTCGTCTTCGCTGACCAGTTTTTCCACCATATCCATATCCGGGCCGTCTTCGTAAAGCGGAACATTGATCATATCGATTCCGAAAAATTCGGTAATGGCAAAATGACGGTCATAGCCCGGTACCGGACACAGGAATTTGACTTTATCCAGTTTATACCAGGGGGTATGTCCAAGCACACCATGAACCATGGAACGGTTGATGGTATCATACATAATATTCAGGCTGGCATTTCCATATACAATGACATTATCTGGTCTGGTACCGATCATTCCGGCGATCATTTCCTTCGCTTCATCAATTCCATCCAGAACACCGTAATTTCTCAGATCGGTTCCTTTCCGGCTTTCCAGAACGGAATCACTGTGAAGCACATCCAGCATTGGCTGTGAGAGATCCAGCTGGGCTTTGGAAGGCTTTCCCCTTGACATATCCAGGTTCAGATTCAGATTACAGTATTCCTGATACTGCTTCTCCAATTGTTCTTTTTCCTTCTGTAATTCTTCTATGCTCATCTGATCGTATGACTGCATCAACATATTCCTCCTGATGTTTATATTTCTTTTCCTATTTTTTTAAAATATTCCCTGATTTCCTTCTCATAACCGTTATCCGTTGGCTCGTAGAACTTCATATCCTTATAAGGATCCGGCAAATACTGCTGATCCACATAATGATTCGGGAAATCATGAGCATACTTATAGCCGATTCCCCTTCCGAGTTTTTGCGCTCCCTTATAATGACTGTCGCAAAGATAGGGCGGTATCGGCGCGGTCTTCGTTGTTCTTACAACTTCCATTGCCTTATCCACAGCCAGATAGGCTGCATTGCTTTTCGGCGCACTGGCGACATAAGTGACTGCCTGCGACAGCACGATTCTCGCTTCCGGCATTCCCAGCCGCTCCACTGCCTGGGCCGCGCTCACGGCAACCGTCAGCGCCATCGGATCTGCATTTCCGACATCCTCTGCGGCACAGATCATGATTCTCCGGGCAATGAACCGGATATCCTCTCCCGCATAAAGCATTTTTGCGAGATAATAAACTGCCGCGTTCGGATCCGATCCGCGCATGCTTTTAATAAACGCAGAGATGGTATCATAATGCCGGTCACCGCCTTTATCATAATTAACGGCCCGTTTCTGAATACACTCCTGCGCCACTTCCATCGTAATGTGGATTTTTCCATCCTCCCCCTTTGGAGTCGTAAGAATGCCGAGTTCTATCGCATTCAGCGCACTTCTGGCATCTCCGTTCGCCACATCAGACAGGAAATCCAGCGCATCCTCATCGATGACAGCATGATACGCTCCCATTCCTTTCTTCGTATCATATACCGCTCTCCTGAGGAGTTCTTTAATATCCTCTGATGTCAAAGGAAGGAACTCGAATATGATAGATCTGGACAACAGTGCTGTATTGACCTCAAAATAAGGGTTCTCCGTTGTTGCGCCAATCAGCGTGACCGTGCCATCCTCCACAAATGGGAGAAGATAATCCTGCTGTCCCTTGTTAAAACGATGGATCTCATCGATGAATAAGACCGTGCGTTTCCCATACATTCCCTGCAGCTGCCTGGCCTTTTCTATCACGTCTTCCATATCCTTTTTTCCGGCAGATGTCGCATTGATCTGTGTGAACTCCGCACTGGTCGTCTGCGCGATCACTTTTGCCAGAGTGGTCTTTCCCGTCCCGGGAGGGCCATAGAAAATGACTGACTGCAGTTTGTCTGCCTGTATCGCGCGATACAGCATCTTATCCTTCCCGATAATATGCTTCTGTCCCACCACCTCATCCAGCGTGGATGGTCTCAGGCGGGAAGCCAATGGACTTTCGGTCTCTTTATTCTGTTCCCTCATGTAATCAAATAAGTCCATATATGAATCATCCCTCTTCAGAAAATTCAATATCTTTGTATAAGATACCTCAAAACGCAAAATTATGCAAGTTGAAAATACAATTCTTTCAAAAAAGGAAGGGGCAATTCCTCTCTCTGAGCGGAACTGCTCCTTCCCGAATAATCAGCCTGCTTTTTTCCTACTTATATTTATAAACTCTCGTCCCGTAAGGTTCCAGCACCTGATTGCCGGAAACCACAGATCCGGTATCCATATCCAGAAGTGTCTTTTTCAGCATAATCTCTGTCTCTTTGTTCTGATAATTCAAAACAAACGCATACTTCTGACCGTTTTTCACACGGATGACCAGTTCACATTCAGCCGGCAGCTCAAAAGTCCCGTGCTCCGGATTCAGCACACCCAGGTAATCCAGAACTGCGGTCACTGTCTGCCTGGTGAATGTCCCGCCAAAGTGAAGGATTTTCCCTTTTCCATACGAAGTTTCCGTCAGCGCGGCTTCTCCTTTATAATAATTGTCATCATACCGCGCCAGCACATGAGCGCCCTCTCCCGGCGTGATTATTTCATTGAACGCTCCCGCATTCAGTATCTTTCCGTTCCAATTCATGGTCACTTCTCCATCAGCCGGCCCGACAGCGGAAAAATCGAGGACCTCCGTCTTTGTTATTTCGGAAAGCATTCCGGGAACAGATGTCATCTTCACCGCGCCGCAGGGATCTTTGAAGTCCGTCCGTGCGCCAATCACAAGCACGCCTCCGTTGTTAACGTAATCTTTCAGCAGCTCCGCACGTTCTTCGGTAAGGATCACCGGATGCGGGTAGATCAGCACCGGATATCTGAGCAGTTCTTCCGTCTCTGTACTATCCAGAAGATACACAGAATCAAACGGCGTATGCGTTAAAGAGGAAGCGACGAATATCTCTTCGGCACTCTTCGGGTTCAATGCTCCATGCCAGATATCCAGCTGTGCATCCCAGGTGTTATCGTAGTCACAGATCATGCCAAAGGATGCCTGAAAATCTGCGCCTGCAATCTCATCAATCGCCTGCATTCTTTTCCATATACGATCCAGCTCGGCTGTCTTTCTGTTCTCTTTATTATTATAATCCAGCAGACCGTGCCAATAGATTTCCGTTCCCTTTGTGGCAGTCCGCCAGCGGAAATAACTGATGAAATCCGCGCCCTGCGCAATACTCTGCATGGTCCACAGCATCATCTGTCCGGGTTTTGGTGACGGAGCGAAAAACGTGTGTACCCATCCGTTCGCACCGGACTGCTGCTCCATAATTCCGAAATGCGGGCATACAGACCGGACCTCAGTCAGATTCCAGGATTTCCTGCGGTCATTCAATGTGTCCGAATGAAGCGGATCGGTTCCGGCGCAAAACGCAAAATTCGGGTAACTGTCATAGGTATAAACATCCAGAGATGTATCTTCCACCCTGTGATTATCAAGGTTATTGAACATTCCGTTTGTCGTGATAAAATCGCCGGGTTTTATGTACTTCCGAAGAATATCACTCTGAAGTTTAAAATACCGGTTGACCGTTTCGGATATAAAACGGTAAAAATCCATCTGCTGATGCGGGTTGATAAAATCATGAACCGCCGTGCGGGGTACAAAGATTTCCTCCCAATCCGTATACGTCTGGTTCCAGAAGACGGTTCCCCAGGCGTTATTCAGAGCCTCCAACGTTCCATATCGTTCCTTTAAAAAGGCGCGGAAAGCGACTGAATCACTTTCGGAATAATATTCATCCACTTCACAGTTGATCTCATTATCAATCTGCCATCCGACAATACAGGGACGTTTTGCATAGTGCTCTGCCAGCTTTTCTACAATGATCCCGGTCAATTCCAGATATTTCGGAGAGTTAAAATTGACATGACGCCGCATGCCGTGCCGATATTTTACTCCGTCCTTCCGGCAGTTCAGAACCTCCGGATACTTTTCTGTCAGCCAGGCGGGCGGCGTAGCTGTCGGCGTACAGAAAATCACCTGCATTCCCTCTGCCTCCGCCAGGTCCAGAAATTCGTCAAAGAACACAAAGGTGAACTCTCCCTCACGCGGCTCCGTTTTACTCCAGGCAAACTCTGCGATACGAATCACGGAAATCCCATGACTTTTCATTCTCTGCAGGTCGCTCTTCCACAGACTCTGATCCCACTGTTCAGGATAATAACAGGTACCCAGTGTATAATGATTCCATTGAAAATTCTGCTCTTTTCGCATTTTCCCTTTCCCCTCTCTTTATCGGATGAAATGTGTGTAAACATGTTCCTCTTTTGGCGGCAGACCATATTTTTCTTTTCCGAGGGCAATGCTTTTGATCAGAAACGACATATTCTCCGCAAGGATACGCATTGTCTGCAGTCCCTCATGATCCTGTTCAGCTTCTCCCTTTTCTCGCCCATGAACGCTGTTCCAGTAAAGACTGGATGCGACAGGCATCCCGCTGATGGTAAAGTAC
The DNA here is from genome assembly GCA_946546945.1 of uncultured Lachnospiraceae bacterium. GTDB lineage: Bacteria > Bacillota > Clostridia > Lachnospirales > Lachnospiraceae > Eubacterium_I. Next base: position 22,575 of record CAMNOU010000003.1, read on the forward strand.
TTGTTCAGCTCATCAAAAGTGGCTGAAAGCCCGCCTCTTCTGGCAATGGCCACGCCGGCCCCAACCTTCATGGTCTTGTCAAAGTGTGTGCTGTAAAACAGCCTGTCCAGAAAAGCAATCAGCGTTGCATTCGCAGATGCATAATAAACCGGAGTCGCAGCGACAAGTCCGTCACACTCCTCAAATTTCGGAGCAACATCATTTACCAGATCGTCAAAAACGCATTTCCCCGCCTCATAACAGTGACCGCAGGCGATACATCCTCGGATATCTTTGTTTCCAATCTGAATGGTCTCATATTCCAGCCCGTTTTTTTCAAAAATCTTTTCCATCTCTTTTAACGCAATCGATGTGTTCCCATTCACTCTCGGGCTTCCGTTGATCAGCAGAACCTTCATACTTTCATTCCCTCCGTTTTTAATCTATTTCTTTTTCCAGTCATTCTCATCCATCTGTATGGCCTATTTCCCGAATATTGCAGCTGCCTTCTGCATGTTTTCAATGACGGGAACATGGAACGGGCACCGGCTGACACAGGCTTTACAGGCGACACATTCCTGTGCATGGTGTTCCAGCAGTTCATAATGCTCCCTGACAGTTTCCGGAAGTTCTCCCTGCGCAATTGCCAGATTCATGAACTTCATGACATCTGCCACAACGATTCCCCGGGGACATGGCGCACAGTGTCCGCAATACATGCAGTGTCCTTCCCAGCTGATCTTTGGCATGGAGGCAAAAGCCGCCGCATAATCTTTTTCCTGATCGCCTGCCTGCTCATAAGCGACCGAGGTATCAATATCATCAAAACTTTTCGCGCCGATCATGACTGAGACCACTGCCGGTCTGGTCAGCGCATAGTGCAGGCACTGATTGGCTGTCAGCGCAACTTTTGCCAGAGACTGTTTCTCATCCAGAAGATCCCCTCCTCCGAACGCCTTCATAACGGTGATCGCAACCCCTTTTGACTGACAGGTCTCATACAGCTTCTGTCTTTGCGGATCCATATTGACCAGCTGCGTTTCGTAGTTCTTCCTGTCCCACAGCGCTTCCACATCTTCATTTGCGGGAAGCAGGTCATAGCATGGATTGACAGAAAACATCAGAACATCAATCAGCCCCGTCTCCACAGCTGCCAGCGCCACCTCCGGATTATGGCTGGATATGCCCAGCGTTTTCGCAATGCCTGTTTCCTTTAATTCTCTGGCATAGGCCATGACTTCGCCATCTATAATTTCTTTCCAGTCCGCCATGGAATCAACATAATGTATCATACAGATCTCCACATGATCTGTGCCAAGCAGCCGGAGCTGTTCCTGAAACCCGGCTTTTACCTCATCAATCTTTCGTGTGCGAAGATACTGACCGTCTTTCCAGATACTGCAAAGATGTGCCTGCAGGACAAACTTGTCTCTTCTCCCGCGCAGAGCTTTTCCCAGATTCGCGCGGAACTCCGGATTCGGCGCATACAGATCCATGATATTGATTCCATAATATTCCATACGGTCTACGAAGGACTTCACGCCCTTTTCATCAAGCTTCAGAAATCCCTCACACCCCATACCGATTTCACTGACTTTGATTCCTTTGTTCCCGATTGTATTATATTTCAAGTCTGACTACCTCCGTGTTCATATAAAAAGTATATCACAAAAAAGAAACCGGAAAAACCATATAAGGAACTTTTATATGATTTCTCCGGCTTTCAATTCTCTTCACTCGTCACTCTGGGAGTGCTCTGCAATGCCTATTCTTTTTCAAGAACATTGTAAATGCATGCAGCGAGTGCCGCTCCGATCAGCGGAGCGATAATAAACACGATCAGAGATCCCATGGGCGCTGTATTCCCGCTGATTGCTGCTACGATGGCAGGTCCCAGACTTCTGGCAGGGTTGACAGATGTTCCTGTAAGACCGATTCCGAGAATATGGACGCCGGTCAGTGTAAGACCGATGATCAGGCCACCAAAGGAACCGTGCTTCTGTTTGTCTGATGTCACACCAAGAATTGCCATCACAAAAATACAGGTCAGAACGATCTCGACGATAAAGCCTGCTCCGAATGAGCCGTTTACACCCGCGAGTCCGTTTGTGCCATAGCCGCCTGTCTTGTCTTCGATGCCTCCAAGATTAAAAATCAGTGCAAGCACACCTGATCCGGCAAGGGCCCCCAGGCACTGCGCAATGACATATCCCGCAAAATCAGCTGCCGTAATGCCTCCGCGGATCAAAACAGCCAGCGAAACAGCCGGGTTGACATGACCCCCGGAAATATTTCCCACACTGTATGCCAATGCAACAATCGCAAGGCCGAAGGCAAGTGCAGTCAGAACATATCCGCCGCCTGCAGCAGCATCACAGCCAACAAGCATCGCGGTACCGCATCCGATCAGGACCAGAATAAATGTTCCGATGAATTCAGCAATATACTTTTTCATAACCTCATTCCCTCCTTTGTATATACTTATGAGATACATTCCCATTCTAAACCTGATTCCTTTTTGTTACAAGAAAAAAGTATACCTGTTCATGTCATGGTGCTTTTATAAGGCATCTGTTCTTTCGCATCATTCTTCAGATGGTCCGGCTGTCACGCCCAGGCGTTCAAATACCAGATCATATCCATCATTGCCGTAATTCAGCGACCGGTTGACCCTGCTGATCGTCGCTGTAGAAGCCCCTGTCTTCTCAGCGATATCCAGATAAGTCCTGTGCTCGCGCAGCATGCGTGCCACTTCGTAGCGCTGTGACAGGGAGAGGATCTCATTGATCGTGCAGACATCCTCGAAAAATGTATAACATTCTTCCTTATCCTTCAGGCTCAGAATTGCATCAAACAGATGATCTACCGCCTCTGTCCGTATTTTTTTATTCATCTCTATCCTCCCAAATTCCCATAGAGTGTGTGAACAGCCTTCTTGCTTTCACAATTTAATACTGTAAATTATTTTAGCACAGTAAATTTTTAAAGTAAAGGGGGGATTCTCCGTTTTTGCGGCTCTCCGGGAAAATCAGAAGGCAGCTTTCTGAGCAAAGGATACATTTACGAGATTCCTGTAATCCGGCCGGTCTGTCAGCTGTCCTGCGCTCTCCAGGATATCCAGGAGCAGATCATAGCTGTCTTCCGAAAAAACAAGGTCATCCTTCCAGGAATCCTGTTCCTGATAACGCGATACGATCCTGATCAGAGCTTCACTTTCTGTCTCCGGAAACTGCGGCTGTATCGCACGGGCAATCTCTTCTGCTGTATGAGAATTTACAAACTTCATCCCTTTCTGCAGTGCATTCGCAAAGGATTGTATGATCTCCGGATGTTCTTCGATATAACTTTGTTTCGCACTGAACGCGGTATAAGGAACGTACCCGGAATCTACACCAAGAGAGGCTACGACATAACCGCTCCCCTCCATTTCCAATGTGGTTGCCGAGGGTTCAAATTCCACCGTGTAATCACCCTGTCCGCCGGCAAAGGCCGGACCGGTAGATCCAAAATCAATGCTCTGATCAATGTTCACCGTTGACGGATCGATGCCATTTTCTTTTAAAATGTATTCAAATACCATCTCCGGCATGCCGCCGGCGCGGCCGCCCAATACATCTTTGCCCACGAGCTTTGACCATTCAAAATGATCATCCGGCTCTCTCGCCACCAGAAAGTTCCCCGCGCGCTGGGTGAGCTGTGCGAAGTTGATGACCTGATCTTTGGAACCCTCGTTCGCTGTGTAGACGGTCGTCTCCGGTCCCATGAAACCGATGTCTGCCTCGCCGGACAGAACCGCCGTCATGACCTTGTCAGCACCAAAACCTGTCACGAGATCCAGATTGATTCCTTCCTCGGCAAAGTAGCCTTCCTCAATTGCCACATACATCGGGGCATAAAAAATCGAATGAGCCACCTCATTCAGTGTGACAGATACCATCTCCTCTGATGTATCGGTATCCGGTTCAGCCGGAGTCGTCTCTGTGGTGGTCTGTGTGCCGCAGCCGGCCAGAAGCATCGTGGCTAATACGGCGATGCAGGCACAGCATGCAGTCAGCAATTTCAGGATTTTCTTCATAATGAAATGATCTCCTTAAAGATGTTCTGGTTCATTGTATGAAGAAAATCGGGATGTGTGAATTATATTAAAAAAAGCATTCTGTATAAATACTACAGCTCAGGCAACCCAAATGCCGGACGCATCGCTTCTATCTGACCACGCGACAGGCCACACTCAGATGCCAGATGCATCCATTGACCGTTTACCGTATGAATCATTTTCTTCGCAATTTTTTTCGCATCAGATTCAGATATACCAAAACGCACAGCAGTATCTATTGCAAGTTGAACATTAATCTGATTATCCACTTCATCTACATTCAGGGAAAGTTCATCGCCATACGGGACAGGATTCACATCATAAAGTGGAGACAACGTCCACCCTTTCGGGGTCAAAAGAAATGCATGATTTCGCAGATGGTCATCTGTGTTTGTGACAGCCATGTTAAACAAAATTCTCTTCCACAGTTCCAACAAATCTGCTTTGGGATTCGCTCCATTCGCCTTGATAAAAGCAGCTATATCAAGATAGCTTGTACCATCTGCAGCAGAAGCACCATCTGTTTTTCCGAGCAGCGTCATCGCGGAAGCGTAATGTATCCTTCGCGTTCCGTCACGGTCAAAACGCTTTACCAGATAAGTACTACCGTATCGGGAATATTTCTCCATCCGCGCCTCCGGCACATTTAATCCACACATGGCCGCAAGATCATGTGCCACTTTTTCCCATGCCCCACTGTCATTTTCATCATGTTTGGACGGAAATTTTGCGATCCACAATCCGCCTTCGGCATCAACGACCGTAGCTTTCGGTCTGGCTCCGCCAAGCGAAGAGCCGGGCTGAATCAATTGATTCAGCCATTTCTCTGAAAGTCCGGATTCGTCATTTTCAAAATTCCGGGAAGCTTCCTCCAGCGTTCGCAGTCGTGCCCATGGCGGAACCGCTGCCTCCTCATCATCTGACAGAAAAGAACCTTTCGGATCTGTTTTGAAACGTATACCGCCCATTCGTGTCTCATCATAAACACCCAGCAAATAATCACTTGGATATAACTTTGCAGGTTTTCTTGATTCTCTGTCTGCCAGAATCCGTTCGCGCTTATTCATAAGGACGCGCCCCCAGCGATCCGGAGATGCGTCTGCAAATAAACCAAAAATATTTTTCCCGGATGGGAACTGTCTCCCCGGGAAAGCTTCCAATTCAGGATCCAGACAGATTGACAGCTTTGTTTTTTTTAGCCACTCTGTATCGTATTCAAAAGAATAGCTTTCCGTCCCTCGAATGACACTGATATAGAGTTTTCCCAGCAGCAATGGTTCTTCTAAACTAAAACTATCATATACATATACGATCTTCTGGCTGGTCTGCATTAATCCTTCCTCCTTGATGCCCGTTTTCTGGTGAGCAAATTCATATCCTGAAGCTGTCTCCCTATTTCGTCATCTCTTGCAACCAGCAGCAGATCCTTGTCCATGTTGTTTAACGCATGCAATACCGCCGCATAAATCCCCATAGCGACGGCCGGATTGCCTGATTCCACCTTCCACAAAGAAGAGCGGCTAATACCGGCACGTTCCGCAACCAGCTCTACAGAGAGGTCCCTCCTCAGCCGCGCCAGCTTAATCTGCTCACCCATTGTTTTTAATATTTCTTCTGTAGCAGGAAGAATGTTGTATGAAGCTTTTTTCAACTTTACCCCTCCTCGCATTGCCTTCCTATAATGTTTTCTATTATATACATTCACGCATTTAAAGTCAATAATTACAAACATTGCTTACCCCATTTGTCCAATTATTGTCTTTTCCCCTGCCTTCTTCGAACGGTAATGCCGGATACTGAACGGCATTATCAAGTACGCCTCGGGCGTACTTGCCGCGGCGCGCTTTCCGCTTGCGCGCCTGCGATCCGCCGGAGGCTTCAATCTTCAGCGCAGGTATGAAACCCATGCTGAAGACGAAAATGTTAATTTGGCGCATTCCTCTCACGACTAAAGTCACGAGAATCCTGCGCTGAATATTGAAAAGGTGCGGCTTTTTTCATAATAAAAAAGATATCCCAGTATTCTCTGTCCGGCAGCTGTAAACAAGAGAAATAGTTGACATTCGTCAAGTTAATCACTTTACAAATGTCAACTTCACATTATACTTTCGTCAAAACTCCTGTCACTCAAAAGGAAGAAAAAAATCATCCTCCTCATCATCGAGATCCTCATCCTCCAGCCATGCTTCGAACTCCGCTTCGGATCTCTCATCACATTCCTGAATCAGCTTTTGTATCTTTTTTTTCTTTTCCTTATCACCGGTCGCATCACACAATCGATCTACTGCACGATAGAATGGATATGCATCCTCATCGCAGAAATCCCAATCCTGCATCCTGCCATTCACAAAATCCCAGGCTTCCTGATAGGTTCTCTTATGAATACATGCGGATACATAAGCCGCATTTGCCAGATTATTTTCCGGTTCTTCTTTTATCCAGCATTTGCAATACGCATGTGCCTGATCTGTCTTCCCCAATTCCCACAGACACTGTGCCTTGTGAAAACGCAGATCCAGTCCATCTCCTTCACTCCAATCGAACGTCTTCAGCAAATATTCGACCGAATCCAGAAGTTGCCGATACTGTCCATGCATATCAAGCTCGTCCAGATAATCCTCAAGCCATCCATAAAAATCATGCACCCATTCGGTATCATCCTCAAGTTCCTCCACTGTACGTGGAAAAGCTGCATTCTCCTGACGCAGATTATCCAGTATGCTTCTGAATACGTCAAATGCCTTTAACCATGATGTGATCCCGGTCTTCCCTGTAAGCATACCAACATAACACTCATGGGTACTCTGATCAAACTTTTTCCATTTATTAGCCATTGTACCCTCCTCCTCATTCACAATTTCCCTGTTTATCAAATTGTCAAAGAAGTCCAAGCTCTTGAAAAAAACTAACTTCTATCTAGTCATCCAATACTTCGCATATTTCCAAGTAAGTGTTCCGATAATGTCTCTGTTCTTCTGTAAACGTATCTGTCACATTCACCCAATTACACAAAGAAACGATCCTCCTTTCCTTCCTTTGCAAATGCATATCTTCATTTTCCGGTTCCGCAATTTGGCGTCCTTTTCAGGATGACTCCTCCATAGTTTTGTCTATCTGGTTCCAATATAAAAAAGAAAGTATGTTTTTATGAATTTCATCATAACATACTTTCTATTCCTGCTCAATGTCGTTTTCCTCATACGTAAGAAACGATATCAGACCATTTATTATGCATTGACACCTTCTTTTTTTCATATGATATACTTCTTCAAAAGCGTTGTTTCTTTTTGATAGACGAATATCCGTCTATTGTCCGATGTTCTTCTTCATCTGTATTTCAATCAGGATTCATGCTTTTTGATTCATTTATACCCAAAGAGCAGGAAATCTTATCGAAACTCAGATTCTCCTGCGAATATTAGTCAGGAGGTTTATATATGGATAATACGGTTTTTCAAGTATGGAGGTATGACATGCCTGGTCTCGAAGGATATCAGAAAATTGAGCGCATCGATGGAGTGACCTATGCGATGTCACCAACAGGGACTTGTCAGCATGGGATAGTCAGTCAGAACATAAATTATTCTTTACACCGGCAGTTGAATGACAGTCTCTGTCGTGTTTTCGTGGAAAATCTGGAATTAAGAATATCTGACGATGAGTGGCTCGTACCTGATGTCATGATTACCTGCGACCGTCACGCATTAAAGGGCAGCAGATATTCTGGCATACCCAGGTTCCTGGTCGAGACTTTAAGTCCGTCTACCGCAAGCCGTGATAAAAAAGTGAAAAAGGAAAAGTATGCATCCATCGGTGTTGATGAATTGTGACTGGTTGATCCAAGAGGGAAATCTGTTGAGATCTATTACCTGGAGAGCAATACGTATGTTCTGGAGCAGTTCTATATGTTGGAGAATGACCCCGAGGACGAGGCCTTTAATGCCGATACAGTCATTACGCTGAGAATGTTTCCCAATATTTCCATGACATTGGCAGAGATTTTCCGAGATGCCGACTGAATTTTCCGACATTTTTTTCAGTGATCAGGGGCTCATTTCGGTATTATCCGACAGCCCCCTCTCTAAACCATATTATCTCATCTTCCTTCATATATATTATATTGGAACATTCTTATACTCTTCGTACAATCCCGGAAGTATTCTGGACAAATTGGTAAACTCATTTATATTGTGCATAAGAGAGTTTCTCATTCTTCCTGCATCAAATTTTACATGCGGAGGAAGCTGTACCTTTTCGATTTTTCCATTTACAACATGATATCCGTACCAGAACCGGCTGCGAAGCTCAACTCCATGCTCCATCGGTCTTAAAAAATGAACCATGGTAACAGGTGTCCTGGCATTTCCGGAACATACAATTGTGCCTTTAAACTCTGCCAGACGCTGTACATCAAAACCGAGATCTGCCGGATTACGGAACGGGATCACCACATGACCTGCCTGCTCGCCCGGCAGATGAGTTTCCATGATCTCACAATCGGTGTCCCAGTATCTCTCATGATATGGCACAGAAGCATCCTGCAGTTTTTCCGGCTGCTTCGTCATGCAATACAGATGATTATTCGGATCCCAGATCTTATAACGAAGCGGCTCAATCATGTGCCAGCAAAACCACCAGTCAAACATTTCCACGGTAACATCCGGCATGCTCTTCCGGTTTGCCAGCATTGCTGAGCCATCCGGGTAACAGCAGTAACCAAACTCGCCGGGAAGATATCCCTCCTGAAACAGATCATTGATCTGATCGGGTGTCATCGCTTCCTCCGGAGACAGTTCGCAGTTTTCTGTCATTTTTTTCAGGTCCTCAAGCGGGAATTCCGCATTTGCATCAAAGTGTTTATAGAGGGGAGATTTCTCCTCCTCTTCTGTAATATCTACTGCCATAATTTTTACCTCATTCTCTCTCTTATTAAGTCTCACCCTTCCGGGTTATGCCCATCCGGGATAGATTGTGTACATCAGCGCGATCACTGCTGTACAGATTAACGGAACAATGACTGATACCACAAACACCGGTTTATATCCATCCTTTAAAGATACACCCGACAGATCGTGGCACATGATAACAAACATACTGATTGGAAGTGAGTCAAATGTTGAGGCTGCGAATAATGCAATCCTGTGGATACCAGCCGCACTGAGACCACTTGCAATAAACGGCTGACCCAGAATAGGCAAACCGATCTGAATGCCGCCGATGGAATTTGCCATAAGACCAACCAGGATACAGATGGAAATCGCGAATACAAAATACCCGCCGGAAGTCACACTTGTGAGTTTCTTTGCACAGCTCATAAATGTGTCTGTGGCTGCAACAGCGGAGCCAAACCCGACAACAGAAATAACCGCAATGGTGATTTTGGATGAATTGACCACGCCCTTGTTCAGGGCAGTCTGCAAAAACTTACGTATATCTCCCTGCGGCGCATTCGCCTTAATCTGCGGAAGGAATATGACCAGAGCAACCACAGTCCCTGCCAGAACTGCAATCGCATTATTCATCTTCACAAAATTAAAAAGAAGAAAAATAACAGCCAAAGGAATCAAAGCTACAAAAAAATTCGGTTTCTTCACTTCTTTTTTCCGGCCGGCATAAACACCGCCTTCGAATTCCGTAAATCCTTCTCCCCTGTTTTTACATTTAATCAGAAATCGTGCTGTATAGGGAATGGAAAGAACCAGTACCAGCACCATAGCTGTAATGCCCGGGATCAGACCTGCTGTAGATTCCGTCCCCAGCAGATTCATTGCCAATACCTGTTTGCTCTGTACTGCTCCCGGTCCGTTCGCAATCCCGTAACACGCCATAAGAAGAACCGGAATCCCTCTGCGCGGCAGATCTGCTTTTCTCATCAAACCTACAATAATCGGATACATAGCAAATAAGCCAATCATTGCATCCACACCTGTATAATTCAGGATCGAGAATACGATACTGCACACAAGGGTCACGACCCATGGCCCTCTTTTCCCGCTCAAATCGCCTTTTGCCAATACCTGCGTAATTGCTGAGGCGATTGAATCTCCGGCTCCGGAGCATCCAAATACTGCTCCAAAGATAGCACCGGTAATAAAAATCGGATAGAGATTCATCAGGATTCCAGATGCGCCCTGCATAAAGGTATTTATAAATGTATCTGTGATGTTCTGTGCGTTAAATACCGCAATCACAATGACAGCGATAATTGCAACATAGGCAACATCCCACCCTTTATAACCCAGATATATAAGCAAAAACAATGCAATGATGATACCTGTTATTCCTAAAACACTCATATTTTTACCTCATTAAGGTTCTTTTTATCTGTCTTTCATCAGAGTGTCAAAGTCTTTCTGTTTTGAAAGACTTTGACACTGTACGGTGCAGCACTCATTACTCAATCATATAGTTTATGTAAGAGACAGTCCAGATATTATTTGATTTTCTTTGCAAAAAACCAGCATACTGCTGCAGCAATACCTAAGACGATACATAAATACCATAATGTATTGTATCCGGAATACTGGATAATGTAACCAAAGAGTGCTGTTAATGCCGCACCGATCAGATTTCCTACAAACATTACAGTAGAATGAGCGATCGGAATCTGATCGTTATCCTCAAACAAATCAGGATAACAGGAATAGGTTAATGTTGTAAATGCACGCGGCAATGTACCATAAAGGATGATGAAGATCATCAGTAATCCTGCCGGCAGGTACATTAAGCATAAGTAAACAACGACTACGGACAAGCAGGAGAAGATCATCAGTTTACGTCTTGTTTTCAGTTTGTCTGCCAGAATACCGTAAACAATAAATGCTACAATACCAAAAGCGGTTGCAAGGCTGTTCAGGTTGCCGGCTGCGACCTGGTCAATACCTAACTCTGTTGTCATGTAAGTAGGAATGTACTGACCGACACGCGCTACTGCACCGCCAACGAGTGTAAATCCAACTGCAATGAGCCAAATCTGAGGTGTTTTGAATACGGCCATTTTCTTTGCAACTTTTTCGCTCTTGGAAAGAGCAGGTTTGTTTTTATTCCTCTCAGCAGCAGTTACCTGAATGCTTGCTACAATACCTTTGTTAATCGCAAAGAACCAAATGATCGCCAGGATGATGATTGTTACGATGATATAAAGATACACACCGCTAAGACCAACTTTATTTGCTACAGTAGGAGCAAGACTAAAGTGAATAATCTGACCAAACATCATGCCTGTGTTCAGGATACCGGTTGCTGTGCCAAGCATCTTATTGCCCCGGAATACAGAACTGATTACAGACTGTGTCAGTATTTGGATCAGGCAGAACCCCAGAGCCTCAATGACTCGTCCAACAACAAGAAGAGCTACATTGCCTGCAAAGAGTCCGACAATGTTTCCAAGTGTGATGAACCCGATTGCCAATACACCCGCATAACGGGGTGACATTTTACTGATTACAAAACCTGCCGGAAGCATTGCTACGATACATACCCACTGGAATACAGACATTACGACACCCATCGCGCCCATCTCCAACTGATATGCCTGCATAAAGTTGACCAGAATCGGAATGAACTTAAAGTTACTGAATCCTGCTGCAATCATGATCAGTGTACTTACTACAAGAATCAGAATCGCATGTTTCATAGAAATTGATGGATAACCATTATTCCGGTTATCTGCACTGGCTGTGTGTTCCATAAAAACCTCCCTTAGTATATTCAAGTCTCGCCCGCCACTTAAGAAGTGGGGATCTTCTCACACTGAGATATATTAATTTCCCAGACGACTTGGACGTCTTCTTCGTTGAAGTCCCCCTGTCTGCACCGCTGTTCCAACAGGAACCGGTTCTGAGGGGAGCTGCGGCTTCACCGCACCCGCCTTTTTAAACGCTGATTTCGGACATATCGTCTGATCATTCATCTGTTTTAATGCTGTTTCATCTTTTATGATGTGGATCATTCCGGATCCGCCAAGAATGGAGCCTTCCGGTGCTGCCTTGATACACTCTCCGCATCCGTCACAAGAGGAAGGATCAATGTATAGGGTGTAACATCCGATGCAGACCATTTTGTCACATATCCTTCTGTTACAGTGCTTTTCCCACACGTCCGGATAGGTATCCAGGGAATCCAGCACTGCCTGAACAGCAGCAACCGATAAAGGACATTCCCCATCAATCACAATGGTGCTGCAAAGATCTCTGAGGAGAATCATGTCATCCCCTCTGCCCTTTCCTCTGGCAATATCGAAAATGATGGTATATATCTGATACAGACCATCTCTGCATATGGTCGTACGGCCGCATGCACCTTCCACTGCCCGGGACATACACGTCAAAGCCCAGTCTACCGGACAGCAATTCTCATCCGACAAAGCCTGTTTATCAGGAAAACTGTCAAGTACTAATTCACACTTCATGGTTCGCTATTCCTCACTTTGTTGTATAGTCCATCCACGGACAGACATGCCCGATATCGTTTCTCAGATCGCACTGCAGACATCGGTTCGCTTCATTCTGTGCCTGCTCCAGGGTATAGGTAAGATATACATCTTCCTCATCCTGTGCTCTCTTAGCACCTCGCAGAATCTGCTCTATTCTTGGAAGTCCGGCAAAACCTTCCATGGTTCCGATTACAGGATCTGCCGTCCTGTCACATAACTTCTCGTCAATCTCTCCGGACCCGCCAAGATATCTGTCAATCTCTGAAGCGGCATCACGGCCCTGTGCAATTGCATTGATTACAAAGCTGATGCCGGTAATGGCATCGCCTGCGGCAAAGATTCCTTCACGGGATGTCCTGAACCCATCTACGACAGGATACCCAAAGCGATTGATCTCAATACCGAAGTTCTCAAACCCGTTCAGGCCGGTATGCTGACCGGTGGCAAAGATTACGCTGTCACAGGGAATCACCATCTGGCTGCCTTCCTTTGCGACTTCCGTTACCGTTCCGGTCGCTCTGTCATAGGTGGAGGATAACACGGTGTGTACACGCACTCCGGTAACACCTTCTTTTCCACCTTCGATTTCCTCAAAGGAACGTCCTGCAAAAAGGGCCACGCCTTCGTCTATGGCTTCTTCCTGATCTTCTTTATCCGCCAGAATCTTATCCGGCTGCTCGATACAGGCAATATTAACCTGCAGTCCTTTTCGGATCAGAGAACGTGCCGCATCATATCCTACAGAGCCTGCTCCAATGACTATAACCGTCTTCCCCAGATAAGAGATATCTCTGCCCTCACGAAGATCTGCCAGTACATCAATGGCTGTATAAACCTGATCATAATCAGAACCCGGCATTTTCAGTTTCTTACCATGGCTCACACCAACAGCAACCAGCACTGCATCGTATCGTTCCTTCAGAGAACAGACATCCGAAATTTCTGTATTGCATTCCGCTCTGACACCGCTGTCCAGAATCGTCTGAATCTCCCGATTCACTCCCTCGATGGGAAGTCGGTAGGATGGAATTCCGCTTGTCATCGGTCCGCCCAGCTGCGGACGTTTCTCATATACATCCACATCATGCCCCTGCTTATTAAGATAGTAGGCCGCCGTGAGACCACATGGCCCACCGCCGACAATGGCCACCTTCTTTCCGGTGCGGGCTTTGTATGTAACCTTTTCCATCCATTTTTCATTGCTGGCATTTTCTGCTGCAAAACGTTTCAGATTCCGAATCGCTACCGGTTCATTCAGACCATTTCTCTTACACCCCAACTCACATTTGTGATTACAGATATGACCCAATACAAACGGGAATGGAACCTTCTCATGGAGAATTGCCATGGCCTGATTTATATTTCCCTCTTTAATCGCTCGGATATAAGCCGGAATATCAACATGTGCCGGGCATTCTGCGCTGCACGGAATCAACGCCTGTGTTCTGGCGATGTCGGTCCGGAACACACCCTCAAAATCCTGAAGCGCTCCGGTCGGACATACCTCTACGCAGGCCCCGCAGAAACGGCAGCCGGCTTCCGCCAGCGGTACATCTCCTTCTGTACCAATATAGGTAATTTTCCCTTCTCTGTTGTATTTGAGAATTCCTACACCTCTCAGATCCTTGCAGGCTCTCACACAGCGGCCGCACATAATACAGCGTTCCATCTCTCTTAGGATCAGCGGATTATCTGTATTTCTGTCATTGGTTGGCTTTGTGATGGTACGCAGTCTGGAATGTGTTACATCTGTATACTGAATAATTGCCTGCAGCTCGCATTTCAAATATGCCTTACAGGAAGAACAATCATGCGGGTGACCGGCCAGAAGGAATTCCAGAGCTACATTTCTCTGATGAATTACCTTTTCTGTCTTAAGGCTTACCGACATGCCTTCCTTCACGGGCGTCTCGCATGTTTTTACCACATGACCATCCACCTCAGCCACACATAAACCGCATTCGCCTATTACGGGCAGACTCGGATGTGTACACAGATGAGGAATATAAATACTGGCATCCAATGCCGCTTCCAGGATCGTCTGCCCGGCTTTTGCTTCCACCGGGCGACCGTCTATCAATATCTTCATCAGAAACCTCACTCTTTTTATTCGTACTCAGCATCCAGCTTGTTCAAATACTCGATCGCATTTTCGCTGGCCATTCTTCCGGAGTTCAGGCAGAATGCCATGGTATTGCCGGGAAGAATGAACGGATAAGTATCGCCGCAGATATTCATGGCATCTGTTCCTACGGAATAAAGACCCGGGATTACTTTGTAATCCTCTGTCAGACAACGCATCTTGTAATCTGTCCTTACGCCCCCAAGCGTTCCATAAGCACCGGGGAACTGCTGCAGCACATAAAATTTCGGGGTTTTCACAGGCCTCAGGAAGGATGGATCCTTGCCCATGATGTCATCCTTGTGATTTGCGCAGCAGGCATTGTACTCTTCCAGAGTCTCCAGGAAGCCCTCTTTATCGATACCTGTCTTCTCACAGAGATCATCGACAGAGTCGCATTCAAAATAGTATTTGTAACCTTCTGCTTTTGCCTGCTCAGCTGCTGCATCAAACTTGTCAAACACATCTTCACCCTGAACACCCGGGAAATCCACGCCTCTTGCTTTGTAATAAGCTAATGTATCCGCATCCATGATCGCGAAGCAGGTTCCCCATGGCTGGTATGCAATGGCATTGCCTGTGATACCTGTATTTCCGATTACATCCTCCGGAATGAAACGGCGCCCCAGCTTATTTACCCAGAGAATGGGCTGTCTGAATGCACCCTCAAGCGCGAAATGGTTTAAGTTATCAGGAATCTGGTACATCAGTTCCATGATACTCGGCTCTTTTCCTGCGCCTGCCTCCCATGCCATTCTCAGGCCATCGCCAACGTTTCCGGGAATACGGAACGAATACAGGTTTTTGCCCCATTCAAATCCGGTTCTCTCTGTAATCAGCTTAGGATTATCTCCGAAACCGCCGCATGCCAGGATGACAACATCTGCATAAGCGGTGATGTCCTCTCCATCCGGTGCTTTCGCTTTCACACCGATCGCACGGCCATCCTCCATGATGACATTCGTTGCTGGAGACTCCAGTCTGAGATCTCCGCCCAGCTCCAGAAATCTCTCTGTCATTTTTTTGCACATCGTAGAAGCAACACGAGGCGCTACCTTCTGACCTGGCGCAGGCGCAACAGGGTGTCTTACCTGTTCAGCGGACGCATACTGTTTCATTCTGACCGGAGTGTATTTTGTATTTCCTTCGAACACAAAGTTAACACCCATGTTTTCCAGCCATTCAATCGTAGATGCTGTCTTTTTGTAATATTCCATTACAAGTCTTGCATCTGCTTTCCAATGCACATAGTGCATATGCTTCTCAAATATTTCTTCCGGTGTGTAGTTGTAACCGGCCATTCTCTGCTGGCGGGATCCTACTGCCAGCGGACTGATACCCATGTTGGCTGCACCGCCTGTGGTATTGTTTTTTTCAAAGGTAATAACCTTTGCTCCGAGCTCTGCAGCTGCTACAGATGCCGCAAGTCCTGATAATCCGGCTGCGCATACGATTACATCAGCTTCAAGTGTGATCATTTTTTCTTCCTCTCTCTCTTAATTGTGTACATCACGATTTGGTTTCAATGGTTCCAGATAAGCGCCCCATGTCTCACGCGCCTCTTTTATCTTAAGCTTGTCCTCTTCTGTAAACTGATATCCCATCTTCGCTTTCTTAACCGAATCACCCATTGCTTTGTCATGCGTGATTCCGCCGAACATGGAGAAGCGGGATACCTCAATCCCTCCATCCCATTTCACTTTCTCGATAGTTCCGTCTTCTCCGATTACGGGATCGCCAGCCACGTCACAGATGGCACATTTCAGTCTTCCGTTCCGCAGAACCAGCAGATCGGAATGACAGATCGGACATGCTTCCGGTTTGTCGCCCAAATACTCGACCGGACCGCTGTCGCCCAGCTGAGAAGCAAGTCTCTTGCCAAGCAGAGCCGCTCTGTCAATATGCTCCTGTTTTAATGCAACGATTCCAAGTGCAGGAGTTCCTGTCACTGCCAGCTGATCCACCAAATTCATCTGGCTGCAGATCAACTCAGTCCCGTAGAAATTCAGAACAGGTGACTGCAATGAATTCCAGTCAGAACCTGCCACAGCAATGGTTGCAACCGGACGGCGGAGTTTGGGATCGCCCTTTCTCTTATTTGCCTGAGATGCGCTGTAGCCAAATCCGTGAAGTCTGTTTACAAGAACACCAAGGATACCTGGCGGGAGCAGATGATATGCCGGAGCAGCGATAATCAATCCGTTTGCGTCATCGATCTCTTTCATCAGGGAATAGAAATCATCTTCATCCCAGTTATATTTACATCGCATTGGCTTTCCGCTTCTGCCAAGCCATGTACAGACTTCACATCCTGTACATGCTTTGATGTCATAATCATGCAATCGGGCAAAGGCAACTTCATGTCCTTCTTCTTCTACAGCCTTTAATGCGGCTTTTAAAAGAATCTCACTGTTGCTGACTTCGCGTCCTGCTGAAATACCTAAAACCTTCATACTACCTATCCTCCTCAATCAATTCATTTGCGTAACCTTGCTCCACTTCCATCATTCTACCTTTGGCCTTCTGCTTCTTCAACGGGCCCTTGTACAAATTCCACAATGGCAAAAAATGTTATTTTGGACTTTTGCACAAACACAGGTTTACTAATCATTTGTCATATGTTATAAATTAGGGAAAGGATATGGAGAATAAGACACTTGGAGGAAGATTATGAAACTACCTGTCGCCATTATCACAGAGTATTTATCCGCATGGAATCCTGTCTCACATTTCATAACCTCAGAAGAACAGCTGATGTTTGACAATGTGAGTATTGTTTATTCTGAACAATCATTATTCCTGGACAGCACACTCTATCTCATTCGTTCAGAAGAAGACCTTGCGAACATGACAGCCGGGACTGCCATTTTCCCCGGAAAACTCTCCGCCTGTCCGGAAACAGTCAGCGTTATTGAGATTGATTATCCGGATTCACCGGAGAAACTATGTTCTGAAATCAGTCTGTGCATTCACAGCTACTCCGATTGGGCAGAACAGTTAAATCTTTCCATCATTTCGGGCTGCACGATCCAGACTCTGGTTGATCTCAGTGAACCATATCTGAAAAATCCATTTGTGATATTCAATGGTACGTTTGACTGTGTTGCCGCTTCCAGCAATATCACAGAGGACGATCCCCTGTATTATGATGTCAAGAAGCATGGCAAACCATCACCGGAAACGATGCTTCTGTTATCCGAACACAACAAAAACAGGAAGATTGAGAACGGTTTGTTTTACTCCGGGAAAAAATACAGACTTTCAAAAGGAATCGCCGACTATTATGAGATTTTTGTAGATTTTGCAGCCGACGGTTCACTTTCCTACGGTTTTAATATGCGCTTCAAATACAGTCCGGTATCCCCGGGATCACTGGCGATCATCGGAATATTCACGGAAAAGCTGGCTCAGTTTATTGATTTGAACCACACTAAAGATGAAAATACAGGCATCATCTCTTTTAATGAGTACCTCTTTCCGCGTGTATTGGATCAAGATCCGGATGCCATGAAGCTTGCATCCAATTTCCCGCCGTTTGCAAGGGATTATATGATTATTACTTCAAATAACAGTTCCTTCCGCGGCATCTCCAATAACATCCTGAGCACGACACCGGGTTCCTGCCTCTTCTGCCATGACAAACGTTACTATATCTTTATCCCGACGGAACTGTTTGATGAGAAATCCTTCTACTATATTCACCATCAGGAAAAGCGTATCGCAGACGTTTCTTCTTCTTATAAGATTGTCATTGGCATCAGCGGTCCGGTCATCGGATACCATGGTCTGGAATCTGCCTGCCATCAGGCTGTCCGTGCGCTTGAACTGTCAGACAAAGCGTATTCTCACACCTATGATAATGAGTATCTGCTTTTATACCGCGACATTGCCTTGTTTGACATGGCTGGTTATTACAGTAAGCATCACCAGGTAAAGAGTTTCTCACCGATTGGATATCTGCGTATGAAGGATCATGATATAAAACACGGAACAAATTACTGTGAGTTTATAAAGACTTATATTATGAATGGCTGTAATGCTGCAGCCACAGCTCAGAAACTGTTTTTACACAAAAACAGTATTATTTACAGAGTGGATAAGCTAAAAGAAAGATTCGGGCTTAATATCAGCAGCACCTACGAACAGTTCCTGTTCCTGATGTCATGCATTACGGATGAAGCGAAAGAAGAGTCCGATTGAAAAAACGACATGAAATACGCACAGCTCTCAGCCAGGGGCCGCGGCAGTATTTCATGTCGTTTTTATTCTTATGCGCTTCATATTGATTCTACTGGTTTTACACTGATCAGCTCATCCGGGAATCAAATGCGCCTTCTTTATTTTTTCATTAATCCCGCGCCGGCATTCCATGCCTGGCCGACTTTTTCTCCGGTCACATAGTAACCGTGCTGGAACTGATCAAAGATCAGTGCATTTAACTTTGCGGGATCAACTTTTCCGTTTTCAGATAACACACTCTCCTCTGCAGCGGTATTGATGATTTTTCCGACGATGCAGTAAAAACTATCTGTCTGTACCACTTCCGCCAGCTCACATTCCATCACGACCGGAAACTCATCGATGACCGGGGCATTCACAAATGTGCTTTTTTCTGCATGGTATCCTGTCCGTTCGAATTTGTCGGGCATCTTGTTGCCGGTGGCAATTCCGAAAAAGTCGGCTGCATCCATATGTGCTTTATCGGCAATGCTTACCGTAAATGCCTTTGTCTTCAGAAGGTTCTGTGTCGTTTTGTGCTCTTCATCAATAAACAAAGCGATTCGATCGCCATTGCAGATCATGCCCCAGGCTGCATTCATGACATTTACTGTGCCATCCTCTCCATAAGCTGCAACCATCAATACCGGCATGGGATATACTGCCTGTACAACTCCAAGATTCTTTTTCATGATTCACTTTTCCTTTCTATATCTGTGCTTTCATAAAATCCAGTTATTTGATTGTATTGGAATTCTGATTATATGCTTTGGCAACACATTTCCACTCGCCGTCCATCTTCATCAGCAGCAGGTAATCGGTAAAATCAATGCGTCCTCCCCATTTTTCCTCCAGTACTCTGACAACTGCCAGGGTTTCCTCTACATCGATGACATCGATTCTTGCCTTAAATGCATCTCCGGCTCCAACCGTGTCAACATTGTGATAGAACTGTTCAATGGATCCATGTTCCAGTTCGCCATCCAGGTACCCGAAAAGAACAGCCTCATCGATAAACAGTTCTTTTGCATATTTGCTATTTCCTTCTGCCACACTCTTTACAAACTTCATGGCAGCCGCTTCTACTGCTTCATATTCCTTTACATCAGCACGCATCTTAATCTCCTTTCCCTTTAAAAAAACTTTCTGGACTTTTTTGTCTCTCTTCATTATAATAAACAGAGAACAAAAAACAAGTACCATCTTTAAAGTAAGGTACTATCTTAAAAGAAAGTGTAGAAACCATGATAGCAAACTATATTGAAAATGCAAATTTCGAAGATACCGGGTTCAGCTATACCCTTTCACTCATCTCAGGGAAGCACAAGATGGTGATTCTTTACTGTCTCATGGAATACGAACCGGTTCGTTTTAACGAATTACAGCGCTATCTGAAGAAAATTTCAGACAAAACCCTGAGCCAGAATCTGAAAGAACTGGAACGGGATGAACTGATCCACCGCGAAGTGTTCTCTCAGATTCCGCCCAGGGTAGAGTATTCTCTCACCGAGAGAGGAAAATCACTCATGAAAGTACTCGATCAGCTCTGTGTCTGGGGTGAGGAGAACCGAAAATAACGGATTTCATCAGTCCAGACGAACACGCCTGATTCCGAAAGCACTTTCTATTACAACCTCCGTTTCTGCATCTGCAGCATCTTTGCGGACAATCAAAAGAGCATGGCCTCTCCAGGTCTCTGTCTCATTTGCTGTATAAGCGTACTGTGTTTTGGGGTTGCCGCTTCCAAATCCCAGGATTTTTCCTCCCTCGATTCCGGCGGTCAGTTTCTGCTCTGCTGCATCATACACGACTCCATTCTTATCTGCGGCGTAGATATCAATATACCGGACCGGATTCTGATCGGCTGAGCCCCAGGGTTCTTCCACATGTATGGATAAATCTATGTCCCGCTGCGCTGTTGCAAGCCGGTATTCTCCGGTCTTTTCTTCATTCGTATATGTCACGGCCAGAAGTTCTCCGGGTTCATAGGTAAGTTCAAACAAGATCCGGTATCCGGCTGCTTCGCCGGATTCTTTTCTGCCCATGGATCTTCCATTTAAGAATAGTTCCACTTCATCCCCCGGCGCATAGATTTCCACAACCACCGGTTTCCCTTCAAATCCCGGATGTGTCCAGGAGGAATAGCTGTCGCTGATGACCCAGGGGGTCTTGATCAGCCTTTCACCGTAATGCTGCGGCGGCTGGACTGTGATATATGGATCGCTTCGAAGTCCGAAAACCACCTCTCTGAAATAAGACGCCGGTCTTCTGAATCCGGTCAGATCGATATCTCCGCAGTATGCCAGCTGACTGGGAAAGCGTGCTCCAAAGCCGCCTTCCCCAAAGCGATAAGCAGGCACGCCCACTCCGGCCTCTCCGATATAGTCCCAGCCGGTCCAGGTAAAATCGCCAATGACGTGATGATTCCTCTTGATGATCGACCAGTTTTTCGCAATGTCCGGCGGATAGGTCTCACTTCCGACAATGACCCGGTTGGGATATGTCTTTCCATCCTGCTCATAGCGGGCTGTCATGTAGTTATATCCGAGCAGATCCAGAGACGGTTCCACATTTTCAAGTCGTTCACTGATTGCCGGATGGACGACGATCTGATCCATCTTCGTGTCCATGACAGACATAAAGTCATTTACATTTGCACCTTCCTCAATCTCTCCCGCTTCTGCCATTTCTCTGGACAGATCCGCCATAATCTCCGGGACTCTGTCTCCGGCTGCAAAAACACCGTTGATCGCTGCCAGCACAAAACGTGTATCATCCAGATCTCTGATCGCGTCACGCATCTTTGAAGCAATCATTGCTCCCTGAGCCGTGCCGACTTCCGGGATTTCATTTCCGATGGAATAAAGAATCACTGACGGATGATTGTAGTCTTTTTTCACCATGCTCTGTGTATCCTGTTTCCACCATTTTGAAAAATAGAGACTGTAATCGAAATCCGTTTTACAGCGTGTCCACATGTCAAAAGATTCATCCATGACATACATGCCGACATGATCGCAGGCGCGAAGGAGCGCCGGCGCAGCCGGATGGTGAGAAATCCGGACGGCATTGAACCCCGCTTCTTTCAGCAGCCGGATCTGTCGAACCTGCGCTTCTTCCAGTGTGACAGCTCCCAGAAGTCCGCTGTCATGATGGATACACGCACCTCTTAACTTTGTTTCCTTCCCGTTGATACGCAGTCCCCGTTTCGCATCCATCTGAAGGGTGCGCAGTCCGAAGGTTTCTGTATTCTCATCTGTCAGTACATCTCCTATATACAGACTTGTTCGGCATTGATATAAGTCCGGAGTTTCCGCTGACCATGCCGCAGGGTCAGCGATCGTGATCCGCTGTGTGATATGCCGTTCTTCTCCCTCGTAAATATGCAGATGTGCCGTCTCTGATGCCGCGGTTTTTCCCTCCGGATCAATAATCTCTGTCACAATTCTGATCTTCTGAGAAGTATATCTGCGGTTTTTTATGCCGCTCGTTACCGTGATGACGCCATATGCGCTATCCAGACTCTGTGTCCTGATCCTGATATCCCCCGGCATGATATAAACCGTATCCGAAGTAAGCAGATAAACATCACGGTAAATACCGCTGCCGCTGTACCAGCGGGAATTCTTCATGGATCCATTCTTTACAAAGACACGGATTTCATTGTCTGCATCGTAAAGAAGATGCTCATCCAGCGGCACATAGAATCCGGTATACCCATACGGGCAGCGCGCCGCCAGCGCACCATTGACATAGACCATGGCATTCATATAGACGCCCTCAAAATACAGCTGAACGGTTCTGTCCTTCCATTCCTCCGGGGCGTACAGATTTTTCAGATATACATAGTTCGCACCGTCCCGAAATCCGGTATTCCCTTCATTCCGGCTGTCTGCGTACGCAGACTCCCGGGCCATCGCATCATGCGGCAGATCGACTGTTTCCGCCTGCTTCGGGACATCCCAGATTAATGCAAAAGAATCCTCATCTTTCCAGAATTTCCAGTCATCATTCCATTTTTTGACGTACATTGTTCTCCCCCTGTCCTTTGTATTATCCTGATAGATATCATTATACTATCAAAAAGGCTGCAGCACTATACCAAAATGCTGCAGCCTTTTCATTCTTTTTACTTTTTAAGTTCCGTTTTCTCTTCAGCGGACATCAATGTACGATCTCTGATTTCTGCGGCTTCTGACGCGAGCCGTTCAATTTCACCATAGTTTCCCTCTTCCAGAAGCTTTTCCGGTACGATCCAGGTGCCTCCGCAGCACAGGACATTTTTCTGCTGCAGATATTCTTTCAGATTTTCCGGATGAATCCCGCCTGTCGGCATAAACCGCATCGATGCGTACGGCCCTGCAAAGGCACGAAGCATCTGCACTCCGCCGCTGGCTTCCGCCGGGAAGAATTTTACGGTGTGCAGCCCTTCCCGCATGCACTGTTCGACTTCCGTCGGCGTAGATACACCGGGAATCACAGCAACTCCGTTTCTCCTGCACCAGCGGACCGTTTCGAGATTCAGTCCGGGACTCACGATGCATTCTGCACCGCATTCCACTGCCGTTTCCGCAGTTGCCGGATTCAGTACAGTGCCCGCAATAACCAGCATGTCCGGAACTTCTGCTCTAATCCGGCGGATTGCCTCTGCCGCGGCATCACTTCGAAATGTGATCTCCGCAGCAAGAATTCCTGCTCTTTTCAGTGCCCCGGCCATCAAAGCAGCCTGACCGGAATTTTGCAGTTTCACGACCGGGATGACTCCGGCCTGACTCAATTTCTGATATAGTTCATTTTCCGACATATCCTGCTCCTTTTTTATTCGCCCGCAGCCGGAGTTGTCTGCATAAAGTGTTCCAGTTCCTCTCTTGTCGGCAGTCCTTCGTTGTCGCTTTCCTGCATGATCTGGATAGCGCCGATCGCATTCGCGCGGCGCAAAGCTTCTTCCAGAGAACACCCTTCCAGGATAGCACTTTCAAATCCTGCCGCGAAACCATCTCCTGCCCCCACCGTATCAACGATCGGCCCGTGCTCATAAGCGGGAACCCGCACAAATCCATTCTTTGTGAAGGCCGCAGCTCCACGGGCACCCATCTTGATGACGACGCAGCCCGCCCCTTTTTCCAGATAAAAGGACGCGATATCCTTTGGATTCCTGCTGCCGCATAAAATATACCCTTCTTCTTCTCCGGGCATTACGTAATCTGCCAGCGCTGCCAGACGATTGATTTCTGTAATCATCGTTTCTTCATCCTGCCAGAGGGCCGGGCGCAGATTCGGATCAAAAAACACCGGTTTCTCCTTTTCCCGTGCCTGCTCCATCATCCAGAACGTCGTTTCCTTCGCAGACTGCGATGTCGCAGGAAGAATTCCTGACGTGTGGAGCGCATCCCACTGTTCGAAGTCTGTGTTCTCAACATCTTCCACTCTGATTGCGGATGCCGCGGAATTTTTTCGGTAATAATACGTATCCGGATCTCCCTGACTGGTTTTTCCCTTCAGCATATATCCGGTACGCCGGTCATCCGCGATTACAGTCAGTGACGTATCGATCCGGTTGGCCTGCATCTCTTTGATAATCTTTTTCCCAAACGGGTCATTGCCAAGGCGTGTAATATATCCGGCTTTGTGTCCAAGACGTGTAAGTCCCACTGCCACATTAAACTCCGCCCCGGCAACGGACGACTTGAAAAGCCTGACATCCTCCAGCTTCCCTTCTTCACAGGCGATAAATAATCCCATAGGTTCCCCCAGGGTCAGTATTTTTTTCTGCACAGTTCTAGCCTCCCAAAAACATCTGTCCGATCTGCCGTCATGCTCATCGCATATCTTTCACCGGCACCTCGTCCATATCATCAAACGCCTTGTTCTCACCGCCCATGGCCCAGATAAAGGTGTAGTTTGCGGTACCGCAGCCGGCATGGATCGACCAGGACGGAGAAATAACGACATCATAGTTATCCACAACGATATGGCGCGTCTGCTGAGGCTGCCCCATCATATGAAACACCGCCTGTCCCTCAGGGATGTCAAAATATGTGTAGATTTCCATTCTTCGCTCATGCGTATGAACAGGCATCGTATTCCAGACACTTCCTTCGGACAGCTTGGTTAGTCCCATGCTCAACTGACAGGTTTCCAGAACATCCGGATGAATAAACTGATTGATTACCCTCTTATTTGCGTTTTCCAGAGTTCCGCTGGGTCTTTTATTTGCCTGTTCAAAGCTGATAAACGTTGTTTTACAGGGTTTGTGTGCGGGTGCGGACACCAGGTAAAACCGCGCAGGATCATCTGCTTGATCGCTCTCAAAATATACTTCCCTGGTTCCCATGCTGATATACAGACAATCTTCAAAACCCATTGCATATTCCGTGCCATCCACAATAATTTTCCCTTTTCCGCCGATATTAAAGCATCCTGCCTCCCGGCGCTCCAGGAAATATTCCGTTCCGAAATTCTTCCAGATATCGATTCCCTGGTTGATCGGAAGACGGGTCTGCACCGGCATAATTCCCAGAACTACCATACGGTCTACATGAGAGTAAACCGCACAGACTTTGTCCTTCTGGTACAAATCTGAAACTAAGAATTCCTTTCTCAGTTCTTCTGTTGTATACCGTTTCACATCTTCCGGACCTGTACTATATCGTATTTCCATGATTACCTCCAAACTTTAAAACTAATTCAGCGCTGTTTCAAATGAAAACGGAAGCCGGCGATATCATGTCTGAAATAGATGGTATTCAGCCTTCCGTCTTCGGTGTATCCGGCTGTTTCGTCATCAAATTCCACGCCGCGCTCCTCCAGCTGTTTTTTCGCCTGCGCAGCATCATCACACAGGATCGCCGCATGACCAAGTCTTCCGAGAAACGGATGTTTCATAATCTCAAAACCGTCTCCGGCAAAAATGGACCCTTCCGTCTCCTTCTGTTCCCATCCGAAAAGCTTCTGCAGTAAATCTGCCGTCTCTCTGGCTTCTTCTTCATCCCTGCAGTTCATTCCAATGTGAGCCAGCTGATAATGTAATTGCTCAGTATTTGACATTTCGATTCTCCTTTATGTGACTGGTCAAAGTAACTATTTGACCAGGTACCCTCCGTCGACCGGGATGACAGCCCCTGTGATATAATCCGAAGCACTGCTTGCCAGGAACACAACTGCTCCGATCAGATCCTCCGGGGTCCCCCAGCGGCCTGCCGGAATACGTCCCAGGATTTCTTTGTTCCGGGCCTCATCGTGAATCAGCGCAGTATTCATTTCGGTTGCCATATATCCCGGAGCGATTGCGTTTACCCGGATATTTTTTCCTGCCCAGTCATTGGACAGAGCCTTGGTAAGCTGCGCAACGCCTCCCTTCGATGCCGCGTAAGCCGGTACTGTATGACCTCCGAAAAAGCTCAGCATAGAAGCGAGATTGATGATTTTTCCGCCTCCTGTCTTCAACATCTGATTGCCGGCCAATTTGCACAGACGGAATACGACATTCAGATTCACATCAATCACATCATACCAGTCCTGATCAGAAAACTCCTCCGGCATGCTTCTTCTTTGAATACCGGCATTATTGACCAGGATATCGATCTGTCCTCCCAGAAGCGAAAGAGCGCTCCGGAACATCGGCTCCAGTTCTTCACGCTGCGTGAAATCTGCTTTCAATCCTTTGACATCCAGTCCTTTTTTCTGCAGCTCTTCTGCTGTCAGGAGGACCTGTTCCGATGACCCGACAATGACTACGGAAGCGCCGGCACTGGCCAGACCTTCAGCCATCCCCCTTCCGAGTCCTCTTCCTCCTCCGGTCACGAGCGCCTTTTTTCCCGTCAGATCAAACATTTTTTCTATCTGCATATGCTCATCCTTCTTTCTTTATGGTTCAAAACAAAACATCGTCTTGATATTGCCGCTGTCCGGATCCACTGCGTCGCGAAAGGCTTCTTTCGCCTCTCCGGGCCGGAACACTTTCGTAATAATCGGCTCGTATAATTCCGGATGCCCGGCGACCAGCTTCGCAGCAATATCAAATTCCTTTCTCCGGTATACTCTGCTGAACTGAATCGTGCATTCTTTATACATTCCCTGTCCGAGTGCCAGAGATGCCGGTTTTGCATATCCGGCAACAATGAAGATCACACCGTGTACCTTGACACAGTCAAACAGACAGGAAGCGACCGGCTGTACTCCGGCACAGTCAATGACCCAGTCATAGCCGTCTCCGGCGGTGCGGCTTTTGATGTACTCCGCCATATTATCAATGGCGGACGGATCGGCCACTTCGAAGCCCATCTCCCGTGCTTTTTCTGTTCGCACGGGATTCGTCTCCATCAGCAGAAGATCTGTACATCCATACAGTTTTAAGGTAACTGCCATTGCCAGCCCAATCGTTCCGGCTCCGAAGATCACCGCATTGTCTCCGGGACGGTAATCTCTTTCTCTCAGTGCGTGTACGACAACTGCCGCCGGTTCAATAAAGGCTCCAAGCTTCATACTCAGATTTTCCGGCAGCGCAACAATACTCTCCTTTGGAGCAACGGTATATTCTGCAAATCCTCCGTCACAGTCAATGCCCAAAAGCCCAAGCGTATTGCATACATGCTCATTGCCTTCCCTGCAGGGCGTGCATTTTTTGCAGGAAAGCAGCGGATATACCGCAACCGCAGTCCCTTGCGGAATACCGGGCACATCTTCACTGATCAGTGTTCCCGCATATTCATGTCCCTGAATCAGAGGTGCTTTTGCGCGGGGATGAAATCCCTTATAAATATTTTTATCTGTCCCGCAGATCCCGGCATGCGATACCCGGATCAGCGCATATCCCTCCGGCACCTGCGGCACCGGCTGTTCACGGAGTTCTTCCCTGTCTGCCCCTTCCCATATAATTGCTTTCATATTCTGCTCCTGTTATGCGTGCATTTCCGTTCAGATCACTTCGTTGACCAATGCTTCCCCATTCAGAAATCTGACTGCTTCTAAAGCACATTTCTGCTTGAGTTCTTTCGCTGCCTCTTCCGAATACCAGCTCATATGCGGCGTAATCAGACAATTCTCATGCCGGAATAAAGGGCTGTCGGGATTCAGGGGCTCTTTGTGAAAGACATCAAGCCCCGCTCCCTGCACCTTTCCGCTCTCGAGAGCACGGTCTAAAGCATCTTCGTCAATCAGACCGCCTCTGGATACATTAATCAGATATACTCCATCTTTCATGGCTGCAAACGTTTCTTCGTTCAGCATGTGAACATTCGTTTCATCCAACGAACAATGCAGTGAGATAATATCGGACTGCCTGCATAATTCCATGAGAGAATCCACATATTTCACATACGGAATCCGCTCATCCGGTTTCGTTGCCGAACAATACGCAGGATCGAAGGCGATCACATTCAGCTTCAGTCCGTGTGCGCGCTCGATGAAAGCCCGTCCGATCCGTCCGGTCCCAACCACGCCGACCGTCATCGTGTTCAGTCTGTGCACCGGGATCGTGTCCGCATAGTCCCAGTGCCCCGCAGCACATTTTTTTGCTGCCAGCCAGACTTTGCGTACGACAGCAAGCATCAGCGTTACCGCCTGATCCGCCACTTCACTGACACCGTAGTCCGGGACATTACAAACGTGAACTCCGTATTTTTTTGCGTCGGCAAGATTCACATTGTCAACACCTACACCGTAGCGCACGATACACTTCAGTGTCGGGATGGCTGAAAAGATCTTCTCATCCATCTTTACATATTGATTCAAAAATACTTCTGCGCCTTTGCACTGCGCAATTACTTCATCCTGTGTCTGACACTGCAGCCATTTAAACGGAAGTCCTGCCTGATCAAACACTTCTTTTTCCATATTTACATCACTGTGATCACAGTCACAGATGATTACTTTTGGATTTTCTGTCATCTTACATCCTTTCCGGCTTTATCAGCAAAGTCCAAGTGCCTGCGGGATTGCCAGTGTCAGCTGCGGGATAAAGGTTACCAGGAGCAGACATACAATCACTGCCACAAAAAATTTCATCAAAATACGGATAACCTGTTCGATGGCGACATTGCTGATCCGGCATCCTGCAAACAGGATGGCTCCGACCGGCGGCGTCATTGTCCCTACACAGAGATTCATGACCATCATCAGTCCAAAGTGCACCGGATTCATCCCCCATGTCTGTACAATCGGCAGGAAAATCGGCGTGAAAATCAGGACCGCGGGAGTCGGGTCCATGAAGGTACCGACAATCAGCAGAATCAAATTCATGATCAGAAGAATAATAATCGGGTTGCTGCTGACTCCCAGAATACTGTTTGCGATCAGCTGCGGTATTTTTGCGTAGGACATCACAAAGGACATGATGGACGATACGCATACCAGAAACTCGATCACGGCTGTCGTCTTCACGGAATCCAGAAGGATTTTCGGCAGGTCTTTCAGCTTCAGGCTTCGATAGATCAGGGAAAGAACAAAGGCGTAGACAACCGCGATCGCCGATCCTTCCGTTGCTGTGAAGACCCCTTTCAGAATACCGCCGATTACGATTACGATCATCAGTAAGGAAGGGATTCCTCTCCAAAGTGTAATCAGCGCTTCTTTTGCCTTGATTTTCTGACCGCTGATGTACTTTCTGCGTTTTGCCATGATTCCGGCCACGATCATACATACGACTCCCCACAGGATTCCGGGAATATATCCGGCCATGAACATTGCCGCAACAGAAACTCCGCTGGCAACTGTCGTATATACAATCATAATGTTAGAAGGCGGAATCATCATTCCGGTCGGTCCGGAAGCAATATTCACTGCGGCGGAGTATTCTTTGGCATACCCTTCCTCTTCCTCCATAGGTCCCAGAATAGAGCCCATGGCGGATGCGGATGCCACACCGGATCCGGAAATTGCCCCAAAAAGCATGTTTGCAACGATATTGGTCTGCGCCAGAGACCCCGGAAGCCTGTGAGCAACCAGCTGCGCGCAGCCAATCAGCCGTCTAGCGATACCGCCTGAATTCATCAGGTTGCCCGCCAGCACGAAAAACGGGATTGCAAGAAGGGCAAAGGAGTTGGCTCCTGTAAACATTTTCATGGCTGCCGTGATCATAGCCCGGTCAAATGGCAGGATCACAAGAATTGCAAGTGCCGAACCGGCTCCGATCGAAAGGCCGATCGGAAACCCCAGCACAAGCAGCAATGCTATAACAACGATCATTACAATTCCTGCAACAGCAGCTGCACTCATACCAAAGCACCTCCTTTATTCCGGTTTACTTTATATTTCTGATAGTCCTCCGCGAAAAGATATACGGAATAGATCAGAATCACGACTGCACAGATCGGAATAGATGCATAAATCACTCCCATCGGAATCTGTAAAGCAGCATCCACAGAGCCCATCTGCTGTCTGGTCAGCGCCCATCCGCCGATTCCCATAACCGCAAGTGAAAAAATAATCAGAACTACTGTAATCGCATAATCATCGATCAGTCTGGGCAGCGGAGACAGCTTGTTCTTCACGATCGATATTTCCAGATGTTCCCGTTTCCCGAAAGTATATGCGGAGCCGAACATGATTACCCACACAAACATATATTGAGCCAGCGTTTCTGCTACCGCACTGGGCGAATTAAAGAAAAACCGGGCGATGACCTGATAGGTCACCAGGACAGTCATGCATGCCAGAAGAGCAATATTAATGCATGCCATCACCCTGTCCACAATCTTTTTGATTGTCCGCAACGCGCGCATAATCTCACATTTCCTCCCTCTGAATTATTATTTATTCAGTTTCTGAATTTCCTCATAAACTGCCTTTGTCGTATCTGACAGGTTTGCATTCCTTTCGATCAGTTCCTGGCATGCTTCCTGGAACGGAGCGATATCTACTTCTACAATCTCCACACCTGCTTCTTCTGCATCCTTCTCATAAGTAGCGCGCATTTCTTTGCAGAGTGCGAACGCCGTCGTCGTAGACTCCTTTGCTACCTGCTCCAGAGCAGCCTTGTCCTCATCGCTCATGGTGTCATAGACCATAGAGGAGATTACAACCTCATCCGGGATCATCAGATGGCTGGTCTCGCTGTAATAAGGTGCCACCTCGTACTGTTTCAGATCCATATAGGTGATGATATTGTTCTCAGCTCCGTCTAAAGTACCTGTCTGAATCGCGGAATATACGTCTCCCTGGCTCATCGGTGTACCGACACCGCCCATGTTATTCATCATTTTGATCATGGTATCCGACTGCATAACACGGATTTTCATTCCGGAGAGTTCTTCCGGCGTGGTGACCGCATGGTCTCTTGTATAAACATTGCGGGCTCCGAGGCAGTAAGCGGTCAGTACATGGAATCCGGAACTGTCTGTGGAAGAAAACAGATCTTCCAGGGCCTGATTATCATTTGTAAACAGAGTTTCCATATCATCAATCGTATCAAACATATACGGCGTACCGATCACGGCAAAATCTGCATTGACCCCTTCCACGATTGAATTTGCCACAAGCGCCATGTCAACCGCTCCTGCCTGTACAGATGAAAGCGAATCCTGCTGATTTCCGAGAAGTTCATTCGGATAAACCTCAATGGAGTATCTTCCTTCTGTGGCATCATATAATGCATCGCTCATTTGACGTACTGCTTCTGCTTCCGGATTTTCCGCTGACTGATTAAACGCGCATTTTAAAACCGTCTCGCCCTGTTTCGTCCCTGTCACGGCTCCTTCTGCTGATTCTTCACCGGCTGAAACTGCAGTCTCACCCGAAGTGTTCGTTGACGTATTCTGCGTATTCTTTGAAGATCCGCATGCCGTCAGTCCCATTGCCAGAGTTACTGTTAGTGCACCTACAATCATTGCTCTGCGTTTCATAATCTGTCCTCCTTAAATGAATGAAAGTGGTTTCGCAGGCAGATGGTCTCATCTGCCGCCATGTTTATTAATGAACCGGTTTTCACATTACCTGCAAAGTATGGTTATAAATACCTTATGAAACCGGTTTCATACTTAAATTTTTACCGTTTCCCGGTAAAACAGCTATTGCTGTTCTTTACCTGGAAACGGTTGATCCCCGCAGTTCCATGCGGTTTTTTAACATGATTGTCCTCGGTTTATTCTCTTTGCCTCCCTGTATCCGTTCGATCAGCAGCCTGGCAGCTTCTGCGCCCTCCCGGTGGGAATCCTGCATGATTGTCGTGATGCCCGGACCGATCAGATCAGCCCAGCCCCAGTTATCATATCCGCAGATTCCGAAATCCGCTCCGATCTGGATGCCGGCAGTTTTTACAGCCTGCAATACTTCCAGAAGCACAACTCCATTCACACAGAAAGCTGCGATTCGTTCATCCGGAAAAGAGGTCACAAACCGGCTGAGTTTGTCCAGACAGTCATCTCTTCTCTTTGCTGTATCATAGAGGTATGTCGCCTGCTTTCCATCGTAGCCAAGTTCACGGGCGGTCATCTCGCAAAAGGCCTTATAACGCAGGACACGCGGCATAACCGTCTCTACTCCTGCTGCAAAAAAACCTATCTTTGTATATCCCAGTTTTTTCAGGTACCGCAGACAGTTATAAGTAGAATCATAATTATCGGTACATACCGTATCGAGTTCTCCCTCAACCGACAATTGTCTGTCCGCAAGCACCACCGGTATTGTTTTGGAAAGATTGAGTATCCATGCGTCATTTTTACCGGTCGAATTGATAATCAGTCCATCCACCTGATGGTTCATCAGATTTTTGATGGCCTGAAGCTCATGTTCAGGATCATTTTCACTGTCTGCCAAAAGCAGCTGATACCCGTTCTCCATACAGACACTGTTGATTCCCTTCATCAGGATCGACGAAAACGGACTTCCCACATCACTGACCACACATCCGATGCTCCTGCTGCTGTGAGACTTGAGGCTCTGCGCCAGACGATTCGGGTGATAATCCAGCCTTTGTATCACTTCCTCAATGCGCAGCCTGGTCTGATCCGAAAGTTTATCATACTTACCGTTCAGATAACGCGAAACCGTTGTCTTTGACACTCCGGCCTCCGATGCTACATGATCAATCGTAATTTTTGGGGAAACAACTCCTGTTCTCAATTCCTGTAATCCTCATTTCTAATTCGTGGTTCAATTATATGTCTATGAAACCGGTTTGTACATTACCTGAGATGTATATCTATGTGATTTTGTTTATATTATTCAAATATGTTGCATATTTTTTGTGCATAATTACCATTTCCATCGTTCCCTATATGAAATCGGTACCATGTTATTTGGAAAGATTTTCCCTAAAACGGCAAAAAGGAACTGCCGGTCCATTCCGACAGTCCCTTTTTCGTCAGTTATTCAATTCAGAAAGCACCGTCTTCCCGGTTTCTCTCGATCTTTTCATATCGATGATCCGCTGATTCTCAGATCCCCGGAAATTCAGTCTTATATTCTTTTTCTCCTCGACAAAGCGCCCGTCTACAAGGATATCCACCTGATCCAGAATCTCATCGGTATATTCCGTGTAACGGCACCCGCCGGGAACGAGATCTTTTTCATAAATAAATCCCGTGTACATCCAGAGGTCTTTCCCGGGACATTCTTTCCTGAACCGACGGATCAATCCTGCCACTTCCGGCTGATTGGCCAGTTCAAAAGGTTCTCCCCCTAGAATCGTCAGCCCCTGATAATAAGGCTGCGCGACTTCCTTCAGGATGAAATCCTCCATCTCTTTATCATACTGATTGCCGAACTCAAAATCCCATGTCTGCGGCTGAAAGCAGCCCTTGCAGTGATTGGTGCAGCCTGATACAAACACGCTGACACGGATTCCTTTTCCGTTGGCACAGTCGGCAGTCATAATCTCACCTACGTGCATATTCCCTCCGTTCAGAACGACCTGATCACTCGTTCACTTCTGAAGCATTCGCCTCATCATGAAGAAGGGTCCCGTTTGAAAGATGCAGTACTCTCTCTTTGATTTCCTGTGTCCTGCCCTGATTCCAGAACTGTGTGCCGATATAGCCGCAGGTTCTTCTTGCCACATTCATTTTGTCCTGATCACGGTTGCCGCAGCAGGGGCACTCCCAGAGAAGCTTCCCATCCTCCTCAACGATCTGAATCTCTCCGGTATATCCGCATTCCTGGCAGAAATCACTCTTTGTGTTCAGCTCAGCATACATAATATTATCATAGATGTACTTCATCACAGAAAGCACCGCATCCAGATTGTTCTGGAGGTTCGGAACCTCGACATAGCTGATGGCCCCGCCCGGGGAAAGAGCCTGGAACTGAGCTTCAAATTTCAGCTTTTTAAATGCATCAATTTCTTCTGTAACATGTACATGATAACTGTTGGTAATGTAGTTTTTATCGGTAACCCCCGGAATAACGCCGAAACGTTTCTGCAGGCATTTCGCGAATTTGTAAGTTGTGGACTCCAGCGGTGTGCCGTACAGGCTGAAGGCAATCGTCGTCTCCTCTCTCCACTTCGCGCAGGCATCATTCATGTGCTGCATGATCTGCAGCGCAAACGGAGTAGCGGAAGGATCCGTATGGGATTTTCCGGTCATATAACGGACACACTCACACAGACCGGCATAGCCAAGAGAAATCGTGGAATAGCCGTTAAAGAGAAGCTTATCGATCTTCTCCCCCTTCTCAAGGCGCGCGAGCGCTCCGTGCTGCCACAGGATGGGTGCGACATCAGACGGCGTTCCTTTCAGCCGGTTATGTCTGCACATAAGGGCACGGTAGCAAAGCTCCAGACGCTCATCAAAAATCTTCCAGAACAGATCTTCCTTCCCGCCGGATGAACATGCGATATCAACAAGATTCAGCGTAACAACCCCCTGATTGAAACGGCCGTAGAACTTCCAGCTGCCATCCGGGTTTCTCTGCCCCTCTTCTGCAGTCAGGAAAGAGCGGCATCCCATACAGGTATATACGTTGCCTTTTTTCAGCTCTTTCATCACTTTCGCGGAAATATAATCCGGCACCATCCGCTTTGCAGTACACTTTGCTGCCAGTTCTGTCAGATACCAGTATTTGGAATCCTCATGGACATTGTCCTCGTCAAGCACATAAATCAGCTTCGGGAACGCAGGCGTAATATAAACACCTTTTTCGTTCTTGATGCCATGAATACGCTGTTTTAAGACTTCCTCTGTCACCATGGCAAGATCATCCCGCATGGTTCCCTCCGGAACCTCATCCAGATACATGAAAATGGTAATGAACGGAGCCTGTCCATTGGTCGTCATCAGTGTGATCACCTGATACTGGATCATCTGGACACCCTGCTTGACTTCCTTGCGCACACGCATCTCAGCCACTTTGTTGATTGTCTCCTGATCGGCCTCGATTCCGTTCTTCTCAAATTCCTCCGCAACTTCCTTGCGGAACTTTTCTCTGCTCACCTGTACAAACGGAACAAGATGCGCCAGTGAAATGCTCTGTCCTCCATACTGGGAACTCGCAATCTGAGCGACAGCCTGTGTTGCTACATTACAGGCAGTAGAAAAGCTGTGCGGCCGCTCGATCATGGTCTCACTGATCACGGTTCCGTTCTGAAGCATATCCTCCAGATTGACCAGACAGCAGTTATGCATATGCTGCGCAAAATAATCCGAGTCATGGAAATGGATCAGACCTTTTTCATGCGCGTCAACGATATCCTGGGGAAGCAGGAATCTCTTCGTAATATCCTTGCTTACCTCACCGGCCATATAGTCGCGCTGGACACTGTTGACTGCCGGATTCTTATTGGAATTCTCCTGTTTCACTTCTTCATTGTCAAACTCCAGCAGACTTAAGATCTGCTCGTCTGTAGAATTAGACTTCCGGACCAGAGCCCGTCTGTAACGATAGGTGATATAGTTTCTCGCCACAGAGAATGCTCTCTGGTTCATGATCTGATTCTCAACAAAGTCCTGAATCTCTTCTACACTCAACGCGCGGTTCATGCCCTCGCAGATCGTGCGCATATTCGCCGAGATCACTGCGATCTGCTCCGGTGTCATCTTCTCAACATCCGGCACGCTTTCATTGGCTTTGATTACCGCAGCCGTGATTTTATCAAGATCAAAAGGTACTTCCGTTCCGCTTCTTTTTATAATCTTCATCTTCTTCTCCCCTGTTATTGGTTTGTCGTGCGAAGATTATTGTACTACATGTAGTGTTTAAATGCAATACCAAAAACTAGATATTGTGGTTTTTTTCGAGAGCGGTCTGAAGACGTCTTCGGATCCGGTCTGTTCCCATCACCTGCATGATCTGATAAAGATCCGGTGTATTGCGCCGTCCGGTCAGTCCGACACGAATCGCCGTGCTGACATCCCCGACATGGCCCGGCCACTCATCCTTTGCCTTTTTCCATATCTTCACTTCTCTGGCATATCCTGTTTTCTCAGCCAGATCCTTCATTTTTTCAAACCATAGCTGACTGTCATCGGCAGGATCATAGAATTCGTCCAGATATAAGGTATAAATCCGCTCCAGCGTCTTTTTATCTGAAATGGTCTGATACTCATAATCCGCCTCAGACACATCGAACTGCGCATCGTACATATAGGAAATATAATCCCGGACATCAGACCATTTCCCGATGTCTTTTCTCTTCTTCTTTATCTCCGCCCCGCGCTCGATACCAAGCACCTTCAGGGAGTATTCCCTGTCATCCAGCATGGATTTTAAAACCGGATCATAACGCTTTGCCCACTCGTAAACGTCATGATAAACTTTTTCTGCAGGAAACTCCGCGATGACATTTTTGGACACATCGATCAATTTATCCATATCGAACAGTGCCCCTTCGGTCGTACTCATCTTCTTTAATGCAAAAGGAAATGCATACAGATCTGCACCCTGGTTATTCTTCCTCCACATCTCAAAGTCAGAATTCGCAACCGTCATCAGATACTCTTTGACAGACTCTGCCGGAATCCCCTCCTGGTGGTAATAGCTGACGGCTGCTTCCGGATCCTTTCTTTTGCTGATCTTGCGCTTAAAGGTTACCGGCTCCCCGTTTTCATCCAGAATCGTATTGCCGGCCTCATCTGTCTTTGCCTCACTTTTAAGCATCGGCGCATAATGACAATATTTGGGAGCCTTGAACCCGAGGGCACGGAACAGCTCCAGATGCAGCGGTACAGACGGGAACCACTCGCTGGAACGGATGACATGCGTCGTATGCATCAGATGATCATCTACCGCATGCGCAAAGTGATAGGTCGGCAGTCCGTCGCCCTTGATGATGACCACGTCCAGAATATTCTGCGGCATCTCCACTTTTCCTTTCACCATATCTTTATGTGTGATTCTGCCGTCTTCTTTGCCCATCGCCTTAAAACGGATGACATATTCCTCTCCCCGGCGGATGCGTTCAGCCGCTTCTTCAATGGGATAATCACGATAAACCGCCCATTTCCCGTAGTAGCCGATATTGTTGATTTTCTCTTCTTCCTGCTTTTTCCGGATCGCCGCCAGTTCCTCCTCCGTTGCAAAGCAGGGATATGCCTTATCATTCGCGATCAGATACTTTGCGTAAGCCTGATAGATCTCTCTTCTCTGAGACTGGATATAAGGCCCGTAATTGCCGGAAGACTCTGTCTCGCTGACCATTCCCTCATCGAAAACGATATCAAAATCCTTCATGGAATCGATAATTCCCTGCACACCGTTCTCAATCTTGCGCTTCTGATCTGTATCCTCGATCCGCAGAATCAGAACTCCTTTTGTCTGCTTCACAAGAGCCGTCTCTACAATACACTGCTCCAAAGCGCCGATGTGCACAAAGCCGGTCGGGCTGGGCGCAAAGCGTGTCACGACTGCTCCCTCTTCAAGATTCCTCTCAGGATATTTCTCTTCATAGAAAGATATCTCTTTCGCATCCGGGAAAATCAGATCTGCAAGCTCCTGTCTGTTCATAACTATATAACTCCTCTCCGTAAATCAGAGCTGTCTTTGGTATCTCTGCTCAGATTTCATTTTACAATCAATCCATATATTACACATTGGATGCACAGCTTGTCAATGCTAATATATTTTTTCAATCTCATCCACGCCGCAGGCATCCAGAAACTCCCTCAACTCGTCTTCGTTTCTGATCAGGGTCCGTTCCTCAAACTGACCGGTCTTTCTGTTCAGAAATCCGGCCACCTGTTCTCCGGTGCAGATGCTGCATTTTAAAACAGGTTTCCAGACAGAAGCATCGTATTCGATCCGCTGTATCTTTTTTTGCTTTCTGAATTTAAACATGACATGTTCTCCTCTCACAAAAAGATGACGGGGACCTGTTCTGCATAAGTCCGAAGCGTCAGCCGCCGGGAACTTCAGAACAGGATCACCGTCATCCTGCCGTCAATCATTATGATGGATAATAAGCTGTCAGCTGCCAGTCATCCGGGGCAATCCCGTTTTCCGTATCCGCATCTGCCGCAAAAAACCACCCCTTTGCGTCTCTGACACGTCCGGAATAAATGAGATGAAAATGCAGCATGGTAATACCGGCATCCAGAAGAGTATCTTTTTCTGAAATCAGTTCTTCTTTTTTCAGGAACAAAAGCACACGGTCCGGACAGATCACATAACGGTAAGGCTGCCTGTTCAGCATGCTTGGAGCAAGACTTGCCGCATAGAATGCGATGTCCAGATTGGGGTCAATATTGTTTCTGCTCCAGTCCACTTCCCGCTTCCATTCATGGAAATAGACCATCTCGTGCTGCGCAATCTTGGGAGCCACATGCCCCTCTCTTTTCGAAAACGTAACATTGGCCGGCGTCTTGATATCCAGCCGCTGAAGAGTACGCTCGCGCTTCCCGTATCCACAGGCAATAATGGTAACGATTTCTTTATCACTTGTAATCTGCAGAGCATATTTTGCCGCATCACTGTTATCCAGCGTCAGCCAGCAGCTGTCCAGCTCCATATCCGTCAGTTTCAGCAGAAGGCTCTCTCCGATATACCCGGCGTTCTCCAGATAATGGTCTGTCATTTCAGACAGCAGAATCAGATAGGCAGGTGCGCCGAAAGCCTTTCCCTGATAGCCGGCGATACCTTCCAGGCGGATCCTTGCGTCTCCGGTGCAGATGCGAAGCTCGACCTCTGTATCCGGGGTCAGTTTCGGAACGGTCAGAAAGTAACTTTGAATTTCATCCATCTGTCCTTTCGTGAGTTCTTTGTTTTTGAATTCACGTATGGACTTTCTTTTTTCGATCTGTTCCATTATTTTCATATCGCTTTCCTCCTTTATTATTATTTGTCTATATTATAACAAACATTTCCTGTGAAGGCAAACAGCAGGAACAGTAAAAACTGCCCCTGCTGCCGGATATCAAACGATGGTCGATTGATGAATATTATTTGTTTTTGGAAGGAGACGGAGTCGGCTCACATACTGCTGTGTAATGCTCTTTGCGTGCCTTGAATTCCGGATCCTTGAACAGATTCATGAGACGGCTTTCATTTTCGAAAATGTCGTCTCCATGTGCTTTCTTTCCGGAAAGGATATCATGCGCATGCTCCAGCTGTCCGTTCGGAACGATGGAAGGATCATTTTTGAACTTGAATGCGCCATCTACGATCTCCAGGGTTCCCTCAAGTCCGCAAAGCTCGCATACAACATGTGTCGTGCCCGGGAAAATATAGAATGCATTGCCATGGCAGTGCGGGCATGCGCCCTCAGTGCCCTTCCAAAGGTCAACATTCTCTGATCCGGGGATCATCAGGTGCGTGTCGATGATCTCCTGTGCTGCCTCTACCAGGTTGCGTCCGATCTCTTTCATGCGCTCGATCTTGTCATCCTGCATGATGACATCCTTACACCATGAGAAGTACTCATTATTTACAACTTTCCAGCCGGGACTCATTGCAAACATTGCGTGGTCGGTCTCACAGCGTACAGCCCAGTCGGAACCTCCGATCGCAACAAAGGAAAGTGCTTTCTGACGGAAGTACTTTTCTGCGAGTCCTTCTTTTCCGGCTGCTTTCATCTTCTCGCTGGTCATCAGCATCATACCTGTGTCATGTCCCGGTCCCATACGGTCGGTAATAACATGGAACAGTCCGCTTCCGCCTGACTCATAAATCGGATCTACAAACAGAACGCCGTCCGAGTCAACGATCTTCTCGTACAGATCTTTGAAATCATCTCTCTGCGTGCAGACCATGCCTTTTCCCATTACCAGTGCTCTGGAACAGGCTACACATCCGGTACAATACTTAATATCCCAATCGAGCAGATGAATAAACTCAATCTCTGCGCCGAGTCTTTTTGCTTCTTCCAAAGCGACACGGCACATGGTATCATTATTACCGTTTTTGGTTCCCAGAGAAATGCCTAATATTTTCATGATGAAACCCCTCCTAAATATAAGCTTTTTTCTTTTATATTACCATAATCCATGCCGTGTTGTCATTATAAATTTTATATCTTGCAAGATTTTTTCAGAGAAATCCTGCTCAGAAATGTTTTTAATGTGCCTCCAGCCAGTTTGTTCCCGTTTTCATATCGACTTCCAGTTCTACGGAAAGATTCGCCGCCTGCCGCATCTGTTCGCTGAGGATTTCCTTCACCCGGCCGATTTCATCCTGTGCGGTTTCTACAAGCAGTTCATCGTGAACCTGCAGGATCAGTCTGGATTTCAATCCTTCCTTTTTCAGCTGCCGGTATACCCGGATCATTGCGATTTTGATAATATCCGCAGCTGTACCCTGAATAGGGGAATTCATGGCAATCCTCTCTCCGAACTGCCTCTGCATGAAATTGCTGGACGCCAGTTCCGGCACAGGCCTCCTGCGCCCGAACATGGTGACTGCATATCCGCTTTCTTTCGCATCCGAAACTTCGCGGTCCAGGAATTTCTTGATCCCCGGAAATGTCTCAAAGTATCCTGCAATATAAGTCTCGGCCTCTTTTCTCGATATACTCAGATCCTGGCTGAGCCCAAAAGAGCTGATCCCGTAAACAATTCCAAAATTGACCGCCTTGGCATTCCTTCTTTGCAGGGGAGTCACTTCTTCGATGGGCGTATGGAAAACCTGGGACGCCGTGATCCGGTGGATGTCTTCCGCATGTTTATAAGCGGCGATCAGATTTTCGTCCTCCGACATATGGGCCAGCACGCGCAATTCGATCTGGGAGTAATCAGCATCCAGAAATACAAATCCATCCTTCGGAATAAATACCCTGCGGATCATACGTCCAAGCTCCATGCGCACCGGTATATTCTGCAGATTCGGTTCTGTACTGCTTAAGCGGCCGGTCGCTGTAATCGTCTGATTGAAGGTCGTATGTATTCTCCCGTCTTCCCGAATGCACGGAACCAGCCCCTCCGCATAGGTGGATTTCAGTTTTGTAAGCTGGCGGTATTCCAGGATTTCAGATACGATGGGATAATCCGGAGCAAGCTTTTCCAGGACATCCGCTGCGGTCGAGAATCCGGTTTTTGTCTTCTTCCCGTTTGGCATCTGAAGTTTTTCAAAGAGAATGGTGCCCAACTGTTTTGGCGAGTTGATATTAAAGGTCTCTCCGGCCCGTTCATAAATACTCTGTTCCAGTTCCCCGATCCGCTCCGCCAGCTGTTCTCCATATTCTTTTAACGCATCACCATCCGTGCGGATACCGGCCTTTTCCATATCATCCAGAACAAACACCAGCGGAAGCTCAATTTCGTCATAAAGACGGTCCATGCCTGCCTTTACCAGCGCATCCCGCAGCGGCGCTGCCGCCCGCAGGCAGGTAACTGCCATAAAGCAGGCCATCTTCGCGATGGCATCCGGTTTTTCTTTTTCTGCTTTCTGTAACTTCAGCTTCCCGAGAAGATCCGTCTTTGCGGGGATCATCTGATTCAGATAGTCCTTTGCAATATCATCATAGGAATACTCATTTTTCAGAGGATTCAACAGATAAGCGGCCAGATTGATATCGATCACCTTGTGTTTTTCATCCAGATCGATCTGTTTTAACAGTGCTTTTATATCCGGTGCAATCACGGTCTTCAGGGAGGAAGCAAGCGCCCGGATCTTCTCCCGAATGATTGCTGCGCGCTCCTCGCTGCCGCATCGAAAATATACGGTCGCGTCTTCTGCGGCTGCAATTGCAGCTCCGTAAACATGTCCGGCCTCCTCCAAAAACACAATCGCTGCCGTATCCGCGCGAAACTCTTCAAAAAAGGCATCGATCTGCCCGGGCTCTTCCAGAAAACGGAATCCCTGTTCCATCGATTCCGCATGATCATCCGCATCATCGAAGCGGGTCAGCATCTGCTTGAACTCAAGCCGCTTAAAGTACACATACGCCTCCGGTGTATACAGATTCTTGAGTTTTGCGCTCTCCATATCATAATCGATATCTGCATCTGTATCGATCGTCGCGAGTTTTTTGCTCATCTGTGCCATATCATAATGTTCTGAAAGCGCTGTTCTTGCCCGCTTCGGAGTGACCTCATCCACATGCGCATATGCATTCTCGATACTTTTAAATGCGGTGATGATTCCGGTCGCCCCTTTTTCCCCGATTCCGGGCACTCCCGGAATATTATCGGAACTGTCGCCCATTAATGCTTTCACATCAATAAACTCCT
The DNA here is from genome assembly GCA_946546945.1 of uncultured Lachnospiraceae bacterium. Lineage (GTDB taxonomy): Bacteria > Bacillota > Clostridia > Lachnospirales > Lachnospiraceae > Eubacterium_I. Next base: position 64,955 of record CAMNOU010000003.1, read on the forward strand.
TTGGCGTCACCAGATAGCGTTCCAGCACTTCTTTCGCATAATAATCCTCAATCTCTGTCCCGGTCCTTTTCGTCTTCGGAATACGTATCATCGTCCGGTCTGTCGCAAGCTGGAGCAGATCCCGGTCTCCCGAGATAATGCTGACTTCCATGCCGGCCGCTTCCGCCCGGACTGCGATCGTACCCAGAATGTCATCTGCCTCATATCCTGGTTTTTCGACAACCGTTACTCCCATGGCACGAAGGATTTCCTTCATGACAGGAACCTGCTGCCGAAGTTCATCTGCCATGGGCTTTCTGGTTCCCTTGTACGCCTCATACATCTGATGGCGGAAGGTCGGTTCGCTGCGGTCAAAGGCAACCGTCAGATACTCCGGCTGTTCCTCGTCCAGAATTTTAAATAAAATGTTCAGGAATCCGTATATCGCGTTCGTATGCAGGCCCTCTGAATTAGTCAGATCCGGTATGCCGAAAAACGCTCTGTTCAATATGCTGTGACCGTCGATCAATACGATTTTTGCCATGTTCTGCTCCTTTAAATCTCCCGGGTATACTCCTTCAGCCACTCACGCTCATCCTCTGTCATGTAGGGCGCGAGCTTTTCATAGACCATATGGTGGTATTCGTTCAGCTGCTGTTTTTCTCTCCTGCTCAGTTCATCCGGATCAATCCCGTCCAGATCGATCGGACAATAGGTGATGTTTTCAAAACGCATGAACTGTCCGTATTCATTTTTTTCATCTTTCATGCAGACCAGTTCGTTTTCGATCCGAATCCCATACTCATTTTCCAGATAAACGCCGGGCTCATCCGTCGTGATCATACCTTCTTCAAAGATGCCGCTGTCCTTTCTCTCCGGAACGATTCTCCATCTGAATCCGTTCGGTCCTTCATGTACATTCAGGATATGACCTACCCCGTGGCCGGTCCCGCATTTGTAGTCAATGCCGAGCGCCCACAGAGGTCCGCGGCATACAACATCCATCGACAGTCCTCCGCATCCGTAAAGGAATTTTACATTGGCCAGCGCCATATTGCAGCGAAGCACTGTCGTGTAATGCAGCCTCATCTGGTCAGAGATCGGTCCCAGAATAAATGTCCTGGTAATATCTGTGGTCCCTTCCAGATAATGTCCGCCGGAATCCACAAGAAGCATTCCTTCCGGCTTCAGGACGGCTGACTGTGTTTCGCTTGCCTCATAATGCATCATTGCGGCATTCGGTCCGTAGGCACAGATATCTTCAAAGCTGAGATCCAGAAAATGATCCTGCTGTGCCCGCAGGCTGTCCAGATACTGGCCGACTGAATATTCATCCAAGTCAATTTTCCCGACATTGGTCTTCAGCCAGTACATGAATTTGGTAATAGCTACTCCGTCTTTTAAATGTGCGATCCTGGTGTTTTTCAGTTCGGTCTCATTCTTGATCGCCTTCATAAGTTCAGAAGGATTATCCTGATTCAGAATGTTTACCGTTTCCGGAATGGAGGAAACGATCCGGTAATTGACCAGATGCTTATCCAGCATGACCGCTGATCCTGCAGGAAGTTCTGCAGCCGCCTCATAAATCTCCTCATAAGGGCGGACATGGATCTGATTCTCTTCCAGATAAGCGCGAACGGTATCGTTTAATGCCTGCTCCTGAATAAACAGAGTTGTCTCCTCCCTCCCGATGAGAAGGAAAGATAAAAATACAGGTACATTGTTAATATCATCCGCCCGCAGATTCAGGATCCAGGCATTGTCATAGAGGGATGCAACCAGATGCCAGTCAGCGCCCGCCTCTTCCATTTTCTTCCGGATCCGTCCGATCTTGGAAGCAGTAGACTCTCCGCTGTATTCGATCGGAAGGATCCAGGTCTGTGTCGCCGGCATCGCGGGACGATCCTCCCAGATCAGATCCACGAGGTCTTCTTTCACATAGAGACTTCCGTTCTTTTTCCCTGCCAGTTCTTCGTATTCTTCGGCAACAGAACTGTTCATCACCCTTCCGTCAAATCCCAGAACAGCGTGTTCCGGAAGTTCCTGTTCCAGAAATTCTCTGATCTTCGGTACTCCTTCTTCTCCCATTTTATACAGATCAAAACCGGAGCCATCCAGTTCTGCCTCTGCCTGAATAAAATAGCGCCCGTCGGTCCATAACCCCGCTTTCTTTGCAGTCACAACGGCCGTTCCGGCAGAACCCGTAAATCCGCAGATAAACTGGCGTGCCTTAAAATGAGCGCCGACATACTCCGACTCATGAAAATCAGATGTCGGAATAATATAAGCATCGATTCCTCTCTTTTCCATTTCCGCGCGCAGGGCGCTAAGATGACTGTTTTGCATACTGTTTCCTCTTTTCCTATGTACTTATTAAAGTTTTAATTTAAATTCACGTTCCGCTTCACGTTTCTGATCTTTTCTGGCAATATCCTGCCGTTTGTCATAGAGCTTCTTTCCTCTGGCAAGGCCGATTTCCACTTTGATCAGGCTCCCCTTGATATACACTCTCAGCGGAACGAGTGTATATCCCTTCTCTGCAATCTTTCCCGCGATTTTATTGATCTCATACTTATGCAGCAGCAGCTTTTTCGGCCGCAGCGGATCACGGTTAAAAATATTGCCCTTTTCATAAGGACTGATATGAAGCCCGTAAGCAATCACTTCTCCGTTTTCAATCCGAATAAATGACTCTTTGATGCTGCACTTCCCCATCCGGACAGATTTTACTTCTGTCCCATGCAGCGCAACACCGGCTTCATAGGTATCTTCGATAAAATAATCATGTCTCACTTTTTTATTATTTGCGATTACTTTTATACTGTCTTTTCCCATCTGCTTTTTTGTTCCTCCGGGCTATTCGTATTCCACAATCAGTTCCGCATATGGAATGGCAAAGTCTATGGTCCGGAGCATCCGGTTTGTTCCGGCCACAAAAATCCGGATTCTCTGTCCCAGTTTATATCTCTTACCGGTGTGCTGCCCCACCATTTCATAGGTATCCTCAATGTATTCGAAATAATCATCCGGCAGTTCCGACACATGGATCATGCCTTCGATGGTATTGGGAAGTTCCACATAGATTCCGTATTTTGTGATGCCGGAAATCACGCCCTCAAACTCCTCGCCGATATGCTTTTCCATATATTCGACTTTTTTCAGCTTAACTGTTTCCCTCTCCGCTTCATCTGCGCGCCGTTCCAGGCGGCTTGATTCCATTGCAACTCCGGGCAAGATCTTTTCATAATGCTGCCTGCGTTCTTCGTTCATTCTTCCCCGCAGGCTATCCTTGATGATCCTGTGAATCTGCAGATCCGGATACCGCCGGATCGGAGAAGTGAAGTGGCAATAGTACGGCGCAGCCAGACCGAAATGTCCGGTGCATTCCACATCATAACGGGCCTGTTTCATCGAACGGAGTGTCAGCCTGGATATCAGGGCTTCCTGCGGCGTACCTTCGATCTTCCCAAGCAGTTTCTGAAGTTCTTTCGGATGCACCTCATCCGAACCGACATGAATGTGGTATCCGAAATTATTAATAAAGGTACTGAGCCTGCGGATTTTTTCCGTATCCGGATTTTCATGGGTCCGGTAAAGGAAAGGCGAAGACTGCCAGTAATAGTCCTGCGCCACTGTCTCATTGGCTGCCAGCATAAAATCCTCAATGATTTTCATGGCCGGATTGCGCTCATAGGGCCGTATATCCACCGGATGTCCTTCCTGGTCCAGAGTTACTTTTGTCTCCGGAAAATCAAAATCTATGGACCCCCTCTTGTTTCGTCTGTCACGCAGCAGATCCGCCAGCTCCTTCATCAGAAAGAAAAGATCAACAAAATCCTGATACCTGCGCATGGTCTCTTCATCCCTCTGCGTAATGATCCTGTCAACATCCGTATAACTCATCCGGCGGTCGACCCGGATCACACTCTCTGCGATCCTGTGATCTGTGATCCTGCCTGTTTCATCAAACGTCATGATGCAGCTCAGCGTCAGCCGGTCCTCTCCTTCATTCAGTGAACAGATGCCGTTGGAAAGGCCGTGCGGAAGCATGGGGATCACACGGTCAACAAGATAAACGCTCGTGCCGCGCTTCAGGGCTTCCACGTCCAGCGCACTGTGTTCCTGAACATAGTTCGTCACATCCGCGATATGAACACCCAGTTCATAGTTTCCGTTTTTCTTTGTCAGGGTGACGGCATCATCCAGATCCTTCGCATCCTCCCCGTCGATCGTGACCGTCTGCCAGCTGCGCAGATCCAGTCTTCCTTTCATGTCGGCCTCGGATACTTCTTTGGCCACACGTTCCACCTGATGATAGATTTTCTCTGTGAACTCTGTCGGAAGACCATAGGCTCTCACAATGGAAAGGATATCCGTTCCCGGATCGTTGATATGCCCCAGGATTTCGATGACTTTCCCCTCCGGATTTTTTTCATCATAAGACGTGATCTGTACGACCACTTTATGCCCGTCAACCGCACCCATAGAATGTCCGGACGGAATAAAGATATCCGACAGGATGCGCGGGTTATCCGGGCGGACAAATCCGTAGGTTTTCGCACTCTTTTCAAATGTGCCTACAACCTGCTTCAGGCCATGCTCCACGATTCGGACAACCTTTCCCTCTTTTCGTTTCCCTGTGGAAGGAACCGGAAGAATCTGTACGACATCCTCATGCATGGCGCCATTCCTGTTCTCTCCGGATATGAAAACATCCTCATCCATTCCCTCTATCGTAACGAAGCCAAATCCTCTTATGTGTGCGTTAAATATACCGGTCAGCAATGCCCCCTGCCCTCTGCGGTATTTCCCCTTCGACGACTGGCTGATCTTTCCCTCCGCAGTCAGCGCGTCCAGCACCTCCTGCAAATCTTCCCTCTGCGTTTTCGGGATATTCAAAAGCATCGCCATTTCTTTTAACTTCATCGGGACATAATGCTCATCACAGATAAAATCGTAGATTGTCTTTTTTCTGGTTTCAAAATCCTCTTGTCTCAAAAGCTCTCCTCTCTTCTGTACGCATATTTAAGCATCCCGGGAGGTTTTCCCATCGGATAAAAAAGGCTGTCGAAAAAACCGACAGCCTCTCACGTACACATTTACTGAAAACTTCCGATATTCATGACTGCTGAAATAGCCAGGAAAAGAATCAGCAACACTCTTGTAAGCTTAACAAGTACGCCCTCCATGGAACGTCCCTTGTTCTTGCCCCAGTAGCTCTCGGATGAAGAGCCGGACAGAGATCCCAGTCCATACTGTTTTCCTTCCTGCATCAGAATGATGACAGCCATAATCACGCTCAATACCATGAATACGATCTGCACGATTGTTCTAACTGTTCCCACGATTTGCACCTCCTGCGGGTTTCTAAATATCAAATCATATATGCTTCATTCCATATCCTTCATACGGATCATTTGTTTCTGCACGAAGAAGATTTTACCACAGAGGCTCAAAAAAAGCAAGACTTGAATCATCTTTTCAGTACAATCGTCGCATAGGGGGCCAAAACATTCTCAAACTTGTCTGTAAATGTATATTCACCCGGTCCGGTAATGTCCGCGCTGTGAGCAAAAATGAGTTCTCCTTTTACAGATTCCGCATCAAATGCAACCGGCCGGCTGTTAAAATTCTGAATGAAGATATACTCTCCATCCGCCCCGCTTCTGGCGGTCACCTCCACACCATCCGGAACAGCGGTCTCAAAAGGTCTTTCAATCCCCGCTTCCCGGGTGATTGCCGCATAGATATCATCATAGAACTTCTGCTCTGCGTCCGCACATACATAGTATGCGCGCCCCCGGCCGAAATCATTCACGGTCAGTGCCGGAGTCCCTTTATAAAAGTCTTCCCCGTATACAAAGAGCGGGCGGGCTGTTGAAACGTTCACAAGCTGGCACAGGTGCTCACAGGCATAAGCGCCCTGAAGTCCGGCATCTGCAAACACATCCGATCTGCTGCAGGCTTCCGCGGGAATCAGGCGGTTTGTTTCCCCGTCATACAGAGCATCGATTTCTGTACTTCTCAGTCCCATCACATCCATCAGTTCTCCCGGTGTCCCGCCGAGAACGGTAAGGTCATTCTCATCTACCACTCCGCTCCAGTATGTCAGAATAAAGGTGCCTCCGTTTTCAACAAAACGGCGGACTTTCTCTGCAAACCCTGCACGGAACATATAGAGCATGGGAGCCGCCACAATCCTGTATTCGTCCAGAGACTGCGTCATATCGATGACATCAACATTCAGTCCCTGCTTTCGGAAAGCATAATAGTTTTTTTCTACCGTTTCTTTGTAATACAGGTTTTTATTCCTGGGGCCGGCCGCATTCTCCAGAGCCCATCGGTTCTCCCAGTCATAGACAACAGCAACATCCGACTTCACAACAGAGCCCTGCAGTTCGCTCAGCCGCTCGAGATCCGAACCGACTTCACAGCACTCCAGATAGGTGCGCTCATCGTCTTTTCCGTAATGGTCGATCACTGCACCGTGGAATTTTTCAAAACCGCCGCGCCCTTTTCTGATCTGGAAATACAGCACACTCTCGGAGCCATGTGCAATCGCCTGCAAGGATGCAGCTTCCAGCATCCCGGGCCGTTTCAGCTTGCTGACAGACTGCCAGTTGGTCGCGCCGGGGCAGGACTCCATAAGCATGTAAGGAGCCTTTTTCAGCGTACGCATGATATCATGCTGCATCCCGTTGTCCATCGCGATCAGCCTGTCCGGTCCCTTGTGCCAGGTCGGATAAGTATCCCAGGATATGATATCCAGTTCTTTCGCCATCTCATGATAATTGATGATCGGATAATTGTACATCATATTCGTGGTGACCGGCTTCGTGCCTCCGGCATCCCGCAGCGCACGGATCTCATTCCTGCAGAAATCGATGGTCTGGCTGCTTACGAATCTGCGCCAGTCCAGATACAGGCCGTGGATGGAAGACTCTCCCAGTGAGGACGGGCTTTCAATCTGGTCAAAGCTCTGATAATCATGGCTCCAGAAAGATGTATTCCACTTCCGGTTCACCTCATCAATGGTTTTATATTTCTTCTGAACCCAGTCCCGAAACGCCTGCTGGCAAAGCGGACAATGGCACTCCTCTCCATACTCATTTGAGATATGCCACAGGATCACGCCCGGATGATGGTCAAACCGTTCTGCCAGCTTACTGTTCAGCTGACGGACCTTCTCCCTGTAAACAGGCGAAGTATAGCAATGATTGTGACGCAGACCGAAGATATTTCTCCTGCGGTCCTCCGTAACCCTTAGCACTTCCGGGTATTTATCCGCCAGCCAGTGCGGTCTGGCACCTGACGGCGTAGCCAGGATAACAGAAATCCCATTTTGATAAAGGCGGTCAATAATCTCTTCCATCCAGTCAAAATCATAGACTCCCTCTTCCGGCTCCAGTTTTGACCATGCAAATATACCAAGTGAAACCACATTGATATGTGCCTTTTTCATAAGACGGATATCCTCTTTTAAAATATCCGGATATTCCAGCCACTGATCGGGATTGTAGTCTCCCCCATATAATAGTTTTCCAAAATCTACACGCATACTATTCCTTCCTTTTCTGTAATGTTTTTATTTTACCATAACGGGACAGAGAATCAACCGGCATCTTTCCTTCATTCGAAAAAAATCAGGATTGTTCACAAAGTTTTTAAAAAGATAATGTGCGATTCCTGTTGTATACACCGGAAAGAAGTGCTAAGATAAAAAACTGAAAAAATTCAAATTCGGATATCATTCATCAATCATATACGGAGGATTATCAATGAGAAAGTCAAAGATTATGCTGATGACTACACTGGCAGCCAGTCTGGCGGCCAGTCTGACATTTTTCACCGGCTGTCAGTCAGAAACCACTGCCCGGACCGGTTCCGGCCAGCTCAGCGCACACAGTGAATCACAGACGAGTGCGGATACAGAGGGCGAACTGTCCCCCACCGTTACCCTGGACAATATATACTGGGCCGGAAGCAACGTCCGCGTGCGCATGCTGTTTGATAAAGACGGCAATTGCCGATACGGATATGTCGGAAAATACGATCTGGAAACGACACCGGACGGCACCCCCATCCTGACACAGATCTTCTATGCCAACACTGACAGCGGACAGCTCGCCAGTTCCACTTTTGCCCTGCGGGACAATGGGGACGGCACCTATTCCAAGACCGTTTATATCGAAGGAGAACAGCCGGATTTTGAGGATGAACAGTTTACTACAGAGCTCGCATTGGACGAAGGGACAGACGGACTCCTGTCCGGTTCTGTTTTTGATGGTGTCTATGTAACCTCCGACGGACAATACTTTTCCTTCCACTCTGACGGTACCTTTGAGATGGACACGTGGATGACCTATGCCGCTGACGAAGACCATATAGAAATCATCGGATCTGAAGAATCCACGCTCTACACGTATGAAGCCGATCCCGACTACAGCAGGATCAGCCTGTATAAAGAAGGCAAACTCGTCATGGAGCTTGCAACAGAAGAAGCGATCGAAGGCAAATAAAACGACAGAGGAAATATCCTCTGCCGTTTTTTTTTGCAAATCGATATTTTATTTGACCGCACCAGTGATACCTTCCGCAAACTGCTTCTGCAGTACAAAGAAGATAACCATGGTCGGAATGGAGCAGAACAATACGCCCATCATGATCATACCATAATCGATAACATAACCGCCAGTCATGTTTGCAATCAGCATGGTCATATTCAGTGTCTTACCATTCGTCATACAAACCTTCGGCCACAGATACGCATTCCACGCATTCATGAATGTAATAACCGCTGCTGCCGCATAGGTAGATCTCATGGTCGGGAAGAACATCCGGAAAAAGATGCTGATCTCATTCAGACCATCGATGCGGGCTGCCTCAATAATGTCGACCGGGAAGGCCCGGGCATTCTGCCGGAACATCATAATCATAAACGGCGTCGATATCATCGGCAGGAAGAAACCAGGAATCGTGTTCAGAAGATGAGCCTTGGAGAACATCTTGAACAGCGGGATCATGGTCGCAACCTGCGGAATCATCATTGCCAGAAGAAGGATCGAGAATAACAGGTCTTTGTACTTGTCGTGATATACCTCAAATCCATATCCTGCCAGCGAGCAGATGAACAGACACAGCAGTGTCACGCTGATGGCATAGAAGAAAGAGTTTGCCATTGCTTTTCCGAGCGGCTGCGCAGCTACAAGATTTCTGAAGTTCTGTGCTGCATAAGCACCGGGGATCAGACGTCCTCTGGATACATCTGCCATTGTGTTCGTAGCTGCTGAAATCATCCAGTAGAAAGGGAACACGCTGAATACAGAAAAGATAATCAGGAAAATATAGGTCGGAATCAGCCTGCGCTGAATCATGGATTTATTTCTCTTCTTAGTCACGTGTATCACCTACTTTCATATTGATAAATGCCAGGATTGCCACGATAATGAAAATCAGGAAAGCCATCGCGCACGCATAACCAAAGTTCGGTGAACGAAGGAAACATGTATTATATACGTAGTGTGACATTGTGATGGTGGCGTTTGCGGGTCCGCCATTTGTCAGGTTGACAGACTCATCGAACAGCTGCAGGGTACCGTTGATTGACATGATGAATGTCATAATGATTGTCGGTCTCAGCAGCGGAACTGTGATGCTCCAGAATGTCTTCCATCCGTTCGCGCCGTCAATCTGTGCCGCTTCATATACGGAATACTCAATATTCTGCAGACCGGCCAGATAGAATACCATGTTGTAACCGGTCCATCTCCAGATCAGCGCAAAGATGATAACAAACTTTGCCGTAGCTGCATTGCCCAGCCAGTTATAGCCGGTGTTCATCAGATGCAGTGCCTGGAAAACATGATTAACAAAACCGTCCTGTGCGAACAGGAAACGGAAGATCAACGCATAAGATACGAGGGATGTCGCACACGGAAGGAATACACACGTACGGAAAAGTCCCTTGAAGCGTAAGTCCTTGTTATTCAGAAGCTGTGCCAGAAGGATTGCCAGCACCAGCATGATCGGCACCTGAATCGCAAGGTAAATAAATGTATTTCCGATCGAACGAAGAAAAACTCTGTCCTGGAACATACGCGCATAATTAACAAATCCTGCAAATGTCATATTTGCGCCCTGTCCGGTCTGTAAAGACATGAGAAATGCTTTTATCATCGGAAAGAAGCTCATGACCGCAATCATCGCAGATGCCGGGATCAGAAATACCCATCCGGCAAAATTCTGCTTCTGCAGCAAAGACATGCCCTTTTTCTTTGAATCCACCTCAAACCCCCCTTTTATAAAATGTGGGGACTGCACGCAGTCCCCGCACAAAGTACTTTGTTTACAGATTAGTTGCCAAGAACTGCTGCTGCGTCAGCATCAGTGGAATCCTGTGCAAGCTGTAACTCAGCATTGATATCCTGTCCAGCCATGATATTCTGGATAGCGGTACCAACATAACCACGCGCATCGTAGTACATCGGGCTTGTGTTGTTGGAAGGAACATTTGCGCTCATCTCAACGATCTTAGCGAAGATCGGCTGATCATTCCAGAATGCCTGCGGCTCCTGATATACAGGGTCATCTGCCATCGGCTTGTAAGTAGCGATTGCGGATGTTGTCGGAAGAATGTTCTCATACAGCTTTGTGCTGCCAGCGAATGTATTCTTCAGGAAGTCAACTGCAAGGTCAACGTTCTGGCAGTTGCATGTAATATACCAGGAAGAACCACCGTTGTTGGAGTAGTTGGTAGCACCCGGTGTCTTAACCAGTGACGGCATATTGGTGATATCCCAAAGGCCTTCAAAATCCTTAACTGCCATGATCGTAGCTGCGATCCAGCATCCGTTTACTGTACCTGCAACCTGGCTGGTTGTGATGGAGGAAATGTACTCATCCCAGGAGTTAACCTCGAAGTAGATACCTTCCTTAACCATTGTCTGGTAGATGTCGATACACTCTAACAGAGCTTCGTTTCCAACGATGTTCGCGGAGCCATCCTCATTAAAGAGAGAAGCGCCTGCGGACTGAAGCATCATAAGGATCGTATCCGGAGAATCTGCCTGACCGGAGAGCATGTACATACCGGTTTTTTCTTTGACGTCCTTACCGATCTCGATGAATCTGTTCCAGTCGATATCTGTAAGATCAGCAATCGTATATCCTGCCTGCTCGAGGATATCTGTTCTCCATGCACCGATAACGCAGCCGTTATCGAACGGAACACCATAGTTCTTGCCGTCTACTGTAGAATAAGCAAGCTTGCCTTCCGGGAACTGTGAAAAATCAATTCCGGAATCTGTCAGATCAGTAAATGCTTCCGGATAAGCAGTTACATATTTCTGATAGGAGTTGTCCTGCATCAGAACGATATCCGGCAGTGTAGAGAAGTCGCCTGATGTTGCAGCTGTGATCAGATTTGTCTCGCAGTCATCGGAAAGAGTCTCGATAACTTGCAGACCGAAATCAGGATTCACTTCTTCTTTGTAGATCTTTCCTGCTTCCATGATGGACGGAATGTTGAATGCGGGATCCCATGTCCATACTGTCAGAGTCTCTGTACCGGCAATTGATTTGTCGCTGTCAGCTGTAGCTGCTCCGCCTGCTGACTCAGCTGCTGCGGAACCGTCACCTGCTGCCGCTCCGCCGTCTGCGCCCTTGCTGCCGCAGCCTGCCATTGCGCCCATAGATGCAACCATGGCACCTACGAGCATGATTGAAATTACTTTTTTCTTCATGTGTTCTCCTCCTCATGAATCATAATGTCCTGCGAACGCATTTTGTTGATTATTACCAAGTTTTTGTTATGTAGTCACGTTCACATGTGCATATTATACCAAAGCGCCCTTCTCTATAGTATGCAATTTCGCTTATGATATTTGCAAATATGACTATTTATAGTGTTTTTGACCAACAACTTTGCAAATATTATGTTTATTTGCCAAAAATGACGGCAGGATCCTCTGATCCCGCCGTCAAATCTACCATCCTTTTTCAATTAGAATATTACAATCTGTAAGTCTGCTTTCATAGTTGTCCGGCTGTTTCTTCCACTGATAAGGGGACAATCCCGTAACACGCTTGAAATTTCTGTTGAATGTAGAGGTCGTGGTAAACCCGACCCGCAAAGCTACCTCTTCCATGGAACTTCCTGTTTTTCTGATCAGTTCACAGGCTTTTTTAATCCGCACCTGATTCAGATACTCCACCGGCGTCATCGAGATATTTTCTTCAAAAAGCCGCCGGAAATGGGACTCACTCATATGGCAGGAGTCGGCAACAGCAGAGATTTTCATGGGCTGCGCATAATTGATACGAATATAATCCAGTGCCGGACGAATCTGGTCAAAGCCGTTTTTGTGCCTGAGACCTCCATCCGGCATCGTCCTGGGATCCGCATGCAGACGCGCCACATTGATCAGCAGCGTCAGAATCAGTCCGCGCACACAGTCCCGGTACAGCATATCCGGTTTATTGCGCATTTCCTCCATAATGGAATGAATGATGCCGGACAGCTCCGGTGTATCCTTCTCATACCCAATGTATGCGCTTTTATGAATCTTCTCCAGCAGTTTCTGCTGGAAGAGAATATCCTCCGGATACATCGTCTGAAGCACTTTCTCTGTATCGACGAAAAGATACTCCCAGAAACATTCCCCTTCCTCAGAACTTACCGTCGTATGAGGATAGTTTGGCGGAATCACAGTAATCATACCGGTTCTGTACGGTATTTTCTCCTGCTCCATCTGCATCGTCCCTGTTCCGCTGCGGCATACCCCGATTTCCAGCAGATTGTGAAAATGCATCAGTTTATCTCTGGAACCGTACTTGCGCTTCCAGCTGTCGCCCTGCAATGCAATCAAAAATTCATTTTGCGGAATGTCATAGTATCTGAGTTCAACTTTTCCCTTATTTTTTTTCATTGCAAAAAAACCTTCATTGGATAACGAATCTTGAGGAAACGGAGTGTTTCCTCCTCCAGATCCAGCAGTAGTTTTATTTTTTCCCTGTCCTTATATACAATCATGGTATAGTACGGAATATCATCCTCATAGGATGTATAATCGTATTTTCTGATCTGTTCTGTTCCGCCATTCTTTTTGTATTTTGCAACAGCTTCATGATCAGGCGGTGCAACCACTTCGATGTTCTTATAATAAAGGACCTGCTCCGTCTTTCTGCGTCTCTTCCCCCGGATCACATCGATGGAAAATTGCTCGTTCTCAAAGTTATACTCATATGCCTTATCACCCCAGATGGTGAAAAAATAATACAGCGCAGCCATCAAAAACGCAGGCATGAAGTACCCGTTCTGGAAAATAATGCCAAGGATAACAAAAATGATCGCAAAAATGACCATAAGCCGCGAAAGCAGTTTAAAATACTTTTTCTGTTTCCTTTTTACCTGCTGTGTCAGATTATAGTTCATCAATTTTCCCCGTATCCGTCCGGATTGCTGCTCTGCCATCTCCAGGAATCCGCACACATTTCCTCAATACCGTATTCGGCCTCCCAGCCAAGCTCCTCTTTTGCTTTTGCGGGATCGCAATAGCACATGGCAATATCTCCGGGACGTCTGGGCTTGATCTGATATTTGATCGGATGCCCGCAGGCCTTCTCAAAGGCATGTACGACCTGAAGGACACTGTAACCATTGCCGGTACCCAGATTATAAATCGAAACGCCTTCGTTTGCAGCAAGCTTTTCAATAGCCTTCACATGGCCGACAGCCAGATCTACCACATGGATATAGTCTCTGACTCCGGTTCCGTCGGGGGTATCGTAATCATCTCCGAACACTCCAAGGCAGTCCAGCTTTCCAATCGCGACCTGTGCGACATAAGGAAGCAGGTTGTTCGGTATTCCCTTGGGATCTTCTCCTATTTTACCGCTTTTATGAGCTCCGATCGGATTGAAGTAACGAAGCAGAACAACATTCCATTCCGGATCGGAAGTATGGATATCGGTAAGGATCTGCTCCAGCATGCTCTTTGTCCATCCATAAGGATTCGTGCAGATTCCCTTCGGACAGTTTTCGGTAATCGGGATTTCAGCCGGATCACCATATACTGTTGCGGACGAACTGAAAATAATATTCTTACATCCGAACTTTCTCATGGTATCTGTGAGCACCAGCGTCCCCCCGATATTATTCTGGTAATATTCAATTGGCTTTGCGACGGACTCTCCGACTGCCTTCAGGCCTGCGAAATGAATCACGGCATCGATCCTGTTCTCCTCAAAGATCTTTGTCATGGCTTCACAGTCACGAATATCCGCCTCATAAAATTTCAAACTCTTTCCGGTAATCTCCTGTACACGGTCTAATGCAATCCTGCTTGAATTATAAAGATTATCAACAACAACGACCTCATAACCCGCATCCAGAAGTTCCACACACGTATGGCTGCCGATATAGCCGGCACCGCCTGTAACCAGTATTGTCATATTTATCAATCCTCCTGTTTCAAGTATCGTTCAAGTCCTGCTTAAGCATATTACAGAACCGCAAGGAATCTGTCAAATGCTTTTCTGCCTTCCTCGCTGCACTTATAAACGCCTGCGTCCTCCAGAACCTTTACAAACACTTTTCCGATCTCCTGCTGTAAAATATCCGCTGTGTTTTCTTCTGTAAAAGAATAACTGTTCCGGAATGAATCACACCAGTCTGCATGCTTACGGATGGTTTCATTCTCCCGCAGGTCTTTTCCTGCCAGAATATATTCTGCCACCAGTTCCATCTCGTTTTTGAGGCGTGCAGGCAGAACTGCCAGGCCCATAACTTCAATAAGACCGATATTTTCTTTTTTTATGTGATGCAGTTCGGCATGAGGGTGATAAACGCCCAGCGGATACTCCTTTGTGGTTATATTATTTCTCAAGGCAAGATCCAGTTCATACATACCGTCCCGCATACGGGCGATCGGTGTAATCGTATTATGCGGTTCACCGTCTGTCTCTGCATAAACAAAAGCAGCTTCATCGGTATACCCGCGCCACTTTTTCAAAATGTGATCCGCCAGATCAATCACACGCTCATCCTCTGCTCCCCGGAGACGGATGACAGAAAGCGGCCAGTGCACAATTCCTGCCTGCACATCCTCAAATCCGGGTACTGTAAAGGACTTCTCGATTCCAGCCTTTTCCATGGCAAACGTGTAATGTCCGCCCTGAAAATGATCATGACTGAGAATCGACCCGCCAACGATCGGCAGATCTGCATTCGATCCGAGGAAATAATGCGGAAACTGTTTTACAAAGTCAAACAGCTTTCGAAATGCCGTCCGGTCAATCTTCATCGGCACATGCTGTCCGTTGAATACGATACAGTGCTCATTGTAATAGACATAAGGAGAATACTGGAATCCCCATTTTTCACCATTGATCGTAATGGGAATAATCCTGTGGTTCTCTCTGGCCGGATGATTGATCCGGCCGGCATATCCCTCATTTTCCATGCAGAGCTGACATTTCGGATAGGCAGACTGCTTTGCCAGCTTCGCAGCGGCGATCGCCTTCGGATCTTTTTCCGGTTTACTTAAATTGATAGTAATATCTATATCTCCATACCGGGACGGCACTTTCCACTTGCGATCCTTTGCGATCCTGTCCTTTCGGATATAATTGGTCGCCATGCTGAAACGGTAATAGCTGTCCGTTGCCTGCTGCGGGCTTTCGGAATACTGCCTGCGGAATTCTGCGATCACCTGTGCGGGGCGCGGGGTAATACAGTTCATCAGTCTGGTGTCAAACAAATCACGGGAAACGATTCCGTCATCCGTCAGAGCGCCTGTCTGAAGCGCGTAATCCAGCAAATGATCAAGTATATCCGCCAGATTCATTCCATCCGGCAATGTTTCCGGTTTCTCGTAGTCTTCTTTTCCCAATACTTCCAGAATCAGATTTGTGCTGTAGATCCGTTCTTCTTCAGGAATCAGGCCCGCATCAATTCCATACTGCACCAGGCCGGCAATATATGTATCTGTCATAACAAAAACTCCTTTTCATACATATAGCTGCGATTCTTTTCTCGCCAAAAACAGAATATAATCTAAAGCACCCGGCCTCCGTCACCGATCTCCACTACATAAAAATCAGCGGCATATCCGATTTTCTCCAGATATTTCTTCCCGACATTATTGATAAAACTGTCGACCGCATCATTTCTGACGATGCTGACTGTGCAGCCGCCGAAACCGGCACCGGTCATTCGTGATCCGATGACACCTTCCTGCTCCCATGCGGCTTCCACCAGTGTATCCAGTTCCTTACCGGTCACTTCGTAATCGTCTCTCAGAGAAACATGGGATGCATTCATGAGTTTTCCGAATTCCTCCAGATTTCCTGCCGTCAGGACTTCTACCGCCTTCAGCGTCCTCTGATTCTCATAAACTGCATGTTTTGCACGGCGCTGTCTGACCTCGCTTTTAATCAGAGTTCTGTTGGCTTCAAACTCCTCTTCCGTCAGATCGCCCAGCGATTTGATATCCAGCTTTGTCTGAAGCTCACGCAGCGCTTCTTCACATTCTGCTCTGCGCTCATTATACTTGGAATCCCCAAGCCCCCGTTTCTTGTTGCTGGAAGCAATGACAATTTTGGCATCCTTCAGCACAAGAGGAGCATATGTATACGACAGGTCACTGCAGTCCAGGAAGATCGCGTGGTCTTTTTTGCCCATGGCGATTGAAAACTGATCCATAATGCCGCAATTGACGCCATTGAAATTATTCTCAGAATACTGCCCGAACAAAGCGATGTCCTGCATGGTCACCTGATCAAATCCGAAAAGATCCCTGAGCATGACCCCTGTCACAACCTCCACCGACGCAGAAGAAGACAGTCCGGATCCATTCGGAATATTGCCGAACAAAAGCATATCAAATCCGCTTTCAATCGGATATCCCTTCTCCGTAAATGCCCATGCAACCCCGACCGGATAATTCGTCCAGCCTCCTTTTTTTTCATTTATCAGATGATCAAGGGTTCTCTCCACAATTCCAAGATGAGAAAAGTTTTTGGAGAAGAACCGCATCTTCCTGTCATTTCTTTTACGCGCAATTGCGTAGGTCCCGATTGTCAGCGCACAGGGGAAAACATGTCCCCCGTTATAATCTGTATGTTCGCCGATCAGATTCACTCTGCCGGGCGCAAAGTATTTGCGAATATCTCCTCCATCCCCAAATTGTTTGATGAAATCCTGTACAAGCTCATTCACCATGTCATACTTCCCCTTCCATTTAATTCTTCACTGCATATTTATCCAGGTATTTCAGTACCTGTTCTCCGGACATTTTCCGCAGACCGGCACTGTCTGCTGTTTTTGACATATCCCAAGTGAATTTCGTGCCGTTTTTATATGAATCATTCATCGCCTGATGATTTTCTGCTCCGAATGATTCCCACCATTTTCCGTAATGGTTCTTCATGAATTCGATGGCAAGTTTTGTGGCAACGGTATGCTTTCCGTTTTTTGCCGTGCCGCTTACCTGAACGCCGCCGTTCGGCGTGCTGTGCAAAAGCAGAATACTTCCGTCCGAGCACGTACCGAGACAAAGATAGACATGACCGGACCGGCTCACGATATCTCCGGGAAGGAATCTGGAGGACGTATTGCTTTGTGACGCTGTCCCAAATCCCCAGCCGGCCAGTGCGGAAGCCATCTCCGTTGACGATGTCACATATCCGGAGGCATTCCTGTTCTTTGTAACTCCGTTAAACACAGCCCACCCAACATAGCCCGAGCAGTCCAGTCCGTCCAGCAGCATGCTCCTGTCGCCTGCATACCATTTTTCCTGTGCCGGCCGGTAGGAATACCCTTTTCTGTTTTTTTCAAAATAGGTCTTCCACCGAGGCAGCACTCCGGCACTGCCGGACCGGGAATTTGCGAGTCCCCATCCGCCTCCCCAGACATACAGGGTATTCCCTGCAGGTTTTACTGCGTTCTGGAGAAAAAGATCAAGATCGGCAACTGTGGTCTGTTTTGAGGTTTTTTCAACAGCTTTTCCTCTGGTGACCTGATAGGTCCTGCCGTTGTAACTGACAGTTCCGTTATAACCGAAATCAACCCTTCCTCTGCGCAGATACCACAATCCGTTTTTATTGGCTGCAATCCCGTTAAACGAAAAATCAACTCTGCCTCTGATGAGTTTCCACCATCCATTCTCGTTCTGCTCTACGCTGTTGCAGCCGAAGTTTACTCTGCCCTTTTCGATCCGCCACCAGCCGTTTGCATTCTTCGCGATCCCGGTATAGCCAAAAATAACTTTCCCGCCGCGCAGGTACCACCAGCCGTTCTCGTTCTGTTCCACGCTGTTGCAGCCGAAGTTTACCTTGCCCTTTTCGATCCGCCACCAGCCGTTCGCATTCTTCGCGATCCCGGTATAGCCAAAGTCCACTTTCCCGTCTTTGATGCACCACCAGCCGTTTTCATTTTTTTCTACGCTGGACTTTCCCTTTTGCCAGACTCCGTTCAGAATCCAGTACCAGATTCCGTTGATCCTGATCACGCCGCTGACTTTCTGACGGACGCCATCTTTATAATAGATCCATTTCCCGTCCGGATCTTCATAAAGTCCCGTAGAAAAAGCATTCTGCCCTGCCGGTTTTGCATTGACCGACACTGCACTCTGTTCTTCCGTATCCGGTTTTACCTCAATTGTCTGTGCCGTATCCGATACCGAAGATTCCGGCATCTGATCAGAGGGAGACTGCATTTCATACTCTGTCCCGTCACGGACATCCGCGTTCTCTGCCCCCGCATCACCGGCGGCAGGATCCGTTTCATCCTCATCTTCCGGATGATCTTCTGTCTCTTCTTTTTCTGTATCGGTTAAGATTTCTTCATTCGTGCCGTTTATCATCGGTTCTGCAGTGTCTTCTCCGGCAGTACTCTCCGCCTTTTCATTCTGTGAGGCCTGAACCGACTGAACCGGCACAGCCAATGAACAAAACAGGGAGAAAACAAGAAACAGAATTCCGAATCTTTTTATGATTCCTTTATACATTAATCTCTGCTTTCACACCAAGTACATCTTTGTTTGCCTCTAAAACAGGGTTTACATAGTTTCTCAGGAAATTCTCCACCTGAATCTGTGCGCGTCCGGTATACTTTGCCGGATCCATGGCCGCCTGCAGCTCGTCCAAAGAAAGTCCAAAGCTCTCATCTGCCGCGATCAGTTCCAGCAGATTGTTATCCAGACCTTTCTGTTTCACATTCGCACCGGCTTCCATGGAAAGCTGACGGATCCTCTCATGAAGCTCCTGGCGGTCTCCGCCTTTCTTTACGGCATCCATCATAATATTTTCGGTCGCCATAAAAGGAAGTTCACTCATCAGACGCTTCGTAATGACTTTCTCATAAACGACCAGACCATCCACGACATTCAGGCAGAGATCCAGGACACCGTCGATCGCCAGGAATCCCTCTGCAATAGAAAGCCGCTTGTTCGCGGAATCATCCAGTGTACGTTCAAACCACTGTGTCGCAGAAGTGATTGCCGGATTCAGCGCGTCGATCATTACATATCGGGAAATCGACGCGATCCGCTCACTTCTCATCGGATTTCTCTTATAAGCCATCGCCGAAGAGCCGATCTGATTCTTTTCAAAGGGCTCCTCCACTTCCTTCAGATGCTGAAGCAGCCGGATATCGTTGGACATCTTGTGGGCACTGGCGGCAATTCCCGCCACAACATTCATGACTCTTGTATCTACTTTTCTGGAATAGGTCTGTCCGGATACCGGATAGCAGGCTTTGAAGCCCATCTTTTCCGCAATCATCGGATCGATTTTGTCAATTTTTTCCTGGTCTCCGTCAAAGAGTTCCTGAAAACTTGCCTGTGTTCCGGTCGTTCCTTTGGAACCCAGCAGTTTTAAGGACCCCAGAACATAGTCCAGATCCTCCAGATCCATCAGAAATTCCTGTGTCCAGAGAGTCGCCCGTTTCCCGACAGTGGTAGGCTGTGCCGGCTGGAAGTGTGTAAATGCCAGCGTCGGCAATGCCTTATATTTCCCGGCAAACGCAGCCAGTTCTGCAATGACATTTACCAGTTTTTTACGCACCAGCGAAAGAGCCTCGGACATAAGAATGATATCCGTATTGTCCCCGACATAGCAGGAAGTGGCTCCCAAATGGATAATTCCTTTTGCCTTCGGGCACTGCACTCCATATGCGTACACATGAGACATGACATCATGACGGACCAGTTTTTCCCGCTCCTTTGCAACTTCAAAGTTGATATCATCCCTGTGGGCTTTCAGCTCATCGATCTGCTCCTGCGTAATATCAAGTCCCAGTTCTTTTTCCGTCTCCGCCAGAGCGATCCAGAGCCGCCTCCATGTGCGGAACTTTTTCTCCGGCGAGAAAATATACTGCATCTCTTTACTTGCATAGCGCTCTGAGAGCGGGCTTGCATATCTGTCGTTACTCATACCTGTTCTCCTTTTTTATCATTCACAGCCGGGGAAATCACCGCTGCTTTTCTCTATTGTTTTTTAAAAGGTTCACCTGTCAGCAGTTCATATGCCTCCTTATATTTGGCAACCGTTTTCTCAATAATCTCATCGGGGAGCAGATAATCACTGTCCGGGTTTGCCTTCAGCCAGTCACGCACAAACTGCTTGTCATAGGACGGCTGGCTCTGTCCGGGCTGATATCCCTCCAGCGGCCAGAAACGGGAGCTGTCGGGGGTAAGCATCTCATCGCCGAGGATCACATTGCCCTCCTCATCCAGGCCGAATTCGAATTTGGTATCTGCAATGATAATTCCTTTACTCAGAGCATACTCTGCGCACTTTTTATATAATGCCAGGGTATAGTCCCGAAGCTTTGACGCATACTCCTGTCCCCGTCCCGGAAACTGCGCTTCCAGGATCTCGACGGTTTTCTCAAAGCTTACATTTTCATCATGATCTCCGATCTCCGCTTTTGTGGAAGGTGTATAAATCGGTTCCGGCAGTTTTTCTGACTCCTTCAGTCCTTCCGGCAGACGGATTCCGCAGACCGTTCCGTTTTCTTTATAGCTGGACCATCCGCTTCCGGTAATATACCCGCGAACAATACACTCAACAGGCAGCATGGTCAGTTTCTTGCAGACCATACTGTTTCCTTCAAATCTTTCATTGCGGAAGAACTCCGGCATATCCTTTACATCTGTAGAAATCATATGATTCGGAAGGATATCCTTCGTAAAATCAAACCAGAACCGCGACATCTGCGTAAGGATCGCTCCTTTATCGGTCACTTTGTTCTTGAGAATGACATCAAATGCGGAAATCCGGTCGGTCGCAGCAATGATCAGTCTGTCGCCGATATCATAGACCTCACGGACTTTTCCTTCTTTAAACGGTTTGTACTCCTTCATACTCTCTTTCTCCTTTTATCTGTCTGCATTATGTTTTCTATTTTCTGACCAGCAGAGAATGTCCGGTCATTTCCACAGGTTTTTCAAGTCCCATCAGCTCAATCAAAGTCGGAACAATGTCTGCCAGGCATCCGCCTTCCGCCAGTTTCCAGGATGGATCCGCATTGACCAGAATGAACGGGACCGGATTCGTCGTGTGTGCCGTGTGCGGTTTGCCGGTCTCGTAATCAATCATCTTCTCTGCGTTCCCGTGATCTGCACAGATAAACAGAATACCGTCCACTTCTTTTATGGCCTGAACCGCATCTCCAACCAGACTGTCCACACGCTCAACAGCTGCCACAGCCGCAGGAATCACACCGGTATGTCCGACCATGTCCGGATTGGCAAAGTTAATCACAATCACATCGTACTGATCTGACTTGATTGCATCGACCAGATCCATCCCCACTTCCGGCGCGCTCATCTCCGGCTTCAGATCATAGGTCGCCACATCCTTCGGGGACGCGACCAGAAGACGCGCTTCCTCTGCATTCGGTTCTTCGACGCCGCCGTTAAAGAAGAAAGTGACGTGAGCATATTTCTCTGTCTCCGCCAGCCGCAGCTGTCTCTTCCCCTGTTTTGCAAGGAATTCACCAAAGGTATTCGTGATGGTCTCTTTCTCAAAAGCTATGATCTTGTTTGGAATAGTTTCATCATAATCCTTAAAACATACATATGTCAATGGAAGAAATTTTCTCTCAAATCCGGTAAACTGATCATCACAGAATGCTCTCGTGATTTCTCTTGCCCTGTCCGGCCGGAAATTGAAAAAGATAACAGAATCATTCTCTTTTACAAGAGAAAGCGGCTGTCCCTCCTGATCGGTAATGACTGTCGGAAGCACGAACTCATCTGTGATCCCCTCTGCATAGGAATCCTCCATTGCTTTCACCGGATCAGAAGCCAGGACTCCTTTTCCCTCAACCAGGGAATCATAAGCTTTCTTTACCCGGTCCCAGTTATTATCACGGTCCATTGCGTAATATCTTCCGCTGATGGACGCAATCTGCCCTGTGCCGATCTCTTTCATCTTTTCCAGGAGCTGTTCAATATACCCTCTGCCCGATGCGGGAGGTGTATCGCGCCCGTCCAGAAAAGCATGTACAAAGACTTTTGTCAGTCCTTTCTTTTTTGCAAGTTCCAAAAGTCCATACAGATGCGTGATATGGCTGTGAACACCTCCGTCCGATAAAAGGCCCCACAGATGAAGGTCGGAGTTATTCTTTCTGCAGTTATCAATTGCAGCAAGCAGTCCTTTATTTTCGAAAAAATCCCCATCCTGAATCGCTTTCGTTATCCTGGTCAGATCCTGATAAATGATGCGTCCGGCACCAATATTCATATGTCCGACCTCAGAGTTGCCCATCTGACCGTCCGGCAATCCGACTGCCAGACCGGATGCGTTCCCTTTTACGAAGGGATATTCCTTCATCAGACGATCCATCACCGGTGTTTTCGCCATGGCGATTGCATTTCCCTCGGGATTCTCATTCAGTCCATATCCGTCAAGAACCATTAAAACAACTGGTTTTTTCATAATATCCTCCCGGTTTTCTTTTCATTCGAAACACTGTTTGTCAGCGCTTCTTTCAAATTTTACAGCATAAAAGTTGTCTTGTAAACACTTTCAGGGCGTCAAAAGAATTCTTTTAACGCCCTGAGCATCTCTTTTTTACAGGATTACCTGTAATTTACGATTTTACCGAATTCCGGCTTCAAAGACGCACCTCCCACAAGGCCGCCATCGATATCCGGTTTTGCAAACAGTTCCGCCGCATTGCCCGCATTGACCGATCCGCCATACTGAATGCGGATAGATTCTGCTGTCGCATCGTCATAAATTTCACGGATGCATGCACGGATCGCACCGCAAACTTCCTCTGCCTGATCGGCTGTAGCGGTCTCGCCGGTTCCGATTGCCCAGATCGGCTCATACGCGATCACTGCGGATGCCGCCTGCTCCGGTGTCACGTTCTGGAACGCGATCTTAATCTGCATGCGAATCCAGTCAATATAAATCCCCTGTTTTCTCTGGGTCAGGGTCTCACCGCAGCAGATAATCGGAGTCAGTCCGTGCTCGAACGCTTTCAGAACCTTTTTGTTGACCGTCTCATCGGTCTCGGCAAAATATTCTCTTCTTTCCGAGTGACCGATGATAACATATTTCACGCCGGCATCTGTCAGCATATTCGGAGCGATCTCGCCGGTGTAAGCACCTTTCTCCTCAAAATAGAGATTCTCTGCACCGATGACGATATTGCTTCCTTTCGCAGCCTCAACGGCAGGGATAATATCAATTGCCGGAACACAAAAAACAACATCAACCTCATCATTAACAACCAATGGTTTTAATTCATTTACCAGTGCAACCGCCTCACTCGGAGTCTTATTCATTTTCCAGTTGCCTGCGATTATTTTTCTTCTTGCCATTTTCCTAACCTCTCTATTTATCGTTTGCTGCTGCTACGCCGGGAAGTACTTTGCCCTCCAGGAATTCCAGAGAAGCGCCGCCGCCCGTGGAAATATGTGTCATCTTGTCTCCAAATCCCAGCTGATTAACTGCAGCCGCTGAATCACCGCCGCCGATAATAGTGGTCGCATCTGTTTCTGCCAGCGCCTTTGCGACAGCGATCGTACCCTGTGCCAGCGTAGGATTCTCAAAGACACCCATCGGCCCGTTCCAGACAACTGTCTTCGCGGATTTTACTGCATTGGCATAAAGTTCCTGTGTCTTCGGTCCGATGTCGCAGCCTTCACGGTCTGCCGGCATGTTATCGGAATCATATACCTCAACATCCACCGGCGCGTCGATGGGATCCGGGAATTTTGCAATGGTCACAGAGTCTGCCGGAAGGAGCAGTTCCTTGCCCAGCTTCTTTGCCTTTTCAATCATTTCCTTACAATAATCTAATTTTGTATCATCTACCAGAGAATTGCCGATTTCATAACCCATGGCCTTCTGGAATGTATATGCCATACCTCCGCCGATGATCAGAGTGTCGCATTTTTCGAGAAGGTTTGAGATAACATTCAGCTTGTCCGCTACCTTCGCGCCTCCCAGGATCGCGACAAACGGTCTGACCGGATTCTCAACAGCATTTCCGAGGAAATCAATTTCCTTCTGCATCAGATATCCGACAACAGCGGTATCTGCCAGCGAAGCCACACCGACATTCGAGCAGTGCGCTCTGTGTGCAGTACCAAACGCGTCATTCACAAAAACATCACAGATGGATGCCAGATCTTTGGAGAAAGCCTCTCCGTTTTTGGTCTCTTCCGGGCGGAAACGGGTATTCTCCAGAAGAATAACATCTCCGTCTTTCATTGCTTCCACGGCTGCGCGGGCATTCGGTCCCACTACTTCCGGATCAGCAGCGAATTTCACTTCCTGACCGAGGAGCTCTGATAAACGTGCTGCAACAGGTGCCAGAGTTTTCGTTTTTTTGTCTTCCTCTGTCTTTACCTTTCCAAGATGCGAGCACAGGATCACTTTCCCACCGTCCGCAATCAGCTTTTTAATGGTCGGCAGCGCTGCTGTCAGACGGTTTTCATCTGTAATCACACCATCCTTCAACGGCACATTAAAATCACATCTGCAAAGAACTCTTAACCCCTTCACATTGATATCGTCAACCGTTTTCTTATTCAATCCCATAGCAAAATCTCCTTTTCTTTATTTCCATAAACAAACGGGATCCGGTCCTGTTGACCGGACCCCGCTGAGTCACCTATTTTTGTCAGAAATACCTCTTATTTAAGGCCTGCAAAATATTTGATTGTACGAACCATCTGGCTTGTGTAACTGTTCTCATTATCATACCAGGAAACGATCTGAACCTGTGTTGTGCCATTATCAAGAGGCAGCACCATCGTCTGTGTGGCATCAAACAGAGCACCATAGGTCATTCCGATGATATCGGAAGAAACAATCTCGTCCTCATTGTAACCGAAGGACTCATTTGCTGCAGCCTTCATTGCGGCATTGATCTCGTCAACCGTAACGCTTCCCTCAACAACAGCATTCAAAAGTGTAGTAGAACCTGTCGGAGTAGGAACACGCTGTGCGGCACCGATCAGTTTGCCGTCCAGTTCCGGAATAACAAGGCCGATTGCCTTTGCAGCACCTGTGCTGTTGGGAACGATATTGATCGCAGCTGCGCGGGATCTTCTCAGGTCGCCCTTTCTCTGCGGTCCGTCCAGTGTCATCTGATCACCGGTGTAAGCATGAATGGTGCACATGATACCGGATTTGATCGGCACCAGATCATTTAATGCTTTTGTCATGGGAGCCAGGCAGTTTGTAGTACAGGAAGCTGCGGAAATAATGGTATCTTCTGCTTTCAGGATATCCTGATTAACGTTATAGACAACGGTCGGAAGATCATTTCCTGCCGGAGCAGAAATAACAACTTTCTTCGCACCCGCATTGATATGCGCCTGTGCTTTTGCTTTTGAAGTATAGAAACCGGAACACTCCAGAACCACATCTACATCCAGAGCACCCCAGGGACAATTGTTTGCGTCCGGCTCTGCATAGATTTTAATCTCTTTCCCGTCAACTGTGATGGAATCCTCTCCTGCAAAAACAGTCTCTGCTTTCGCATATCTTCCCTGAGAAGAGTCATATTTTAACAAATGTGCCAGCATCTTCGGGCTGGTAAGATCATTGATTGCTACGATTTCATATCCTTCTGCCCCGAACATCTGTCTGAAAGCAAGACGGCCGATACGGCCAAAACCATTAATTGCAACTTTTACTGCCATATTTCATTCCTCCTAGAATTTGATATAGTATATATCATTATTATTGCCGGATCAGCAATACCCGGCTGTTCTATATTTTACCGAATTCCAGGGAAGATTTCAATAGTTTCCGAGAGATAATTTCATTTTTTGTTAATTTTTTATCAATGCCCGGAGATAATCCGCTTCTTTCATCAGCACTTTGACATTTCCGCTATCCTGATTTATGATAGAACCATCTTTTTTTCGGAGGTTTTTATGATGTGGGATGTCCATATGCACACTTCTTTTTCCGGTGACAGCGATACCGCTGTGCAAGACATGATTGAAATGGCCATCAGCCGGAATCTGGACGGGATCTGCATTACCGATCACCTGGATTTTGATTACCCGCAGGAGCCGGACCTTTTTCTTCTCGATCTCCCCCGTTATGATAAGGAGATCCGCAGATACCAGGCTCTCTACGCTGACCGTATTCCGGTCTGTTTCGGAATCGAACTGGGTCTTCAGCCGCATCTTGCAGACCGTCACCGCCGGATTCTTTGCGATTACGCTTTTGATTTTGTGATCGGGTCCTCCCATGTCGTTCACGGTACAGATCCCTATTATCCGGAATATTACCACGGCCGCACAGAGGCAGAGGCATACCGGGAATATTTCGAGTCTATTCTGGAGAACATTGCCGCTTTCGATGATTTTGATGTCTACGGCCATATTGATTATGTCGTACGGTACGGTCCGAACAAAAATAACGAATACAGTTATGAAAAATATAAAGATGTTCTTGATGAGATCCTGCGTGTTCTCATCGAAAAAGGCAAAGGCATCGAAGTAAATACGGCCGGGTTCAAGTACGGGCTGGGACAGCCGAACCCGGCACAGGATGTGCTCTTCCGCTATCGTGAGTTAGGAGGCGAAATCATAACGCTCGGCGCGGACGCACACGTTCCGGAGCACGTGGCCTACGATTTTCACAAACTCCCGGATCTGCTGAAAGCCTGCGGTTTTTCCCGGTATACGGTGTTCCATAACCGCAAGCCTGAGTTTCTGAGCCTGTAACATCTGTCAGCGAAGCTGCCGGATCAGACGTTTCATTGTTTCAAATGTCCGATCCAGCTCTTCCCCTGTCGTTTCTCTTCCAAGCGTAATGCGGATGGAGCTGAATGCCTGTTCTCTGGTGTTTCCGATCGCCAGCTGTACATGAGAAGGCGCATCGCTGCCGGCCGAGCATGCGGACGCGGCCGAAATACAGATCCCCTCCATGTCCATAAGCGCTACCAGTGCCTGGGCATTGACGCCGTCAATACACAGATTGATATTATTCGGCAGGCGCATATCAGGAGAGCCATTCAGCTTCACACCCTTTATTTCCGAAAACACACGCCGTAAAAATACGTTTCTCTGTCTGATTTCCTGTCTCATTTTCGTATAGAGTATCCTGTGTGAGATTCCTGCCGCCTTTCCCATTCCGACAATTCCGGGAACATTCTCTGTTCCTGCACGCATTCCTTTTTCCTGTACTCCTCCCAACATCCAGGGTGTCAGCTTCAATCTTTTCGCCGCATATAAAAATCCCGTTCCCTTGGGCCCGTTGAATTTGTGTCCGCTGGCGGACAGAAGATCAATTCCGGTCCGTTCCGGGAATACCGGTATCTGCCCGTACGCCTGCACTGCATCGGTATGAAACAGAATGTGATAACGGCGGGCGATCTGCGCGATCTGATCCACCGGCTGAATGGTGCCGATCTCATTGTTTGCATACATCACAGAAATCAGTACCGTCTGCGGACAGATTGCCTTCTCCAGCTCAGAAAGCCGGATTCTCCCATCCGGTCCCACCGGAATATAGGTGATCCGCACGCCTTCCTTTTGCAGTCTTTCACATGTATGCAAAATCGCATGGTGTTCAATTACCGATGTGATGATATGAGGCTGACTGCCCGAAGGTACCCGGTCCAGAGCCAGACGAAGGGCCCAGTTGTCCGATTCGGTTCCGCCGGATGTAAAAAAAATCTGATCCGGGCCTGCCTCCAATGTGGATGCCACCGTTGTTCTGGCCTGTTCGACTGCCTTTTTGCTGTCCTCTCCCAGTTGATAAGCCGCCGAGGGATTTCCGTAACACGCATCCAGATATGGAATCATCGCTTCTTTTACTTCCAAAAAAGGACGGGTCGTGGCTGCATTATCCAGATAAATCATCGATTCTCCTTTTCATTTTTTCAGCATATATTATAAAAAAATCCGTCTGCCAAAGGCAGACAGGAGGAACCGATTTGCATCTTTTCAATCAGAAGGCCAATCGCCCGCTTTTGAAAAATAAGTTTATTTCAGGCACCATCATCCTGACTGCCACCGGCTGTATCAGCAGATTCATCGGATTTTACTATAAAGTATTCCTGTCAAGGACAATTGGTGCGGAAGCACTGGGAATTTATCAACTTGTTTTTTCTGTTTTTTCTCTCATGGTATGTATCTCATCAGCCGGAATCCAGACTGCCATCTCACGCTCTGTCGCAGGCAGCAAAACAGGCCGGCAGCAGAAAGGATATCTGTTTGCCGGTCTGTCTGTTTCCCTGCTTTTGTCACTGTTTTGCATGATTCTGATCCGCACCAGAGCCGGATGGCTCTGCCATATCATGATGGATGATTCTGACGGTTCAGAGCTTTTGCATCTGATGTCCCTCGCCATCCCCTTTGCAAACATTCATTCCTGCATCAACGGATACTATTATGGATGCAAAAAAACGGCCGTACCCGCTCTTTCCCAGCTCATTGAACAGATCAGCCGTGTTTCAGCCGTATTTCTGATCTGGCAGATCTCCCTGAGCGGGGGAACATTTTTTCTGCTGCGCGGGGTCATATGGGGAATCTTCATTGGGGAATTCGCCGCTGTCCTTTATTGCACATCGGCCATTCTGTTTACACAAAAAAAACCTGCATATTTCCATACAGGTTTTCATCGCGCAGCCAATTCCGCCATAAGCTCCGGGAGCGCTGTACGACGCACATACCATCATCTGCTGCAGACAGCTGTTCCGCTTACCCTAAACCGTTTTCTGACGAGTATTCTTGCCAGCGCGGAGTCTGTCCTCATCCCTTTCTTTCTGCGCGCTTTCGGTTACACCAATGCTGACGCGCTGAGCGTTTACGGGATTCTCACCGGCATGGTCTTTTCTACCATCATGTTCCCATCCGTCATCAGCAATTCTCTTTCTGTCATGCTGATTCCGGCGATATCCGGGGCATGTCTTTCCGGCAATCCAGCGCTCCTGCACAAAACAGTCCGCCGGACCGTGGAACTTTGCATGATTTTCGGATTGCTCAGCACACTTGGCTTTCTTCTGTTCGGAGACTGGATCGGTTCCCGGCTTTTTCATAATACACTGGCAGGAACTTACCTGACTACCCTAAGCTGGATCTGTCCGTTCATTTTTCTTGGCAGTACTCTTTCCAGCATACTGCACGGGCTCGGAAAAGCTTCCATCACGCTGCTGATCAATCTGTCTGCCTCTCTTTTACGCCTGAGTTTTATTTGTCTCGGGATCCCCGTCATTGGTCTGAAAGCCTATCTTTGGGGAATGCTTGTCAGCCAGATTCTGACCGCATCGGTATCATATCTGTGCATCGTGCGCAAACGTCTTCTGGATACGCAGCATCGCATCTGAAACAATACTGCGGGGGCACGCGATATTCATGCGCATAAATCCGGCTCCTTCTTCACCGAACATAGTGCCCTCATCGAGCCATATTCCTGCCTCATGCAGCATTTTATCTTTCAATTCATCGGCTTCCAGACCATATTCTCTGAAATCCAGCCAGAGCAGATAGGTGCCCTCCGGCTCAATCAGCTTCACCTTCGGAAGTCCGGCAGCCAGAAATCCTTTCACAAAATCAATATTGCCCTGCAGATAGACAAGCAGTTCTTCCAGCCATGCTTCTCCGCTTTCATATGCCGCCTGACACGCAAACTGCCCGAACAGGTTCGTCCCCATATACATGACCCGTTCCATCTCTCTCTGATAGCACTGCCGAAGCTCCGGATCTCTGATCACGACATTTGACAGCTGAAGTCCCGCCAGATTAAACGTCTTGCTGGGGGCTGTACAGATAATCGCACGGGATGCAAACCGATCCTGCAATGTGCCAAAACAAGTATGCTTATGCCCCTTCAGGACAAAATCACAGTGAATCTCATCTGCCACAATGATCACCCCCTGCCTTTCGCAAATCTCACCCAGGCGAATCAGCTCTTCTTTCGTCCATACCCTGGATACCGGATTATGCGGACTGCAAAGCAAAAACAGGCGCACCCTGTTTTCTTTCATCTTTCTCTCCATATCCTCATAATCCATCACATATTTTCCGTCCTTCAGGATAAGCGGGTTATTCACAATCCTGCGGTCATTCTTTTCAATAACCATAGAAAACGGATAGTAGACCGGCCGCTGGATCATGACCGCATCCCCAGGTTCTGTGAAGGCGCGGACAGCTGCTGCAAGAGCAAATACCACTCCCGGCGTATGAATGATCCACTCTTTTTCAATTTCCCACTGAAATCTGCGCCGAAACCATCCTGTGACCGCATCATAAAAATCATCCTGCTGAGCCATATAGCCATAGATACCATGTGCAGCCGCCTTCTCCAGCCTTTCCTTCACCTCAGGAGCGGTTTCAAAATCCATATCCGCGACCCACATGGACAGGGCATCTTCTTTTAGTCCCATTTTTTCAAAATTACTGTATTTGATGCAGCTTGTCTTCTTTCTGTCTATTATTTTATCAAAATGATACATCCCTATTCCTCATAAAAAGAGCAGCACATTGGCTGCTCCCTTGTCTTTCTATTCTTTTCCCGATTATACTCTGGACAGATAGTCACCCGTTCTGGTATCAATCTTGATTACATCACCAACCTCAACAAACAGAGGAACGTTTACGACTGCCCCCGTCTCCACGGTAGCCGGCTTCGTTGCACCTGTTGCCGTATCGCCCTTAAACCCGGGTTCTGTTTCTGTAATGGCGAGTTCTACAAACAGCGGCGGTTCAACCGCAAATACACTTCCTTTATATGCAAGCATTTTTACCATCTCGTTCTCTTTAACAAACTTAAGTGCCTCACCGATATCGTCCTTGCTCAGCGCGATCTGATCATAGGTCTCAACATCCATAAAATAATACAGATCTCCATCATTATACAGATACTGTTTGTCTGATCTGTCAATATGAGCCTGCTCACATTTTTCCGTGGGACGGAATGTCTTCTCAACAACACCACCACTCACGATGTTTTTTAATTTTGTACGGACAAAAGCAGCGCCCTTTCCCGGTTTTACATGCTGAAATTCGATGACCTGATAAACACTACCCTCTATCTCAATGGTCATCCCATTTCTGAATTCACCTGCTTGTATCATTCAATACTCCTCCTTGCGTATATCACTATTGTGACTATTGTAAATGAAATATAAATATTTTTCAACTGTTTTATGCAAAAAACAGCCTGATTGCACTTTCTCTGATAAAGTACTGATGCCCAAAAGAGCGGCACCGGAGATTCTGTCAGGAATCCTTATCCAGCATTTTCTTAAGTTCATTGACAAACGTATTGACATCTTTGAACTCACGGTAAACCGAGGCAAAACGCACATAAGCGACTGCTTCGAGGTCTTTCAGCTTATCCATGACAAGCTCACCGACCACGCTGCTGGGGATTTCCTTCTCTTCCATACTGTACAGCTCTGTCTCTACAGCATCGACCAGTTTCTCGATCTCATTTGCAGAAACCGGTCTCTTATGGCAGGCACGAAGCACCCCTGCCTCAATCTTGGAACGGTCATATGGTTCCCGGTTATTATCCTTCTTGATAATCATGAGAGGAATCGTCTCAACCTTTTCAAATGTTGTAAACCGTTTCCCGCAGTCATCACAACTCCTCCTGCGGCGGATCGCATAATTATCATCCGCCGGCCGGGAATCGATTACTCTTGTGTTGTCACTGCTGCAAAAAGGACATTTCATCTTTTTATCCTCCGATGCTTTTCCATTACTCCGTAAAGCAGACTGTCTGCCTTACTCTACAGTTTTTTCAGCACATCTTTTTCACATACATCCACCAGGATAACGTCCGGACCGATCCGGACAATTTTGTCCCAGCAGATAATATATTCACTGTCACATCCGATATAATGAAACCATTTTGCCGGTCCTCTGATGACAAGAGCGCTGATGTGTCCGCTGCACTGATCAAAAACAAGATCACTGATACATCCCAGACACTTACAGTCAGATATGTTTACCACTTCTTTTTTCGTTAAATCAGAAAAACGCATAGAACCAGCTATTCTACCCTTTTTCCTTATCATATGCCGTCTGTGTTTTTTCTGCCACAACAAGAGAAGTCCGTCTGATATGCCCTTGGGGGTTATACGTTAAACCGGAAAAGAATGACATCTCCGTCCCGGACGACATAATCTTTTCCCTCCATGCCGACCAGTCCTTTCTCACGGGCTGCCGCCAGGGAACCGCACTCCAGCAAATCCCTGTAATTCACTACTTCTGCCTTGATGAATCCCCGCTCGAAATCTGTATGAATCTTTCCTGCCGCCTGCGGAGCCTTCGTTCCGATCCGGATGGTCCATGCGCGGGTCTCATCCTCACCGGCTGTCAGGAAGCTCATCAGCCCCAGAATACGATAGCTTGCCTGAATCAGTTTCTCCAGTCCGGACTGCGAGATTCCCAATTCCTCCAGGAACATGGCTCTTTCCTCATCATCCAGCTCTGCCATCTCCGCTTCAATACTTGCGCACAGCGCAAATACCTCACTGCCCTCCTCTTTTGCCATGGCCCGGACAGCCTGCACATACGGATTGGATGCGCCGTCATCCGCCAGATCATCCTCCGAAACATTCGCGGCGTAAATCACCGGCTTTGCAGTCAGCAGATTATAGGAAGCAAACCATGCCTGATCATCTTCATCCTCGCCGATTTCAAAGGTCTTTGCAAGTTTGCCGTCCTCCAGATGGGCCTTGATCTTCTTTAACAGCTCTTCCTCTTTCGCAAGCTTTTTATCCATGCGGGCCCCTTTTGTTACCTTTGCGATCCGGCGCTCCAGGATCTCAATATCTGAAAAGATCAGCTCAAAATTGATTGTTTCAATATCTCTGGCCGAATCTACACTGCCATCCACATGTACGACATTCGGATTTTCAAAACACCGCACCACATGCACAATGGCATCCACCTCACGAATGTTTGCAAGGAACTGATTGCCCAGTCCCTCTCCTTTGCTTGCGCCTTTCACCAGCCCTGCAATATCCACAAACTCAATCACGGCCGGGGTAACCTTTTTGGAATGGTACATATCGCCAAGCAGCTTCAGCCGCTCATCCGGTACGGCAACCACTCCGATGTTCGGGTCAATCGTACAGAACGGATAGTTTGCCGACTCGGCGCCTGCCTTTGTCAGCGAATTGAACAGAGTGCTTTTGCCGACATTTGGCAGTCCCACAATACCTAACTTCATCTATCTTTACTTCCTTTCTCTGGGAGATACACGTTCCCATGTTCTTTCTCTCAGGCATCTGATCTTTTAAATGCATATGTACGCCTGCGGCGTACCTGATGTCTTGCACAGCAGGTGTGTCCTCCCGCTGCCTGAACAGCTAACATTGTAACATACCGGACTCGATTTCTCCAGTCCTTTTCTGCAATAAGCGCAGGAAATACACGGCCGCCTTCTCCGTACGCGGCTATGCTTTGCTCTGTCTTTCCCTGTGCTTATACTCTTCGCATCTTCGCACAAATTCTGCCGCGTACTCCGGATTGGAGTAATAATACAGATGCGGGAACCCTGCCGCCAGACTGTCATCTGCTGCGATGCAGTCCCAGCTGCGCTTTCTGTGCGGTTTTTCTGCATGGAAAGCAGAGCCGTTTCCGGAACTGTCAAAATAGTGAAATTCATGCCCTTTGATCTGACTCCCCTGTTTTCCATACAGCTGCGCTTTATTTGCTGTAAGAGTAATATATCCGAATCTGCCCAGGCGATCTGTGCGGTGCACATGCTCCGGGATGCTGCCGACCATAGGCCAGCTTTTGTTTTCCATATCTTCCATCGTTTCATGCAGATACATGAATCCCCCGCACTCCGCAATGCAGGGAATCTTTGCCGCAATCGCCTCCCGGACGGACTGCCGCATCGTGATATTCCCGCTGAGCTGCCCCGCATACAATTCGGGATAACCGCCGCCGATCAGAATCCCCTGTATCCCGTCCGGAAGCTTCCGGTCATGCAGCGGAGAAAAAAATACGAGCTCAGCCCCAAGTTCCCGCAAAAGATCCAGGTTATCCTCATAATAAAAGCAAAAGGCTTCATCCCTTGCGACCGCGATTCGGGGATTTGCTTCTTCTCTTTTTTCAAGCTTCTGCAGCCCTTCCGGGATGGATATCTCTAACTCCCCCGCATCCTTCGCCATTCCGATCAGGGCATCCAGATCAACCGTTTCCTCCATGACAGCAGCCAGACGGTTTAACCGCTCCTTCAGATCAGCCATCTCATCCGGCAGCACAAGCCCCAGATGGCGGCTTTCAATCACGCCGGCCTCCAGGCGCGGTACGTATCCCAGCACTTTTACCGGCAGCGCCTCTTCTATCAGCTTCTTCAATTCGGGATACAGCATGGGTGAAGTCTGATTCAGGATTACCCCGCGGATATGGCTGTCCTTTCTTCCTGCTTTTTTAATCATGGCAGGAACAGACAGAAATCCCTGAATCTGAGCCGCCACTGACAGGCTCATTCCTTTCGCATTGACGACCAGTATGACCGGTGTATCCGTCTCATCTGCCAGATCCCAGGAAGATGCCTCTGCTGTAATTCCTGCCACACCATCATAGAATCCCATCACGCCTTCTATCACAGACAGATCAGATTTTTCTGCATGCTTCGCAAACAGATACCGGACCGTATCGCCATCCGCAAAAAAGGTGTCCAGATTCCTGGATGGAACGCCGATCACCCTGGTGTGAAACATGGGATCGATATAATCCGGCCCGCATTTAAAAGCAGATACCTGCAGGCTTCGATTGTGCAGTGCCTGCAGCAGGCCGCAGGTCACCAGTGTTTTTCCGCTGCCGCTCGAAGGAGCGGCAAGCATTATTCTCGGAAGCTTCATTTTTCTCCACTGTCCTTTACTGTCAGAACGTATCTGCTATTCAGCGTCTTCATGGCCGCATAAAACTACAATATATACCGGATTCTGTCCGATCATCATATGATTGTCCCGGACCGTCCTGGCCCTGGCCACGGTGACACAGGAAATGTCCTCAATTTCCAAATCCATGTCTTTTGCAAGATGGATGGTCTCGTTTAAAGTCTCCAGCATGATGCAGTTGATGACAATGCGCACCTTCGGATTCTTTTGAAGGAGAACATAAAGAATGTTTTTGAGGCTTCCTCCGCTTCCGCCGATAAACGCATGTGTCGGCGCAGGAAGATCCTCCAGCATCTCAGGAGCCCGCCCGGGCACAATCTCCAGATTTGACGCCGCAAATTTTTTGCGGTTCTGAGCAATCAGATTCCATCCTTCTTCTTTCCACTCAATGGCATATACTTTTCCCTGATCGGCAATCCGCGCGCACTCTACCGATACGGATCCGGTTCCGGCACCAATATCATAGATGACGGAATTTCGTTTCAGACGCAGCTTGGAAAGTGAGACCGTACGCACTTCTTCCTTCGTCATCGGAACTTCCCCGCGGATGAACTCGTCATCGGGGATGCCAAAAGTCACCGTCTGGAGCGCTGCCTTTTCATTAATCAGAATGACCGAACAGATTCCTATTTCATCAAATTTGAGAAAATCTGAAACACTTCCGAACCACACCCACTCAGACTCATAGCTCAGATCCGTTCCAACATACATCTTTACCTCTCCAAGCCCGTAGTTCATCAGCTTTTCTGCAATCTGCCGTATGCTTTTCGCATCTGAAGCAAGGGCAAATACCTTTTCATTTGTCCGGACAGCGCCGATCAGATTCTGCTCGCGTCCGTGCGCACTCACCAGACGGATATCCTCCCACGGTATCTGAAGCTTAGCCGCAAAATATTCGACTGTTGAAATACCACAAATCAGCTGAACCTCAAACTCTTCGTTCTGCCCGTCCGCGTTCAGTCTTTCCAGAATCATCTTCGCCCCGCTGTAAAAGCCTACATCTCCGGAAAGACCAATCACAAACCGTCTGTATTCCTGATGTTCTGAAATATAGTTTACAATATCATCGCTCTGATAAAGAATCTCCATCGGTTTCTCAAACCGGCTCAGCGTTTTCAACATCCGGTTTGCACCGATCATACAGTCCGCTTCTCTGCAGGCCTGTACAGCCTCAACGGTCATCGCATCTGCATTCCCGGGGCCGATCCCGACCAGAGAAACCCTTCGCTTCCGGACTTTTTCACTGTCAGACAGCCGGTCCGTCTCATCATCCGCATCCTTTCTCAGATTGCAGAAAAGGGGAACCCGGTCATACGGTTTCAGGCTGTCAGCACCGGAGAGTTTCGGGGCGTCCGGCTCTTCCATCTCAGCGTTTTCATTACGTTTTTCTTCCTCCAAATCAGGATCGTCCTGTTCGGCGAAGAAGTCTTCCTGTTCGCCGCTTGCTTTTATGATTTCTTCCCCGCGTACATAATTCTCCCACATTTCCAGCATCAGCTGCCGGATCTCTTCTGAAGAATCCCCAGTTTCCACTACCGGGCGCCGGATGACCACACAAGTTGTCCCCGTCTCGCGGGCCGCCTCCAGCTTCGCGTCAAATCCGCCGGCCTGTCCCGATTCTTTGGTGACCAGATACGATGCTCCGGTCATCCGGAGCGTTGCCACATTCATTTCCTTTGAAAAAGGGCCCTGCATGCAAATAACCTGTTTTTTCTTCAGGCCGTATTTCTCCATCTCATCAAACACGCCTTCCTGCAATAGTACTCGTGCATAAAGGCGTTCGTGATCTTCAATCTCATCTGCAAACACCGGCAGCTCTTTCATGCCGGTTGTCAGCAAAATATTCCCCTGCTGTTCATTCAGCCAGATTGCAGCTGAAAGCACATCAGGAAAAGTTTCGATTCCGGGAAGCTTTTCCAGATCTGCGCCTTCCCGCAAGAGTCTCCGATAAGGAATCGAGGCTTTTTCACAGGCAC
The DNA here is from genome assembly GCA_946546945.1 of uncultured Lachnospiraceae bacterium. Taxonomy (GTDB): domain Bacteria; phylum Bacillota; class Clostridia; order Lachnospirales; family Lachnospiraceae; genus Eubacterium_I. The sequence continues at coordinate 102,266 of CAMNOU010000003.1, forward strand.
TGCGGATATTCGCAGTCACCTGATCGGCATAGGGATGTGTCGCATCAATGACAGAAAGCGGTTGAAGATTTACAATAAACTGTTCCATCTCCTCTTCCCGCATCCGTCCTGTATGCACCTGAATATACGGCATGGGCTGCATCAGTTCTTCCCCATACTCCGTGGCAACACATACCATCGCCGGAATACGCTGCTCATTCAAAAACTCTGCCAGCGAGCGCCCCTCGCTTGTCCCCGCAAATATCAGGAACTGTCTGCCCCTTCTTAAACTTTCCGATGTGTTACTCAAAGCAAACCCTCCAATTCTTTTCCAATAATGCGGCTGTCACCCCATTTTCAGCCTGTTTGCGGCAAATAAACCCGGCAGCCGCCCGCTCCTCGGGAGCCAGTGCAGCCAGTGCGGCCCGCTCACACACATTGTCCACCCCGATTGTCTTTTTCACAAACTCCGATCCGGTAAACTCCCCCGGTATTTCCATCAGACTTTCCGCAGGAAATGTCAAAAAAGGGCACTGCAGGAAATCTGCCAGCTGCTGAAGTCCGGCTTCATCGGCCTTCCGGTCAATGGATACCACGGCAGCAATACTCTTTTCCATAATCTGATGTTCCTTCAGCAATCGCGTTAAAAATGCGTGAATCTCTTCAAAGGTTTTCCCTCTTTTACATCCGATTCCGAGAATCACCGCCCGGGGAATCAGATGAAGAATTTTTCCTGTCTGTTTCGGAATCTTCCCGTCCGGCTGCTCGAACCCTGTATATGTAAAAGGAGAAACATAAATCAGCCGGTTCGAAAGCAGTGTTCGTCCGCCCGAAACATCCAGGCTCAACTCCTTCTTTGCCGGCATCCTTACGCGCACCAATTCATCCGGAATCTGTCCGCTCACCTCTCCCCCGCAATAAAAAAGAACCGTTTTTCCATCCACCAGATCTGCCGCAATCCGCTTCGCCGCTCCCAGATCCGCAATGGTCAGATGATTTTTGTCTGCCCAGACATCAATGGCCAGTTTTCTGTTCACATCCGAAGCGGTCGTGATGACCGGTTCCGCGCCAATAGACAGTGCGACCTGCCTTGCATACGCATTGGCACCGCCCAGATGCCCTGACAAAAGAGAAATCACATAATTGCCCCGCTCATCAGCCACAAGCACGGCGGGATCCTTTGTCTTTGACTGCAAAAAAGGCGCTATAGTACGGACTGCGATTCCGCTCGCTCCGATAAAAATCAGCAGTCTGCTGGAATAAAACACTGCCGCGCACCATGTCTGAAGGCCTCCCGAGACCAGTAAAACCTCCGGATGCTCTGACGCAATCTCCTCTTTCGTCGTATAAATCTGTATCTCCTCTGCGTCCAGCGCCTCCCTCATCCTGCAGGCCAGCGCATACCCCTGCCTGGTAAAAAAAATAATACTGATCCGCTCTTTCATCATCTACTTATCCTTAAAGCAAATATATTCATTCTCATAATTCCCCCACCAGGTTGTCCTGCTCCTGCCGCGTTCTTCAGAGGAAGTAAAATAAATCGTTGAAAACAGCATCTCCTGCGCATTCAGCCTGACAATGATACGAAGCAGTTTGTCATCCAGCGGGAAAATAATCTCGTCTTCTACTTCGTCCGGGAACGGTTTTATAACCTGCAGATAATCCCGCTCCTCGCGGCTCAGCAGCTCATCCACCATCTCTTTCGACTCCTCGTCCAGACGGAAATAATAAAAGTCGGCATATGCGTGATCGGCACCGTATTCCTTTTTCAGACTTTTAAAATGCGAATAGGCTTTCTTCTCATCCATCACCATTTTTATATCCCGGTATCGTTTCAGGCCATCGGTGATCTTGTCAAAGCAAATCGCACCTTTCTCCTGTAATTCAGCAGCTTTCATAACCCACCTCTTTATCGTCATTCAAAACAAAGGTCTCCATAGGAAATCGCAATTTCCCATAATTCAAAAAATAAGCTCTGCAAGTATACTAACATATACCGCAAAGCTTAGCAAGAATACAAAAATCCGTTATTTACAGACAAGAAAACCATTATCAGAAACAGGATAATAACACTTTACAAACACTCCGAACCATGCTATTCTCTTTTTATCTGAAACAGATGTTTTATCTTTTCTCACAGATAACATCTGGAATCTATTCTATTTGGTCATGGCTGATCGCCATTTATCCAAATAAACAATACCAACAGAAAAGGAAATCAGCTTATGGCAAGAAAGAAAAAACTACGCCCTTTCACTTCTGCAAATTCATCAGAATTTGACATCGACAAATTATCCGGAAAACTCCCTGTCCGCCTCCTCAATGATTATATGTTTCACGTCCTGTTTTTGAAGAACAATCATTTACTGAAAGCCTTTCTGGCTTCCATTCTTCATGAAGACATCAGCAATATAACCTCATGCCAGATCACAAATCCCATTCAGTACGGAAGGGATATCAACTCCAAAACCGTCATTTACGACATGAAAATAACACTCAATAATCAGATTTATATCAATCTGGAAATACAGGTTCTGGATGAAAAAAACTGGACAGAACGTTCTATGATCTATCTATGCCGGACCTTTGATAATCTGGAAAAAAATGTCCCTTATACAGATGTCAAGCCCTCTATTCACATAGGCTTGCTGAACTATACTCTGTTCCATGATCACCCGGAGTTTTGTTCCGTATATTCGATGATGAATGTGAAAAATCACAATATTTACAGTAGAAAATTTCTATTGTATGTGATAGACTTAACTCAGATAGAACTCGCTACTGAAGAAGATAAACAGTATCAGGTTGATCTGTGGGCACGCTTCTTCACCGCCGGAACATGGGAGGACATCAAAATGTTAGCGAAAAGAAATCCGATTTTTAAAGAAGCATCTGAAGCAATCTGTAAACTGTCCAGAAAAGAAAGAATCCGGTTGGAATATGAAGCAAGGGAAGACTACTTCCATCGGCGGGCCGACCGCCTGAAAATAGAAAGAGCTCAGAAAGCACAGCTTCGGGAAATGGATTCTCAGATTTCCAAACAAAGAGCGGAGCTCATGAAAAAGGAGTCGCAGATTTCTGAGCAGCAAACGGAACTCATAGAAAAAGAGTCGCAGATTTCTGAGCAGCAAGCCGAACTCATAGAAAAAGAATCGCAGATTTCTGAGCAACAAGCAGAACTCATAGAAAAAGAGTCGCAGATTTCTGAGCAACAAGCAGAACTCATAAAAAAAGAGTCGCAGATTTCTGAGCAGCAAGCCGAACTCGACCGGTTAAAAACTCTTTTAGTGAAACATGGCATTCATTCGGATACATAACTGAATGTTTTAAAAAAACAATTATTTACTAAAAAGCGGACATTGGTTGGTTAATAACCCAAGAAATGTCCGCACCCGTGTATGTACTCGCTGGAAGGAATACACAATTCCAAAAGAAAAACATATCGCGAATATTAAGATTATTTGCAATCCGATTTGATAATCTGCAATTGACTATCCGACAATTTACGCTTTAACGTTCTCTGTTCCACTTCACTTAACAAAGAAAATAATCTTCGGCATTCTCGTTGATAATAATTGATCTGTTGACCCATCATTTGGTAAACAAGTTTCTTTTCACGGTATACGTCTGCTAACTTCGTAATGTCTTCACTAACAATTAACAGTGAGTATACACGGTCTATTGTTACAGTTGATGTCATCAGTGATTGTTCTCTTACTCTGCGGTAATATAGTCTATCAGGCAAACATCCAATTCTTTTTGCTTTTAACATTGTCTTAATTACATATGTATTATCCTCTAGCATTGGAATATCAGGAAACAAGATTTGTGTTTTTTTCAAGTAAGATTTCCGTATCAATTGCATACAAGGTTGGACAATCCAGTCCCTGTTCTTTCTGAATTTCACATAAAGTTCTTCCCCTGAATAAACACCATTGTAAACATTTTTCCGATGATATAGTTCTGTAAAATATGGAAATCTTTTTATAAGATCATCTGTTTCATAAAAAGCTTCACCTTCACAATATAATAGTTCCAGATTTTTCTCGTTCATATATTGTACCATAAGTTGATAAAAATCTGGATGTAACAAATCATCTGCATCTAGATAATGCACAAACTGACCTTCTGCAATAGAAATGCCCAAGTTTCTCTGATAACTCACTCCACGATGAGGACTACTAATTACTTTTATACAGGGATATCTTTTTTGGTATCCGTGAAGAATTTCTTCCGTGTGGTCTGTTGATCCATCATTCAAACAAATGATTTCCATTTTTGAAAAATTCTGCTGCAATACTGATTGCAAGGTTTCCGAAACATACTTTTCCATGTTAAAACATGGAATAATGACAGAAACCACAATGGAATCCCTTTTATTTCGATTATTCAATATCTTATCTCCGTTTATAATCTCCAGTAAGTAAATCCCTTTTCTCTCACTTTTGTCCGATTATAGATTCCCTTAACGTCAATCAGGACCTTCTCTCTGTTATTACCACTAACATACATAGCTTCCAGTTCCTCAAGCGGAATATTTTTAAACTGGTCATGTGCAACCGAAACAATGATGCAATCCGCTTCTTTTACATCATCCATTGTTTTCAGTTCAACATTATATTCCATTTTTGCATCAGCCGGATCTGCCCACGGATCTACAACAATCGGCTCTATTCCAAACTCGTACAGCCTGTTTAGTATATCCTCAACCTTGCTGTTTCGTGTATCCGGACAGTTTTCTTTAAAAGTCAGCCCCAGGACCACAACTTTTGCCGTTTTAACTGCTTTTCCTGCTAATATCATTTTTTTGATCGCGGCATCTGCCACAAATTCTCCCATAGAATCATTGACAATGCGACCGTTCAGAATAATCTGGCTGTGATACCCCAGCTTTTCTGCTTCATATGTAAAATAATAAGGATCAACACCGATACAATGGCCGCCCACGAGTCCCGGCCTGAATCCCAACGCATTCCATTTGGTATTCATACCATCAACCACTTCATTGGTATCTATATCCATCCGGTCGAATACCATAGCTAATTCGTTCATAAAAGCAATATTTATATCTCTCTGGCTATTCTCTACGACTTTTACTGCCTCAGCCGTCTTTATGCTCGACACCGGATAGGTTCCGACTTCAATAACAGTATCATACACGTTCTTAATTTCCTGAAGAGTCTCAGCATCCATGCCGGACACGATCTTTCTGATATTCTCCAGGCGATGTACACTATCTCCGGGATTAATACGTTCCGGACTATATCCGATCATAAAATCTTTTCCACATTGCAGCCCGGATTCTTTTTCCAGAATCGGCACACAAACATCCTCTGTAACTCCGGGATATACGGTCGATTCGTATACAACAATAGATCCCGAAGTCAGGTTCCTTCCAAGGATCTCTGATGCCCCGATAATCGGAGACAGGTCTGGTGTATGATCAGAATTCACTGGTGTCGGAACCGCAACAATGTGAAACTTTGCATTCTTAAGAGCTTCTTCATCTGATGTAAACTCTACTTTTGTTTCCTTGATCGCCTCATCTCCAACTTCATTAGTAGGGTCGATTCCCGCTTTATACAACTGTATTTTCTTTTCATTCAGATCAAAGCCGATTACCTGAAAATCTTTTTTTGCAAAAGCAACAGCAAGAGGCATTCCGACATATCCTAATCCTATAACCGCTAATTTATCTTTCTGTTCTGCTAATCTCTGATATAAACTCATTTCTTTTCTCCTATAGTATCTTTGATTATTTTTTACTCTTCATTCTTGCCATTCCTAACAAGCTTTTTTCCTCACATGACAATTCATTCAGTGCCTGTTCCCTGTCCTGATGATCTGCTTTATCGAACAGATTATTCGTAAATCGTTCTACAAAGATTATTCTCCTGTTCAGGGCTTTATATGCTGCACTCCCCTGCTGATAAGATGGTATTTTCGCTAACAGATGTTCATATACACCTGTAATTGCCTTTAACCGCGCAGCCAGTGTTTTATTTTTTGTTATAACAGAATCATTTCGCATTCTTCTGATATACAAAGCATCTTTCATACATGCAGCCCTCCAGCTATTCAGGATTGTATAGGGGGTATATACTTCATCAACATGCATGGTCAGCTTAGGAAATTGTATTCCATTCTCTTCAATCACACTTCGTCTTACCATCTGCAGGCACACAGAGACCTGAAAATCACCTTTATGTGTAAGATAATCAAACAGATCCTCCCCTGTATAAACATCCGGATAGATCTCATTTCTATGATATGCATTGCGGAAACTCGGGAATTTTTCTTCCATTTCCTCTGACTCGTAGACTGTATCTGCCTCAAAATAAAGAAGATCCAGGTTCTTTTCTTCAGCAAGCCCATGAATTGTTTCAAAGCAATGCGGCACCAGAGTATCATCCGAATCCATATAATAGATATACTTCCCTTTCGCATGGCTAAGCCCTATATTTCTCGCCTGGCCTGGTCCTTGCGGCTGTTCCTGAAATTCATCCGAAAAAACGCGAATGTTTTCGAACCTTCTCTCATAGTCTTTGAGAATATTAAGCGTCTGGTCATCAGAGCAATCATTAACACAAATGATCTCAAAATCATGAAACGTCTGATACAATAAGGAATCCAGTGTTTCTGCTAAATATTTTTCTGCATTATAACAGGGCATTATGACAGAGATCTGACAAGGATATTCTGCGTGCTCCCGTTTTCGGATGATTCCAAGATACTCGCAATAATTCTTCTTATTCTCAAAGTACTCCGGTTTTCTTCCGGAAATTCCCAGTTCATCGAACCAGGAATCCAATAGTTTTTTCTCCAGGTCAGACTTTGCCGGTTCCGGCAGCGTTTTGTAATTCCAAAGCGTATTTGCCAGTGCATAATTTACAAAATCCTGCTCATACTCCTTAAAAATCCCCATTTCCTGAAGGTTTTCTCTATGCTTCAATAACGCACTATAATAGCATTCCCATGACAGATGACGGGTATTTGACAAAGATGCCGGATTATTTCTTCTCTCGTAATACAGTTCTTTATCCAGTACTGTCATTTTATTTGCCCTGAAAAGTGCAGCATATGCAAAATATGCATCATTCGTTGTTCGCTGTTCCTGAAAGCGAAGGCCTTGACTTTCCACAAAACTTCTCCGGAATATCTTGTCCGAAGCCGTTCCGTTTGCCCATAAAAAGAGATTCCCGCTGATATCATTTCTATTAAAAACATTCTTTTTCGGCATCATCTCTCTTTTGAGCCGGAACAGCGCTTTTTTCGTCTGTCCGGTCTGATTGTCATACAAGAATGTTCTGAAAAGGCAGATATCTGTCTGAAATCTATCAGCTCTTTCTGCCGTCAACTTTAATAAATCTTTATCAAAGAAATCATCTGAATCAAGGAAAGACAAATATTCTCCACTGGCTAAATCCATAGCGGCATTTCTCGCAGCGCCGGCTCCTTTGTTCTCCTGATTGATGACAACAATCCTGTCATCTCTCCCTGCATACTGTTCCAGAATATCCGCTGTGCGGTCATCAGATCCATCGTTTACACATATAATCTCAATGTTCTTCAGAGACTGATTCAGAATGCTGTCCAGGCATTGACGTAAGTAACGCTGTTGGTTATAGATCGCCAGAATAACAGAGACTTTTATTCCCTTATTTACTACTTCATAGAAGTATTCATCCGGATCGTGGATGATCCGTACCGCTTTATTCCATAACGGTGTTGGAAGCATACTCTGTTTTAGTTCTCCACACTCATAAGAAGCTCGTAATTCTTGACTGATATCCCGCAAATATTCTTTTTTATAAGCCTTTGCGATCCGCGCAATGGTCGTTTCGTAAGCAACTGTTCTTCTGACATGAAACTCTTCTGCAAATTTATCCAGTAATTTTTTCTGTTCAAGATAGTCGTGTAAAAGCGCATATTCCTTATTGATTGCATATACCTTTTCTTTGCTCTTGACAGAAGAATTTGGATTATCTCTTCGATTCATGTAATATGCTTTGCTTACGTACATCACCCTGTCAGCATACATATTTGTTTTAAATAAAAACCCGTTATCCTGATACGAAGCACCCGGTGTTTCGTTATGCCGGATATGATATTTTTCTATAAAGTCTCTATTATAAATACCGCACCAAGTATTCATAATGAAAGAAAGCCACTCTTTATTATCTCTTGGACAATGAATATAATTATAGTTCTGATCTGTCCTGGCGACTTTGTTATAATAACGAATAATAAATCCGTTTTCATCATGACGGAACCTGTTAAAGTCACTTTTTACATAGTCCAGATTATTTGAAGAAGCAACATCATATAATTCTTCAAACATTCTTACATCAATGAAGTCATCTGGTTCAAGGATTGCTAAGTATTCTCCGGACGCATGGTCGAATCCCGCATTCATGGCATGTCCATATCCACGATTTGGTCCGTCAATTACTTTGATACGAGAATCATTTTCAGCATATTCGTTAATAATATCCAGACAATCATCTGTAGAACCATCATTTATACAAAGTATTTCTATATTATCTAATGTCTGATAAACAGCGCTGTCCAGGCAAAGTCTCAAATACCGGGATACATTGTAGATCGGAATGACAACGGAAACTTTTGGTCTGCCGTTTCTGCTTTTTTCTCTTTCCAGGAGTTCCCGTTCATACTCCTCTCTGATTCGTTCCATTTCGAGATACTGATCATGATTGTAAAAATCTTGTTCCCGGCTGGAATAAACATCCAAATCAATAAAGTATTTATTTTTCAGCTGTTGAAATACAAGTCCCTTAAACATTCCGTTGTAAGAATGCAGAATAAAAAGCGAAAAATCCAATGCCCAGTTCACAAAACTTTGTTTGAATTCCGGATATATCTCATGTTCTGTCAAAAACCTTTTCAATTCCATTAAGGCTTTATAGAAATTTGACGTGAGATACTCAAAGTCATCTGACAGTTTCCTTATATGCCCTATTCTCTGATGACACAGTACTTCCTCTGAAGTAGTGATCCTTTCTGCCATTGCCATGGCTGAAAAAGTGAACACCATATCATTCGAAGAAGTATTGCTCTGGAAAGAAAGGTTGTTATTAATCAGAAACTGCCTCTTAAAGATTTTATCCCATGGCGTACAACTGCTCATATTAAAGATTTTATCAGGAACTTCCTTTGCTGAAAAAGGCCTGTGTTCCGGCATTTCCCATGTGCGTACAGTCCAGGGTGTTTCCCGAAACTCCCGGGCATCCTGTAAATACTGTGAACTTCTGAACAGACAAATGTCGGCATCTGCTTCGCAAACACACTGATATGCTTTCTCCAGCATATCAGGTTCCGCAAAATCATCGGCATCCAAAAATGCAACATATTTCCCAACTGCGTTTTCTAATCCCATATTCCTGGCATCACCTGCATTGGAATGATCCTTAAAAAACAGACATATTCTGTGGTCCCTTTTACAATATTCCTGAAGAATATAAGGGCTGTCATCTGTTGAACCGTCATCCACACAAATAATCTGTATATTATGTAATGTCTGTTCCAGCAAACTATCCAGGCATTGTCTTAAATATGAAGCGGCATTATATATCGGTACAATAACAGATACTTTCACCGGGCCTTCCATTATTTCAATCATTCGCTCGTACTCTCCCTGATTATAATAATAATCCTTTGGATTATTCCAAACATTCAGCTCCTCAAAGAACTGTTCACGGCATGCATTCTTTAGTAACTCTCCCGACTTAAAATCAAGCGTATCAATATGCCAAAGAATAAGGTTCAAAGCCCAGTTAACAAAACTTTGCCGGTGCTTTTCATATGTCCCGTCATCTCTAAGCCGGTCTTGCAGCTTCCTTAATGCCAACAGCACATTGTTCCATGACTTTTCCCTGGTCACAGATAGAGATTCGCGTGTATTTTGCCTGTAATGACCAAGGACTTCATCAATAACATAAATCCGGTTCGCCTTTGTATAGAGATAAAAGACAAAGAACATATCATTCGTTGAACGAATCTCCTGAAACCTGACATTATTTTCCTGCACAAAATTTCTTCGAAACAACTTGTCCTCTGCGCCGCCATAACCAATATTAAAGATCCTATCCGGAATGTCCTCTGCAGAAAACGGATTGCGAGGAATCCCCTCCGGCATAATGGTCCATCGGATATCACTGAAAACCTTTCTTTTATTGTCATAGGAATCAATACGGAATACGGTTATATCTGCATCATAATACACAGCATTTTCATAAGCTTTTTTCAGCATATCCGGTTCAAAAAAATCATCTGCATCTAATATAGACAGATATTCTCCACAGGATGCTTCGATTCCCTTATTTCTTGCAGCTCCGGCTCCCGCATGTTTCTGCTCCAGTACTTTCACACGGTTATCTTGTTTTTGATATTCTTTCAATATTTCTAAAGATCGATCTGTGGATGCATCATCTACGCAAATAACTTCAATATCTTTCAACGTCTGTCCCAAAACAGTGTCCAGACAGTGGTTTAAAAAAGATTCTGCATTATATACTGCAACAACTACTGAGACTTTCGGTATTTTATTTTTAAAAATTGCTTTTTCCATTTTCTCTAAGTCTTTTCACTATTCAAATTCTTCCGATACATTGATGTATTCAATCATCAGATAATTATTCGCCCCACTTACCTGCGATGCTCCAAACATAAATTCATCAAAGAAGTCTGTTTCTGCAATAAAAACATCCGTAAAATCAATCCACTTCGTCCCACGATTATTGCCGTCAATGTTTTCAGAATGCACCAACTGATTGATCATACTCCCACTATCTATAACATGAAAGTTTAATACCTTTGACTCGGATTTTATCTTAAACTTCGCTGAAATCCTGTACTTCACACCCTTTTTTAGCATACCGCACATGGAAAGTCTGGCATAATGCCCGTTCTCATTCCATTTATTTGGCTTTACAATTAAAGTCGTACATCCATTTATACGTACTTCTTCCCAGATATTATTTTCAAAATGGAAATGCTGCATGGTCCGGTCAAACACCAATGGCGAATTTGTATTACGGTATACATTTCGGGATACGCCCTTATTGGGTTTTAATGCATAATTAACTGCTTCGCTGAATTTTTTTTCAAGAATCGCTTCATAGAATTTATTTCGATTCGGCGAGGCGTAATTGTGCCCTCCATTCCGGGAATATCCATTGCCTCCCATCCAGCTTAGCGGGACTTTTTTATTTACCCGGCATGCCGCTTCCGGAATGGTTTCATAAAAAGATTTTCCCCTTTCACTGTTGCAGAGGACAATGGAAACACCTTGAAAGGTATCCAGATCCGGCTCCAGTTTTCCAATCCCCCAGAAATCACCAATCGTCAGATCCCCCTGTCTCGGGAATGCCTGGTATCTGCAATGTTCACAGTGATATGCACACATGGTGTGACTGTGATATACCCTCTGATAATTATCATCCCTTGGTCCGCTGTGCGTTATCTTCAAGCCGTTTTTCATCTGTGCCTCGATATGGATTGAATCCCACCGGTGCCTGTCCGATTTATGACGGAACTCATAGGAGTTCAGGTCATCACCAAAGGTTTCAGCCAGGTATTTTTGAAAAAACATGGTTGATGGAGCATTCCCGCACAACAGATCAACCGTAATCAGATTCACATACCCCACTTCCATAAAAGAGTCCATTTTCAGGAAAGCTTTTAAACCGGCTATCTGGCAGGGAGTCCCCGTAAACAGAACCGTTTTCCCTTCCTTTAATGCAGCTTGTGTCTGCGCAAAGCAGTCTCCGGTGTCACTTTGCAAATACTTTGACTTTTGCAGTTTCCAGAGATCTTCTTCCCGGTCAATCAAAATGTGCCCGACAGAGAAATCATCCTTCCATGCAGCTCCGGCAACTACACCGCCCCGTTCGAGCACCATTCTGGCCATGGTCGTAAAGATCCCTCCGCTGGAACTTCTGCGTAGAATCTGCTCATCAGATGAAATAAATTCAAAACAATCTGGTTTATTTGTATTGTCATTTTCTGGAAGCTTGAGTGCGGGACAGACCTTCAGACATTTCCCGCATTCAATACACTTGCCGTAATCTACTTTTGAGCGATAATACCCCCATTGATCCATTTTTAGTGTTATCGCATTTACAGGACATGCCGATACACATGCACTGCAACCCGAGCACATACGCTGCTCGAGATTCGAAGTGATTGTCTTTCCTCCGGTTTTCTTTATCACAGTCCCGATGATATTTTCATCGATCAGCTGGGTCTTTGATTTTTTCTTTCCATCCAGGATCTCTTTCAGCCAGTCATAGCACCGGCTTCGTTCTTTGATCATGATGCGATTGACGGCTGCATAATCCACAGGTTTAAACAAGGAAGGATCCTTCATAATCATTTTTGCATCTGTCACGATGTGTTTTTGAAGATGGAACAGCCTGGACAAAGACTGAAACCGCGAAAACCCTCTGCCTTTATTGCAGATGGCTATGAAATTCTTTTTAAAGATCAGGGCAAAGCTTGCACCGTGACAGGAATCCGTAATCACAAATTGTGCGCTGTTAAGATAGCTTAACCAGTCTTCCACCTGCACATTTTCTATACAGTTCGGTAAATTCATGCCATTCTTATTCTTTTCAAACTTCTCCGGCAAGCCATCCAATACATTGATGATCTTTACCCCGCCCAATTTCTCTGCGATATGGAGAATCGCCGCCCTTTTTTCCGAAGTAGGGTCAAGAATATAGGACAGCAGATAAGGTTCCTCACACTTTTTATCTGATTTAGCAATCAACGGCTGATAGATTTCCGGATCTGCCAGAAATACAGGATCCAGAACCTGTATCGCATTGATTCCATAATCTCTCTCGCATATTTTTACACCATCGTCTTCTCTAAGGGAGATACCATCGAACCTTGCCATATACTCTGCAATTTTTTTTCTCTCCGGTGCCGGAGCAAAATCGACTGCATGTCCAAAAGATGTCCCATATGCAATCTTTTTTCTGTCATCGTGAACGAAATCCAGATAAAAAGTTTTTCCCGTTCCTTTACTGATTCCATAATTCCACAGCTGATCTGATCCGATTAAAAAAGCTTCGCAGATGTCATTTAATTCTTCCAGCTCGTTAATCCGATATCGCTTGCTGATGTCATACCACTCTTCGGCAAAACGCCTCGAGTGTGTCTTGCTCAATTCCGGGTCAATCCCATTTACCACGGGTTTGTCCAGCATTAGGACTGTTTTTCCCATACTCTTCAGGATAGTATTTAAAGCATAATATGTCGCAATGCTCCCATAGTTGCATCCATACCACACTCCAAATACGCCAACATCGTATTTCTCACTCATCTTTTTTCTCTCTTTCATCAAAATCACAATCTATTGCAAATAGGCCATCCAGAAAGTTTTTCCTTCCATCATCTTTTCTTCATCCCTGTATGCTTTCGCCACCTGTTCATACTCCGCGTCGTAGCGTTTCATCAGGCTTTCATAACGGGATACTGTCTTTGCGTATTGCTGCCTGTCACGTGTATATTTCACATACAGGTCATTCACGGGATCGACTGCGTATACAGTCCCGGCTTTATAGAGTTTCTGCTGGGAGTATCCCCAACCGTAAGGAATCGATGTTACACCCTTCCCTGCAAATGCTTCCGGAAGCTTATGCCCGTTTACGAAATGCCCATACATCTTCAGTTTCAGTCCACTTAACGGTGCACTCGCATAGAGGTTTTCATAATCTATAAACGGACGTACATCATCCGTAATTGGCTGCAGCTGGTTATCTTCCGCCTTCTTCTGCTTCATGCAGGCTTCTCCGTCAAGGTTTTTTATAAACTCCGGGCCTTTCAGGAAATCTTCAATTGCATCTAAAAGAAGATTGCAGCCCTTATAATTGAATTTAAATATTTCCTCCCAGAACAATTTCCTGATTCGTTCTATTACAGTAATATCACTGATATGTTTATTCATCGTCTGAAGGATCAGATCATTCCGGTGTACCTGATACAGTTCCATGGAACCGGAGAATTTTGTACCAAATCCTTCGTGCCAGATACAGATTCCATTCATGGTAATAAATTTGGCGTGATTCCGGATGGAGTATTCCACATCATCGCCCCTGATAAAAAACGGCAGCGGAAGATTGTCTTCCCTGGCAATCGTGGTCGGGATACAGCAAAACCACCAGCCGCTATACTGGTGTTCATCCTCTTCCAGGATTTCTTCATTTCGAATCACGCTGTCCCAGAGATTCAAATCGTATCGGGGTTTTGTCGGTCCATGTTCGCCGGTCAGGCGGAACATTCCAACATCCTCATGCTGAATGTTTCTCTGACTAATCTCAAGCATTGCTCCACTGATGAAATAATCATCATATTCCGGTTTCAACAATGACAGGAGCATACAAATTCTGCGGAAACTCTCCGGTAAGAAATACACATCATCATCCATAAGCAGGATATGCGTCGGTCTTTTCCCCTGGTTCAAAGCCTCAATCATCCCCCGGCTGAATCCACCACTGCCTCCCACATTGCGGTTTGGTACTACTTCAATGAAATCATCATTAAACTCCTCCGGATCAAGAGTTGATCCATTATCTATAATTTTCCAGGAAAAATGATTTTTCAGGTCATTATCCCTGAAAACAGTACTTTTTAAAAGATTGACATTTTTTCGAACATATTCTTCTTTTCTGAATGTAGTGGTTGCCAGTGTAATAAAGGGATCTCGAATGTCTGCTTCATTAACTTCTATTGAATAATAACCATCATAGAATTCACATTTCTTTTTTGTGAAGATTTGAAAAGCGATCACTTCACTGCTGATAATCTCCCACGGAATCGGGAAAATCACATGTTCTCTCTCTGTCAGGTTCAGACTGTACTTTCCTAGCCATTCCTTGTGAATAACATTATTTTTATCCACATAGTGCCCCATGAGATCAAGTTCAAATTTTCCTTTCATCTCCAATTCCAGATAATAGTTCCTGGCATTGGTATACTTTCTCCATTTTCCAAGCGATAAAGAATTAAAATATGTAGAGAAATCATAGTAACCTTTTCTCATGAAACAGACAGCTTCCTCGGCTAATGGCTTCGTAATCTTCAAATCACTTCTGTAATACATCCCCTCTGTACCATCTGAAACACAGGCACTGTCAATTATCAATTTTTGTAATATCATTTTCTGACTCATTCTCTCTCTCCCGTTTCCTGCTATTATTCGTTTCCCGCTTTACAATTCCCAACGAAATCTCTGAATCGTTTATACATTAATCTGATTCTCAAGCTTCTTAATTTTTTTCTGAAGTTCCTGAATCTGGGTCTTCATACTGTACATCATGGAGCTCTTCACTACCCTTGTCTCCAGCTTATTTTTCAATGACTGTTCCTTCCATAAATTCTCAATTGTGTTCTGATTGGAATAGTGCGTAATGACATCCAGCACTTTTTCAAAATATGTATAGGTATCCTCCATATAGTGGAGAGGATGTACCCCATTCAAATGATTCTGTGTGGAATGTGTCATGTCCGGGAAGCGAATCACCTGTGCTCCCGGGATATGTTTTTCAAGTATTTCATAGAGTTGTTTCAGCCATGCATTGTTTTTCTTTATCGCATACTTTTTATTATGTGCGAGAAGGCTCCCTTCGTTTCCAATGATATCTGCGGTATAAAACGCTTCCAGGATTACAATCTGATCCGTTCGGTACCCTTCAGGATTTTCTTCACTGACGACAATCTCTGAGGCAAATTTCTTATATTTCCGTTCTATTGTCCGGATATCCATCTGAGCAGGGGAGAAAATATTTCCCTGTATATAACGCTCTTCCCCGGCAAATATTGGTTCATATGCCTCCTCTTTTCCCTCTGTCAACGCAATCTGTGTCTCAATCTCTCCCTTTATTTCACAACGCTGCATCAGTTCGTCTGCCAAATCAATAATTAGATAATTTGATTTATTCTTTCGCAGCAGCTGCGGCAGGATCCTTCCTGTCTGAATACGAAACATCGTGTTCTCATAACTGCTCAGTGCCAGTTTCTCCACTGCTGTATGATCGAATTCCAGTACCGGTTCATACAGAGTCGAAACAGGTACCTGTGTAACACATCTTGTGAATTTATATTTTGACGGATCTGTGTGGCGAAACAAATCCATCCCCACACAGCTTCCATATACATCTATTGTCAATGCCATATGCTTTCCTCCCGTTTTTTTTGATAGTGCTTCATTATTTTACAGAAGTTTCTTCTGACATAGCGTTCTGCGCGCCTGTGAATCAGCGCGGCTGCAATACGCGCAAGTCCTGGTTTTACAGCAAGATTCAGTTGATATTCCGGAATCTGTCCAAACCGTTTTTCAAAAACTGTTCCTGTACCGAAATGCCAGAGAGCCAGCGCACACAGGTACTTCTCTGCATATTTTCCTTCGTTATGATACTGATCCAGCTTCTGCTTCCAGGGTCGAATAATATCCCCTGCGTCACGATACAGCCCCTGTAACGCATTGACTACCATGGGATTCCTGTGATCATAGTACAGAACCCGGTTATTCAAGCGGTATTTGTAGGTTTCATGCCAAACCTGAAATCCCCGGAGCACTAGAACTTGCTTCCCGGTACGCAGGCCATATTCCGCATCGTCACAGTGAAAATAGAACGGAAATGGATTCTGCGTGTCTGTGACCGAATTGGGATAGGCGCAAAGCCACCAACCGCCGTATTCCCCGGAAAGTTCCTCGGAAATCACATTTTTTCTCAGAGTCATATCAAGATTTCCGCCACTATGTGTCAGCTGTCCGCCATTCCAGTTCTCTGCCGCTGTATACTGTATCCGGCGGTCATCCAGCCGGAACATCCGGCCGGCTACCGGCCAGTCTGCATATTCGGGTCTGAGGAATGACAGGAACGAAAACAGACGGAAAAAGCTTTCTGTCTGGAATTCCACATCATCGTCCATGAAGATTGTATGCGTGCTTGGAAAGTCTTTTTTCCCTCTGCGGATTTCCTCCAATCCACGGGCAAATCCTCCTGTGCCGCCGCCGCGGTTTGAATTGCGGCAGATACGAATTTTGCTATCTTCATGATCTCTGCTGAAATCATCCCCGTTATCAGTAATAAACACTTTCATTCTTCCACAAAGAGGCGAATTTCTATCAAAAAACAGACTCTTTTCCAGCTTTACCAGGTTTCTTTCTACCTGAATGTTTCTGTGAAATGTACAGATATCCAGTGCTATATAAATCTGTCTGTCTAATGTGTCTTCTGTACTATACTGGCTGCCATAAACCCATACTTTGCCAATAGCTTCTATGAGATAATAAAGGATCCCTTCTAATGGACCTAATTCAAGAAAAACCTTTATGGTCGTTCTGTCTTCAAGTTGATGTGTTCGGGTAAGCAGTGTTTTCTCCGCTTCTGCTTCCCGAAGGATGACCGTCAGCCGGAACTCTCCTTTAGCCTCTATCTTCAATTCGGTCTGTTTAACCGTCGTAAACCGCTTCCAGTGGCTGATATCCAGGCAGTTCATATAGGTATCCGTCGACAGGCACTCACCTGGCTTCAATTTCACACAATCAGCCGCCCGGTCAAAAAACCCATCCGTCCTGAAATATAATTCATGGACGCCGCATACTTCATCGGGCCAGATAACATTCTGCAGTACCATCTCCATTTACCCCATGTTTTTCTTCTCGTAGGCATCACATACCGTCTTCGGGTCTCCTACTGCCTGTAGTTTCCCTTTTTCAATCCAGACAACCTTCGTGCAGTTTTTTCGGATGACTCCTGTAGAGTGGGATACAATCAGAACGGTAGACCCTCCGTGAATCATCTGCTGGATCCTCGCCTCACTTTTCTTTCGGAAAAACATATCGCCAACACTCAGCACCTCATCCAGAATCAGAATCTCCGGTGTGTCCCGTACCGTTGCAATGGCAAATCCAAGACGGGATACCATTCCGGATGAATAGTTTTTCACCTTTTCATCCACAAAACCTTCCAGCTCCGCAAAAGAAACAATATCATCAAACTTTTCATCAATATAGTCCTTGGTATAGCCAATCAAAGCCCCATTCAGGTAGATATTCTCTCTGCCTGTCAATTCTTGATCAAAACCGGTTCCCAGTGTCAAAAGCTGGATTTTACGCTTGTCCACCCTGACTTTGCCTTCCGTAGGGGTAAGCACACCGGATATGATTTTCAGGATCGTACTCTTCCCCGAACCATTGGTCCCGATAATACCAACGACTTCTCCGGGCATAACAGTAAAACTGATATCTTCCAATGCCGTAAACAGAGATTTCTTCCGTTCTCCTTTCAGCGTACGGATTACTAACTCCTTCAGGCTGCTGGCCTCGTCCTTGTCCCGTTCAAAAGCCATGGTTACATGGCTGACTTCAATTTCCGGAAGATCCGGCTCCAGATAATCAGAAGCAGACGCAAAGTCTTCCTCCGTAAACTCTTCTAATTCTTTTTCTGACTCCCACAGGGCACCTTCCGTGCGCCACTGCGCATCAACTCCTTTGTGGTCATCCGGAAGCCGTTCCAAAGGATTCTGGAACAATGCACCAGTTGTTATCTCGTACTCTCCATTCATCAGGACGATTTCTCTGAACTGCCGCTCCGGATCCTGTCCCTCTGCTGCAGCTGCTCTGGCTTTTCTGCGCCGTTCTTCCAGCTGTTTAACACGTTTTCGTTTTTTGATCATGTTCATTTTCATAATCAAAAGAGACAGAAAAACAGCCATCAGCATTCCTGCCGCTGTAATCCAAAGCGGATGCTCCCGGATCTGTTCCGGTATACTTTCTTCCTGGTTTTGTACCTGCTGCGAGATATCGTCCTCCTGATTCATACGATTAATATTAAGAATATATCTCGCTTTTTTCCCTTCTTCGTTGGCGGTATATACACCAATCCGATTACTTCCCACCTTTAAGTCCGTGGCCGTAACAGTGATTGGAGTATAAGAAGGTGTTGTCGAAACATTTAACTTTGAGACCTCATATTTCACAATCAGTGAATATTCCATTACATCCGGTGAAAAACCCCCGATTTCTCTCCCATTGACCTGGATCCCGGATAATTTGCAATCTTCCGGCACCTCAATCATTATCGGAACTCTCAGCGGATCCAGTTTTACATCTTCTCCACCCTTAGTTCGAATCACAGTATTACGGATCACTGCACTTGTATTTCCTGCTGCTTTGGGAACGAACTTAATCATTTCCTCCAACTCGCTGCCGGAAACATCTTCCTGCTCAACATGAACTTTCCCTTTTTGAACCAATTCTCCACCGCTGACAAACTCCAGCATGGAAGATTCATATGTCACATCAAAAGATACATATTCCAATTCGCCATCTGCAGAAGCAGATACAGTAAGCGGATATGCACCGTTAGAGCGTACATCCCAATCGTATTGCTCTGACCCGAATTGAATCTTTTCTCCAGCCGCAAATACCGGCTGCACTCCAAATACGTTCACCAGAAGCAGAAAATTGATGACTATGATCAGAAACTTCCGTACTATCTTTTTCATAATTCCTCACTAGACCTTCTGCATAATCTTATTCATATTCCGTGCAAAAACGAAATGTCCAATCACATATACGGCGACACCCCATACCATAATTCGAACAATTTCCCATGTAGGCGGAAAGGAATGCTGCAACACCAGGCACCGCAAACAATCAATGTAATTAAAGATCGGATTACTCATAACAACGTTTTTTACAAAGCCGCCGAGCCTGTCAATGGGATAAAACAATGCAGATAAATACATCCAAAGTGTCAGGACAACGGTATATAAATGCTTTACATCCCCAAAAAACACATATGCTGTTGCCAATATGTACGATATTCCCAGCGCAAACAGCAGCAAAAAGAATACGATAACCGGCATAAAGATGATCTTCCAATCCGGAATCACACGGAAAACGATAATCATTGCTGCATATGCAATCAATGAATACAGGAAATTTACAAAAGCGGTATATACCCTCGCCAGGATAAATATTTGCATCGGCAGCCGCATCTTAATCAGCATGGTTTTGTTATCCACAAGGGTGGTCATGGCTGCATTTGTAGCAGTTGTGAACATATGCCATAAGATCGAACCGCTCAGATAATAGATCGGATAGTTCTCCATCCGGTCAAAAATCTGAGAAAAAACAAGAGAGATAACTGTCATGGAAAGCAGCGGATTCAGCACGCTCCACACGATCCCCAGCTTTGACCTGGCGTATCTCCTCTTGATTTCCCTGGAGGTCAGCTCACGGATGACAAACCAGTACTGTTTGCGTTGTTCGTTTTTATCCATCTTTTCTCTTACTCCAAACACATTTCTTTCTCAAATACAGCAGGTATTTATATGCCGCATAAAGACGCAGATGTTTGCTGACATCCTGTCCGCCGCGCACGACACTGCCCTCGTACCAGGCACTCTCTTTCACATATCCTTTTTTTATGCCCAGCATAGTCAGGACCTTATTCCCGACATGGTTGTCGGTCAGTTCCTGCTGCGAAAGCGGCGCCGCAATCTGCTGTCTGCTCTCATCCAGGACATCATCGGAAAACTGAAGCGTCCCGAAGAATTCAGCTTCTTCTCTCGTCGGTTTTCCCATGAAGGTCTTTAGTAACCGGTAAATTGTCTGATGATTATTCTCTGTGTCCATCCGGGCCAGGTAATGCTTCAGAATGTCAAATTCTTTCACTTCCGGCCAGGCAATCCGACCTGCTTCAAGAATTGCCTCCGCCTTTCCGCGAATACACCGCAGAATCTGCGCTTCCATCTCTTCCATGAACCACTGGCGTCCCGGAGAACAGTTCGCATAGACGGGGTGATAATATCCTTTTTCTTTGCGATATCCCATGGTCATTCCATGTGGTGCTGAAAAAACTCCTTCAAACAGACAGTTGTTAAAATACACTTTTTCTCTGAGGTTATTGCCCGGAGTAAAATAAAAGCAATGATAATCCCCGGCAAATACGCCCTCCGGAAGCTCATAAAGCCCCCAATAGTATCCTTCCATTCGAGCAGATGGGAATTCATTTTCTGTCATATAGGCAACGGCCCGCCCCAGCATTTTCTGCATGGAACCGACCCATCCGCTGTCCACCAGGCCATAGGAGATATTATCCAGAAGTCCTTCCTGTCTCAGATAACCGGTCAGATTTGGAAGTGCTTCTTTGGAATGCCGGATCACAAACTGCCCGAAGCAGTGACAATTTTCAAGTTTTTCACGAATCTGCGGGATTTCTGCATATGGGATGTGTTCGTCCTGCTGCTGTTCCATCCCGATCTGTTCAAGCACCTCTTTCTGTTCCTGTCCTGTCAGTGCGGCACGTTTCAGGATTTTCCCTAACGTCACATCAATTCCCCCGCGGCAGATGTAATCCATCGCCTCGCTCATATCCAGATGAAACATCGGGATACGAATGGAATAGCGGGAACAGCAAAGGTATCGGCATTCAATCGGAAGAGAAAACTTGCTGCAGTAGATCTGGGCGGTTCGATACATCAGATATCCGTCTCTTGCCAGAAAATAGAGACGTTTTTTCCCTGTATCAAGCGCCTCTTTCAGCACCCACAGGACATAGGCATCCAGCACGGGAGCAAGCACATAATCACAGACGGAAAGAAATGTCTGTCTCTGCCCTGAAACAAAAAAGGAGCCTTTTCGATCAGCATTTGCTTTTTCTTTTACGGGCATAAACATATTTACATTCTTTCCAAGAATCTCCTGATATCGTTCAAGTCTGACTTTCTCTGATTCTTTCCACATGCAACTCTTTCCTCATCAGTATTTTCATCTTCATCAAAAAACCGGGGGGAAACAGCCCTATGATCAGAGGCTTGATTACATAGGGCAGTGTTCTCATTCTTAATATTTCCAATTGCCGGAATCCCCTGAATCTGATCCCGACTTCTTCAATCTGATATCTGTACTTTCTTCTCCTGTAGCTCTCCTCGTCTTCCCTGTACTGAAAATAGCAGGTCTGCAGATTATACCCCTGATGCTTCTCTGCATGCAGGCGCATGAACAGTGCATAATCTTCTCCCCGATGCAAGCATTCATATCTGCACTGTCCTGAAAAGACCTCTTTTCTAAACAGGATCGCGGGATGTGCATACGGAGAACACCTTAAAAAATCCATTTTCCCCGGAACCCTGGGAAAAACCCGTTCTCCCCAGACGGAATTGTCGTTGATCAGTTCAACATTGCATCCCACCCAGTCATACTCTTTATGCTCCAGCAAAAATTCGTACATCTTTTCCAGCCGTTCCGGTCCGGAAACATCATCCGCATCCATGCGGGCGAGATAATCTCCTCTGGCAAGATCTATGCAGGCATTTAAGGACTGGCCAAGGCCCCGGTTCCTGTCACAACGCACATAGCGGATACGGTCATCCAATTCCGCCATTTCCCGGATGGCCGGAATATATGCCTCATCTGAACCGTCGTCATAGAGGATCATTTCCCAATCCTGAAAAGATTGATTTACAATTGACATTACAGAGTCAAAAAAATAGCGGTTATTATGAGGATTGTATACGCTCATCAGCACACTGATCTTTGTCTCAGCACTCATGGTTCATATACCTCCTCCTAATGACCGCTTCCCAAGAGTAATGCCTCTTTTATTTTAAAGAAAAAAGGCAAAAAAAATAACAACCGTAAAGGTTGCTATCGATATACGTTGCGGCAGAGGATTTTCCTCTGCCGCTTTTTTATACTACTTTTCCGTTGCGGATCTGATATTGTTTTCCCTGAGAAATCACGCTTCCGGTATATCCGAAATCCACTTTCCCGTTATGGATATACCAGGATCCATTCTGGTTGGAAGCAATTCCGTTGAATCCGAAGTTTACCTTGCCGCTTTCAATACGCCACCAGCCGTTCTGATTCTTTGCTACGCCGGTGTAACCGAAATCGACTTTGCCGTTTCGAATGTACCACCAGCCATTTTTATTCTTCTCGACGCTGTTTGCCCCCAGCTGTACTTTGCCATCTTTCACAAAGTACCAGCCAGCGGAACCGTTGACCGTCCCTTTTATCACATCATTCAGGCCAAATTGTACTTTTCCCTTTTCACAGTACCACCAGCCATTTCGATTCTGTGCGAAACCCTGAAATTCGAAGTCGACTTTGCCGTTATTGATGTACCACCAGCCGTATTTATTTTTTTCAACGCTGTTAACGCCCAGCTGTACTTTCCCGTCTTTGACATAGTACCAGTCATTGGAGCCGTTGACCGTCCCTTTCATTACATCATTCACTCCAAACTGTACTTTGCCCTTTTCACAGTACCACCAGCCATAACTGTTCTGAGCGAAACCCTGAAATCCGAAATCGACTTTGCCGTTATTGATATACCACCAGCCGTATTTATTTTTCTCAACGCTGTTGACGCCCAGCTGCACTTTCCCGTCTTTGACATAGTACCAGTCATTGGAGCCGTTGACCGTCCCTTTCATTACATCATTCACTCCAAACTGTACTTTGCCCTTTTCACAGTACCACCAGCCATAACTGTTCTGAGCGAAACCCTGAAATCCGAAATCGACTTTGCCATTATTGATGTACCACCAGCCATACTCATTTTTTGCAACTGTATTCGTACGGGTCACTTTACCGTCCTGGACATACCACCAGCCGGGAGTACCATCCACGACACCTCTTTTATCCTGTTTGATTGCGGAATTTACGGAAGTGTCTGCCTTTCCGTCTTTGACATACCACCAGGTTCCTTCCTGATCCTGATAAAAACCGTCCATGTTTTTATTAGATGAGTATTCTATGTCATAAACTTCTCCGCACCGGCTGCAGGTAAACTCTACCAGTCCTTTTTCATCGGTTTTCGCAATCCGGATGACTTTCGTAAATGTCCAGTCATGCTTTCCTTCCGACTTGTCAATGACCTTTGTCTCCCGGGACACTTCTGCTCCGCAGCGGGTACAATAGTACACCTCATCATAAGAACCATCCTCGGTGCAGATGGCTTCCGTCTTATTCTCGATCACGGCCTCTCCGGGTATATGTCCAAGCGGATCCGTCAGATCCGTATGGATCTCTTCGCCGCAGACTGTACAGTGAGAAAGCGTATACCCCTCATGCTCACAGTCCGGCTCCACAATCTGATCCTGCTGCCAGGAGTGAACATGCTCTGTCTGTTCTTCACTGTCACCGGTATCTTCACTCTCTTCGCTGTCACCGGTCTCTTCACTCTCTTCACTCTCTGATGTTTCCACATCTGTTCCGGAGTCGTCCGTCTCGTTCATCTCAGTCGGAACGCCGCTCTCCTCTGCCATTGCTGCCGATGCTCCAGTTAAAACCATCGAGGCCGTCAAAGCAATCGCTATCATTTTTTTTACATAAATATGCCTCATTATCCTGCTCCTTTACCCTGTCTCTTTCATGCCCCGCCCCGGAACCATTAATTAAAATCTTCCACCGAAAGATCTGTACTGGAATTATCGCCGCCTTCCGTGCTGCCGGTATTATCGCCGCCACTGGTGTTGTCGCCCGTTCCGTCTCCGACATTGCCGCCCGCATTGTCTCCGGTACCGCTGCCCGTATTGTCACCGGTATTGCCGCTCGTATTGTCACCGGTGCTGCCCGTATTTCCACCGGTGCTGCCCGTGTTATCACCTGTGCCGGTACTGCCTCCCGCGGTATCTCCCGTGTTGTTTCCGCCTGTGTTTGTTCCGGTATCTGTACCGCCGCCTCCGGTATTGCCGCCCGTATAACCCGTGCCGCCGTCTCCGGTATTGCCGCCTGTATAACCGGTATTACCAGTGTTGCCGGTATCTGCCGTTCCGCCAGTCGTATTCCCTCTGTTCGAATTGGAACGATTACCGGTGGAGGTGTTATTGTTTCTTTGTGAAGAACGATTGGACCCGGAAGAATTCGTTCTGCTTCGATTTGTCGAAGTCGAATCAGAAGAATCGCGGTCCTGATCTGAGCTGCTGCCCGCGCCTTTGATCTCCCCGGTCACATCATCGGTATTCTGCTCTGTTTTTTTCTCTTTGTGCACGGTACCGGCAGTGGCAGATGTGTCATCTCCGGATGCGGTATCCGGTTCCGGTCCCATAACAGAACTGTCCAGTTCCTCGCTCACAGCAGAAGATGCATCCCCGATCTTCCTGTCCGGATCGTGGGTGATAATCCAGATGCCCACAATTACAAAAACCGCAATTAAGATTGCGACTATTATTAACAATTTATTAATAACCTTTTCAGGCTGAGAGCCCGGAAGGTTAGAAGATGTATTCTTGTCCATCAAATTCTCCTCGCTCTTTTTTCATGGTAAGTAATTATATCATGATTTTATCAAAAAAGCCATATACAGAATGGCAATTTTATCGCGTCCGGCCTCAGTTTTTGTCAACAAATCTGATAATTCTATCCTGTTCTACGGACATCCCTGACTGTTACACACCACTTAACCTTCTGCCTACAGGAAGGGGGGAGCGCATCCTGCTGAAAGTTGTAAAACAGGGAAAAATATGGTATTGTCATACCATATCACCAAAAATGATTCTCCGAAACATACATTATATATAAGGATGTGTATTATTTATGAGAAAAAAACTATCCTTCAAAACGATATTGGCTTCACTGTCAGGATTTTTGATCTTATTTACACTTTCCGGGTCAGAGGTCTTCGCGTCTGTATTCTCCACTTCAGAATCCCTGGAGTGCAATTACCGTTCGTATGACCAGTTCGACCCGCAGAACGGCACGAACAAATTCTATCCGCGGATCAAAAAAGCCGGCGACACGTATATTCTTACCTATCATGGTTCTTTCAATGACAACGGGGATATCTATAAAGGTACAAACGGCGCCTATGTCTGGTATGCGACCAGCAAAGATTTAAAGCATTGGACGAACCCGCAAGTTATCTGGCAGCCTGTCTTTTATACAGATCCTGCCGATCTGACAAAGAAAGACTGCACTCTATTCACCAATTGTGATATGGTGGTTCTGGATGACGGAAGCATTCTGGCGGTTTGTGCTTACCGCTCTCTCAGGCACCGGATCCATCACCCGGAACTAAATGGTCTGATAATGAAAAAAGGCCGTCTTACCGCAAACGGTCAGATATCGTGGGAAATACAAAGTAATGATTCGTCTGGCATGACGGAAAACGGCAAAATCATTCATCTCGGGAAACAGATTATGAAAGGCTGCGCCGTTCCCTGGGAGCCGCACATCATGCAGTCCGGAAACGATGTGGTAGTTACCTATACCGAGTCACAGCGCATCAATGCGCTGGCTGGTTTCACACATTCCCCGAGCAGTACCGCAGTCATTGTTTCTCACGACCGCGGCGACACATGGTCAGAGCCCAGGATTCTGACACAGAAGTTTATCGGTCAGTATACCGGAGCGCTTATGGACGATCCGGACAAACAAAAAACCGTCAACTACTACACATCGCAGATGCCGGTCGGAGTGCCGATGAATGACGGCAGAAGTTTTTTGGTCTATGAACTATGGGCGCTTAACCAGGAATACGGCCTTCAGGAAGGCTATTCAATCGGCACTTCCATCTATGAGGCAGGGTATGATTTTGAGCAGGCTTCGGGCATAAGTGCAGCAGATGTTCGCGCGAACAGCGTACAGGAAGAGCCTGCCTTAGATGATCCGCAAAAGCAATGGGATTACTCCGGTCATGACCAGCCGCTTACTACCCTGCTAACCGGTGCGGCCGCTCCGTATGCGCTGCAGTTTCCCTCCGGGGAAATTGTTGTCAGCTTTAATGCCGGCGATTACATGTACAACGCTGTACTGAGCCATAACCATGCGAAAGCCGGATCCCCCTATACGGCCAATCCGATTCCGGTACTTCAGGGTGCCTTCTGGGGCTCCATCCTTTGCCGGGATAACAATGATCTGATCTCCGTTTTCCCAGCGGCAGACCAATCGGCCATTGAATACAAAACCGTTCACCTGAATCATTCCTATCAGGCTGAGGAAGGTTCTCCGGTCATTGATGGAAATCTCTCCGACTGGAGCAGAATCCGGGAATCTCTGTTTGTCGGAAGTGAAAGCCAGGCGCAGACAGAAGTGCGATTCTGTCAGGACGAAGATCATATTTCCATCCTTTTCGTTTATTCCGACAGGCTGAAGGAACAAGCCGATCAAACAGAAATGATTCTTCAGGGATCCAACGGGAGAAGATATGTGATCCGTCTCTCTGATGGTGAGGCAGTATGCCCTCTTCTGTCGGCAGAATCAAAAAGCTCTGTGTGGCCTACGGGGCCTGGGGAGACGACAGTCACCGAACTTTCGATCCCCCGTTCCGAACTGGGAGACTGCCGCAGTTTCCGGGTGTTTGTTTCTCTGACCAATTCAGATGACGGGGAGATCATCACGGATACTTTTTCCAACGCCTCTGCAGATCGTCCCTCCACCTGGCCAGTCATTTTTTTAGGGAACGCCAACTAGAGCGTTCCCTTTCCACCTTCGGCACAGCCGATGTATGTCAGCTGACTCCAATCTCGAGAGCAAATTTCTGTTCCATCATCTTCAGATACTTCTCATTTTTCCCTGCCGCCAGAAGCATCGGCGCATATGCATCCCTGCCGCTGATTCGAAACATCCAGGGATAGTTTTCGAAATGTCTTCTGTACTCTTCAACAAAATCAAGGATTCCCCGCTGAACCTCACGTATGCCATCCTGATTGGCATCCAGCTTACCAAAACGAAGCTCTTCTCCGAATCCCAGGAACTGTCTGGTCGGGGATGACAGCAGGAGCTCCCAGAAGACATTGTAATCTTTATTTAAATCATGTTTTTTCATCAGGTCACGGTTGTGTGCCATGGAAAACAGATAGGAAACCAGTTTCCCGGACTGCAAAAATGCCTCGCTTGCATCCGGTTCCGCATTGTGAACCGTATTTGTGCCGGCAATGATTCCGACGATTTCACAGGGCAGCTTCCAGGCCCGTTCCACCAGCCAGGCAAGAGAAATAGCTCCGCTTCCGGCCCAGCCGATATCCACTGCCGCCGCGCGTCTGCAGCCGGCCAGTTCTTTTGCGCAGTATTCTTTTGCGGCTGCATCCTGCTTCTGATAGGATGCGATCACCTCATCATAATGTGCCAGAATAAAGCGTTTCACAGCGGGCGCATTCCTGTCCGTCAGAAGGGCCTCTTCTGTCAAAGAAATCCCTGTCCCTTTCCCCGATTCATCCCGGTCCGTGTAAGCCGCCAGTTCCGGGATCAGGAACTCCTGTTCCATGGACTGAAGGATTTTTTTGATGGGAATCTCCTGATTGACCTTATGAGAAATATAACGGCGGATATAATCATATCGGTTGTATGGAGCCATCAGCTTTGTTGCTGCGGCCCTCGACCAGTAAACATACGCGGTATTCTCCTCCGGGAACAAACGGTCATAGACCTGTTTTAAGATATCTCCATCCCGGGCCAGGAAAAGGATCTTATCCATTTGATGCTCTCTGCAGTATTCATGTACGAACTGGCAATACCCCAGAACAAACAATCCTCCATAAATGAAACCGTACTCGTATTCCATGGAATAGACTTGTGTTCCCTGATACAGATGATTGTCTACGATTCCCCGATAAGCCCCTCCGATCACCGGAGACATATCATAGGGTCTGTAGGAAAGGGCCATTTTGTTCACATTCGGATACCACAGGGAATCAAAACCGGCCTTCTTCGGCATTTTCACATCACTGTTCTCATTATCCCCCACATGAATCACAGATGCCTCCTGCGGAAGCTCCTTTTTGACCAGTGAAAACAGATCTCCTTTTGCTTTGTTGATTCCATATTCGCAGGAAACGTACAGCTTTTTGTATCCGGAAAAACCGTTTTGATCCAAAAGGGTTCGGAGCATCTCGGAAGGCAGGTACATATCCGAAGTAATGATGATGTGCTTCTCCCGCCGGATCAGCCCGTCAAACACCTGTTTCATAAAGGGATTGGCATAACAGAAGGAAAGCTCCAGTTCTTTTTCCAGTTCCATGCCTTCTTTTGCGGATATCCCCGTCTCGCGCTCGATGCGGTTCCATATTTCTTCCAGGGTGACTTCGTAATGACCATTTTTTTTATGACAGTCCTGGCGGGATAAAAATTCCTGTTCCATGCGGATACGTTTAAAATCCAGTTGCCCCAGGCGCTCTCCAATAAAATAAAAAACATCGGTCGGTTCTGTAAACGGCCTGAAAATCAGTGTATCAAAAATATCAAAGGATATGACATCATACCCCAGGAGTTTCTCCGTAAACTCCTTTACGTCCGGATGCAGGCCGGCTCCATAAGCGGACTCACTCTGCTTTGTAAGCAATACTTTTTCTTCATATGTCTCCACGGCAGGCAATTGATCCAGGAAACGGCAGAACAGCACATAATAACAAAAATTCATCCAAAGCAGATAAAGCCAGGAAGCAATCTTCCCGGCTCCATGCGCCCCATCATGCATCTTGTGATACCGGTGTCGAATACCGGCATGTTTGTTGACAAGAAGGTTATACAATTTCATCCCCATGTCAAAACAATTCCTTTCTCATTCGTATCTTACAGCAGATCGGAAAGCGCAAGCTTCAGCTTTTGCAGCTCCTGAATCGATTCCTCAAGGACAGCAGACGTATTTTCGTTCTTTGCCTCCAGCTTGCAGAGTGTATTTTTCAAAAAAATATGTGCGATTGTTTCATCAATAACAGTCAGATATCCCCCCGCAAAAAGCATCTTGTCATTTTCTGTCTTGATCTCAATCAGCTTGTTTTTCAGCTCACCGAGCTGGAGCTGCAGAAGCTCCAGCTCGCGAAAAGCTCCATTCGCGTCAAAGTATTTCAGAGTGTCCCTGGTATAGGCGTCTGCGTCTGATACTTTTTCCGGCCCCTGCAGCTGGTAGTAGAAATCCCGCAGGTTGACCGTGGTCTTCAACGCCTTTTGGGCCAGCGCGACCGCCTGATCCGTTCTTTTTATCTCATTTTCCACAAACACCTGATACTGCATGATTCCCTCCATTTCGTCTCCGCAAATCAGCGCAGTTCTTTCTCCGCCATGTCCAGAGCACTTGCGATCACGGCATCCATATCATAATACTTATACTCGCCCAGACGTCCTCCGAATATAATCTTAGACTCTTTGTCTGCCAGCTTCTTGTATTCCTGATATAAAGCGCCGTTCTTTTCATCATTTACGGGATAATAAGGCTCGTCACCCGGCTTCCATTCTGAAGAATACTCCCGGCTGATCACCGTCTTCGGCTGTGTACCGAACTCAAACCATTTGTGCTCGATAATTCTGGTCCAGGGAGTCTCCCGGTCAGTATAATTCACAGCAGCATTTCCCTGGAAATTCGGCTTGTCCAGCACCTCTGTCTCAAAACGCACTGAACGGTACTCCAGTGTTCCGAGGCTGTACCCGAAATAGGCATCGATCGGCCCTGTATAGATGACTTTGTCTGCCATCGCGTCATAGTTCTCTTTATCCTTCAGGTAGTCTTCTTCCAGACGTACTTCGATTCTTTCCAGAAGGTTTGCGACCATCTTCGTATAACCGCCAATCGGGATTCCCTGATAAAGCGCATTAAAATAGTTATTATCAAATGTCAGTCTCACAGGAAGACGCTTGATAATAAATGCAGGCAGCTGGTCACAGGGACGTCCCCACTGTTTCTCTGTGTAGCCTTTGATCAGCTTTTCATAAATATCTGTTCCGACCAGACTGATTGCCTGCTCCTCCAGATTCTTCGGTTCTTTGATGCCGGCCGCCTTCTTCTGCTCTTCAATCTTCGCTTCCGCCTCTTCCGGTGTCACCACGCCCCACATTTTATTGAACGTATACATATTGAACGGCAGCGAATACAGTTCCCCATGGTAATTCGCGACAGGCGAATTCGTGAAACGGTTGAACTCCGCAAAACGATTGACGTATTCCCACACTTTTTTATTGTTCGTATGGAAAATATGCGCGCCATAAATATGTACGTTGATGCCTTCGATTTCCTTTGTGTAAACATTCCCGGCGATCTGCGGGCGTTTGTCGATCACCAGAACCTTCTTTCCTGCTTTTTTTGCTTCCTGTGCAAATACAGCACCGTAGAGACCGCTTCCTACGACCAGATAATCATATTTCATGCTTGTTACCTCACGACTTCTCATAGTATTGTGTTGTCATTATTATAACGCGGGTAGGCCTGCCTTATCAAGAAAAAAATGACGGCAGCCGCCGTCATTTACATCTGTATCCAATAATCGTCACCGTTCCCTTCCCGGGATATCTTTTTATCTCATATTTATCCGGGAAATCCTCGATCAGTTTCGGCAATTTCACATAGCCATAGGTTCGTACATCGAAATCCGGCTTCACCCGCTTGATGAACTGTCCTGCTGTGCTGACATTGACATATCCCTCATCATCCTGATACTTATCATAAGCGACCTTCAGAAGGATATGGATCGACTCCAAAGTTTCACTTTTCTCATGCGGGCTTTCCTTCTCATCGCTGTTTTCTGTATTCTGCTGTTCCTCTTCTGCTTCTTTCTCCTGTGCCTCATCCTGGATATTTTCCAAAAAGATAAATTCATCACAGCTGTTCCGGAAGGATTCCGGAGTCTTTTTCTCTCCCACGCCCATTACATAAACGCCGGATTCATGCAGATTGATCGCAAGCGGTGTATAATCGCTGTCACTTGCCACGATAACAAATGCGTCATAAATTCCCTTATGCAGCAAATCAATCGCATCAATGACCAAAGCGATATCTGTCGCATTCTTGCCGGTCACATAATCAAACTGCTGCTCAGCCTTGATTGCCAGCCGCTTTAATTCACGCTCCCAGTTCTTTAATGTATCTTTTTTCCAGTTACCATAAGCCCGTTTGACCACGATCCGTCCGTAGGTCGATACTTCCCTAACCACACTCTCCAGCTTCGAAAGCCGGGTATTGTCTGCGTCAATCAATAGTACAATATTACTTAAATTATCCATAAACACCTCTTATCTGGGTTTGCCTGTCCTCATAACCATGCTCTTCCCTCTCTGCACAGTCTACAAGTGTCCTATTACTCTCTTATCACAAGAATCTTCCATCTATCATAACATACTTTTTTCAGGAACTCAATTTGTAAGTAAAAAGCAAGGAAACTACAATCATTTCTTATAAAATATCCCTCCGGCGTTCGTGATATGTTTGTACGCCTCCCTCATAATCTATGCCATTCTATGCCATTGCTTCCGCAATGACAAAAATTTACAAGGAGGTTTTTATATTGAATGATATAAGACAGCGATTCAGAAATGATTTCAAATCCGGCAAAGGCAGCAAGGTTATCCTTGCGATCCTGTGCGCGGCGGTTTTGATACTGCTTACTATATGGACTGTAATGCGTCTGGGCCTTTTACAGGGCAGCCCTGTAAGTTTTGATCCGGTAAGTTCCGAACAGGAAGGGAAATATGTTTCCCTCGAAGTGATCGGGATCGATGACTGGGCTGCCAACAGAGACGATGAATACTACTATATGGTGCAAGGATCTGATATGTATTTATACCTGGTGCGTATGCCGGAGGAAGATTTTTCCTCCATGCAGGAACAGTATGATTACTGGCTGAGCGTGACTTCTGACGATGCAGACACAGATCCCGCAGTGCCTGCTCCGGTCGAAATAACCGGATATTCCACGGCGTTTCCCGATGATCTTCTCAAAACTGTAGCCGAGACTTACGGATACAGTGAAGATGAAATGGCAAACAGCATCGGAAGCTATTATCTGGATGCGAATAAAGAACTGCGCGGCAAGGATTTCCTTTACCTTCCGGT
Organism: uncultured Lachnospiraceae bacterium; assembly: GCA_946546945.1. GTDB lineage: Bacteria > Bacillota > Clostridia > Lachnospirales > Lachnospiraceae > Eubacterium_I. The sequence continues at coordinate 135,049 of CAMNOU010000003.1, forward strand.
CGGCGCGGGAGTCTGCGCTGTTCTGGCGCTGCTGGTCTTGCTTAACGGAAGACTGAAAAAGAAAAATATCGAAAAATCATTGGATGCATTAGAGCAGAAAGGACAGCTGCTGACGGCTTGGAATGAATGGAATTCATATCGATACGATGACCCGAAAGAGACCATTGCTCTGACTGACCATTATATTTTTGACAAAAACAGCAGCGAGATCATCCCGTATCAGGATATCGTATGGGCATATAAGTTTGTCATTCGCAGACATTTCATGGAAGTCAACAGTTACATCGTCTGCCAGATGAACGACGGAACCACACGGCAGGTGACGCCTGTTAGAAACAGAAAAGAAGCCGTCGATCAGATCCTGACCGTCATTGCAGAAAAAAACCCCGGCGTTCTCATCGGATACACAAAAGAAAACAAAAACGCATATAAAGAAATGACGAAAATGAATCTTTAAATAACAAGGTCTTCTATGATAAAACAAAATCATAGGAGGCCTTAAAGCTTATCCTGTCTCCATCATCAGCTCCAGGCAGCAGTTTCCCTGATCAAAGGTATCCTTCACTACATTAACTCTTTCATTCTCCTTATTCTTCAGTTTCCGCTTCCAACTGAAGATTTTCCTGCTTCCGGTCCACTCTGCGCAGATCAGAATCTGTCCCTGTGCCAACAGAAGATGTATTTTCACTTTCTTGTCTTTTTCCTTAAAATCTTTTTTTGATCGTTCGCCCCGCTCTTCGTTCATCTGAACCAGTATGTATTCCATTATTTTCAAAAGCAGCCGGATCAGTTTTTCCTCTTCCAGCTTAGACAGATACAACTGCCCCACGTAGAAGTCGGCCTCGATTCCAAGATTCCTGCACACGGATTCTTCATATACCAGCATCGCATTCAGGTTTGCGTTATCCGTATAGTGTTTCATCAGCCTGCTGTGTTTCTGTTTCATTTGGATCAGATAATCATAGATAGAAAGAGCGTCTCCGGAAAACACCCCGTATTTTTGGAATTGATCCCATTGAGCGGTCGCAGCCTGCAGATCAGACAGCATCTCATTGTAGTTGCTCTGAATTTTTTGGATATCGAAATAAATGATATCCCACTGTTTTTCCAGAAATGCATGCTCTTCCAGCAGATGAATCCGGTATTCCCGGAACAGTACAAAAAGGATCCAGATTATAATCATTCCATAAATCGTATACACAGCTGATAATACCTGTTCTCAACAATACGAAAAGAGCTGAAACTTGCGACAAAGATAAGCACCCAGATCAGAAGCCATAAGACTCCTGTGTGCTTTGCCCTGAATTTTTTAAAATGAGTGTAAAGTTATACACAATGTGGTATAAAAATTCAAAAAGGAGGACATTCAATGGATCCCGATTTTATTCGCAACCGCATCACGCAGCTCAGACTGCAAAAAAATATTTCAGAATGCAAAATGAGTCTTGATCTCGGCCATAGAAAAGGCTATATCCAGAGCATCTCCTCCGGGAAATCCCTTCCATCTTTGTCAGAACTTCTCTACATCTGTGATTATTTCTGTATCGAGCCAAAAATATTTTTCGATTCCGGCTCAGATACCTCACAGGAATTGCGGGATTTACTTCATGGTGCACAAAACCTGAAACCGGAAGATGTAAAACTGCTGCTGGAAATCACACGACGTTTACAACAATAAAGAAAAGGTACAGAAACGAATATTTCTGTACCTTTTCTTTTATGGATCCTATTCGAGAAAGAGTATTCTTTTTCGAGTAGATTGTCTTAGAATAATCTCCTGATTGCCAGGATCTGTGTATAGGCATAATTGGAGCTGATCGTAATTCCCGTTGATTCATTAGCTGCGTGGACGATTTTCCCATTGCCAATATAAATCGCCACATGACCGGAGTAGCAAACGATGTCGCCGGGCTGGATATTCGCCCTTGTCACCGAACGTCCCACATCTCTCAGCATATAGGATGAATGAGGAAGCGTTTTGCCGTAATGAGCATAGACGGCTTTGACAAATCCGGAGCAGTCCGCTCCATTTGTCAGGCTTTCTCCGCCCCATACATAGCGATTGCCAACGAATTTGCAGGCGTAATTCGCGGCTGCCTGTCCATATGGGAAGGACGCCGTTTTGATCTCTGTCCAGTCACTGTAATAGCTCTTATTATTAACGTTCTTATAAGCTCTTGCTTTGACGGTATACTTCCCGCCTTCGGTCAGATCGCTGATCAGCTTTGAGGGAGTCGGTGTATTATAATTCACGGCTTTCTGCCCTGCTCTCTGGATCTGAACCTGATAGGATGAGCCTCCGCTGACGGCCGTCAGTGAGACTTTTATGCCATTCGCCTGTGAAGTAATTCCGGTAATCCTGGTCTTCGGCGGATTGATTTCATAGGTCCTGGTAACACTACCCGTGTAATTTCCAATTCCGGTAAAAGTCACAGATCCCGGACCGATATTTGTATTGTTGGAATAGCTGACCGTATAGTCTCTTCCTTTTACCAGCGTTGTATTTCCATATTTCAGTACCGGATCCGGTCGATATGCAGACCCGTTGTATGTCGCAGCGGGAATGGATGCAACGGTACACTTGCTCAGTGATACCCGGGCCGCCGTCGATGTTGTCGCGCTGATTTTCTTCCAGGTACTGTAGACAGGCGTTTTCGCATCAAATCCGAATGTTCTCACTCTGAACTGATAGGTCGTCTGCGGATCCAATCCGGAAACCTGATAAGAAACCGTGGTGTTGGAGGCAATCCTTGCCACACGGTTCCATACCCCATTCCGATTGATATCAACAATATAACCATTTGCTTTTACATTTCTGTCCCAGTTCAGCTGAATGGAATCTGTGGTATTCCCTCCAACTTTTAACCCGGTAACAGAACCCGGCGCTGTCGTTCCGGAAACAGCTGTATAATTGCTGTAGATGGGATTGTTCCCATTGTTCAGATACCCCCGAATACGAAACCGGTAGGTCGTATATGGTGAAAGATTACTGATCCGATAAGTCAAAGTTGCGTTATCTGTTATCTTTGCGATCCGCGTCCATGAACTTCCTTTGTACTGTTCGATAATATATCCGGATGCCTGACTGTTTTTCAACCAATTCAGCCGAAGCGCATCTGCAGCTCTGCCTCCGATTTTCAGCCCGTTAACCTTCTCCAGTTTTACAGCCTGTTTTTCTGCAGATACTGCAATATCCGTCTGCTGCATGGCATATGCAGGCGCAGGGACCGTCAGAGCGACAAGAATGCTGAACGTAATCGCTAATAACCTTTTCTTCATATGTAACTCCTCTTTTGAAAAAATGATGATTTAGAAAGCAAAAAAAGTATGCTATACAGAATCTGTTTTCCATAATAACATACTTTTTCTTTAAAGACAATTCAAGATTTGGCGGCAGATGTAATTATCTGCCGCCAGATGATTATCTTGTAGTTCCTGTCACATATTCAGAAGAACCGTAAAGAGGCGTCTTCCCATCTACTATGAATGTTCTTACACGGAACACATAAGATGTCGATGACTTGAGACCGGATACTCTGCAGGTCACGGTACTGTTCTTACCGATTCGTGAAATACGAACCCATTTCCCGTTTTTATATTGTTCTACAATATATCCGTTTGCCTTGCTGTTCTTGTTCCAGCTGATACGAAGTGCGTCTTTGCTTCTGCCGGCAACCTTCAGCCCTGATACAGCAGCCGGTTTTGTGTATCCGCTGATCTTCTTGTAAGTACTGTATACCGCCTTGCTATTCTTAAAACTGTATGACTTGATACGGAAGGAATACTTGGTTCCTGCCGCCAGTTTTTCAACACGGTAGGTCACAGTGCTGTTTGAACCAATTCTGGCAATTCGTTTCCATTGTCCGCTCTTATATTGTTCAATGATATAACCCGATGCGCCGCTGTTCTTATTCCAGTTCAGACGAATGGCATCTGCCGCACGCCCTCCGATCTTCAGACCGGTAACTGCTGTCGGGGTCTTTGCTGTCGTATCGGCATCGGTTTTTCCTGATACACTTGCATAACCACCGTAAATTGCTGTCTTTTTGTCAAAGGCATATGCTTTTACACGGAACTTATATGTTTTACCGGCAGAGAGACCTGTAATCCGGTAGGAAGTCGTCGTATTCTTTGCCAGTTTTGCAATGCGCTTCCATGTCTTGCCCTTATACTGCTCAACAATATAACCTTCTGCTTTCGAATTCTTATTCCAGCTTAAGCGAAGCGCTGTTTTAGCGGTGCCGGCCACTTTCAGTCCTGTCACAGGTGCCGGATTTGTCTTGCCCGTAATAGTCTTATATGTACTATACAGAGAATAGTCACCATCATGCGCGAATGCTTTTACACGGAACTGATAGCTTGTTCCCGGATTCAATCCTGCAATCCGGCAAGTTGTGGTACTGTTGCTTCCAATTCGCTTAATACGTGTCCACTTTCCGCTTTTCTTCTGCTCAACAATATATCCGACAGCCTTCGCGTTCCGGTTCCAGTTCAGGCGAATCGCATCCTTCGTACGGGCTGTAACTTTCAGGCCGCCGACCGGATCAGGATTATCAATGGATGTATCCGGATCATAATCTGTTGCGGAAATGTTGTAATTATAATTCAGTATATCAGAGGAATCCTCAATGATGTGGTCAGTTTCTGTACAGAAATTATCTTTTCCTTTCAGGAAATACTGATAACTCCAGGTGCCCGCATCCCAGGTAGCGTCCAGGAAATAGTACCGCGCTCCCAGCTTTGCCATATTCCATGCATGTCTGATACTGGTAACTACACGGTTTTCCACACCGCTTTCCAGTGCAAGTCTGTAGAACAGCACCGCATATCCCTGACATACCGCAGTTTTGTCAATCAGGGCAGCATAAGCTGTGTACTGAAGCTCGTAATCATTGTCATTTAAGTGTTCGTAGTCATATGTGATGTTGTCACACATATAGTCATAAATTGCGCATACCTTTTGATAATCTGTCTTCCCGCTCAGATTCAACTGACTCAACAGAGAATTCACTGCAGAATCCAGTCTCTTCTCCTGCGCAGAAGTCGTATAGTAATACATATAATAATTATATGTTATATAGTATACGCCATTGTCTTCATAATAAGAACGCCCGACTCTGTAACCGCCAACTACCCATCTGAGTGAATCGCCTTCCTTTGGTACACCGGTATGTTTAAAAGCCGCTTCCATAATATCATTATGAAGGTCGCCGTCCGGATACGTATTTGACTTAAAACATACTGTAACCGTCTCATCTCGATTAGCCAGCCCTTTTCGCATCGATTTTCCCGCAGATGCCACTGTGCTGTAATACTGTGGCTCTGAACCGTAAAGACGGTTCCAGTTTTTAGTCAGTTCGTTTCTTTTCACACGTGCTTCTATATCTGCCTCACTCAACACGTCTCTGTACAATGGATTCACATAGGTGAATGTCTGTTCTGCAGTTTTCTTCTGTACTGCGCTCTTATTCGTTACAGCAGGTGATGCTGCCTGCGTATTCGTCTGCGCGAAAGGAATTTGCGTCAGGCAAATCGCTGCTGTGAGTAATGCAATCATTACTGTTCTGAATTTCCTTAACATTTTTCTCCTCCATGTGTTTTATCACTCATTATATATCTTTTTTAATGTCCACAGACGTTGCAAACTCTGCTTTTTTTGCTTTCAGCAATACTTCCGCTCTGAATTTTTTTCGACCTTTTCAAAGTCGGACAATCCTTTGATAAATGATAGACAGAACCAGAAGCCGTCCAGTAAACAATCTTCGGATGTGTCGGAGTAATTTGCGAAGTTTCTGTTGTGCCGCTGACATATTGATAAGAACTATAAAGAGGCACCTTTCCATCAAAACCGTAAGTACAGATTCGGAACTGATATAGTGTCCGGGGACTCAGTTTTGATGCACGGTATGTCAAGATTCCATTGGAGCCGGTTTTCATCAGACGCTTCCAGGATCCGTCCTTGTATATTTCTATAATATATCCATTTGATTTTTCCACTTTACTCCAGTTCAACTGAAGTGACCCTGATGTCCTGGTGCCAATATTCAAACCTGTCACAGCCATTGGCAATGTAACTGATCCAATCGTTGTATAACTGCTGTAAACAGGATGTGCCCCATTGTCAATATAACCTTTGATACGGAATTGATACGATGTATAGTCTGTCAGATTGCTTATCTTATAAAAAATGGTCTGATTATTCGTAATTTTTGCAATCCGCGTCCATTTTCCGTTCTTATACTGTTCCAGAATATAGCCGGAAGCACTACTGTTCTGCGACCAGCCCAGCCGAATTGAATCAACCGTTCTGCTGACAGTTTTTAATCCCTGCACCGGGGCCAGTGTCGCTGGTACTGCTTTCAGAGTTGTGCCATTGACTGAAGCATAACTGCTGTAAACTGGTTTTGTTCCCTCAAAATCAAAGGTCATTACACGGAACTTATAGGTAGTTGAAGGAAACAAATGAACTGCCCGATACGTCTGTACTGCAGGGTCAGCCAGCCTCGCAATTCGTTTCCATTCACCCTCCTTATATTGTTCAATAATGTAACCGGATGCAGAATCTGACCCGACCCAGTTCAGACGCAGCGCATTGGATGCGCGTCCCCCAATTTTCAGATCTGTGACTGGCTGAGGTGACATTGACAGTTTCTCCAATTGTAAAGCAGATGTCTGCCTGTATTGATTTGGCTGCCCTGCAATTGCGGCTGAAGATCCGGTCAAAACCAACATGACACATAAAAATACAGCCGCTAATTTTCTGATCATCACACTTCCTCCCTTCCTGTAAAAAAATAACCAAGTCGAAATTATACTTTATTAGTATTTTATTAAGAACTTATTAAGTATATTTTATCTTATGTATAAACAAAATTCAAGAAATTAATTACTTGTTGTTCTGAATATTAAAGCGCCAATTTATCTCAGTGAGAGAGACTTGAAAACAAATAACTAATGACGGCAGACCTCAAAAAGTCTGCCGTCACATCATTATCTCGTAATTCCCGATATGTATTTATACGGACCATAAATCGGTGTTTCGCCGTCAAAATCAAAACATCTTACCCGGTACACATAGGTCGTCTTTGTCTTCAGTTTCGCAATCCGGCAAGTAACCGTGCTGTTAGAGGCAATTCTGGCTTTTCGCACCCATTTCCCATTCACATACTGTTCTACGATATACCCGCTTGCCTTGCTGTTTCTGTTCCAGTTCAAACGGATAGCGTCCTTCGCTCTTCCGCCGATTTTTAATCCGGTCACTTCTGCCGGAAGTGTTTTCCCGGAAATCTTCTTATATGCACTGTATATGGCCTTCCCGTTTTTCGTTTGGAATGTTTTTACGCGGAAGGCGTATTTCGTTCCTGATGCCAGCTTTTCTACCCGGTATGTCACAGTACTGTTTTTCCCGATACTTGCAACCCGTGTCCATTTCCCACTCTTATACTGTTCCACAATGTATCCGGACGCTGTGTTATTCTTATTCCAGTTCAGACGAATCGCATCTGTCGCACGTCCGCCTATTTTCAGACCTGAAACTGCTGTTAATGTCTGCGTAGATGCCGGAGCCTGCGTCTTCCCGGAAATCGTCTTCCAGACACTGGATAACATGGTTTTTCCATCGTATGCGTAAGCTTTGATCCGGAACTTATAGGTCGTAGATGCTTTCAGATTACTTGCTCGATATGTTACCGTTGCATTATTGGTAATCTTTGCGACCTGTGTCCATTTTCCACTCTTATACTGTTGTATGATGTATCCGGATGCTTTACTGTTCTTCGTCCAGTTCAGACGCAGTGTATTGGATGTTCTGCCGGCGATCTTTAACCCGGATACTGCCACTGGATTCGTCTTTCCTTTCACAGTAGTCCATCCGCCGGAGACTGTCGTGTCGCCATTATAAATGTATGCCTTGACCCGGAAGGAATAACTTGTTGCTGACTTGAGGCCGGATACTACATAAGTCACTGTGTCAGAATCAGATATGTTGGCAATCCGTTTCCATTCTCCGCCCTTATACTGCTGCAGGATATATCCATCTGCATTACTGTGTTTTGTCCATTTTAGACTCAGAGATTTCGCTGTTCTTTTGGTAATTTTCAGTCCCTGCACTTTTTCAGGTTTTTCTGGAGCAGGCGATCCTGTAGTCGTGCCTGTTACATAACTATAATCCGTCGTATAATGATACTGATAGAAATCTTTTATCGCCCGTATCCGGAACTGATATGTCGTTCCCGGAGACAGACTGTCTGCTTTGTAATAATTTGTCAGTGCGTCTTCTGTTCCGATCCGGATCCAGCTTCCGGATATATACTGCTCAATCTCAAAAGAGGTAGCATGGCTTACATAATCCCATCTCAGTTCAATTGAGTTTGTATCTGTACCGTCTATACGGATATCCGGCATACTGTCCGGTATAAGGATCTGTGCATCAATATTATAGTTTCTGGATTCGGTCCCGTAACGTTTTGCACCATCTCCTGCATCGGAACTGAAACACTGTGTCCAGTAGTAGCAGTCGGCTTCACTGTCATAGGCACATCCTACTCCGATGGAATTGTAAATTCCATTCAGAATACTTTCCCTGTGAGGAGCGGAATTCATCCACTGAATCATTGCTCCTTCCGGAGTGGTAGAACCATAGCAGATATTCTCCGCACGATATCCCCTCTGATAAGGGAAGGCTGTAAAACACTTTTCTCCATTTGGTCTGGTGTGAGAATAGCTGATGAACTGCTCTGTACTCCTCAGCATTGCTGTCTCCATCAGTCCGCTGTCCAGCGTTAGAGGCGCAATTCCCTGTGCTGCACGCTCCTGATTCACACGGTCAACCACCTCATTCGCGAAATCATAATTCAAGACCGAAGGTACATACGCGTTAACTCTCTCCTGATAAGCCTCCGCTGTAATCGGATGAAACAGAATCATCATACAAGCCAGACACATGGCAGCGATCATAAAAAAACCCTTTTTCATGATTTCCTCCTTCATAAAATATAATGATGGCATACGGCACTCATTCTTCCATTGTCACTTTGCAGCAATAAAGTCATAGTAATCATAAACAGGAAATGTAATCTTTCCCTGGAGGGATTTTTTTGTTAAATCAATTGTTAATATGTTGCAGATGATCATCGCGTCTGTTTTCGGATAAGAATCCAATCCCGTTCCCAGAACTTCTGAACAGATTGATGAAGGTTTGTCTGATACCACATAATCAATCTTTACCTTACAGGTTAACAGAAGATCTTTTAACATCTGTGTTGTCAGATAATCTCCATATAACGCAACCGAATGGATGTTATTCTGATTCAGGAAATTCTTCATCGAACATATTACATCCAGATAATTCTGTTCAACATATAGGAAACTTTTGGCATAATGCAACAGCTTACTGATTTTAATCTGCTGACTTCTGTTTAAAATCTTCTGCCGTTTAAGCTCTATCTCTTTTCTTTGGATTAAACCCTTTAAAGAATATTCTTTACGCAGCTCTTCCAGATAGCGTTTCTCTTCTTTTCTATCCGGCTCATTTTGTCCGGAAATAATATAATCAATCGCCCGCAAGCCGTATTCATAGTATAATGGTGTATAATGCAGTGGATGTATTCCCCATTTATTTGCCTGATCTCCAAGCATGTTTTCCGGAAACTTAATAATATGACACCCTTCCAGCTCGCGTTCCATAACCGGATAAAGTTTCTGCAGCAGATCATTCTTCATTTCAACACCCTGTGAGACTCTGAAAGGAATAATCTCAAATGCCTTCGTAACATATTCTGAAACAAGATTAAATTCATGTAAAATGATCTGTTCCGGTCTGTATAACTTTTTTATTTCATTACAAAACCTTACAATACATTCCATCCATTGTTCATCTGAAAATGATCGAAAACTGATTAGCTGTGTATCCTTGTCAGCCGCGATTTTCTTTTGATTTTTTCTCACAATATTACTGAGGGTGCAATACTCTTCCCCGTATTTCAAAATATCAATTCGGCTATCAGCTATATCCAGAATCAGATAATCCGATTCCTGACGAGTCAGATATTCGAATGCCATTCTATTGTGATCCAGAAAAAAGCAGCGTTTTGAAAAATCTGTACCCGACAAATTGAAACTGCTGATATCGCTTTGATTCAGATCCCATTTTTTATCCTGCTCAAGCATCATCATCATAGGCGATGTAAAAGACACATACTGATGGACCTGATAACGATTATCCAGAATATCTCTGGATGTGCAGGCTCCGAATATATTTAAACTGGTTTTTTCTTCCTTTTCCATTTAATAACGACCTTCCTTAAATAATCGGATACTTATTCTGATAGGCGGCAATCCTTCAATCCTATTGACACATACTGATAATTATATTCTATTGACATTTATAACAGGCAGCCATGCTGATCTACTTAATAGTCAGAATATGTTATCCTTTAGCAGTTTCTCATAATCAGTTACAAAACCAGCGTATTCAAGACGAATCAACTTCTTTTGTACGGGCTCTTTATTTAAATCAGTTATAATCATTGCATCCGTTTCAGGAAAGATATTTTTTGAACGCTTAATCAAAGTAATTCCTTCATATTCCTTTTTGGCAGATTCTTCCACAATATAATCAATAGTTACATTCCATTCCTTAAACCATGTCACAAATAGTTTTGAGATTTCTGAAAGTCCATAAAATGATACGTGCTGAATATTACAATTTGCAACCCAGTTGTAGATAAGGTTTTTCCCATCCAGAAGCAATAACTGTTTAAAATAATTCTCGTATATACGATATCGTTTGAATACACCCAATTCTTTCTCTGTCTTCACCAATTGATGATATATACAGTCTGAATATTTTTCCATAAACAGCTTTTCATACTGCTGTTTTAGAATATCCAGTACGTTTCTTTCTTCTGACAGTTCCCAATAACCACTTGTTATGATTTCAACTGCTTTTGCTCCGTATTCATAATATTCCGGAACATAGTGGAGAGGAGCTTCCCCCCAGGTATGATTCTTATCCCCGACAACACCTTTCGGGAATTCAATAACATGGCACTTGGTTAATTTGGATCTTAAATAATTGTACCCGTATTTTATTCTGTCATTTTCCATGGATATTCTTTTTTCATCAAAACATCCTACGTTCTGGCTATTTAAATCTATGCTATATGGTACATCGTAAGATTCTATAAGAATAATATTTTCTTCTGCACAGATTTCTTTTATTTTATTGATATAAATATCCAATAAACCCGAAATCTCTTCATTATCAAAATCCCAAATATCACCTTTCGTATACGAAGGAATAGCTCCCTGCTCGAATAACTGCTGAGCCGTATTGTCAAAGATCAGTGTCGCACATTTTTTCTTATTATTTCCCGCAAAAAACAGAGGCTTTCTCATGGATCCGGCATCTATCACCAAATAATCCGGTTTTACTTCTCCCATGAAATCAAAAACATGCTTCTTTATATCCAATTCTATACAGCGTTTATAAAAATTGGTTTTGTTTTCATATACAATATCAGGTATCTCGTCCGTATTAAGAGGCGACTCTAAAACACATGACAGAGGATTCGCAGATTGAACATATCTGTCCACCACATATTTTTCCTGATCTGTTAATGATTTAAAAATATCTCTGGTTACACATATGCCTAATATGTTTACATGTATCTGACCGCTCATTTTGAAGTAAAATTACCTCCTATAAATATCATCTGCATACAGAAATCACCATTATCATTCATTACATTCAGGAAGCCATTAATCCCGACGGAACAAATCTCTCGTATACACCTTTTGTTCAACATCTTTCAGGCTCTCATCAAAACGATTGGCCAGAATCACATCGCTTTCTGCTTTAAATGTGTTTAAATCATTTTCAACGACGCAATCAAAAAATGTGCTTTTATCTTCTAATGTCGGCTCATATATGATAATCGGGATTCCTTTTGAGAGGATTTGCTTCATGATATCCTGGATCGCAGATGCCCGGAAATTATCACTGTTGCTCTTCATTGTCAATCGATAGACCCCCACTTTTGAAGGGTTCGTTCGCATGATGCTGTCCGCGATAAATTCTTTTCGCACGATATTGCTTTCAACAACAGCTTTAATCATAGTCTGCGGTACGTCCTTGTAATTTGCCAGAAGCTGCTTGGTATCTTTTGGCAGACAATATCCGCCATATCCGAAAGAAGGATTATTATAATGGGACCCAATTCTCGGGTCCATGCATACCCCGTCAATAATCTGCTGGGTGTTCAATCCTTTCATCTGTGCGTAGGTATCCAGTTCATTAAAATACGACACACGCACTGCAAGATATGTATTTGCAAAAAGTTTAATCGCTTCTGCCTCTGTCGGGTTCGCAATGAGCACCGGTATATCTTTGACTGCTGCTCCCTCTTTGAGCAGGTCTGCAAACAGGGAAGCCTCTTCTGATTGTTCCGCATACGCTCCAACAACAATACGGGAAGGATAAAGATTATCATACAAAGCCTTTGACTCGCGAAGGAATTCCGGGCTGAAGATTATATTGCTGATTCCGTATTTTTTTCTTACAGAATCGGTATATCCTACCGGCACGGTTGATTTAATCACCATAAGAACATTTGGATTCACCTTCAAAACAGTTTCTATTGCATCTTCCACTGCGCTGGTATCAAAGAAATGGTGTTCATCATCGTAATTTGTAGGTGTTGCAATTATTACAAGATCTGCAGACCGATATGCAGCTTCTTTATCAATGGTTGTATACAAAGCAAGCGTCCTTTTGCCGTCTTTTGCTTCCGCAAAAAATCGTTCAATCTCATCGTCCTGGATCGGGCTGATAAACTGATTTAATTTTTCTGCTTTTTCAGGAGTTGTCGTTATTGCTGTCACCTCATGATTCTGTGCCAGGAGTACTGCCAGAGAGAGTCCGACATATCCCACACCCGCTACTGTAATCTTCATTTGTATTATCCACCTTTATTTATCTTTTGCTATTTGCTTTTCAATTTCCCCTGTTCTCTATGACAGCCTGCGAAGTAATTCCAGACATTCTTTCTGGTTTTTAAGAATTTGGTCCAGAGATTGCTTTAAGTCTTCCAGTTCTCCCTGCAGTGATGCAATCTGACGATGTACTCCCGGGTCTTCACTTTTCACCATCTGTTCCCCAAAAACCGAATCATAGTCACATCCCAGAGCCTCTGTAAGATATCTGAGACATCGTTTTCTCTCAGAATTTAAAACAGCATTTACTTTGGAGTAGTCGATCGCATGTTCAAATGTTCTCTCTTTTTCAATATCTTCAAGCGTGACTTTCCAGCGATCCATCAGCCCAAGCAATCCGAGAATCGACCGGAATCTTGTGCGCCCCCAGGGCTTGTTCGAACAGCAAATAAATTGTTTATTATATACAACAGCCATTACCGTTCCATGATGCGAATCGGTAATCATATACTTTGCGTGCTTGATGTAGTAAAGCCAATCTTCTTCTCCTACATCCCGTACTGTGTCCGGAAGATTCATTACGGCATGATTCTTCTTGAATGAATGCGCTTTCCCGTGAAGAATATTGACCATAGGCAGTCCCAGTCTCCTGGATGCCTCCAGAATGATTTTCTTTTTCTCTTCTGATGGTTCAAGAATATAAGTGACCAGATAATTCTCATGCTCAACTTCCCGCTTTGACGCTGCCGCGATTTTATCGTATTCGGAAACATCGAGGAGGAATGCCGGATCCAATACCCATGTGGCATCTCTTCCAAATTTCTCCTGACATATTCCGACTGCAGATTTTTCGCGAACAGAAATCAGGTCAAATTCTGAAATACACTTTCGTGCATTCTTCATAATCTCATCCGACACATTAAAGTGTTCACCGAATGAAGCTGCATATGCAATCTTCTTTTTTGCTCTTTTTATGAAGTCCAGGAAAAAGAAATACTTATATGATTTGACTGCTCCGGGTCCCCAGACCTGATCAGATCCAATCATGAATGTGTCCGCTATGGAATTATAATTCTCCAACTCATTCCAGCCCAGACTATTGGTTGTTCTGCAGTGTGTTTCCATAAATATTCTGGAAAAAACATCCAGTCCATCTCCATGTTTTTCTTTCTCCGGCCGGTCTAAAAGAATAGGTTTGAGCCCCATTTGTTCAACCAGACGATAAAGAGCATAATAAGTAACTACACTTCCATAGTTAGATGACCACCAATACCCCGTAATCCCCACATCATAAGGTTTTTTATCATTTATTGAATGATTTTTTAATGCATCTTCCTTGGTCTGTTTATTATTCCTCCAGGTATGTTCCAGCCATTCATGTGCGCGTTTCTGTTCTCCGGAAAGGATGTCATCGATTCGACTATAATCAATGTCTGAAACTTCTTCGAACTTCACAGCCTCTTTTCCTTCTGTTGCTGTCATACAGTTTTCCAGCCCCATACGTTTCAGCAAATCCATGATTTTATCTTCATCACTGCCAGACGCAATCGCCGCAAATGGCCGATGAAATCTCAGGGTCAGACAAACCATATCATATCTGTCAGTCACACAGAAACGGCTGCCCTTAACTAACGCTGCAATATCCTCAGTCGATATGTCAGCCAGTGACTTTACTTTCGAAGAGCTATCCGAATTGTTCTCAGCATACACAACAAGCTGACATCCCAGTTTCTGTCCAAGTCTGTCTAACTGCATTCCGGCTTGCTCGGTCCATTTATCTAATAATGCAGCCACATATGGCTTCTCCGGATGCATATCTGATTTCTGCACAAGAGAATCCAGGTGCCTCTGATCACATACCAGCAGCGGTTCCAGAATATTTTCCGGCCAGCATGCTATTCTTTTGGAGTCATTCACAAAATAGAGCGGTATTGTTTCCTTATTCCCCGGGCCCAATAGCATCTGATCACAAAAATGATTAATCTCAGGCATGTTTTCCGGCTTTCTCTGTTTGGAAACATTGAAAAATCTCTTCATAAATTCAATGTCGGCTGCAGCATTTCCTTTTTCAATATTCCCCGAAATACTGCTGATTACAATTGGAAGAATGCCACAATCATCCGCAACAGCTGCCAGAGAAAACCCTGCCAGCAGACCTCGATGACCATGATTCTGCCAATTTTCAATTACTCCAAAATCATATCTTTTCTTTTGTCCGTACCAGAGAGCCTTATGGTATCCATCCTTATCTAAGTGTTGAAAAAAATACTTCCTTCCGCCACTCATCTTTTTGGGCTGCCGCAATTGCCCATTATGCGCTGCAGCAAAATCTAAAGGAGCTGCTTCGCATAGTTTCATAGATGGTTTCAGGCTGTCAAAAACAGATTTACTTTTCAGTGAATTGCAGATTACAACGGATGTGCCCATCCCATCATTAAACTCCGGATTATACCTGTTAACCTGCCAAAAATCTCCCAAAGTAAAATCTCCGGTCCTCTTCTTCGCAGCATAATGGCACGTGCTGCAGCACAACCGATTCATAATGCCCTGAAGGAACCCGATATACCAGCTGGATTTTTTCTTATCAGGGTGTTCTATATAATTCGTCCCGTCCGCAAAATATATATTTACATTCGATCTCCATCCATAGTTTTCTTTCTCACGGAAATCGACTCTTGATATTTCCCTTCCTTTTGCAATTTCTTTCAAATACAGTTGATATGCTTTCAAGGAATTCGAGCCATGGCACACCAAATCTGCCGTAATTAAATTGTCATAGTCTTTTTCCAGGAATCCATATAGCCCGGAGACCTGACAAGGACACCCCGTAAAAAGAACTTTTCTCCCCACTTCAAGAATCTGTTTTATTTGAGAATAACAGTCTCCTGTCTCACTTTGAACATATTTCGAACTCCTAAGACGATTCAATTCTTCTGAGGATTCTACAATGATATGCTGCACTTTTCTGTAATCAGAAGCGTACGCGGCACCGCATACTGCTCCGCCCTGATTCAGAACAAATTCAGCCAGCAGTGTGAACATTCCTCCTGAGGAGCTGACTTTCCGGATCTCATCCGATGCCATCACGGCATAGCATTCTCCCTCCTCGCGGAGGCAGCTTCCGTCATATCCCACCTCAGGGCATACCTGCCGGCACTTTGTGCATCCGACACAGAGCTCTGCATTCACAACCGGATAGATAAATCCTTCCGAATTGTACTGCATAGAGATCGCATTGACCGGGCAGGCATTATAACAGGCACCACAGCCTGTACAGCGATCTTCACTGACCGTTTTTATTGTTTTCTCTTCCATCATTTTGAAACTCCTTTGATCTATCAGTTTCTTCCATACCTCTTCATGATTGATTTTGTTTCCCTGAAAGGACAAACACATCCGGAATATGCCTGTCTGGCTGTCAGAGAGTTGTTTCATCAATTGTTCTTTTTCTTTGGCTTCAAGTCTTCCGTAACTGTTATATAATGCGCGCAGAAAACGCTCTATATGTTTTTTTACAGTCCTGAAAACCTCTTGTTTTTTTTCATAGCATGACTGCATGACTTCAATAGAAAGTCTTATGACTTCTATCCATGACATCGTTTTTTCAAGTTCTTTTTTTGATGTCATAATAGAATTCTCTCTGATTCTGCGCAGATACAGCGGGGCACTAACGTATAAAACTCTGCTTGCAGCCGGAAGAACTCTGATCTGAAACAGATTATCTTCATGCGCAAAAAGTTCCGGGAAAAGCGGTTCTGTTTCCAGCAGGAACTCTCTTCTGAACATCTGCATTCCGACAGGCACTATAAAATCATAGGCTTTTCTTAACAATATGTATAATTCTTCTCCAGCATATACTTTCGGATAAGCTTCTTTCCTCTTATAACGGTTTTTAAACTCAGGAAAATCTTTTTCCAGTTTCTCTGAATCATAAAACGTCTGACCATCACAGCAGACGATATCTAAATCATTTTCAGAAAGTTTCCTGAACAGTATTTCATAAAAATGTTTGTCAAGGAGATCATCTGAATCCATAAAATGTATGTATTTTCCTCTTGCCAGATGAACTCCTTTGTTTCTTTCATACCCGGGACCATGGTTGGTATCTGTGTATAAAAATACATTATTATATTTTACTGTATATTCTCTGATTATCTCTTTCGTAGAATCAGTTGATCCATCATCAAGGCACAGTATTTCCAGATCATTGAACGTCTGAAACAATATACTCTCAAGCGCATCTCCAATGTATTTTTCAACATTGTAGCAGGGAATGATCACAGATATAGCCGGTCCGTCATGTGATGCATCAGATACAGGAATCAGCTCATTTTTCAGCGGCGCTCTCAAATAGGCCGAAATCCACTCGGAAGCAAATGCTCCGTCCGGGTCTTTCCATGGTTTGTCTTGTGAAGAAAAATGAATGATAGATGCATCTGCAAATAATTCATTTTTATTTTTGTAGGCCGCATGATATGTGGAATTAATCTGATCAATCGTCCACCTATGATAGTCGCGATATAAAATTACCGGCATAAAGTTGAACCGAATTGGCAGTTCCGTAAACTTTCCGGCAAAAGCCAGGTTGTACACCTTCTGCTCCATGAGAGATGAATCATTTATATTTCTCCCGGTTTCCTGCAATACAGAAACAACATTATCATCTCTCATCTTTTGAAGATTCATAATCATCACACCACAGTTGAAGTATTTTTCTACTCCGTTCGCAATGTCATGCTGCAATCTGTTCCCGTCCGGCTCTACTGCAGCTGCAATATAACTGGATTCTGACAAATGGATTCCATATAAATCGGACAAATCGTGTTTAACAATAATATCACTGTCAAGATACAGTACGCGATTGATATCTTTCAGCAAGTCAGGAATCCGCAATTTAAGCAATGCCGCAATAGATGCCGTACAGTTTTTTCTTTCCTCAAAAAGGCGATATCCTGCAAATCTGCCATTGGCATCTTCGCAAATAATAGTGATTGACAGATTATCTGATTCCAGCTTTTTTAAATACTGTCCCGATTTTTCTGACAGCCCGCCGGTTATCACAAACAAACGATAATAACTGCTTTCATGCATCGTATCCTTCATGGATTGGATCGCCGCCATTGTGGGTACTATATAATTATCATCCGTAATCATACAGATATTAACGTATGAATGTTCCATCATTACCGTCCTTTTTTTAATAAGCTTTTTATTCCATAGGAATTCTCGTCAGCGGAATCTCTCTGTACGGAGATTCTGAATAATATTTGTCATATAATTCTGACAAATATCCCATCTCATATTTCCACGGCTTTTCATGACTGCCCAGATGAAGGATTACCGCATTCCTGTATGCTTCAATACGCTCTGACGGAAGCTGCTCGTCATAAAAAACAGATAGTTTCATATAATCCCACCAGTCATAGAACTTGTTCAGGAAATTATACCTGGGAGAAACGAATTTAACTTTTTCTCCGAGAACCACGTTCAATGTATCCTGATCCATAAAATGATTCTTGCCGTGAAGTCTGTAATCGACCAGCTTTTCTGTCATATTATCCTTTCTCATCTTTGACAGATTCATCAGCATCATCCCGGAATTAAAATAGTAGGTATGAGGATAGTTCAGGTTCTTAAGATGTTTTGGATTCCGTTCAGAAATAATATCCTTCACGGCCGCAACATAATAGCCATCAATATCCGTATTGTATACATCAAGCAAATCATCCTGAATCAGAATATCTCCATCCAGATATAAAACTTTTCCAACATACGGAAGCAGCTGCGGAATCCTCAGCTTGATAATTGCCGCAGTAGACACATGGAGGTCTCCATCCCCCTTGGTGTACCCACTGAATCTGGGATCTTCCTGGACATCCATAAGATCAATCTGGAAGTCATCGGATGATAATTGCATTAATCTTGCTTTGCCATCCTCATCAATTCCGGAAGACATCACGTGAATCTTATATACCGTGTCATAATTCTTATTTAATTTGAGAGATGTCAGTGCGACACTGGTAGGCATACAGTAATTCTGATCTGAAATAAATGCCAGATGAACGATCCTGTTATCCTGTTTCACAGGTTTGTTTCTCCCGGTATTTGTTCTCCTTTTCCCATTTGCGGCATAAAAAGATGAAAGGAAGAAATCCAGTTTATCCCTATATTCATCCTCGATGTTTTTCTTGTCTTTTTTCAGCCCGGCTACCTCTCTTTGAAGTTTTTCAATCTCACCCTTATATTTACGAATCCGATAGACAGAAGGGAACATTTCCGGTTCTTCCAGGACCATTTTAAGTTCCTCTTTTTCCTGCTTCGTAAACAGATACCAGGCAACTTCTCCCGCTTCATCAGCCTCTTTCAGTTCCTTATGGAAGGCTGTCAGGTACTCAAGTTTAAACTCCGGCGCCAGTCTGTTATATGTAAAGAGATAATTCAGGAACCGCTTTGTGTTATACTGGTAGATATACTTTTTCTCCAGCTCCGGATATTCCTTCAGTCTGTTGCGGATGAGCGCATATTCTTCATTCATGCAGTATACTTTTGCTTTGCTTGCAACAGAGGAATTCGGATTGTCCCTGCGATTATAGTAATAAGGGAAGTTGTGTACCATGATTCTTGAAGCAAAAACCAATGTCTGGAACCAGAATCCATTATCCTGGAAAGACGCACCCGGTGTTTCGTTATGCCGGATATGATTTCTTTCCAGAAAATCTCTTTTATAAATACCGCTCCAGGTATTCATCATGTAACGGAAAACATCGCTGTCAACTGCCGGATTTTTTACGATTTCATAATTACTCTGTTCCTTCGCAACCATATGATAGGAAACGATCTGATTTCCCCGCTCATCATGTGTAAATCTGTAAAAATCACCCTTCACATAATCAAGCTCATTTTCAATAGCGATCTGATAAAGTTCTTCATACATGCGGACATCCACATAGTCATCCGGTTCAAGGATCGCTATATACTCACCGCGCGCACGGTCAAGTCCCTGGTTCATTGCATGACCATAACCGCCATTCGGCCCTGTGATCACAACGATTCTGCTGTCCATTTTTTCATATTCCCGGATAATATCCAGACAACTGTCGGTTGACCCGTCATCGACACAGATAATCTCGATATTATGCATCGTCTGATAGACGGCACTGTCCAGGCAAAGACGGAGATACTGCTCAACATTATAAATCGGGATAATAACAGATACTTTCGGATTCCCCGATATATTGTTTGCAGCCGAACCGCTCTCCATGATTTCACGCATTTCAACATACTGATCGTGATTATAAAAATCCTCCTCAGATGCATTGCAAATATCCATATCAGCAAAATACCGCTGTTTCAGCTGCTGTTTTACCAATTCGCCGAAATGGCCGCCGAAGTTATGCATATTCCAGAGTGAAAAATCCAGGCCCCAATTGATAAAGCTCTTTTTGTATTCATCATAAATACCATTGTCTGACAGGAAGTTCTTCACTCCCATCAAAGCCTTGTAGTAATTTGATGTCATATATTCGATATCTTCGGAAAGATATCTGGGATGGCCAACCCTCTGATGTACCAGAATATCCTCTAAGGTAATAAACCGCTGCGATTGTGTAAATGCAGAAAAGGTAAACACCATATCATTACTGGAGGAAACACTCTGGAAGCGAATTCCTTTCTCACGGATCAGCGATGTCTTAAAGATTTTGTCCCAGGGAGTACAGCTGGACATATTAAATAATTTTCCGGATACATCCTGTGCGGAAAAAGGCCTCTGCTCCGGCATCTCCCATGTACGCATCGTCCATGGGCATTCTCTGAAATCACCGGAATTATGATCATATTGATTACAGCGGAACAGACAGATATCAGCATCTGCCTCTTTTGCTGCCAGATATGCCTTCTCTAACATGTCAGGGGCCGCAAAATCATCTGCATCCAGGAATGCCAGATATTCTCCTGATGCGGCATCAAGTCCCATGTTTCTTGCATCGCCGGCATTAGAGTGTTCTTTTGTTATCACATGTACACGTTCATCACGCTTCTCATACTCGTGCAGGATTTCCAGAGAGTTATCTGCCGATCCGTCATCCACACACAATATCTCGATATTATAAAGTGTCTGGTTGATAAGACTGTCCATACTCTGATGTAAATAATCTCCCGCCTGATATACAGGCATGATTACAGAAACTTTTGCGCTGCCATCCATGATTGTTTTCATTCTGTTGTACTCCTTTTTGTTGTAATAATAAGTGTATTCATTTCCAGTAATGTCTAAACTGTCAAAGAATTCTTCACGGCATTTCTGCTTCAGCTTTTCTGCTGCTTCCGGTTCTAAAGTGTCTATGTGCCACAAGATCAGATTTAATGCCCAATTCACAAAACTCTGCTTATATGTCTCATAAATGCCGTCATCTGTCAGTTTATCTTTCAATGCTTTTAGGGCAAGATAACAGTTATCCCAGGATTTTTCCCGGGTCATGGACAGAGATTTTTTCATATTTATTCTGTGATGGGCTAATACAGGATTGATCACGAAAATCCGGTCTGCCTTTGTATACAGATAATAAACAAACAGCATGTCGTTCGTGCTGCGTATCTCCTGAAAAGTCATCTCGTTTCGGGAAACAAAATCTCTTCTGTAAAGCTTGTCCCAGGCCCATCCGCAGCCGATATTGAAGATCCTGTCCGGGATATCTGATGCACAAAACGGATTGTTCTTTAACATCCAGGGCATAATGCTCCAGTCACACGCCGAAAACGCTTCCTTCTGATGATCATATTGATCACAGCGGAACACTACGATATCCGCTTTCTGTTCCTCTACGGCTGTGTACGCCAGGCGGAGCATATCTCTGTCAAAGAAATCATCCGCATCAAGTACGGAAAGATATTCTCCTCTTGCAGCTTGCATGCCCTTATTTCTGGCAGCTCCGGCGCCGGCATGTTCTTGTTCAATCACTATGATTCGGTTATCCTGTTCCTGATATTGTTTCAGGATTTCCAGAGAACGATCTGTAGAAGCATCATCAACACAAATCACTTCCATCTCTTTCAACGTCTGATTTAAGATACTGTCCAGACACTGAGGAAGAAACAGCTCTGCATTATATACAGCTACTACTACTGATATTTTTGGCCTTAAATTGCTTATTTCTATATCACTCATACCTATACCCTGCAAATATGGCGCTGCTTAAATTGATTCCGAAATGTTAATATATGCAATCATGAGGAAATTGTTCGGTCCGCTTACCTGTGCTGCTCCAAACATGAACTCATCATAAAAACCGGCATTTGGTTCAAATACATCTGAGAACTCAATCCATGTCTGTCCGTCATTTCTTCCTCTGATTTCCTCGGTATGGATGACCTGATTTGTCTTCCCGCCGCTGTCAATCAGATGGAAATTCAAGATATCCGCATTTGATTTAATTCGGAATTTGGCCGACAGCTTATACTTCTGCCCCCTTTTCAGCATGCAGCTCATGGAAAGTCTGGCATAATGTCCGTTTTCTTTCCACTTATTGCTCTTGACAATCAATGTCGGACATCCTTCTATCATATGCTCTTCCCAGATGCTGTTTTCTGCTTTGAACCGAAGCATCGTCCGGTCGAAGCGAAGCGGGGTATTACTGTTCCTGTAGGCTTTCCGGAATTTCCCATGGTTGGGCTTCAGCGCATAGTTCACAGCCTCTCCGAAAGGCATGGTCAGGATGGCATCATAAAACTCATCCCGCTGAGGAGAGCAGAAGTTATGGCCTCCATTTCTGGAATACCCATTTCCTCCCATCCAGGAAAGAGGAACCTTTTTCTTCACCCGGCTCTTTTCTTCCGGAATAGCTTCAAAAAACAATCTTCCCTTTGTGTTATTCGCAAGGACTAACGAGACTCCTTTGAATGTATCCAGTGAAGGATCCAGTTTGCTGATTCCCCAGAAATCACCGATTGTCAGATCCCCGACACGCGGGAAAGCCTGATATCTGCACTTTTCACAGTGAGGAGCGCACATTGTATGATTATGATAAACGCGCTGATAATCATCCTCTCTGGCACCATTATGGATCATCTCTTCTCCATCTTCCATCTCCGCCCGGATGTGGAAGGCATCCCATTTGACTTCATCCGACTTATAACGGAACTGATAGGACTTCACTTCATAACCAAATGTATAATCCAGATATTTCTTGAAGAACATCGTCGACGGAGCGTTCCCGCACAGTAAGTCTACAGCGATCAGATTGTCATATTCTTTTGCCAGATAGGCCCGAAGTCCGGTCACCTGGCATGGTGTCCCGGAAAAAAGAACATATCTTCCGGCATCCAGATACTCTTTCACTTTTTTCAGACAAGTGCCAATATAACTCTGGAGATATTTGGATTTCTGAAGCTTCCATAAATCCGCTTCTTTCTCTATGATGATGTGCTCAACCGTTAAGTCATCTTTCCACGCAGCACCAACGACAACGCCATTCTTTGAAAAAATCTCACTGGCCAAAGCAGTAAATACTCCGCCGCTGGAACTCTTTCGAAGCACTTCATCATCGGAAGATACAAATTCATAACAGGCAGCATTCGTTGTGTTTTGGTTTTCCGGGAGAGAAATCCCCGGACACACCTTTGCACATTTCCCGCATTCGATACATTTTTCACTGTCTAAAGAAGATCTGTAATATCCCCATTCATCCATCTTCAGTGAAAGTGCGTCAACCGGACATGCTGCCACACATGCGCCGCATCCGCTGCACATCGTCTTTCTCAGCTGGCTTGTTACCGCTTTCGAATGCAGCGGATACAGTTTTTCCATCAGCCAGCAATAACTGCGGTCTCTTTCCGGAGCTATTTTTTGCTCCACGATTTCATAATCTATATAATCCGTATCTTCTCCGAGGCCGAGATATTTCTGTCCGATTTGAAGCGGCTCCGTCACCATGCTGTTGCCAAGACCGATCGGATCCAGAAGGCTCGAGAACCTGCCCCCTCCCCGTTTATTGTTTCTGAGTACAATAAACGGTCGGTGAAAGATGATGGAGAAGCACGCGCCGTGGAAGGAATCCGTCA
Organism: uncultured Lachnospiraceae bacterium; assembly: GCA_946546945.1. Classification (GTDB taxonomy): domain Bacteria; phylum Bacillota; class Clostridia; order Lachnospirales; family Lachnospiraceae; genus Eubacterium_I. Next base: position 159,040 of record CAMNOU010000003.1, read on the forward strand.
GCACGAAGTCTGCCTTCTGATAACATGCCATCCACATATTTACGGGAGGATCCTGTAAAACGATCAGATCAGGGTGTTCTATCCCAAGGAGTTTCAGTTTCTCCTGTTTATCTGCGGCTTCATCAAAGGCAATCACCATCTTCTTCCCTGAAACTTCCAGTATCTTCAGCAGGCTCTGCCCGATCTCTTTGTTCGGATCCAGAATATAAGCAAAGATATAATCCTTAAAGGGAATCGGGTCAATCTCCTCGATCAGCCCTTCATAAGCAGATACCGGACACAAAAATACAGGATCCATCACCTGTACTGCTTCCAGCTGAAATTCCTTTTCCAGGATTCTTTTTGAAAAATCATCCCGCACCGAAAGTCCCGAAAAATGCATCAGGTTCTTTTTGATTTTGGGCTTCTCAGATGCCGGACCATTGTATGGTTCCTTCCCGAAGGAAGTTCCATACGCGATTTTTACGGAATCGCTTTCCGCAAAGTCCAGAAAATACGACTGTTTATAAGGTTTGCTCAATCCGTAGTTCCACATCTGATCAGAACCCAGCAGAAACCCTTTGCACAGACTGTTCAGTTTCTGCATATCCGTCAGTCTGTAACGCGGTGTGATCTCATAATGATTCATCGCAAATCTTCTCGGATGCGATTCCGGCAGACTCTCTATTTTTAAGGAATCTTTGTTCAGGGGGTTTTCTATCATCACAGTAGAATACCCCATATCTTCCACCACTGTCCGCAGTGCGAAATAAGTGCTTATGCTGCCGTAATTCCGGCCATACCATAACCCGAATATGCCAATATCGTATTTTTGTTTGTCCATGTTTCTATACTCCTTTCCAGACCAGCCCGCTTACTTCAGGTATTCCATCCAGAAAGGCTTTCCTTCCATCATCTTTTCTTCCGCCTGAAATGCTTTCGCTACCTGTTCATATTCCGCGTCGTAACGTTTCATCAGGTTTTCGTAACGGGATACTGTCTTTGCGTATTGCTGCCTGTCACGTGTATATTTCACATACAGGTCATTCACGGGGTCTACTGCGTATACAGTCCCGGCTTTATAGAGTTTCTGCTGAGAGTATCCCCAACCGTAAGGAATCGATGTGACTCCTTTCCCCGCAAATGATTCGGGAAGCTTATGCCCGTTTACAAAATGCCCATACATCTTCAATTTCCATCCGCTCAACGGAGCACTGGAATACAGGTTTGCATAATCTATAAACGGGCGTATGTCATCCGTAATTGGCTGCAGTTGGTTATCTTCCGCCTTCTTCTGCTTCATGCAGGCTTCTCCGTCAAGATTTTTTATAAACTCCGGGCCTTTCAGGAAATCTTCAATTGCATCTAAAAGAAGATTGCAGCCCTTATAATTGAATTTAAATATTTCCTCCCAGAACAATTTCCTGATTCGTTCTATTACAGTAATATCACTGATATGTTTATTCATCGTCTGAAGGATCAGATCATTCCGGTGTACCTGATACAGTTCCATGGAACCGGAGAATTTTGTACCAAATCCTTCGTGCCAGATACAGATTCCATTCATGGTAATAAATTTGGCGTGATTCCGGATGGAATACTCTACATCATCTCCACGGATAAAGAACGGCAGGGGAAGGTTGTCTTCCCTGGCAATCGTCGTCGGTATACAGCAATACCACCATCCGCTGTACTGATGTTCGTCTTCCTCCAGGATTTCTTCATTTCGAATCACACTGTCCCAGAGATTCAAGTCATACCGGGGTTTTGTCGGTCCATGTTCGCCGGTCAGGCGGAACATTCCTACATCCTCATGCTGAATATTTCTCTGGTTGATTTCAAGCATCGCTCCACTGATGAAATAATCATCATATTCCGGTTTCAGCAAACTCAGCAGCTGATAAAGTCTGCGGAAACTCTCGGGCATAAAATACACATCATCATCCATCAGAAGAATATGTGTCGGTTTCTTTTTCTGCTGCAGCGCTTCGATCATTCCCCTGCAAAATCCACCGCTGCCTCCGACATTTCTATTTGGAATCACTTCAATATAGGAATTGTTATATTCCTCCGGTTCCAGCGTGGAACCGTTGTCCACTATTTTCCATGTAAAATGTCTGCTGAGTTCCGGATCCGCAAAAATGCTGGCATTTAACAAATCCACATTTTTGCGCACATACTTCTCTTTTTTAAACGTCGTTGTAGCAAGAGTAATGAAGGGATCTCTCAAATCAGCTTCCTTTACTTCAGCGGTATAACATCCTTCATAAAATTCTGTATCTTTCGTGGCGTAAATCTGAAAAGAAACTACCTCGCTTTCCATTTTTTCCGGATAAGGGAGCACAATATGTTCGCGCTCTTCCAGTTCAAACAGATAATTTCCCAACCACTCCTTGTGGATATTATGATCTTTATCTATATAATGTCCCATCAGATTCAGACAGAAAGTTCCTTTCATATCGAGTTCCAGAGAAACATTCTTTACTGCTGTATACTTCTCCCATTTTGCGAAGGAACAAGAATTAAAATATGTAGAAAAATCATAATATCCCTTCATCAGCCGATATCCGGTATCTCCGCCATGCTCCTTCAGCATCCGGAAATCACTCCTGTAATGCATATTACTTGTCTCATCGAGATCCGGTATGCTTTCTATAATTAATGTCTGAAGAATTACTTTCTGACTCATCATTTTCTCTCCTGCATCATATTTTTCCCTAGTATTTGCGTTCTTATCTGTCGCCCTGAAATCTTTTATACGTTGATCTGATCTTCCAGTTTCTTCAGTTTTTTCTGAAGTTCCTGAATTTGTGTTTTCATGCCGTACATCATGGAACTGTTCGCGATTCTGCTTTCTAATTTGTTCCTCAGCGACTGTTCTTTCCACAAATTTTCAATTGTATTCTGATTCGAATAATGTGTAATCACATCCAATGCCCGTTCAAAATATGCATATGTGTCTGACATATAGTGAAGGGGATGCACTCCGTTCATATGATTCAAAGTAGAATGTGTCAGATCCGGAAATCGTATTACCTGTGCCTCAGGAATGTATTTTTCCAAAAAGCTGTAAAGCTGTTTCAGCCAATCATTGCATTTCTTAATCTGATATTTTTTGTTATGCCTGGTCAAATTTCCATCATTTCCCATGATATCCGCAGTATATAACGCCTCCAGAATCACGATCTGATCCGGTCTGTAACCATCTTGATTATCCTTACTCCAGACAATCTCCGAAACGAACTTTTTGTACTTTCGCTCAACTGTCCGCATATCCATCTCTGTCGGGGAATAAACAGAACCCTGCACATATTTATTCTCACCGCTAAATAAAGGTTCATATGCAGTTTCCTTTCCTTCCAGCAAAGCCAGCTGCGTTTCGATCTCTCCCTGTATTTCGCAGCGCTGCATCAGTTCGGCTGCCAAATCAATGATGAGATAATCAGATTTGTTTTTCCGCAGAAGCTGAGGCAGGATTCTTCCCGTCTGGATGCGAAGCATCGTATTTTCATAGCTGCTGAAACTAAGTTTCTCTACTGCAGCATTATCGAATTCCAAAACCGGCTCGTACAGTGTCGAAACCGGCACCTGTGTAACACATCTTGTGAATTTATATTTTGCCGGATCTGTGTGTCGAAACAAATCCATCCCCACACAGCTTCCAAATACATCTATTGTTAATGCCATATACATTCCTCCCGTTCTTTTTGGTATCTGTCTGCAATTCGACAAAAGTTGTTTCTGACATATTTCTCTGCTCTTCTGTGAAGAACCGGAGTTACAATTCGAATCAGCCTTTTTTTATCTGCCATCTTCATCTGATACTCCGGAATCTGTCCCTGCCGGCTGTCAAATATTTTCCCTGTTGCGAAATGCCAGAGAGCCAGAGCACATAAATATTTTTCCGTATATTTTTTTTCATTGTGATACTGATCCAGTCTCTGTTTCCAGGGAACAATGATATCTTCCGCATCTTTATAAAGACCCTGCATCACATTTACTACCATGGGATTTCGCTGATCATAATAGAAAATTCTGTTATTCATGCGATATTCATAGGTCTCATGCCACACTTGAAATCCCCGGAGTACCAGAACTTGCTTCCCGGTACGCAGACCATATTCCACATCGTCACAGTGTATAAAGAATGGAAATGGTTTCTGAACAGATGTAACTGATTTCGGAAAGACACATAGCCACCAGCCTCCGTATTCTCCGGCAAGTTCCTCGGACTCCACATTGTATCCCCATGTCATATCCTGATTGCCGCCGCTGTGTGTCAGCTTGCCGCCGTTCCAGTTCTCTGCCGCCGTATATTGTATTCCGCGATTATCCTGCCGGAACATTCGTCCGGCCACCGGCAAATCTGTATAATCATCTCTAAGGAATGTGAGAAAGGCAAACAGCCGGTAAAAACTTTCAGTCTGAAACTCCACATCATCATCCATAAAGACCACATGCGTATACGGAAAACTTTTCTGATCTTTGCAGATCTCTTCCAGACCCCTGGTAAAACCTCCCGTACCTCCGCCACGATTAGAGTTGCGGCAGATGCGGATCCTGCTGTTTTCATGGTCTCTTCCAAAATCATCTCCGTTATCAGTGACAAATATCTTCATTTTCCCGCCGTATGATGTATCGACATCAAAAAACAGGCTTTTTTCCAGCTTTACAAGGTTCCTTTCCAGCTGAAGATTTCTGTGAAAGGTACAGATATTCAATGCCAGATAAATCTGTCTGTCCGATTCTTTTTCAGTAACAAATCCGGCGCCGTAAAACTGTACTTCCCCGATTGCCTCGATCAGGAAATAGAGAATACCCTCCATCGAATTTAAATCCAAAAGATATTTTTCTGTATGCCTTTGTTCAGAGCAGCACTCCCGGGTAAGGACAGCTTTCTCGCCATCTGACTTCCGAAGAATTACATGCAGATTGTATTGTCCTTTTGCCTCTATCTGCAGTTTTACCTGTTCTGCTGTCGTATAACGTTTCCAAAAACTTATATCCAAACAATTCATATAGGTATCTGTGGACAACCGGCCTCCCGGGGCCAATGCAATACATCCGCAGGACTGGTCAAAAGCTCCATCTGTCCGGAAATATATTTTTTGAATGCCGCACACTTCATCTGGCCAAATCACATTCTGCAATACCATTTCCTTGGTTACCCCATATTTTTCTTCTCATATGCATCACATACCGTCTTCGGATCACCCACTGCCTGTAGTTTCCCTTTTTCAATCCAGACAACCTTTGTACAGTTTTTGCGGATTACACCTGTTGAATGCGATACGATCAGTACCGTAGAACCTCCGTGAATCATCTGCTGTATTCTCGCCTCACTCTTTTTACGGAAGAACATATCTCCTACACTCAGCACTTCATCCAGAATCAGAATCTCCGGAGTATTCCGTATCGTTGCGATTGCAAATCCCAGGCGGGATACCATTCCCGAGGAATAGTTCTTCACCTTCTCATCCATAAAGCCTTCCAGTTCGGCAAAAGCCACAATATCATCAAACTTTTCATCAATATATTCTTTTGTATATCCGATGAGAGCGCCATTCAGATAAACATTCTCGCGTCCGGTCAGTTCATGGTCAAAACCGGTTCCTAATGTCAGAAGCTGAATCTTGCGTCTGTCTACCTTCACCTCGCCTTCCGTGGGCATCAAAACACCGGAAATAATCTTTAAAATCGTACTTTTCCCCGATCCATTCGTTCCAATGATACCGACTACCTCTCCCGGCATAACAGTAAAGCTAACATCATCGAGTGCTTTAAACAGTGTTACATTCCGCTCTCCTTTGAGTGTCCGGATTGCAAGTTCCTTCAAACTGCTTGCCTCATCTTTATCTCTTTCAAATGCCATAGTGACATGGCTGACTTCAATCTCAGGCAGATCCGGTTCCAGATAATCTGATGCGGATGCAAAATCTTCGGAGGTAAAATCTGTAAGTTCTTTTTCAGACTCCCACAGAGCTCCTTCCATGCGAAGATGTGCGTTTGTTCCTTTATGATCATCCGGCATCCGTCTCCGGGAATCTTTAAACAGCGTCCCGGTTGTTATCTCGTAATCTCCATTCGTCAGAACGATTTCCTTAAATTGCCGGTCGGGATCCTGCCCCTGCGCAGCAGCATTTCTCGCCTGCCGGCGCCGTTCTTCCATCTGAGTGACTCGTTTTCTTCTTCTGATCATGTTCATCTTCATAATCAGAAGTGCCAGAAATACAGCAACCAGCATGCCTGCTGCCACCGCCCACAACGGATGCTCCCGGAGCTGTTCTGCCATGTTTTCGTTTTCAGACTGTGTCTGCTGCGAGATATCCTCCTCCTGCTCCATCCGGTTGATTTTGAGCACATATCTCGCTTTCTCACCTTCTGCGTTTGAAGCGTAAACTCCGATTCTGTTGCTTCCCACCTCTAAATCAGAAGATGTCACCGAGATTGGAATCTCGGATGGGGAAGCTGTAACTTTGATTTCAGAGACGTCATATTTTACAATGAGCGAATATTCCGTCACTTCCGGAGAAAACCCGCTTATTTCTCTTCCGTTTATCTGAATGCCGGAAAGTTTACAGTCTTCCGGTATAGCAATCGCAATCGGAATTCTCACCAAATCCAGCTTGACTTCTTCCCCGTCTTTCACCCGCAATACAGCATTTCGTATTGAAACAGTTGTGTTCCCTGCCGCCCGGGGTATAAATTTCAGCATTTCCTGGAATTCAGTGGATGACACGTCTTCTTTCTCTATATGAACCTTCCCTTTTTCGACCAGTTCCCCTCCGCTGACATATTCCAGCATTGTCTTCTCATAAGCCAAGTCAAAGGATACGGATTCTAATTCTGTGTCAGCCGAAGCATGAACTTCAAGCGGGTAAGCTCCGTTCGAGCGAATATCCCACTCATATCCTTCTGACCCAAAATATACTTTCTCTCCCTCGGCAAAGGCAGGCTGCGAACCGAAGATTATCGCCAACATCAGAACGGATATGATTATTACCAGAGATTTCTGTACTATCTTCTTCATAATTCCTCACTAGACCTTCTGCATAATCTTGTTCTTATTTCGGGTAAAAATAAGATGCCCGATTACATATACAACGACTCCCCATACCATAATCCGGATTATTTCATCAGCTGGTGGAAACGAGTGTTGAAGCACAAGGCAACGCAGGCAGTCAATGTAGTTAAAAATCGGATTTGAGAATACAATTTTTCTTACGATCCCCCCCAGTTTATCTACCGGATAGAACAAGGCGGACATATACATCCATAAAGTCAAAACCACTGAATATAAGTGTTTTACATCCCCGAAAAAGACATAAGCAGTAGCGACAATATAGGATACTCCCAGTGCAAACAGCAGCAGAAAGAACACAATAACCGGCATAAATATAATCTTCCAATCCGGGAATACCCGAAAAACAACGATCATGGCTGCATAGGCGATCAGCGAATACAGAAAGTTTACAAAAGCTGTATATACTCTTGCCAGAATAAATATCTGCATCGGCAGCCGCATTTTTATCAGCATTGTCTTATTATCCACCAGTGTGGTCATGGCTGCATTTGTGGCTGTTGTAAACATATGCCACAAAATCGATCCGCTCAGATAGTAAATTGGATAGTTTTCCATTCTTTCAAATATCTGGGAAAAGACAAGTGAAATGACCGCCATGGAGAGGAGCGGATTCAGCACACTCCAGACGATGCCCAGCTTTGATCTGGCGTATCTTCTCTTGATCTCTCTGGATGTCAGCTCACGGATGACAAACCAGTATTGTTTGCGTTGTTCCTTTTTATCCATCTTTTCTCTTACTCCAAATACGTTTCTTTCTCAGGTACAGCAGGTACTTGTATCCTGCGTAGCGCCGCAGATGCTTCTCCACATCCCGGCCGCCGCGCACTGCGCTTCCTTCATACCAGGCGCTTTCTTTAACATGTCCTTTTTTGATGCCCAGCATGGTCAGGATCTTGTTTCCCACATGATTGTCAGCAAGTTCCTGCTGAGAAAGGGGCGCAGCAATCTCCTGCCCGCTCTCCTCCAGCACATCATCGGAGAACTGCAGTCTGCCGAATACTTCGGCCTCCTTTTTTGTTGGTTCTCCCATAAATGTTCTCAATAATTTATGTGTCGTCTGATGATTTTGCTCTATGTCCATCTGACTCAGATACTCTTCCAGACTGCGATATTCTTTTGCGCCAGTCTGTGTTTTCCCCATCTGCGTCTGCAGAACAGCTGCTTTCTTTCCGGTATAGAGCAAGATCAGTTCTTCGATACCCTTCATGAATTTCCGGTGTTCTTCTGTAATGTCTGCATAGACAGGGCGATAATAGCCATCTTCATTCCGGTATCTGAGCGTCATCCCGTGAGGTGCGGAAAATACGCCCTCGAACAGACAATTGCTGAAGTAAACTTTTTCCCGCATATTGCTGCCGGGAGAAAAATAATAACAATGGTAATCCTCTGCCCGCACACCTTCCGGGAGTTCATATAGTCCCCAGTAATAGCCCTCCAGCCGGATTTCCTTCCCGCAAAGAGAACTGATCATACGTCCGAGCACTTTCTGCATGGAGCCGACCCAGCCGCTGTCCACCAGCGCATAGGGAACGTCATCCGTCAGGCCTTCCTGTTTCAGATATCCGGCCAGATTTGGAAGAGCCTCTTTGGAGTGCCGGACAACAGATTGGCCAAAAGATTCACAGGCCTCCAGTTTTTTCCGAATGTCCGGAATCTGTGCATAGGGTATGATCACATCCTGCCGGTCTTTCATCCCGATCTGATCCAGTATCTCTGCCTGTTCCCTGCTGGTCAGACCTGCCCGGTTCAGAATCTTTTTCATCGTCACATCGATGCCTCCCCGGCAGATATAATCCATCGCCTCCTCCATATCCATATGAAACATGGGGATACGAATGGAGTAACGGGAACAGCACAGATAGCAGCATTCAACAGGCAGCTGAAAGGTCCGGCAGTAAACCTGCGCCGTCCGGTACATCAGGTACCCGTCTCTAGCCAGGAAATACAAGCGCTTTTTCCCGGATGCCATCGCTTCCTTTAATACCCACAGAACATACGCATTCAAAGCGGGAGCGAGTACATAGGTATTGACCATTTCAAAAGCATCCTGCTGCTCTCTGTCAAAAAGTTCTGCCGTACATATGCTCTGTTTTTTTCCGGCCTGCACCAAATCCTGCAGCGGCTGATACAGATCCGGATTCTCTTTCAGGCATGCCAGATAGCGCTCAAACCTTGCTTTCTTTGAATCTTTCCACATGCAATTCTTTCCTCATGCGTATTTTTAAACGCACTAAAAGGCCATATGGAATCAGTCCCACAATCAGGGGCTTTACGACATATGGCCATGTCTTTATACTCAAAATACCCAGCTGACGGAAGCCCTCATGGCGAATACGCACTTCCTCCACCTGGTAACGATATTTCCTGTGTTTGTAAGTCTCAACATCTTCCCTGTACTGAAAATGGCAGGCAGGCAAATTGTATCCTTGCTTTCCCAGGGAATGCAGCCGCATAAACAATTCATAATCCTCTCCCCGCAAGCGCATCGGACGATAACCGCCGGTTTCCTCCAGCACACTTTTGCGAAAGACTACTGAAGGATGCGCGTAAGGTGAATAATGGAGAAAATCCATTGGTTCCGGCTTCAGCGGCAGCGTCCGCCTTCCCCATACCATATCTCCGTCCAGCAGTTCCATACTGCATCCGACCCAGTCATATTCCGGATGTTCCTCCAGAAAAAGATACATCATCTCAAGACGCTCCGGCTTGGAGATATCGTCGGCATCCATGCGGGCGACATACTCTCCTGCCGCAATATGCCAGCAGACATTCAGAGCGGATGCCAGTCCAAGATTCTTTTTGCCGCGTTTATAACGGATACGGTCATCCACTTCAGCCATTTGTCTGATCTCTTCTATATAGGAATCATCCGACCCATCGTCATACAGGATCATCTCCCATTCTTTGAATGTCTGATTCACGATCGACATTACTGCCTGACAGAAATGCTCATGACATTGGGGATTATATACACTCATCAGAACACTGATTTTTACTTTCGCATCCAAATTGTGTCCCCCTTTTGTCACATCTGCCAAAAAAGAAAAATATCGGGCAATTTTTTATCCATACCAGTCACTGTCCGTTTTTTTCGGACATATTTTTGGTATTTATGACGAAATACATAATCATAATACACTATATTGGTTTATTTTACAATACCCGTTATTTCTATATTATGGTGTTCTTCCCCCGCCTGAAAATTATCATTTTAACTCAGAGGTTATTAATCCGTTACTAGCCGGGATTTATAATATGGTTAAAACAAGGAAACTTGTCTGGTTCTGTCAGTTTTCAGCACACAAATCGGCACACGAACAGGAGGTTATCAGTATGAATTTAACAGAATCAATCGGAAAAAGACTTGCACAGTTAAGAAAGGAACATCATATGACGCAGGAACAGCTGGCGGAAAAGCTGGATATTTCCATCAAACACTGCAGCTGTGTAGAAAGAGGAACGGCGTCACTCTCACTGGAAAGGATGCTGGATGTCTGTGAATTGTTCAATGTAACCCTCGATTACCTGATCCGGGGAATATCACCGGACGGCATCCGGACACTCCCGCCGAAGGTATTGGATACTTTCCGGGACAGCAGCGAAAGCGAGCAGAAGCTGTTACTGGAGTATCTGGACATGTATCACCGGCTTGTGGATCATGACAAGAAGAAAGAAAATGTTCCTGTCTGAGCCAAAAAAAATGACGGCCGCTACCAAAGCAACCGTCATTTTTTTATTGAACTTTTTTATTTTCCTTCATTCCGTCCGCTTCCGCTTCCGGCTCTTTCATCCATCTTCCGGACACTCGTGTAATATTCGCTATAAAGTCTGCCAGCTGATCGTTGATCTGCTCTTTCGTCAGTCTCCACTCCCAGTTGCCGCCAAGTCTTGACGGGAAGTTGATTCGTGCCTCTTCGCCAAGATGCAGATAATCCTGGATCGGTACAATACAGTATTTTGCGATACTCAGCATGGCAAGCCGGATCAGGTTGTCACAAAGCTGCTCATTCGTATCCCAGAAACGGTTCATATAGTTTCTGATATGCTCCCGGGTGTGCTCCGGAGCATTCGTAATATACTGAAGCAAAGTCTCATTGTCATGCGTACCGGTGTATACAACACAGTTTGTCGTGTCATAGTTGTGCGGGAGATACACATTTTCGCTGTCGCCGCCAAAGGCAAAGCCCAGCACTTTCATTCCCGGAAAACCACTCTTTTTTAAAAGTGTACGTACGCTGTCCGTAATCGTCCCCAGATCCTCGGCTATGATTTCTATTCCATCTACCTTTTCACTGATTGCTTTCATCAGGCTCATGCCCGGTCCCTTTTCCCACTTGCCGTTTTTTGCATTCTCATCTCCATAAGGAACTGCATAATACTCATCAAATCCGCGGAAGTGGTCAAAGCGCAGTACATCATACAGTACGGCAGCATGGCGAATCCGCCGGATCCACCAGTCGTATCCTGTCTTTTTGTGATATTTCCAGTCATAGAGCGGATTTCCCCACAGCTGTCCGTCCTCAGAAAAAGCATCCGGCGGACATCCCGCCACCGCGGTCGGCTCCAGTTCTTTATCAAACTGGAAAAGCTGCGGATGCGTCCAGGCATCTGCACTGTCATGGGCCACATAGATCGGGATATCACCGACAATCCTGATGCCCTGTTTATTCGCGTAAGCTTTTACCTTTACCCACTGAGTCAGGAACCAGTACTGCACATGCTCGTGAAAGCTGATATCGTCTGCCAGTTCTTCCTTTGCCTTTGCAATCGTTTCTGGATCATGTTTTTTATATGCATCCTCCCAGGTGTACCATGCCCGCTTCTCATGAGCATCCTTGATTGCCATGAACAGCGCGTAATCCGGCAGCCAGTCCTCCTGCGCTTTGACAAATGCCTCGAAGTCGGACTGATCGTTCTTCTTATCATTTTCGTATGCTTTTCTCAGAAGCGGATAACGATTCTCAAACTGTTTTCCATAATCTACATAAGAAGGGTTTGTCCCCAGAGCTGCCTGATCGCATTCCTCTCTGGTCAAAAGCCCCTGTTCGATCAGATCCTCCAGAGATACAAAATACGGATTGCCCGCAAATGTCGAAAAAGGCTGATACGGAGAATCCCCGTAGCTGGTGTGCCCCAGCGGCAAAATCTGCCAGAATGTCTGACCGCTCTTTTTTAAAAAATCAATCCAGTCATAGGCCTCCTTTGAAAAACCGCCAATTCCGTAACGGGACGGCAGACTGCTGACCGGAAGTAAAATACCACTTGCTCTCATACTCTGTTCTCCCTTTTTTCTTTTCACATAGTCCGTGCTTTATGATATCACACCCATAAATTGACTTCAACACAAAATTTTCATGTGACAAATCCCACATTCTATAGTATAATTGTAGGCAATAAACTTTTAAAGGAGGATTTATTATGTCTATGAACCCTATAGATGAATGTACACATAACTGCCACACCTGCAATGTCGGCTGCTCTTCCGACGGTGAAAGAAAGCCCAGCTTTTTCGACCGTCTGGAATCTGCATCCGAGCACTTCGAGGAAATGGGCGAGGATAACTTCATTCAGATGCTGAACGAAGCTGTCGCAGCCCTTGAGGACGAAGAAGCCGGCGAAGCATAAGATCACTTGAGCTGTACATGACAAAGAAGCTTTTTCTATTCTTTGCCATGTGCAGCTTTTTTCTCTTAATAAACTCTTAAAGATTCTTCACCTTTTCTTCCTTGCCTTCCTGCTTTCTTCTCTGTATAGTAGTTAGTGTATTAATACACTTAATACACCCGATACACATTACTATGAATGAGTGCAAGGAGGTTTTTCATGATACAGCTGAATTACCGTGACACAAGGCCTTTTTATCAGCAGATCAAGGATAATATCCGGCAGCTGGTGATCAGCAGGGCCATGGTGAAAAACGAAAAGCTTCCTTCTGTACGGGAACTGGCCTCTGCTCTGGCGATCAATCCGAATACGATTGCGCGTGCATACCGGGAGCTGGAGAATGAGGGGTACATCTATACCGTTTCCGGGAAGGGTTCTTTTGTTTCCGGTTCGATTGATGAGACCAGGGAACGGCGCGAGGATCTGATGAAGGCATTTGACACGACGGTGAGGGAACTTCTTTTTTTGTCCACTCCCGTGTCTGATCTGACCGGAAGGATCCTGGCGATTGCAGAAGGGAGGACGACAGTATGATTCGTGTGGAGAATGTAACCAAGACATTTGGTGACTTTAAAGCACTGGACAATGCTTCGATTCATGTGAAGAAAGGTGCCGTATATGGTCTGGTTGGATCGAATGGTGCCGGCAAGTCTACCATAATCCGTCACATTACCGGTATCTACCGTCCGGACAGCGGACAGATTCTGGTCGGCGGTGAAAAGGTCTATGAGAATCCGAAGATGAAGGAAAAGATTGCCTATATCCCGGATGACCTGTTTTACTTTATGCAGGCCGATACCCTGGAGATGAAGCGGTTTTATAAGGGAATCTACCCGAATTTTGATGATAAACTGTTTGAAAAGCTGAGAGACTTTTTCCCTTCTATCGACATAAAGCGGAGTATCCGCCGGCTGTCGAAAGGCATGCAGAAACAGGTTGCCTTCTGGCTGTCCATCTGTACGCTTCCGGAAATCATGATTCTGGATGAACCGGTGGACGGACTGGATCCGGTGATGCGGCGGCAGATCTGGAGCATTATTCTGTCGGAAGCGGCAGAACGGGATATCACAGTACTGGTTTCCTCCCATAACCTGCGGGAACTGGAGGATGTGTGCGATCATGTAGGCATCATGCACAAAGGAAAGATTATGATCGAGCGCTCTCTTTCTGATCTGCAGGGAAGCGTTTCCAAAATCCAGGTGGCCTTTCAGGAAGGGATGCCGTCCCTGCCGAAGGAGTTTCAGATTCTGCATATGTCAAACACCGGCCGTGTCTACACACTGATTGTGAAGGGCGATCCGCAAAAAGCCCGCACCATGCTGGAGCAGACACATCCCATGCTGATCGATGTGCTCCCGCTTACACTGGAGGAGATTTTTGTTTATGAGATGGGAGGTGTGAATTATGAAATCAAAGACATCCTGTTTTAACAAGACGCTGTTTCTGAAAAACATAACGCGCTTCTGGCCGATGTGGGTTCTTTATCTGATCATTCTGTTTTTTGTGATGCCGATGACACTGTATCAGAGTACCCGACCGGCGCTGAATGCCATGGTCAGCAATCTTGAGATACATAAGCTCGACAGCATGATTTCCTGTGTCTCATCAGGAATCACCGTCAACCTTGTACTGACCTTTTTCATATCAATCGGGTGTGCTGTCCTGGTATTCGGATATCTGTTCCAGTCCGCGAACTGCAACATGATCCATGCACTCCCGGTGACCAGAAAGGAACTGTTTATCACAAATTACATCAGCGGCCTTCTCTTTATGGTCATTCCGCAGATCATCGCGTTTCTGATGACGCTGGTAACCTGCGTGATCAATAATGTGACCTGTGTGGAATACCTCCTTTACTGGCTGGTCGTGTCGCTGACGATGTCCTTCCTTTTCTTCTCGCTTGCGGTCTTTTGCTGCATGCTGACCGGGAATGTGTTTGCGGCCGGAATCTATTTCTGTGTGATCAACCTGGTATATGTTGGGATCAAGTATCTGATCGCGACCCTGATCAATGCGCTGTGCTACGGTATAAATACAATGCATGAGGGCATGGGTGAATTCTTATCTCATGCAGACGGCATATTATCTCCGCCCGCCTTCCTTCTGACCTCGGTCGGTTTGGATCGTGTTTATCAGGGGGATTCAACCGTGCTGACAGGGGCTGCCTTTTACGGCAGATCCGTACTCGTCATCTATCTGTTTGCCGGAGCGGCTGCTCTCATCGCAGCTTTCCTTTTTTATAAGAAGCGTCATCTGGAGTGTGCCGGAGACATTGTCACCTTCCGCTGGCTGAACCCGGTCTTTCGCTGGGGCATCGCCTTCTGCTTCGGACTTGGCATTTCCATGATTCTGGCAAATATCTTTTTTGACAACAATCAAAGCTATGCCCCGGCACTCATCCTGTTTGCGGTCATCTTTACACTGATGAGCTTCTTTGTATCCGAGATGCTCCTGAAAAAGAATTTCCGGATTTTTACGAAGAAGCGCTGGATAGAAGGGATTGTATGCACAGCACTGACTCTCTGCCTGATCGGGGCACTGCGGGCGGATCTGTTCCATGTAGAGCGGCAGATTCCCGCTGCGGACGAGGTGAAAGCCGCAGCACTGACAGGCAGTGCCAGCAGAATGCTCCTGACCGATCAGAAGGATATCGAAATTCTGACAGAGCTGCATCGAAGCATACTGGATCACAAAGAAGCCTATCAGCAGGCAACCGATGCTTTTTACGGAACGGAATATGAGGAAAGCATGGAAGAAGAAAACACAATGACCTTACTCTCGCTGGACTTCACCTATTACCTGAATGACGGGGAAACGCTTTTCCGATCTTACACTGTTCCGCTTTCCGCCGAAGAACTGGACGACTCTGAAAGCGCGGCTTCCATTCTGAACACGCTTGAGACAAATCCGGAAGCCTTTCTGCAGAGCACCATCTGCAAAAATTACAGTGAGGTCACCTATCAGGGCGGATATGTTGATCTACCTCTCGCTGCCGGCAATAATTCTGTTTATTTTCAGGGTAAGGAGCTGAATGAAGAACAGGCGCAGCAGATGTACCAGGCGATTGAAAAAGATATCAGAGAAGGCAATTATCCCATCGGAAGCAAATCTTTTCTGATCAGCGGAAAGGAACGTTACTATAACACAATTTTTCTCACGGGAAAAGTCAGCAAGGCCATCTCGATCTTTGACGATCTGCCGGAAAGCAGAAGACTCCGGCAATCCCGCAGACCGGAAGATTATCCGGAAACCAGAGCTCCGGAATCCGAGGAAGTGGATGTGGAATTCGATGTCTATCCCGGCTGTACAAATATGATTCAGGCTATGATTGATCTGAATCTGATCGAGGATGAATCTGATTTGATTCTTATCTCCGATTATAACGAGCTGACGGACTCGTAAAGCACCGGACAAAAGAAGCAGAGCATAATGGCTCTGCTTCTTTTTATATCATATCTGTGATTTCTTCCAGTCTTTCAATTCTCGGCACGCGTTCATTTACACTGCCAAAACCATACGATGCCCAGATAAACGGCACGCCGGCTTCTTTGCAGGCATTGTAATCGTCCTGGGTATCTCCCAGATACCAGTACTGTTTCAGATGATTCCGCCCGATCAAAAGCTTCAGATTGTCTGCTTTTCCATGTCCGGTATTGCCATAGCACTCAAAATCGTCTACCAGTTCTTCCAGCTTATAGTGCGACAGAAAGGCTTCAATATAGCCGGACTGACAGTTGCTGACAATACAGACGCCATGTCCTTCGCCGTGCAGCTTTTGAAAGACTTTTCCCACATCCGCATAAAGCACTGCTCCATGCTCTCTGAGATAATCATTTTCCAGTTTCTCCAGCGTCTGCATGATCTCCATGGCCTGCTCAAGCGGGTGATGCGGCAGAAGGGCTTTTGCGAACTGATCCATGGTCTTTCCCATAAAACCCGTGATTCCTTCTCTTGTCACATGTACTCCCGTCTCGCCCGCCTGTGCCAGCGCTTTATTCCAGGAAATGACAATATTGTCAATAGCGTCCCAGAGCGTTCCGTCCATATCGAAGATCACCGCCGAGGATGTCTTATGCTTCATCGATTGCTTTCCCTATATCGTGTCTCATGTATTTATTGTCAAAATCAATCCACCCGGTCGCCTTATAGGCATTCGCGCGGGCTTCTTTCAGATCGGCACCCTTTGCCGTGATGCCGAGAACCCGGCCGCCGTTGGTGACGATCTTTCCGGAATCATCCAGCTTGCTTCCGGCGTGGAAACAATAATAGCCGTCTTTCCCCTCAAAGTTTTCCAGACCGCGGATTTCAAAGCCCTTCTGATAGGAGACAGGGTATCCGTCACTGGCCAGAACCACGCAAACCGCTGCATTATCCTCAAACTGCAGATCGATCTGATCCAGTTTTCCATCGATGCAGGCCTCCATCACATCAATGATGTCGTTTTTCATCCGGGGCAGCACGACCTGTGCCTCTGGATCTCCGAAACGGGCGTTGTACTCCAGGACCTTCGGTCCGTCCGGGGTGAGCATCAATCCGAAAAAGATGATTCCCTTAAATGGCCGGCCTTCCTTGGCCATGGCATCTACCGTTGCCTGGAAAACGTACTTCCTGCAGAAATCATCTACTTCCTTTGTATAGAAAGGGCTGGGGGAGAATGTCCCCATGCCGCCTGTGTTCAAACCCTGATCCCCGTCTTTGGCGCGCTTATGATCCTGAGCAGAAGACATGATCTTGATGGTTTTCCCGTCTACATAAGAGAGTACAGATACCTCACGGCCGGTCATAAATTCCTCAATCACCATGTGATTTCCGGCAGATCCGAACTTCTTGTCCATCATGATTTCCTTTACACCAGCCTCTGCCTCCGCAAGAGTGCTGCAGATGAGCACTCCTTTGCCGAGCGCCAGACCGTCTGCCTTAAGTACGATCGGCATTTTTGCTGTCTTCAGATAAGCAATGGCTTTTTCCGGATCGTCAAAGGTCTCATAAGCAGCTGTCGGAATATGATACTTTTTCATCAGGTCCTTCGAAAAAGCTTTCGATCCTTCAAGTATGGCCGCTGCTTTATTGGGGCCAAAGACTCTTAATCCTTCTGCCTCAAAAACATCGACGATTCCTCCTACGAGCGGATCATCCATGCCGATGATGGTCAGATCAACCGCATTTTCCTTTGCAAATGCCGCCAGTTTATCAAATTCCATCGCGCCAATTGCCACGCATTCGGCAATCTGTCCGATTCCTGCGTTGCCCGGCGCACAGTAAATTTTATCGACACGGCTGCTTTTTGCCACGCTCATGGCGATAGCATGTTCGCGTCCGCCGCTTCCCACGATCAGTACTTTCATATCCTTCTCCTCCTCACTCCGAAATCTGAACCAGACCGTCTACAACACGGACTTTTCCGTTTGCGATCAGATTAATCGCTTTTGGCAGAATGATCCACTCTGCCTGCTCCATGACACGCTGCTGGAGTACTTTCGGGGTATCGTCCTGCTGCACCTCCACTGCTTTTTGCAGAATGATCGGGCCGGTGTCCGTACCTTCATCCACAAAATGGCAGGTCGCCCCCGTAATCTTCACGCCGCGGGCCAGAGCACCCTCATGCACCTTCAGCCCGTAATATCCTGTCCCGCAAAAAGACGGAATCAGAGAGGGATGAATATTGATGATTCTGTTTCGGTACTTTCTGATCATAATCTCCGGAATCACCACGAGGAATCCGGCCAGCACGATCAGATCCGCCTCTGCCGCATCCACTGCTGCGAGAAGAGCCTCGTTGAAACGTTCCCTGCTCTCAAAGTCTTTCGGAGAAATACACTGACTGGGTATGCCTGCCTTTTTTGCACGCTCCAGCGCAAACACACCGGGGTTATTGCTGATGACAGCCGCAATTTCGGTATTTGTGATTGTCCCGTCCGCGATTCTGTCAATGATTGCCTGCAGATTTGTTCCGCCGCCGGAGACCAGCACTGCTATTCTAAACATAAATCGGCTCCTTTTCTACTTAAGCGTAACGCCTTTTTCTCCCGCTTCAATATGGCCAACAATATAAGGGCTGTCTCCGGCAGCTTTGATTGCCTCCATCGCCTTATCTGCATCTGCAGGGTCAACTGCCACGATCATGCCGAGTCCCATATTGAAGGTGTTGTACATCATCTGTTCTGCGATGTCCCCGTTCTTCTGTATCATCTTGAAAATGGGAGGAACCGGATAACTTGCTTTTTCAATCACCGCGTGCATCCCGTCGATCAGCATACGCGGAACATTCTCGTAAAAACCGCCGCCTGTAATGTGACTGCAGGCTTTTACGGTTACACCGGCATTCTTCAGACTCTTCAGAGCCTTCACATAGATTCTGGTCGGAGCGATCAGTGCCTCGCCAAGTGTCTTTCCAAGCTCGTCATAATAGGTATCCAGTGACTCTTTCGTCATCTCAAATACTTTTCTGACAAGAGAAAAACCGTTGCTGTGCACACCTGAGGAAGCCATCCCGATCAGGATATCTCCGTTTTTCAGATTCTCGCCTGTGATCAGATCCTTTCTGTCGCAGACACCTACTGCGAACCCTGCCAGATCATACTCGTCCTCCGGCATCAGGCCCGGATGCTCCGCGGTCTCACCGCCGATCAAAGCGGCGTCAGACTGCAGGCAGCCCTCTGCCACGCCCTTTACGATTGCTGCGATTTTCTCCGGATAGTTTTTCCCGCACGCGATATAGTCCAGGAAAAAGAGCGGTTCCCCTCCCGCACATGCAATATCGTTCACACACATGGCCACGGCATCGATGCCGATGGTCTCATGTTTGTCCATCAGAAACGCAAGCTTTACTTTTGTTCCGCATCCATCGGTACCGGAAAGCAGCACCGGATCTTCCATCTCTTTCACCTTAGCCAGAGAGAACGCTCCGGAAAATCCTCCCAGTCCTCCCAGCACCTCAGGGCGCATCGTCTTTTTTACATGCTCTTTCATGAGTTCCACTGATCTGTAGCCAGCTTCAATATCCACTCCGGACGTCTTATAATCCATATGTAATCCTCCTCATATTAATCTGACGGCAATTGACTCCTGTCTGCCATCAGTATTCCTTCCAGCCGGTCTGTGCAAGCTTTGCATCTTTTGCTTCCACCTGCTCTTTGAGTTCCTTCGAATACGCTTTCAGCTTTTCCAGGATCCCGGCATCCGATGTGGCCAGAATCTTAGCCGCAAGGATTCCCGCGTTCGCACCTCCGTTGATTGCAACGGTCGCTACCGGGATACCGGTGGGCATCTGTACGATAGAGTACAGAGAATCTACGCCGCCCAGATCAGAAGTTTTCATCGGAATGCCGATGACAGGCATCGGGAAAATAGCCGCGCACATGCCGGGCAGATGTGCTGCCTTGCCGGCACCGGCAATGATCACCTTATAGCCGCGCTCTTCCGCGCTCTTTGCATAATCAAAAAAGATATCCGGCTCGCGGTGTGCGGAGATGATCCGCATCTCATAGTCGATCCCGAGTTTATCCAGGATCTCTGCTGCTTTTGACATAACAGGCATATCTGAGTCACTGCCCATTACGATTCCAACTTTTGCCATCGTTCGTTCTCCTTCTTTTGTTATTTATATTGTACTTCCCAATCATTCATTCAGCAGCGGCAGATTCAGATCTTTGGCCCCCTCTACGGTAAAGAGACCGTCGCGTATGATATCGACCGTACTGCCGTCTTTTCTGATAACGGTGATCGCGCCCAGTTCATCATAGGGGATCGTGATATCTGTGTGGCAGTTCAGATATGCCCTGGACATATCTTCATGGCGGAGTGCGCTGACTGCATTCTCCCTCGCCACAATCTGTTTCCCGTCCGGATTATATGTGACCATATCTTCCTCATGGGAATAGCAGGTGTCGCCCACTGCAAAATGCGGGCCTGTTTTCTCCGCGATGAGAATCGGCATCTTGTCCTGAATCCGGTATTTGCGTGCCATACAGTAAGCGGTGGTGTTTGTACCGATCGCAAACTCTCCCATCGGCAGGGTATCATGATGCATAAGCACATTATCATGAATGTATTTTTTGTTTTCCTCTTCCGAAGCAAAGTTCGTGCAGGTATAGTTTTCGATCATTCCGTCACGGAAGGTCATCTCCAGGTTCTTATACTGCAGCCCGTTCAAGAAGACCTCTGAGACATGAAGTCTGCCATTCGTTCCCTTTAATACCGGGGAGGTAAACACCTCACCAACCGGAATATTTACATCCGCAACACAGTTTTCAAATGCCGTCTGTTTTGACGGGTCCGCAAGCGGCCAGATTGCCACGGTCAGGTCTGTCCGGTTCTCACCTTTTCCAACGATATGAACCGTCTCTGCCTGATCCAGAATGTCAATCAGGCTCTGCTGCATCGACTGGTACTTTTTGTAATCCAGAGTGTTGATCACAACTGTCTCGGCAAAGATTTCCTCGAACTGATCACCAATCTCGGGAACCGGATAGGCAATGATCGTAAAGCTGCGCTCCTCGCCGGGGATGTATTTGTTCGTAATCTGTCCGCTTTCCGACATGTTGTAAACCTTCAGCTTCTGCTGCTCTTCGGTATAATGAAGCGCTTCCTCTTTGCTTTCCGGAGCAAACGGTTCTTCTCCGAACACTTCAACGACTGCCGGGCCTGCAACCAGGCGTGCCTGCTCTTTGTGCTGCTCATATACCGTCTTTAACACTTCCAGACGGCGCTCTACAAAGCCCTTGTCAAAATAGAGCGCGCGGTCTTCTCTGTGATCAAAATCATACTGGCGGTTGACCGATGTGGAATACGCACCGCTTTTCATACTGCCTTTCTGCTGGAACGAAGATACCGCTTCTCTGCTGATCGTGACATCCAGCCCCATCTTTTTCAGATTCCCTATGGCGGCACGCATCATGCGCTCAAAGCCCACTGGATAGTGAAGCTGCGCCACCTTCTTTTTGGAAAGATCCTTGCCGGTCATCTCAAAACCGATCCGGTATCCTTCGGTATAGGTATCCGCCATGGCCTGAACATCCGCCTCCGGCATCTGGTTTAAGAACTTCGCGATTCCGGTCTCATTTTCTCCGATCGGAAGTCCGTACTGATACAGATAACGCAGGTCACTCAGATCTGCATTCATGATGATGTCTGCAAAGAAATTATCATCCGGGCAGATCATGTCATGAATCTGGTTTTCCACAAAAATCTCACTATAGTCATGGAAATACCAGTAAATCGTCTGCTTTGCCTCCTTCAGATCTTCGTTTTCAAAGCAGTTGTAGACCTGTACAAAAAGCTCCATCAGGAGAGTCATTTCCTGTTTTTTCCCCTGGAAAGCGCAGGGAATGCATCCCTCCAGTTCCGATGTCAGAAAAGACAGCAGCTGCCCTTCCTCTTTACCCAGCGACTGAACCGCAAAAGCGGGATTCGCATAGCTTTTTTCATAGTTCACCGGCTGAATATGGCGGTATAATTCTTCCTGATCCGCTCTGCATTCCTCCAGAGAACGCTCTTTCAATGTATCCGCCTGCTTCTTATTAAAGATCTCCACGGTTTTCAAAAGAAAAGCCGCTGCTTTATGAAAATAGTCCTGATATTTTTCCGGAACCTGTTGTTCGGAAGCAATCTCTCCGATCCGCCCGACCATCAGGTCAAAGCGCTCCTGCAGGGATTCCTCCCTGATTGTGTTCCAAGCTATATCACTCATGTCATTCCTCCTTACTTCACTCAAGTCTTCCTCTTCAGATGTTTTTTGTGCACTGTTGTCTGCTGTCAGTGGATCCCGGCGGCATAGAGGTTGCCAAGAACGATGGTCATGACCGCACCGAGCACGATTCCTGTTCTTGGCGCACCCGGACGGACTTTCGGTTCACGAATCCCCAGGATTCCCAGAATCAGTGCGCCGGCCGCCAGCGCCAGACCGATCAGTCCAATGCTCCCGACATAGTATTCTCCCTCACCGTTCTGCCGATAGGAAATCATCACAGATACCACAAACAGTACGGCTGCGGCGATGGCAGCGATCATCGCAATGATTCCCTGCCTGGAATGTTTCAGTTCTCTGAGCCGCACCTTTCTTGTACGGCGAAAGTACTCTCTTCTGCTGTTAGCCAATTAAAAACCTCCCCGGGAAGAGTTCTCCCCGTCCTCCTGTTCCTTCCGCCAGCGGTCTGCATGCACATCACGCCTGTGCTGTACCCACGCGTAGATCAGATAGCCGAAAACGCTGCCAATGGTATTCAGCAGCAGGTCATCCACATCAAAACTGCCCGTCCTGGTGAAAAGCTGCACACATTCAACGACCAGACTCAGTTCAAAACCTGACAGCACAACGCGAAAGAAACCTCTCAGCTTCCTGCTAAGTGTAGGAAGCAGGAAACCAAAAGGCACAAATATCAGAATATTGCCTGCCAGATTCATGGTGGCCGCCAGAAGTCCCAGCTGCTTTCTGTAAATGACAAAACGGCGGATCTCCCGGAACAGGACAAGATTGTAATGATAGGTCCTTTCCGTATCGGTCCTGCCCAGCATCTCCGCGAAAAACAAAAAATAGACCAGCGCGAAGATATAAATCCAGAATAAAACCCAGCATAGAATCCTTATCTTTTTTTTATGTTTTGTTATGAACATATGCGGATTTCTACCTCGCTCCGTACTGTTCATAATATGCGTCAATCGCAGCCTTCAGTGTATCATCGATCACGATGCGTCCGCCGCAGGGTCTGTTGTAAAGGTAAGAGACCACTTCGTCCATGGAAACGATAGCGTTTGTCTCAAAACCATAAAGATCTCTGATCTCATCAAGTGCGCACTTTTCTCCGCCCTTGCCGACTTCCTGCCGGTTCAGGGAGACCATCAGCCCGATGATATTCACATCAGCCTGTGCCTTTATAATCGGAAATGTCTCTTCGATTGATTTTCCGGATGTGGTCACATCCTCGATGATCACAACACGATCCCCGTCCTTCAGCTTACTGCCCAGTAAAATGCCGGTATCTCCGTGATCTTTGACCTCTTTTCGGTTGGAGCAGTAACGGATTTCTTTTCCGTACAGCTGCGAAAATGCTATGATCGCGGCTACAGAAAGAGGGATCCCTTTGTAAGCCGGTCCGAACAGCACGTCAAAATCTGTCCCGTATTTATCATGAATCGCTTTTGCGTAATACTCTCCCAGTCTGTGGAGCTGCGTGCCTGTCACGTATGCTCCCGCATTCATAAAAAAGGGAGACTTTCTCCCGCTCTTCAATGTAAATTCTCCGAATTTTAAAACATCGGATTCAACCATGAACTGTATAAATTCTTCCTTATATCGTTCCATATATCCTGCTCCTCATTTCTCTCTTCAATCTATTCCGGTAATTCTTTACAAGTATATCATCCTGCCAGAGAGGATTCAACCAAAAATCAGAATGAATTTCTCTGCTCTTCCTCTTCGAGTACTTTCATTTGTTTAAATTCTCCTCTGGCCATGAGAAACGTGACAAAGGCAGATGCGAGATCCGCGATCGGAGCGGAATATAAGAGCCCAATAATGCCGAACCGGATCGGCAGAATCACGATCAGCGGCAGGATAAAAAGCAGCTGCCTGGTCAGCGACAGAAAAATTCCCTTTTTCGGTTTCCCGATGGATGTAAAAAATGTGGATGTGATGGGCTGCAGGAAATTCAGCCATGTAAAGAACATGAAAATCTTAAAGAATTTCACGCCAAATTCAAAGTACGTCTCTGTATTTCTGCCGAACAGTTCCAGGATTTCTCTTGGAAAGATCCGGAACAGTACAAAGGAAAAGATACAGATGCCGCACCCGATCCCGGCGGCTGTCCAGTAAGCCTGCCGTACGCGGTGATACTGCTTTGCTCCGTAATTGAAACTCTCAATCGGCTGTGCTCCCTGCGAAAGGCCGATGATGATGGAAAAGAAGATCTGATATACCTTCATAATGATGCCGGAGCAGGCAAGCGGAATTGCTTCCCCGTATACAGACAATGCACCGTAATAGGTAAGGGAATTATTCATCACGATCTGAACGACCATCATGGCAAGCTGGTTGAAAAACGAAGCCATTCCGATGGAAATGATGGCTTTGGAATACTCCCATTCCAACCGCAGATGTTCTGCTTTTAAGGGAACTGTCTTAAACCTGCGAAGATATAAAATGACCATGACACCGGATATAATCTGTCCTATGATCGTCGCCAGCGCCGCGCCTGTCATTCCCCATCCGAATACCAGTACAAAAAGCGCATCCAGAACCGTATTGATCACTGCTCCGGCAATACTGCATGCCATCGTCATCTTCGGACTTCCGTCCGCACGGATCAGGTGGCCGCCTCCGGCAGTCAGAATCAGAAACGGGAATCCAATCGCTGTGATCCGCACATACTCAATCGCATAAGGCATCACGTCCGGAGGCGTACCGAAGCCTTTCAGGAGCGCCGGCAGAAAAATCTGGGAAACAATACATAAAAGCAGGCCGCTTCCAAAGAGCAGAACTGCTGAATTTCCCACAAAATGAATCGCTTTTTGCGGGTTGCCGCGTCCCATGGTCAGATTAAAGCAGGATGCTCCGCCGATTCCGAACAGCAGCGCGAGTGCAATACAGGATGTCGTAAGCGGGAATGATACATTCGTGGCGGCATTGCCCATCGTCCCCACTGCATGTCCGATAAACAGCTGATCGACAATATTATAAACAGAACCGATAATCATCGCTATGATGCTCGGTATCGCAAATTTTAGCATAAGTCCGGACACTTTTTCACTGCCCAGAGGATTGTTTTTTACATGCTCTTCCATGGTACTCCCTTTGACAGCAGACGCTGACCCGAATTCCACGCCAAGTCTCGAGAGCGAGACTTGAACAGGAATCTGCTGTCATTTTCAGTGTACCGCACCGATGAGTTCGCGGATATCCGCGATTTTGTTTTGCTCAAGGTACGTTTCCATTCCGTCAATAATTTCTTCTGTTGCATAAGGATTAGTAAAATTCGCCGTTCCGACACTGACGGCCGTCGCTCCGGCAAGAATCATTTCCAGCGCATCCTCTGCATTCATGATGCCTCCCATCCCGATGACCGGTACGCTTACGGCGCGGGCGGTCTGGTAGACCATCCGGACCGCAATGGGATGGATAGCAGGTCCCGAAAGACCTCCGGTCTTGTTGGCCAGCGCAAAGGTGCGCTTATTCACATCGATTTTCATACCGGTAAGGGTATTAATCAGAGAAAGTGCATCCGCTCCTCCTGCTTCCGCTGCCTTCGCCATCTCCGTGATATCCGTCACATTGGGGGAAAGCTTCATGATGATCGGCTGCCCTGCATGTTTCTTACAGGCCTTTGTGATGGCCTCCACTGACTTCGGGTTCTGTCCGAAAGCAATCCCTCCCTCTTTTACATTCGGGCAGGATATATTGATTTCCAGCAGATCGACCGGCTGATCTGCCAGCCGTTCTACGACCTCACAATAATCTTCCGTCGATCTGCCGCATACGTTCACGATGATTTTCGTATCATACTTTTTCAAAAAAGGAATATCCCGGTTTACAAAAACATCAATGCCCGGATTCTGAAGACCAATGGCATTCAGCATTCCTCCGTAAACTTCCGCGATCCGCGGAGTGGGATTGCCCGGCCAGGGGACATTGGCAACACCCTTTGTCACAACGGCTCCGAGACGGTTCAGATCCACAAATTCCGAAAACTCTTCGCCGGAACCGAAGGTTCCCGAGGCAACCATGACGGGATTTTTAAATTCTACACCTGCAATCTGTACTTTTGTGCTGATCAAAGTTCCACCTCCCCGGCATTAAAAACCGGACCTTCTTTGCAGATCCGTTTGTTATGGACATTCGTGTGTTCATCCACATCCGTGGATTTGCAGACACATGCCAGACAGGCTCCGATTCCGCAGGCCATTTTTTCCTCCATGGAAATCCAGCATTCCATGTCATGTTCCTGTGCATAAGCTTTCAATGCACGGAGCATCGGGGTCGGACCGCAGGCATAAAGGACATTGGCGTCGAGTCCGTTTTCCCGGATCGCATCGATCACCGTTCCTTTTGTCCCGATGCTTCCGTCCTCCGTCGCAATATAGACCTCACCCTGTTTTGCGAATTCTTCCCGCAAAAAGGTATCGCTGTCTCTGTATCCGAGAATCATCTGTTTTTCACAATCCAGCTCTTTTGCAAGCTCCAGCATCGGAGGGATTCCGATTCCCCCTCCGATCAGAAACGCTTTTTCCTTTTTCTGCGGGAATCCGTTCCCCAGAGGCCCCAGCACTGCAAGGGTATCCCCTGCCTTCTTTTTTGAAAATTCTGCGGTTCCTTTTCCGGCGATTCTGTAAACCAGCCGCAGCGCAGAATTCTGCTTATCGATTTCACAGATACTGATGGGACGGGGCAGCAGCCTGCTTCCATCCTCACTGTACACGGAAACGAACTGCCCTGCCTTCGCACAGCCTGCAATATTTTCTGTCTGGATCCACAGGCTGTAAATATCCTTCGCGATCTCGTCCTGGCTCAGGATCCGGACCTGTTCTTTAAACTTATTTGCCATTACTTAAGCTCCTTACTTTATTTCTGATCCGTCCTTACAGCGCACTCCGGATATCCTCGATCATATCCAGAACTGCCTGCCGGGATGCATCCGCGAAATTTTCTGCCCCGAATTTTGCATAGGCTTCCTGTTTATAGGCCGCAATAATACCGCGGGAGGAATTCACAATCGCGCCCAGGCCGTCTTTATTGAAATAATGAGTCAGATCCTTTCCTTTCCCTCCCTGCGCGCCGTAGCCCGGCACAAGAATATAGGTCTTCGGCATCACTTTTCTTAATACTTTTCCAATCTCAGGATAAGTCGCGCCTACGACCGCGCCAATGTAACTGTACTCTTCGCCCATGAGTTCTTCACCCCAGGCCGCTACCTTCTGTGCCACATGCTCATAAAGCGGTTTCCCGTCGATCATCCGGTCCTGGAATTCCCCGCTGGACGGATTCGAAGTCTTGACCAGAATGAACAGTCCCTTCTTCTCCTCCCTGCAGACATCAGCAAAGGGTTTGACCCCGTCCGTGCCCAGATACGGGTTGACCGTCACAAAATCCTCATTGAAAGTGTGAAAGGAATGACTCCCGATCTGTACCTTCCCCAGATGCCCCACGGCATATGCCGCCGATGTAGAGCCAATGTCGCCTCTCTTAATATCTCCGATGACCACCAGATCCTTCTCATGACAGTAATCTACCGTCTTCTGAAAAGCTTTCATCCCCTCGATACCAAACTGCTCATACATAGCCACCTGCGGCTTCACCGCCGGAATCAGATCATAAGTTTTATCGATAATTTCCTTATTGAACTGCC
The DNA here is from genome assembly GCA_946546945.1 of uncultured Lachnospiraceae bacterium. Taxonomy (GTDB): domain Bacteria; phylum Bacillota; class Clostridia; order Lachnospirales; family Lachnospiraceae; genus Eubacterium_I. Next base: position 187,102 of record CAMNOU010000003.1, read on the forward strand.
AGATCGCATCTGCCGCCCCTTCCGGAGTCTCACCGAACTCCGCAAAAGATTTTTTTTGGATATGCTCCGGCACATAAGCCAGCATCGGGTCTAATCCAACCACAATAGGAGCATTTGTCTTCCTGATTTTTTCGATTAATTTCTGAATCATACTTTCTTCTCCTGACCAAGACAGGCTGCGCTGTCTTTCTGATTATTTATTCAAGAACGCCGCGTCTTCTGTTACCACTTCACCATCAATGATCGTCGCGACCACTTTCCCGGTGAGCTCTTTCCCGGCAAACGGCGTATTCTTTCCCTTTGAAAGAAACTGCTGCGGGTCAACGACCCACTTATATTCCGGATCAAACAGAACAAGATCCGCAGGCGCTCCCACTTCGATGATGCCGCGGCTGATTCCGAGGATCCGTGCCGGGTGCAGGCTCATCTTTTCTGCCATCTGCATCATGGTCAGATGTCCCGGTTTTACAAGGTGGGTATAGGTCAGCGCAGCTGCCGTCTCCAGACCGACGATGCCAAAGGGCGCCTTCCGGATGCTCTGGGCTTTTTCTTCATCGGAATGAGGCGCGTGATCTGTCGCGATCACATCCATGACATCGGATGAAAGCCCGTTTCTGAGAGCCTCGACATCCTCCTTTGTACGAAGCGGCGGATTCATTTTATAATTGGCGTTATCGCCGTCAATCTCATCGGAGGACATGGAAAAATGATGCGGGCAAACCTCCGCCGTCACCTTTACGCCGTCTTCTTTTGCGATTTTGACCATCCTGACGCTGTCTCTGGTCGAACAGTGGCACAGATGCAGCCTGACACCCGTCTCCTTCGCCAGAAGAATGTCCCTGGCAACAATCACATCCTCCACCGCATTGGTGATCCCCGGCATGCCGAGCTCCTCAGATCTTGCATCCGCATTCAGGACTCCCCCGTGAACCAGATTGATATCCTCACAGTGCGCAAGGACGACCATCTTTTCCTCAGCAGCAATCTTCATCGCTTCCCGGTAAAGATCTGCATTCATCACAGACTTCCCGTCTTCACTCAAGGCAATGCAGCCCGCCTTTACCATACCGCGGATGTCGGAAAGTTCCTCTCCTTTCATGCCTTTTGTCACGGAACCGACCTGATACACATGAACCTTTGACACCTCTTTGGCCCTGTTCTGCACATATTCGATGACTTCCGGGCAGTCCGCCACGGGTTTTGTATTCGGCATGGCCACGATGGTTGTAAAGCCGCCATGCGCTGCGGCAGCAGTTCCTGTCTGTATGTCTTCTTTGTAGGTCAGCCCCGGATCTCTCAAGTGCACATGCAAATCAATAAATCCCGGCATACAATAATACCCTGATGCGTCGATCACACGGTCAGCGTCCTCTTCTATAGATGCGGCGATCTGCACGATCACACCATCTCTTACAAGGACATCCGCCTTTTTTTCAGATCTGTCACCAGGGTTGATTACGATTCCATTTTTAATCAAAAGCTTCATAGGCCCGTTTCCCTTCTGTAAAAAAACCAAACACAAAAAACTCTGTGGTCACATCCAGTAAAGATTCGTTATAATTTTAGCATTTTTCACAGGGAAGGGCAACTTTTTCTATACAAAAAATGACAGCAGCCCGATTGTCTGCTGTCACTTTTTTATCTTTATTATTTCGCTGATGCAGTCAGCATGCCGCCGGCCTCATCAATATAAATCGTATCTCCGGTCCTCACCTGATCAGAAAGAATGAGTTTTGCGGATAATGTTTCCACATGCTTCTGCAGGAACCGCTTCAGCGGACGCGCGCCGTACTGCGGATCATAACCGTGGCTGATTACATATTCCTTCGCTGCCTCACTCAGCTCTACGGAAATCTCACGGTCAGCAAGCCGGTCATTAAGGTCTTTGATTAGCAGCTGCATAATGTTTCCGATGTCACTTCTGGTCAGCGGCTTAAACATGATGATTTCATCCAGACGGTTCAGAAATTCCGGACGGAAGCTGTTTCGCAGGTCATGCATGACCTTCTCTTCCGCATCAGGACGGATGTTTCCGCTTTCATCAATCCCATCCAGCAGATACATGGAGCCTAAGTTGGAAGTCATGATGATAATGGTGTTTTTAAAATCAACGGTACGTCCCTGGGAATCAGTGATCCGCCCGTCATCCAGCACCTGAAGCAGGACGTTAAACACATCCGGGTGCGCTTTTTCCACCTCGTCGAACAGGACCACAGAGTACGGTTTCCTGCGGACTGCTTCGGTAAGCTGACCGCCCTCATCATAACCGACATATCCGGGAGGCGCTCCGATCAGTCTGGAGACGGAGAACTTCTCCATATACTCAGTCATATCGATACGCACCATATTGGATTCGTCATCAAAGAGGCTTGCCGCCAGCGCCTTGGCCAGCTCGGTCTTACCAACACCGGTAGGTCCCAGGAACATGAAGGAGCCAATGGGTTTTTCCGGATCCTTGATGCCTGCCTTGGAACGGATAATGGCTTCTGTCACCTTGGTCACGCCTTCATCCTGTCCAATGACACGTTTATGCAACTCGTCATCCAGATGCAGGGTCTTGTTCCGCTCGCTTTCGGTCAGCTTCGCAACCGGAATCCCGGTCCATCGGGAAATGATCTTTGCGATCTCATCCTCACTGACATTCTCATGAACCAGAGACATGTCTTTGGATTTTACGATTTCCTCTTCATGCTCAAGCTGTTTTTTCAGCTCCGGCAGTCTGCCGTACTGAAGCTCGGCCGCCTTGTTCAGATCATAGTTCTGCTGCGCAATCTGAATCTCTTTATTGAGTCCTTCGATTTCTTCCCTGAGCTTCTGGACACGCTCAACTGCGTTTTTCTCATTGTCCCACTGCGCTTTTTTCGCATTAAACTCCTCGCGCAGTTCTGCCAGTTCTTTCTGGAGAGCTTCCAAACGGTCCTGACTGAGCTTATCCTCTTCTTTCTTCAGCGCGGTCTCCTCAATCTCGAGCTGCATAACACGCCGGTTCAGTTCGTCCAGTTCCGTGGGCATGGAGTCCAGCTCGGTCTTGATCAGGGCACATGCCTCATCGACCAGATCGATGGCCTTATCCGGAAGGAAACGGTCTGAGATGTAACGGTTCGATAAAACAGCCGCGGAAACCAGTGCTCCGTCAGTGATCTTGACGCCGTGGAACACTTCATAACGTTCCTTTAAGCCGCGCAGGATGGAAATGGTATCCTCCACTGTCGGTTCATCCACCATGACCGGCTGAAAACGCCGTTCCAGAGCCGCGTCCTTCTCAATATACTGTCTGTATTCATCCAGTGTCGTCGCACCGATGCAGTGCAGCTCACCTCTCGCAAGCATCGGTTTCAACATGTTCCCGGCATCCATCGCTCCGTCGGTCTTGCCCGCTCCGACGATGGTATGAAGCTCATCGATGAACAGAATGATCTGTCCGTCACTGTTTTTCACATCGTCAAGAACTGCCTTCAGACGCTCCTCAAACTCGCCACGGTACTTGGCGCCGGCAACCAGTGCTCCCATATCCAGCGCGAAAAGTTTCTTTTCTTTCAGTCCTTCGGGAACATCTCCGCGGACGATCCGCTGTGCCAGTCCCTCTACAACGGCTGTCTTGCCGACACCGGGTTCTCCGATCAGAACCGGGTTGTTTTTCGTCTTCCTGGAAAGGATGCGGACGACATTCCGGATCTCAGCGTCACGTCCGATCACCGGATCCATCTTCTGCTGACGCGCCCTCTCCACAAGATCATATCCGTATTTCTCAAGAGTATCGTAAGTCGCCTCCGGGTTATCTGTGGTCACCCTCTGGTTCCCTCTGACGGTGGAAAGCACCTGCAGAAAGCGCTCCCTGGTGATGCCGTACTCATTGAAAACCGACTTCATCGCGGGATTCGGATAACGGATCATACTCAGGAAAAGATGCTCGACCGATACATAGTCGTCTCCCATCTGCTTTGCCTCATCCTCTGCGGAAATCAGCACCTTGTTCAGCATCTGGCCGATATGTACCTGCCCGCCCTGAACCTTTACTCTTTTTTCCAGCTGACGGATCGCATTGTCATAAAAATGCTCCTTATTGATCTCCATCTTCTCGATCAGTTTCGGAATCAGTCCGTCCTGCTGACGAAGCAGGGCAACGAGCAAATGCTCCTGCTCTATCTCCTGATTGCCATATTCATAAGCCAGTTTTTCGCAATCCTGGATCGCCTCCATGGATTTCTGTGTAAACTTCTGTATATTCATAACCGTACCTCCTCTCTGCCTTAGAGTTCTGCTCTTTTTTTCATTGTTTATGTGTTCTATTTTTCATATAACACTCTTTACAGATTCTGTTATATCACAAAAATTAGCACTCGTCAAGCGCGAGTGCTAATAATTTTTAAAATATTTTTTTATACAGTTTGGGATAATATTTCTTATCCGCACGCATCAGCAGGATGCACAGAACCACCGAGACCGCCCCCATTCCCTGCGTCAGTCCCCAGGCTGCTGCCGAGCCATACAGGTCAAAGAGTCTTCCGATCATCAGTTCGCCGACGGATGTGAAAGCCATAATCATCATGGCTTCCAGGCCATTGATCCGCCCGCGGTGGCTGGCCGGGATCCGTTTAGACAGAAAAGGACCGATGGCAATCGTCGCAAAAATCTCTCCCCAGGTAAAGAGAAGCATGGACAGATAGTAGGCCGGAATATGTCCGAGCATCATGGCAAATACCGCATATCCGGCAATCTGCAGAAAATCGCCGATTAGCGTCTTCCCGGTCTCTGTCACACGCCGGAATACTCTGGTAATCAAAGGTGTGAAAATCACCACGATCACACAGTTCACGCTGTTTACCGTTCCGAAAATCACGGCCCCGTCTTCCCCGTGGACACGCCCGAGATCAAGAGGCATCAGGTAACCGAACTGCTGATAGGCGGCGTAGTACAGGCCAACCAGAAGCAGATAAAGGATCAGGACCGGGTTTTCCTTCAGGATTCCGATCAGTCCGAGATCGTCCCTGGATGTCTGATATTCCGAAACCTCCGATGTCTCTTTTACCGGAGTAATATTTTTCAGGCGAAAAAAAATAAGCAGCGTCGAACTGCCAATGGCTGCTGCATTGATGAAAAAAGACAGCCACAGAAAATTCCGGAACAGAAAGCCGGCCAGTGTCGGGGACAGAACCAGCCCGATGTTGGCGCCGAGATATAAAAGCGAGTACGCGCTTTCTCTCTTTTCCGTCGGGGTAATATCGGCCAGAAGCGCATTGTACGCCGGATCTTCCATTCCCTGAAAAATGCCGGAGGCAACCATCGGAATGACCGAAAACTTCGACAGCGGCATACTCCCGCAGATGATCAGGCAGGTGATCGATGCCAGATCACAGACGATAATAATATTCTTTTTATTAAAATGATCCGCCATCTTGCCCGCGATCATGTTCGCCGGAAGATTGGCAAGCCCCGCGATAACGATGATCATCGCTGTGCTGCTGGCATTCATGCCAAGCTTCTGATTTAATATTAATGTAAGCATCGGCCAGACCATGGCACCCAGATTCGTCACAATCCTGCCGAAAAACAATATGTAGTTTTCTTTTCTAAGTCCTCTGTATTGTGCAATCAGTGTATTCATTTAAAACTCTATCTTTCCCTGCGCAATCTTCTCATCCAGCCAAAGCTTCAGGCTGTCCACAGAAAGCGAAATCTTGTCCAGTGTGGTCTTGATATTCAGGAAGTCTTCGTATTCATCCGGTGTGATTTCCCCATCCTCAACGATCTCCAGAAGCCTGTCTTTTTCCCGGTTCATCCGGTTCAGGGCATTCAGCGTCTCTACCGCAATCTGAGAAAGCTCTTTCCTCTTCACTTCAGGGACAGAATCCTGTCCGATCGCACATTCATGCGAGCAATAATAGTTGCACAAAGAAGGCGCTTTGTAATATTTCGCCATGAGCATCACATCTTCCGGCTGCACAACAGCACGTCCGTTCTCCAGTTTTTCAATACGCTCCGCGGACATTCCCGGAATCTCGTCTGCGGCCTTCTCTCTCGTCCAGCCAAGCGACTCGCGCGTAATCTGATAAATTGATTTATTTTCTTTCGTTGATTTTCTTCCCATTATCTGCCTCACTTACTTAAGTCATGTTCTCTGAGATATTGCAGCAGCCCTGCGCAGCCGTCCGTGACATCCCGATAAGTCGCCTCAAAATCTCCGGTGTACCATGGGTCTGCCACATCGGCATCCCTGCCGGCAAAGGAAAGCACTTTAAAGATCTTCCCCTCCGGATCTCCGCCCGCGATGCGGGTCATATTGCGGATGTTGGCACTGTCCATGCCGATCAGATAATCATAATCCCTGTAGTCCTTTTTGGTCATCTGAACTGCTTGATGCGGGACAACGGGAATACCGGCCTGGTCCAGGCGCTTTACTGTTCCGTAATGCGGCGGATTGCCGATCTCTTCTCGGCTTGTGGCCGCTGAATTTATTCTGATTTGATTCTCCATGTGAGACCGCCTCACCAGATCAGTAAAAACACTCTCCGCCATCGTACTGCGGCAGATATTGCCGTGGCACACGAATAACACTTTTATCATCAATTTTGACTCCCAATTTATCTTAAGTTTTCCCTTGATTTATCTCGGTTTTTCCTTATTTTACGGGCATTTCCGGCATTCCGGTATTTTACCGTTTCTTAGCTTTTCTCGACTTATCTCGGCATGTCTTTTCCTTCAAAAGGTCTAAATTCTGGTCTAAAATGGTCTATGAATCAAAGTTTAGACCATTGCCTTTTTCGGCAAATGCCGTCTGACATCTGCCGATCACCTATGCCTGCAAAGCTTTTCAAGCCCTTTATCCATCAGGCTTTTCAGCTGCTCTGGCGAAGTTTTATCACCGAATGCTCATTTTCCTTCACGCCCAGCTTTTCCATCTCTTCTTCGGCATCTGCTGCCTTCAGTGCCAGCTTCTCCATCTCTTCCTTTGCATCGTCTAATTTCAGATGCGTATAGGTGTTGAGAGTGACGCTGATATCCGAATGTCCCATCAGGTACTGAAGCACCGTCATTCCGCCGCCGTCAGAAACAATACTATCATCGATATCCCGATTGATGGTTTTCTCCTGCTCCCGCAAAGGC